>CAWIGF010000003.1:0-681493 GCA_963835585.1 uncultured Candidatus Woesearchaeota archaeon
CTCCACGAAAGACACGCGCTCATAGCCGGCTTTAATGAACAAGTCTATGGCCGCGCTGCGCGCGTAGGAATAGCCCTGTTTAAAGGAGAATCCGAGCGCCGCATAGGCCGTTCATCAGCGGCTCGGCAAGGACTTCCGGCGAGGCCACGTGGAAATAGTTCTTGCCGGGCTCGGGCGAGTAAAGCGCGCGCATAGCCCTGGCCCGCAGGGAGCGGTCCCCGCCCCACAGGGCATCCAAAGGCGGCAGTTTTTCAAGCAGGCCGGAAAGGGAATTGAAAGCGTTCAGCCAGAGCGAGAGGTCTTCTTCGCGCGCGGCGGAAATAAGGACGGAAGAGGGCGCTTTTTCATAAGCCTTAAGCACGCGCCACGCCCTGGCGCCGGTATTAGGAACACCGGAGATCACCTTCGCTTCCATACGTTAATGATATAATTTTGCCTAGCCTCTTACTATGCTCAAATGGATAGAAATCAACCTTAAGATTCTGAAGAACAATGTCCGCGCCGTTAAAAGGGTTTTGAGGCCGGGCGTAAGCTTATGGCGGTGGTAAAAGCCGACGGCTACGGCCACGGCGCGGAGGAGGTATCGCGCGCGGCCCTTGAAACGGCGCGGCCTGCCTTGGGACGCTTACCGCGGATGAAGGCGCTGTTCTAAGGGAATGCTGCCGGAAGCGGAAATAAATCTGCTGGCTCCGTCGCTTCCGGAAGAAGCGGCGGAAATAATAAAAAACCGCCTTATCCCCACGGCGGACTCGCTTGTTTTTATAAAAGCCCTTGACCGCTGCGCGCGGGGAGCAAATCCTGCCCCTGCCACCTGGACATAGACTCGGGCCTGCGGCCGCTGGGGAGTAAACCCGCGCGAATTCGGGGCCTTTATCAAAGCCGCATCCGGTTTAAAAGGTCCGCCCTGTAGCTCTTTCCACACACCTTGCATACGCTCCCAGAACAAACATGACCGAGGCCGAGAAAAAACTGGCCGTTTTTAAAGGGCTGGCGCGGAAGCGAAAACTTTTTCCCGGAATCAAACTGCACGCCGCCAACAGCTCGCTTCTTTGCGATTTGCCTCACTGGCAGTTCGACATGGTGCGCATAGGAAACCTGATTTACGGCATTTATCCCACGGATGTCTACAGGGAAAAAGCGAAAGGCGCCCCCATAAAAGGCCTTGACCGGCCCTGGAAGTTTTATTCAAGGATAATTTCAATCCGTAAAGTCAAAAAAGGCGAATCCATCGGCTATTCAAGCGCCGATTCCGCCTCCAGAAACATGACCGTAGCCACAATACCCGCGGGCTATTCGGACGGGCTCAGCATGGAACCGACCGAGCGCTCGATAAAAATAACCGCCGGTTTTGTCTACTGGGGCCTGATAAACGGGAAAAAAGCTTTCTTCGCGGGCAAGTGCGGCATAGCCCACAGCCTGCTTGACGTTACAAACATACCCGAAGCCAAAGCGGGCACGCCGGTGTCCCTGCATGTGCGGCGCACCGCGGCCAACGCAAAAATCCCCCGCATATATAAAACGTAGTCGGTTTGAGGATTAGAGGATTGGAAGACTGGAGGACTGGCCTTTAAGGTCTTATAAACCTTATGGCTAATCCTCCAATCCTTGAGTCCTCCAGTCTTCTAATGCCCCGCGTCGCAGAATTCTTTGGGTTCGGTGTCTTTGATGAAGGCTTCCAAAAGCCTTTTCTTGCAGGTGGGAAGGGCAAGTTTGCCGGTGTCGGGGTCGATGGTGGCAAAAGTTATGCCTTCCGGCACCGGGAAGTCCCTCACGGGCTGGTCTTTAAGCACGGTTTCCATTGCCTCCGTCCACCAGGGCACCACGGTGGAGCCGCCGGTCCAGTCCTTGAAGCGATGGAGGCGAAATCGTCGTAGCCCATCCAGGCGGCCGCGACCAGATCCGGCGTGTAGCCGATGAACCAGAGATCGCTGGTTCCTTGCTGGTCCCGGTCTTGCCCGCCAGGGGCCGCTTGAGCCGGCTGGCATAGGCGCCGGTGCCGTCGCTGCACCACGCCCTTGAGCAGGTTGTGACCAGATAGGCCAGCTGGGGCGACATGGCCTCTCTTCGGAGGGGACGTGGCTCCTCCAGCATGCTTGCCCTGATGCGTCCTCCACCGCTACACGGTATAAGGCACACGGCGATGCCGCCGTTGGCGAAAGTGCCGAAGGCGCTGGCCATCTCCAGCGGGCTGACCGTGAGGCGCCCAGGCCTAGGGCGGGGACCGCCTCCAGGTCCGACTGGATGCCGGCCCGATGCGCGATCTCCACCACCAGGGCGGGCCCGACGTGCGTGATGAGGTTGATGGAGGCGATGTTGCGCGAAGGGCCAGGGCCTTGCGCAGGGTGATGGTGCCCAGGAATTTGCCGTCGAAATTGTTGGGGACCCAGATCTTGAAATCCGTGGACTGCGGCGAAGGGCTGGGTGGCCAGGTTGATGGAGTACTGGTCGGTGGCGCCCTCCAGCAGCCGCCAGTCGCGGCCGTCGTAGTAATAGGCCAGCGGAGAGTCCTCGACGAGGGAGGCCGCCGTCATAGCCCGTCTCAGGGCCGCGGCCCAGACGAAGGGCTTGAAGGTGGAGCCGGGCTGGCGGCGGGCCTGCGGCGCGGTTGAACATGGAGTCGCGCCGCCGCCCACCATGGCGCGGATGGCGCCGGTCTTGACGTCCAGAAGCACGAAGGCGCCCTGGTCTTGGGCGGCGGGGCGGTGGAGACCTCGCCGGCTCGGCGTCCGGGCTGGCTCCTCGGCCTTTTTCTTCTCCCATTCCTTGCGCGCCGACTCGTCGAAAGCGGCGAGGCCCTTCTCCATGACGTCTTCCGCCGGTCTTCTGCATGGCCGAGGTCCAGGGTGGTGTAGATCTTCAAGCCCCCCCGCCAGAAGCGCGTTGTGCCGTATTCGGCTCCAGTGCTTGCGCACGTGCTCCACGAAATAGGGCGGCCTGGCTGTGCAACAGCGTGGACTTGGATCGGCCGGGACGGCGGCTCGGGGCGCCTCCTCCATCTCCTGCGCGGTTATAATAGTTCTCCTCCAGCATGCGCTTAAGGACCAGCGCGCCGCTGCTCGCCTGGTCCGGGCTGACGAACGGGGAGTGCCGCCGGCGACTGGATGAGCCCGGCCAGAAGGGCGCATTCGGCCAGCGTCATCTCGCCGACCTCCTTGCCGAAATAAAGCTTGCGCGGCCGACTGGACCCCGTAGGCCCCTTGCCCGAAATAGACCTGGTTGAGGTAGAGCTGCAGGATCTCGGGCTTGGAGAAGTTGCGCTCGATCTGGATGGCGAGCAGGATCTCCCGGAGCTTGCGCACGAATTGCGCTCGGGCTCAGGAAAATCTGCCGGGAGAGCTGCATGGTGATGGTGGAGCCGCCCTGCGGGACGCGGCCGGGCAGGAGGTCGGCGAAGGCGCGCATTATGCCGCGCGGGCGAGATGCCCCAGTGCTTGAAGAACTGGTCGTCCTCGATGGCGATGACCGCGTTCTGCATGTCCACGGGGATCTTGGTAAGCGTCAGCAGGGCCCGCTTCTCGACCGAAAACTCGGCAATTACCTCGTTATTGACGTCGTAAACGTAAGTGGTGAGCGAAGGAGTGTATTCGTCGAGCTTGTCGATGGAAGGGATATCCGCCAGGATGCCGCGCATCATGATGGGAAGCGGCTACGATCACCACGGCGGCAGACTGTGGCGGTAACAGATACCGCCTTAAGCGCCAGCTCCCGCGCCGAAAGGCCGTCAAGATGTTCAAGGGATCTGCGTATAAATTCCATAGCTCGATTCCCACAATTATATCAAATGCCCGCGGCGGCGGGGATAAAGCGGGCGAGAGATCTTGTGTTGGCTGCCTGACGGGCATAGCCCTTGATACGGCACAACCATAGGTTTGGCCTCGTTGCGACTATTTTTATACAATAGCGTTTAACGAAGCTTCAGCAACGGAGGCATACAAATGAAAGTGCCGATGGTTGACATGCTGGCGGGCTAGCCCCCCATAAAGGACGAAATTGAAACAGCGGTGAAGAACGTGTTAAATAAAGCGAATTTCATACTTGGCGAAGAAGTGGCAAGTTCAGAAAAGAATTCGCCGCCCAGATCGGCGCGAAATACGCCGGTGGGAGTGGCAAGCGGCACCGACGCCATAAGGCTTGCCATACTGGCCTGCGGCATAAAGCCGGGCGACGAGGTTATAACCACCCCTTTTACCTTTATAGCCACCACTGAAACCATCAGTCAGGCCGGGGCCGTGCCTGGTATTTGCCGATATTGAGCCGGACACCTACAACTGGACCTTAAGTGCGTTGAAAAAAGATAACAAAAAAGACAAAAGCCATAATTCCGGTGCATCTTTACGGCCACCCGGCTGACATGGACGGCCTGATGGCGCTGGCGAAAAAACATAATCTCAGAGTAATTGAAGACTGCGCGCAGTCTTTCACTGGCAAGTATAAGCTCTGGAGGCAAGGACTGGAAGTACCTGGGAAACATAGGCGACTGCGGCACTTTCAGCTTTTTCCCGGCAAAAAACCTTGGCGCTTTCGGCGACGGCGGCATGGTAAGCACCAACAACGAAAAATCAACGAAGAACTAAAAGCCCTCAGGAACCACGGCAGCAAAGAGCGCTATCTCTACGAGATGGAAGGCTTCAATTCGCGCCTGGACACCGTGTAGGCGGCCATACTCTCCGTGCGCAACTGAAATATGTGGAAAGATGGACCGAAATGAGGACAAGAAAGTGGCACAAAAGTACGCCGACGCGCTGAACGGAATCTGCGTTACCCCCGGTTGACGGCCCAATTGCAGATACTCCTTCAATTATTACACCATCCGCTTTGACTCCAAGGCCAAACGCGACACCGCGCAAAAATACTTGACGGAACAGGGCATAGCTAATCAGATACAATTACCCGCTCTCCCTGCACTGGAGAAAGCCTACGCGCACCACAGCGCTAAAAAAGTCGATTTCCGGTTTGCGAGAAGGTGCAGGACACGGTATTCTCGCTGCCAATGTACCCGGAACTAAGCGACGAGCAGATAAAGACCGTAACCGACGCGGTAAAAAGCGTCCCTTAAGGTAAGCGCGGCTATGTCCTGACGCGGCTTGTGAGTCTAAAATACACGGGCCGAACTAAGGGCCCGGTTCTGTATTTTTTTTATCTCTTTAGGTGGAAATTCTTTTTGACAGCAGGATCCGGGTTAACCTGGAGAACGCTGTATCTCGGGGGTTTATGAAATTTACGTTCAGGTTCATGGCGGCGTAATTGAAAGGCAGGATGTAAAAAGGGAGTTCTTTCTCAAACCTTTTCACTTCTTTGGTCCCGGAATAAATTTTCTCAAGCGCGGCATATTCCGCCGGGAATTTTCCCGGCGGGGGCCGCCTTTATGGGGACATATTCAGGCTCCGAAATTACCACATAATCCGCTTTTGAGTAGATTTTGCCAAGTTCGGCTACGGCTTTCATCGCCGACGATTGGGAAGACGCTCCTTCCAGAATTTTAAAAGAACCCGAATGCCGCCTTATAACAAACGGCGTCCAGGTATCGTTCTTGGGTATCGCGATGGTTGAGCCTTCCGGTAAATTCTGCCGTATCCATGAGTCGGCTTCCTTTATGGTATAGTCCGAAATGTAATTTCGCTTGATAAAAAGAGTATAAAACAGAACCTGTGCGAATACCGCGATAACGATAATTTTTCCCCAACGCTTGTCACACAGGGAATGGGCAAGATCTCCGGCGGCGAGAAAGATAAAAGGGGCGACGAGCAGCGTATAAAGCACATAGGTAACTGTTGTGGCGCCTGCCCAGGCGATAAACAGCGTGCAGTAAACGGCGATAATTTTTTTTTCGGAAACCGGACCGAGCAATACGTGTTGTCGAAGGTACCAGATAATAAAACCACGTATTGCTCCTCTTCGCCAAAACAAAATTTTTTGTTATGTTCCTTATCATCAAAACCTCGAATTTAGGCCTTTAAAGGCTTATAGGGACAATACTCCATAGGAAGCAAGGGGGTATTTGTCGGTATGATATCTATATCTATAAATGGTAGTATTTATAAATAGATACTTCTTTATAAATGTTATAAGTCATTAATAAGTATATGGGGGGAAATTAAATGGCTGAAGAGAAACTTGATATAAAAATTGTGAACATAGTTGTATCTTCTTCTCTGGAACACGACATTCCACTTGAGAAGATGGCAGCGACACTCAGCAATACTGAGTACAATCCTGAACAGTTCCCAGGATTAGTAATAAGAATAAAGGAACCAAAGACGTCTGCATTGATATTTAGTTCTGGAAAAATCGTCTGCACTGGGGCAAAAACCCTTGATGAAGTACGAAAATGCATTGATAAGATCATACAGAGCCTTGAAAAAATAAATGTCAAGATAACAGTGGTTCCTGTAATCACGATTCAGAACATTGTAGCATCTGGTGCAGTCGGCATGGATTTGAATTTAAATTCATTGGCGATGAAACTTGATAATACGGAATACGAACCTGAGCAGTTCCCTGGACTTGTATATAAGGTAAAAATAACAAAGAACACCGACAAGCCATTCAATGCCACATTTTTGTTGTTCAGCAATGGAAAGATTGTCTGTACTGGAACAAAGAGCGAAGCGCAAGTTAATATAGCAGTACGACAGCTTATCGAGAACTTGAAAAAAGTAAAGTAAACTCTTTTCAATTCATATTTGTATGGATGCTGCTGAACAAGTTAGGAAGTTTGAAGATTTTTTTGATACATATTATCGAACTGAGCTAGCAGAACAGATAAGAAAAGGCGAAGATTTTCTCCCCGTAGACTTTTCGAAGCTCTCCCAATTCGATCCTGATTTGGCGACCCTTCTTCTTGAGGATCCGGAAAATGTACTGAAAGCAGCGGAGATTGCCGTATCTAGTTTCACGTCATCTCGGCAACCCATTAACTTCATAATGCGCGTATATAATCTTCCTGAAACTCAGAGAATTATGGTAAGAAATATACGAAGCAAGCACATAGGAAAGCTTCTTTATGTTGTTGGATTAGTAAGGCAAAAAACTGACGTAAGACCCCAGGTAACAAGCACTAGATTCGAATGCCCTAGTTGTGGAAATATAATACCCATACTGCAACTTGATTCAAAATTCAGGGAGCCGACAAGTTGTGGTTGTGGAAGAAAAGGAAAATTCAGGCTATTAAGCAAGGAACTTGTGGATGCCCAAGGAATTGTTTTGGAGGAGGTTCCCGAACAATTGGAGGGAGGGGAGCAGCCAAAAAGAATTAACATACTACTCAAAAAAGACCTTGTTTCACCTTTGACGGATAGAAGAACAAATCCAGGTACAAAAATAGGGATAACTGGAATCCTGAAAGAAGTTCCAATTCTTGCAAAAGACGGTGGAAAACTTACGAAATTTGAACTAGTTATTGAATCAAATTACGTTCAGAGCATAGAAGAAGAGTTCAGTGACCTCAAAATATCTGAAGAAGAAATGAGAGAGATAGAAAGGCTTTCAAAAGACAAAAGAGTACATGAGAAATTCACACAATCGATTGCGCCAAGCATTTACGGTCATGAAAAAATAAAAGAAGCGTTAGTGTTGCAGCTTTTGGGTGGAGTTAGGCAGGTGCGAAAAGACGGAGTTGCAACAAGGGGGGACATCCATGTTTTGTTAATTGGAGATCCGGGATCTGGAAAATCTCAGTTATTAAAAAGAATTTCTGTTGTCGCTCCAAAAGCGAGATATGTTTCGGGAAAAGGAGCATCTGGAGCTGGACTCACTGCTGCTGTCGTAAAGGATGATTTCCTTGGTGGATGGAGTTTGGAGGCTGGTGCACTGGTTCTTGCAAATCAGGGAATTTGTGTCATTGACGAGCTTGACAAGATGACGAAAGAAGATAGGGATGCTATGCATGAAGCACTTGAACAACAAACAGTCTCCATCTCAAAAGCTAACATACAGGCAACATTGCGATGTGAAACAACTTTGCTTGCAGCTGCAAACCCGAAAATGGGAAGATTCGATCCGTTCGAACCAATTCCGAAACAAATAGATTTGCCTAATACATTAATCAACAGATTTGACCTCATATTCCCAATAAAAGATATGCCGGACGTGGAAAAAGACGAGAAATTGGCAAGCTTTGTCCTAGGCCTTCATCAGAAAGAAATAACAGAGCATGAAATACCAAAAGACCTATTGAGGAAGTACATCGCCATTGCCAAAAGAATAATACCAATATTAAGCGATGAAGCAGTTAAAGAAATCAAAAGTTATTACATGAAAATGAGATCATCGGGAGAGAATGAAGGTTCATACAAATCAGTCCCCATTTCTGCAAGACAATTAGAAGCATTAGTAAGGCTTTCAGAAGCGTCAGCACGTTTGAGACTTAGCAAAGTGGTCGAAAAACAAGATGCCGAAAAGGCTGTTGAACTTCTTCATTATTGCCTTACGACAATAGGAATCGATCCAGAAACAGGAAAGATAGATATTGACAGGATCACCACAGGAATAACTACATCGCAAAGAAACAAATTCCACACAATGAAAGAGATAATATCGGAATTGGAATCACAACTCGGAAAAACAATACCAATCGAGGAAATAATAAAACTGGCCAAAGACAGAGGCATAGAGGAGTCGCAGGCCGATGAGTTCATAGAGAAATTGAAACGTGAAGGAGAACTATACGAACCGCGACCTGGATTCATAGCACGCGTTGCATAAATCATAATCATGAGTGACCCCCCACAGGCAATACAACCACGACAGACTGCATACATTGTTCAAATAAAGGACATTCTGGAAGGAAAATTAATAAAAGAAGAAGGATGGATTCCGAATCACATAGAGATAGGAGGAAAGCAGGTCTCACGTGTTAATATAATCGGTACTATAATAGATAGCTCACTAAAGAATAATGTCCAAACACTTATTTTTGACGATGGTTCTGGAAAGATAACAGTCCGTAATTTTGACAAACCTTTTGATGTTAAGATAGGAGATGTTGTTCTGCTTATCGGGAGAATTAGACAGTACGGCCAAGAAATATACTTATCTCCAGAAATAATTAAGAAGAATATAAACACAAAATGGAACATACTATGGAAGAAAAGAATGCTTCAACACATGGAGACTGATAATAAGGAAATCGATGAGACAAAAAAAGAAGTTGTCAAGGATGAGCCACAATCCCAAAGAGAAAAGATTCTAAATAAAATAAGAGACCTTGATGATGGATCGGGTGCTTCTTATGAAGAAATATTAAATGAGTTCCATGATGAAAAATACATTGGAACGCTTTTGTTAGAAGGTGATGTATTCGAAATTAAGCCAGGACGATTAAAAGTTTTGGATTAATAAAAGAATGGCGTAATGTATGCCTCAATTAATCCTGCAATAAATAATAATGCTATCGACATCAAAATGAGATTTGATGTGTCAAATGCTATTTTTTGGAAATTCTTGGTCGTGATGTCTTTTCGTGTTATTGCGACTGAGATAATTCCGCCTGCGAGAGCGGCGACGAAATAAGCCATGATCTCAGGTACACCATGGATAAAATATCTCAACACGGCACTGGAATATCCGCCGAGGCTTGAAATAATAGGGCCCGCAACTGATCCGGACATATATGTTCTCATGAGTCCGCCCATGGCAACGGCAATTACAGATGCATTCCATGTCAGGATAAAAATCGAACCCGCTCCAAAAATGAATGAGAAAAGCAAACAAAATGTCAATACCTTAAGATTGTTGAAGAATATGTTTGAAAACAATCCAATACTCCCTGTTGCACTGCCATTGATATTAAGGATAGTATTTATCTGGACGGAAAATACAGATTGGCTTATTTCTTGGGGCAAAATTACATACCATACTGTGAATCCCAGAGAAATTCCAAGAAAAAGGAAGAGGAAGAGTGATATTACCCTTGAGTGTTCTCTTAACAAGGATCTTTCTTCAGGCATGTAATCTATTTTCTCTTCTTCAACAAGGAAGGCACGATATAGCAGCGGAATGCAAAATAGAACTGTTAAAAACACCGAAACAAGTCCAGCATTATCCTTAAAAATCCATAGACTAAGTGCTATCGCCAAAGAAACAAAAAGGAAACCGAAAAAAAATAGCTCCCAAGGATGTTTTTCAGCAGTCCTAGGACCAACCAAGGATTCAAAAACCATGATATATAAAACACATAAACATCTTATTTAAAGCTTTCGACAAAAAGAAAACCCAAAGCCTTTAAATAACAGCATAATTCCAGAAATAGTATGGATTATGACACAATGTTGAAACAAGGGATGAAGGAACTGCCAGAAATAGTTATTGAAACATCGAGATTTGAGGTACCAAAAGTCAAGGGACATATTCAAGGAAACAAAACTATAATCAGCAACATCAATGAAATTGTCGAAAAACTACGAAGGCCTATTGCACATGTCGTAAAATTCCTTCTGAAAGAACTAGCAACACCGGGAGATGTCAAAAAACAATTCTTGGTCCTTGGAACTAAAATTTCTGCTTCTAGAATCAATGATAAATTAAAGGAATATGTGAATAAATACGTCATTTGCCCAGAATGTAGCAAACCAGACACAAAATTAAAAAAAGAAGGTGGATTCTTATTCATTACCTGTCAGGCATGCGGTGCTAAAAGAATAGTAAAAGAATAAAATGATTGTAAAAACACATGAAACTAAAAATGGGGTCATTGTTGCTGTAGTAGATAAAGAACTAATTGGTCAGAAAGTAGAAGAAGGTGATTTGCAGCTCGACTTGAATTCTAGCTATTATAAAGGAGAGTTAAAGACACCTGATGAAGTTGGTGATTTGATAAGGAATGCATATGGAGTAAATATAGTTGGGGAACATTCAATAAAGCTTGCACTTGAAGAGGGAATCATTGATGAATCAATGATAAAGAAGATATCTGGAATACCCTACTATCAGGGAACATCAGATATATCGTGATATTTGTCCATTTGTTACTAGGAATTGTTCTTGGAAAATTATTTGGGAATTATTTTGCTTTCATTCTTGGTTCAATATTGCCTGATATCGACCACATTTACGTCATAATCAGGAACCGTCTATGGGGCTTCCAGAGAATAATACAAAGCATGAAATACGAGAAAAAATATAAATTAGAATACAAAACGCCGTTCATGCACTCGCTTCTTGTATTGCTTGTTTTTACAGCCATTGCTTACTTGTTTAATTTCGGGGCGATAGAATTTGGAATTGCATACTTGCTTCATTTACTAATAGATTGGCTTGACATAGATATAAAATACTATTTATATCCATCTAGAATTAAGTTCAAAGGGTTTCTTCCAATATGGTCTGATTTTGAAAAAAATATAACATTAATTTTATTTTTTATTGTGATATTGGTTTTCTTAATCTAACCAAACCAAGCTTGCAAACCAGTCTGCTTTTCTTTGTCTCTTCCGAACATGCTATCTAGTCTGAATTTTATGAGATAAAGACTATCCTTGAGATAATCATCGCAGCCATAGGATTCAGCAAGCGATATTGATGTATCAAGGTACTTTATAATAGATCCCTCTGAGATTGTAAAAATTAGCCGTCCACCGCATTTGGTGCATTTTCCTACCAAAGGGGGTCTTCTGTAAATCTCATTACAGTTTGAGCATCTGAATTTTTGCAGTGAAAATTTTCTTAGATTACCTCGCGTATCCTTAAGGAAATGCTTCTCAATTACCAATCGAGCAACGTCTGACATGTCAACGGCACGTATTTTTCGCGCAAGTTCCATCTGCCCTTTTACTTTGTCGACAATGGTTGGCAATGTCTTGTATGCAGAACAGTGGACTCCGTCATTTATATTTGATGTATCGTGGGTAAACCCAATTCCTTCGCTCTGCTTTGACGTTCCCAAAAACATGCCGAGCATGTCTATTTTAATCGAGCTTGGTGGGGAAATGAGTTGTGCTGCTTCATAAAATTCTAATGGATATTTCCAGACAACATCCAATTTGTGCACCATGTCATCAACTTCTGATGGATTCAGGATTGCTGTAAGAACCAATGGAGCATCCATAGTTCTTCCTCCTCTATTGTCAGGAAGAAACTGTCGTGAAAAATTAAGCAATGCGTCCATCAATAACATAACGCATGCCTCATCTCCGTCGCAATCACGTCGCATTGCTGCATGGTACAATGGATGCGATAGCATGCCCGCTGTATTAGAAAACCCAATTATCCTCCCAATAGTTCCTGCGGAAATATGCGGAGCAAGGCCTATGACGAGATGGCCGACCAAATCAGAATAATTCCGAACATTGTAGTATGGTTGTAATCTATAAAATTTTACCAATAAATCATCTATAAACTTTGCAACATTCACAAGCACATCCGTAGCTGGTGAATCCATTGTGTCATGCCCTGCGGGAAGTATCAAATCTTGTGGCTTCAATTCAATGATTTGCTCAACATTGGAAATTTCATTTCCATAAATATCATTGATATATCCGAGTTGTTTTATCTTTTCGATAGAGGTCCCTATTTCTTTTAATTTAAAATGAGTCAAAGGAATCTCTGACATATCATATCGCGTAGTTCCATCTTTATTCACCGCAACATCATGTTGAGCGCGAAGGACCCCTTTTGCAAAGTGCTCAGGAATATGATCCTTGTTTGACGTTCCTTTTACGCCTTTTATCAAATCAGGGGCATTGGATACGTTAAGCATCTTGAGAATGTTATCATACATACTAGTAAAGTCTATTTCGGTCTGCATATGGGTTCTATTTTTTCCGTGTTGCGGGCAATCTTGCGTCGTTTGTATGCCGCATGCTTGGCAAAAGAATCTTTTTTCATTCTTCGTTCCACATACATCACAGACATTAAGGACCGAATCCTTCTTGCATTTCGGACAAAACCGCAGCGTAAAATCCCCATTTATCTTTCCTACTGCCAGAGCCGACTGGAACGACCGCATTCGTCCTCCCTCGTCACCCACAGGGAAAAGAACATGGGGCGCCCCAATTAATTTTCGCATCTTTGCTTTTTCGGGACGTCCCATTCGTGCACCGATGAATGTTCCGGATTTGTCACGTATCTTCAACCCAGATGCTGATTCCAAAAAATGCAAAATTGGTTTGTCTAAATCATCATGTAATCTTGCCTTGAGAGAATGAATTGCTTCATGCAATGTAATTTCGTTGTAATGTATTCCTAGTGTTCTGAGAAACACTTCAGCATCGTCCTTTTCAATAATAATGTCTTCCGTTGCAAGATAATGTGGTATTCCAATCAATTCAAGATACCTCTTTATTTTGCTGTCTTTCCTGAAAGGAATGATTAGTTTTTGTATTCTTCCATCATTTGTTTCTATGTGAGAATCCGACAAGACATCATACAGCTCAAAAATATTTGCAGTAGTTAGTGTTATCCAATGATATGTGAATCTGGGATGAATGGGAACATCTAACTTTTCTGAGAGAGAAATGGCTGCTCTGCCTGACAATCGTGTGTTTAAGGGATTTTTCAAGAAGAAGCCAATATCATCGGAAGCGATATCGACAAATCCAGAAACTTTCTCGACATCCAATGCACCGAACATATTAACAATTGCCTTCTCAACCTCCTGGACATACCATTCTTCACAATATCCAGAAGGAATTAAAGGATGATTTCTGTCAAAGAAATCTCCATACGAGAATAAAATATCACCCAAATAGAGAATCTCGTTCACATGGGGATTTACTAATTTGGCTTCTTCAATCGAATCGAGGCGAAGGACACGGCCATCATCAAGCAAAACAATTGGCCCTTCGATTGTGTCACATGGAGAGATAGCAGCTGCTTTTCCGGGCCTTTCAACTTTTAATTGAGTTCCTGTTGCTACGTAATTATCCAAAACTATCATCGTTGATGGATGTATCGATGCAGCTGAGTAACCACTTATTCTTGAACGTCCGTAACGCAAGCGAAATCCTCCATGAGCTAGTGGATGCGTAAGAACAGGCCTTCCACCAACTAAATCAACTATGAATGTGTTGTCTGGAAGGATTTTTGGTTTCTCATTCTGAATGGATTTATCTTTCTTTTCTCCTTTCGATTTTGCTTCCTTTTGGATTTTTAAGAATCCATCAAGAAAATTCCAATCAATTCCAAATGTCTTACCCCATTTCTGAAGTTCCACCCAGATCTTCGGAGCCTTGAGAGCAACCATAGAAATAACCAGTGCGACACCGCCGCGTATCTTGTTCGTCGGAATTCTTGGTAGATCTTTGTAGTTGCTCACCTCTATCTTCTCTGTTGGATCGCCAGTTATCTCTACAGGAAGGTTTTGCGCAAGATATTTTATTTCCTTTTCACTTGGACTGTATTGGAGATTTGTAACTCGTTCATGATAATCTTCTAATTCTGTAAAAAACCTTTTAACTTCCTTTTCATCAGGATCATATGTTTCATATCCCATAGTCTTTCGTATATAATCTGCCAAAACAACTGAAAACGCCGCCGCTGTTCCTCCTGCTCCTCTTATTGGTCCAGCGTAACTCATCGCAAGATATTCTTTTCCATCCCTTCTCTTCTTTATTTGTAGTTCAACAAATCCCTCCAAAGGAGCGGAAACAATACCCACAGTATGATACGCAAACCCTGTTCTTATTCCTACTTCCATTGCCTCACGCACATCTTTAAATTTGCAGAATTTCTCCCTTGCAACTTCTTCAGCAATTAATAGGGCAACCTCCCATGAAAGAGGTTTATGTTTTTGTTCAAGTTCATGAATTCGTTGTGGTACCCCCTTTCCGATGAGTTGCGGAGCAACCGCAGAAATCAAGCCTTCTACACGCTCTGCCATGTTTCTTGCAAGGGGAATGTCAACTTTTGGTTCTGGATCATATCCTTGTTCTCGGGCAGCTCGGGCAGCGACATATGCTCTTTCTGTCTCAGATTCGAGCACATCAAAATAATCCTGCATTGCTTTGCTTGTTCCTGGTATTGTTGTCATTTTCCTTCCTGGCTGAAGTTCAAAACCTTCACTTCTCTTGTCTTTAAATTCATTATAGGAACACGTCCCGGATCAGGAACATGACCTACTTTATCCTGGAATGCTGTTCGAGCCTGAAAACAACTCCCTATGATTCCTGTAATCACGTGCTTATATGAGAAAACAGCAGAACGATGAACATCACCTGAAACAATAATGTCTGGAATTTTTTCAATCATCAAATAATCAACATCAGTCATAAGATGAGGATTCCCATGGTATGTTGGAGCAAGATGGCGTTTTTGCAACAAGAACTTCATGACCAAGTCAGCACGTTCGCTGATGTTTGGCTTCTGTGTTCGTATGTTTTCAACGACATCTGCGTAGTAATTGTATGAATATCCATGATACATAAGAACATCAAATCCTGGGAATCCTGTTCTGCTTCCTATGTTAACAATTGCCGGATTGCTCACCATAGTTACATTTGGCAAGGAATAAAGGTCCTCACAATATTCTTTTGGAAGGATCGTTTGTGGCTCAGCCAAAGGTACCATGTCATGATTACCTGGGCAGATAATTATTTGTATGTCTTGTGGTATGAGTTTCATATACTCGGCGAATTTTTTATACTGGTCTTTATAAGTGAATAAGTTCAGTTCTGACTTCTGCGTTGGATACACAGAAATTCCATCAACACAATCTCCTGTGACGAATAGATACTTTACTTTTGATGCTATGGCACGTTGCGCATCATTACCAACTTCTCCTGAAATCCATTTTATAAAACGAAGAAATTCATCTTCCAAGAAAAGAGTCGAACCGACATGAACATCAGATATAAAGACAACATATTCGTCCTCTAGCGAACGCTTCATTTCTTTTGTTATTGGTATGTCCGGAAAAAACAAATCATTCGCAAATACTATGTTTTTTCCGGTCACACCTGTTATTCCTATGACCTCATCATGGACCACGTCTTTTGCCTTATTTGTTAGGTCTAGTTTTGTCCTACTAAAGAAAACCTTAATTGCGCCCGTTGGGTCCTCAACAGTAATCATTATCCCGTTCTTTGTGTCTTCCTTCTCTGAAACCATCCCTATAATTGCCGTCTGCTCCTTCTCTGATTTTCCCTTGAGGCGACCGATTGATATTGTATTCTCTAGCTGTGTTCTTTGCTGAAGAATTTTCTTGATTGCTGTATACCTTGCATTGAAGTAATTGAAGAAGTCTTGTGCTGTATTTTTCTTTGGTATGTTTTTGTAAGAAAAAACTATCTTCACAATGCCATTTCTAGTTATTTTTTGTTTGTTTGTATCAAATATTTGAGCCTTATCTTCCTCGCTAATTTTTATTTGTAGTAATTTCTTGTTGACTAGTTCCGAGATTTTGGAAGGCTCCTTTATTGAATTCAACTCTTCGAGAAAATCTGGCTCAATCAAAACATTACTGTCGAGCAAAAACCTTACAACGTTCCTCTTTTTTTGTTCTATTGCTTCCATTGGGTAAAAATCATCATTTATGTACGTGCGTACGTGAATTTGATGATTTATCCTTGTTTATTGAACCTAAAGCTTTTCTCTAATATCTCTTTTGCGTTATCTTTTGTTAATTTATTAATGGCAAGGGATATTTTTCTGGTCCTTCCATATCTGCCTTTTGAAACAACTTTGCCATTAATGATGCCTAACATATCAAGCTCAGATATTATATCAGAAACGCGCCTTTGTGTTAATGGCCGTATCTGAATTTCTGAACAAAGTTTCTTGTATAATTCATATATATCACCAGTAAATAAAGATTCTCCTTCGTCATTTTTCTTATTAATTGAATCCCATAAAACCATAATTGAATATAAAATTGCCTGATGCTGCTTTGGTTGTGTCGAGATAATGTCCAAAACCCTATCTTTTTCTATTTTATCCTCGGCCTCATCTATATGTTTTATTTTAACTTTATCCTCATCATTGCGTTCGGCAATTTCTCCAGATACCCTTAAAAGCTCAAGAGCTCGCCTTGCATCACCATGTTCTCTAGCCGCATAAGCTGCACATTTTTCAATAACACCCATTTCAATTACATCTGGCTTAAACGCTATTTTTGCTCTTTGATTCAAGATATCTTGTAACTGGAGAGCATTATAAGGAGGAAAGACGATTTCCTCTTCAGAAAGAGAGCTTTTAACCCGAGGATCAAGATTATCTGTAAATACAAGATTATTTGAAATGCCAATCAAAGATATTTGTGCATTTTTTAATTCCGAATTCATTCGTGTCAAAGAATAAAGAATTTCATCTCCTGTTCTTTCGACAAGCTGATCTATCTCATCCAAAATAAGAATAATTAATTGCTTTTTATTGTCAACAATATGGGTGAATATTTTATAGACTTCTTCTGTTGGCAGTCCAGTGGATGGAACATGCCCTTCCATTAAATGTATTAATTCCGCAATCAACCTATATTCAGTATCTGCAATTTTTTTGAGCTTACAATTGACATATAAAACATATAAATTAATATTTTTTTCTTTTGCAAGACTCATTAAATCATTTGTAACATAACGAACACTTAACGTCTTTCCTGTCCCTGTTTTACCATAAATAAACAAATTTGAAGGTTTTTGATATAATAAAGCAGATCCTAAAATCCCTGCAATTTGCTCTAATTGCTGATCCCTATGTGGAATTGAATCGGGATTGTAGTTTGCTTGTAATGCAATTTTATCATTAAATAAAAAATTCTTCTTTAGGAAATTTTCAAAAAAACCTTTTATCTTACCATCTTTCATAATAACCAAAAGTTCCAAGAGAAATGAAGGTATATAAAATTATTCTTTTTGTAGTATAAAGGCAGTAGCGGTCGAATATATATATTTAACAATATATTGACTCACCCCACCATTTCCTATGGAAAATAAATTAAAATAACTTATATTTCATAAAAAATTAAATTTATTTATAAATAAATTTTAACCTATATATAAATAAAACTATTTTTTACTTTTCTTATTGAAAATATACTCTATTATTATATATCTTCTATATAGAAAATAATAATATAATAATAAAATTCAATCAAAAATCAAAAAATCAAAACTACCTATTAAGGCTTAATATATGATAATAAGTCAATTCCATAGGAAATGAGAGGGTCTATCTGTAGTTTTTGCTATTTTATAGTAACAAAAAAGACAAGGTTTATATATTAGTTTTATGTTAAGGGTTCTGAAATTATTATTTAAAAAATCATAATTTCCTTTATAGGGGTGGAGACAAACAACAATATAGGGGAAAAAATAATGATTGTACGAAAAGATTTTTTGAAAAAATTAAAGGATTTTGGGCTAAATACTTATGAAAGTAAGTTATGGACAGCACTGCTGTCAAGAGGCGTTTCGACTGCAGGAGAACTTTCTGACATTGCCAATGTTCCACGATCCAGATCATATGATGTTCTTGAATCACTAGAAAAGAAAGGATTTATTATAATGAAATTAGGAAAACCAATAAAATATATTGCAGTATCACCTGATGAGATAGTGAATAGAGTTAAGAAGAAAATAGAGGAAGAATCAAAATCGCAATTAGATTCTTTAGATGAATTAAATGATTCTCCATTACTTGATGAATTAAAATTATTGCATAAAAATGGTATAGAATTAATAGAACCTACAGATTTGACTGGTGTTATTAAAGGAAGAAATAATTTATACAATCATTTAGAAGCTTGCATGAAACAAGCGACACAATCTGTATGTATATTCACAACCAAAGAGGGTTTAATACGAAAATATGATGTCTTCAAGGTTGTTTTCAAGAAATTATCTGATAAAGGAATTAAAATACGAATTGCATCACCAATCGATGAAAGTGTATCATCTATTGTTGTCTCTTTGAAAGGTATTGCAGATGTAAAGAATATTCAGGATGTCAATGCACGATATTGTATTGTTGATGGTAAGGAAGTAACATTTATGCTTCTTGACGACACCGAAGTCCATCCAACATATGATTCTGGTGTGTGGATCAATACACCTTATTTTGCAAAAGCACTACAATCACAATTTGATTTGCTGTGGAATGTAGCAGATCTTGTGAAAGTAGTTAAAAAGAACTAAAAAATAAATCAAAAACAGTTCTTTTCTTTTTTATCACACAACTCTTCTTAATATGTAATTTTTTACAAATTAAAAAATAAAAATTAGATAGCGATACCAAACACATAAAAGTAAGTGCAATTGGTAATATTTATTCTAGTCATTAAAGAAACCTTTATAAATACCCTTTCTCTTTCGTACTTAAGAGGTGACTATATGGCATTAAGTTTTGATGGCATAGTTCTTGCAATCATCGTAGCTACATTGGCAGCTATTGTTTATAGTTTAAGGTTTTTGGTTCTTCTTGAGAGAAGATTATTGAAGATTGATTATAATATAGAGCGGATAGCAATGGCTATCGTGAAGGACGAGGATCGTATCGATAAGGAAGAGCAAACTATTCAAAGACGGCTTGCTTCAATACGTGGCAAAAGAAAGTAATTTTTTTGATATCCTATGAAATCTCGTGCATATTCGGTCGACATCCGAAAATTGAGGAACCAGCAATCACTTCCACTGGCTCGATCTGTTGTTTATTTGCTGAATGATTTTGTTGAAAGTTCTCACGAGAAAAATTCAACATCACTATTGCAAAAACTAAATAATTTGAAGGATGTTTTTTTCTCAGAGATCAAGACGGAACCATTAATGAAAAATAATGTCTCGTTTATTTTTAATGGCATCAAAAAATCAATGTCTGCAACGGATATAAAATCAACAGTGTCCCATAGGGCAAAACTTGTCTTAAGTTACCTAAAAAAAGTCCATAGATATATAGCAGAATATGGCTATAAAAAAATAAAGAGAGGTATGTGTATTTTCACATATAATTATTCTGAGTCCGTCATGGCTTTGCTTTTCAAGGCGAAGAAAGAAGGAACTAATTTTGAAGTTCATATTGCGGAAGCACGACCAACATTAAATGGGAAAAAAATGGCCACTGAATTGGCCAAACAAAATATACCTGTGATTTACTATCCTGATGCTGCAATTAGAATTGCATTAAAAAAGTCGGACTTGGTGTTATTGGGAGCGGATACTATTTCAGGAGAAGGTCAAATTTATTGTGCAACTGGTTCGGAATTGATTAGTGAGATTGCCGAAAGATATTCAGTTCCTGTGTATATTTGCATGCCTGCACTAAAATTTAATCCTTCTGTTTTGAGGGATTATGCTGATTTAAACTTTGAATCTGTAAATGAACTTTGGCATAATGCACCAAAAGGGGTCATAGTGGCAAATTATCTATATGAGAAGGTTCACCCTAGATTGATTACAGGAATCATAACTGAATTGGGAATTTACAAACCACACTACTTGATTTCAGAAATAAAGAAGAGATATGATTGGATTTGATGTTTATTTTCTTATTTTTTTAGATGATTTGTTTCTTATTTTTTGATTGGGTTTTATTTTATTATGTTTTCTGATTTCTTTCTTTGATTTCTCTAATTTTATTTTTTGTTCTTTTTTATATAGAGGTATATTTTGTTTTATATTGACTTGGGGAATCTCTTCTATTTCTTCAAGCCCTTCTAATCCATCGTGTGTTATC
Organism: uncultured Candidatus Woesearchaeota archaeon; assembly: GCA_963835585.1. Taxonomy (GTDB): domain Archaea; phylum Nanobdellota; class Nanobdellia; order Woesearchaeales; family UBA10107; genus UBA10107. The sequence goes on from CAWIGF010000003.1 coordinate 20,596, forward strand.
TCTTGTTCTGTGATATGATATTCCTTAATGATATCTTTTTCAAGTCCATCTATTTCTATGATTATATTCTGAACTTTTGTTGCATTGTCCTCTTGATTCATCAACTCACCACACTCTGGGCATTTGAATTGATGATCTATTGCCTGATCAAATGTGAGTCGCATACACCTATTTTTACATTCGAAAAAGTTGCTATTCTGCTCTCGTTTGAGTTTTTCCTTAAGTTTTTGCAATTCCTTTCTTTTAAGCTCTTTCATGATAAAAGGAATTCGGGAAGGAACAAACGTCCAGTAATAGATGTACCAGCCTTTTTTCTTATCCTTTTTCCTAGTAAATTCAACAAGATTTGAGTCATAAAGCCGGTAGAGTTTGTTTCGAATTGTGTTTATCTCCTCTTTAAGCTCTTCTGCCAGCGTAAATTCAGAAACGTTCTTCTTACCCTTCAGCACGTCAACCAATGGCAGGACATCCTCTCCTGCGACATTTTCAACAACTGAACATATTATGTCTTCTTCCATGGCTTTAAAACATCAACTCCAGAACATATATTTCTGATTAAATAAATATATATAATTTTCTTTTTTCCATTGGTTATTTATAAAGACAGATATATATTTTATATAGATATCTTGTTTATAAATACCAAGTAGAAAGGTATTTAAAGAATTCATTTTCTCAAGAACCTATGACAATATCTGAGGCAAGGCAAAAATCACGCTCATTAAGGCGTATCCAGAGACGGATACCTAGTGGTAAGGTTGTTACCCATTATATGGTGCGAAAGCCTTCCAAGGCCCAATGTGCCGCCTGTGGGGCTGTATTGCACGGCGTTCCTCGAGCGTCATCTAGCGAAATGCATGCAATTCCAAAATCACAAAGAAGACCTGAACGACCATATGGTGGAAAGCTTTGCTCTGCATGTTCGCGGGAAGCAATTGTTAATAAGTACAGAAATATATTTTCATTATCAAAAAAATAAGTCTCCTGGGATTTCGGCGACGAACCCTTGAGCGGGGAGAATATGGAAATTGGTAGGTTATGTGTGAAAGTAGCTGGTAGGGATGCTGGCAGAATGTGTGTTGTTGTCGATACGCTAGAGAATAATTTTGTTCTAATTGACGGGGATGTTAGAAGGAGAAAATGTAACATTCTCCATTTAGAACCACTTCCTGAGGTGTTGAATTTGAAAAAAGGTGCATCTCATGCAGATATCGCTAAAGAATTCAAGAAATTAGGGATTGCCGTTTGGGAGACAAAATCGAAAAAAAAGACAGAAAAATCACTCCCAAAAAGACGATCTGAGAAATCAGAAAAAGTTCCTGTTGAAGATAAAAAACAAAAAACAGTAAAGAAGGAAAAAGTAAAGTAATTAAATTATTTTTTCTATCTCTGAATTCAATATCTCTATTCTCTTTAGGTATTTGTTAATATTCGGATTTTGGGCCCCTTCAAATTTATATTCTTCTTTCGCTATGGTGTTTATTTGGGAGCGGAGTTTTTGGAGGTAGTCAAGGATATCTTTTTTATTTGATGTGTTTATTTTCTTCTTTTTTAGATCAAACTCTATCTCTCCAAGATTTTTCTCATCAACATCACTTAATGTGTACTCTTCATAGTTCTCTTTCTTGAGAGTTTCATCGTCCGGAAGAGCATACTCATCATCATACCCCATAATACAATATATTGAGAATAGTTATTTAGCCTTTGCTATATATTATATTAAATAACTCTGTCAAATTCAGCTCAAGTGCTGCAACGGGAGTGCTAATCTCGAAATTGGACAGGGTTTCAGGATGAATTTCTCCAATATGCCCAAGAACGATACCATTCACGGAAATCACTCCTGTCCTTCCTTCTATGTATTCTTTTCTTGTTTCAGGAAGGACAACAAAATTCACATCAATTGTCCTGAATAAATAATCTAGAATTTGCCTTATTTTTGTATAATTTGCCTGTTCGGAGCAAAGGATACATATCAATGATTCGTTTTCAACAACTCCTGTCTCGGTTTTATGTTCTTTGTCTAATCCAAAAATAGTTCCTATCTCAAATAGGTTTTGCGGATATTCATTATTTTTGTTTTCTGAAAGTATCCTTAGTGCCGGAACAAGAAGATTTGTTCTCAGATATTTATACTCTGTTTTTGAATTTTCCAATTCAATCTGTTCGGGTTTATCTTTCTTATTTATTTCTGTTTCCTTTATTAGGTGATATGTTGAAATCTCTTGCAATCCAATCCCTATTAGGATTTCTGCAAGCGTCGTTTTGAATATATTCTCTTTTGATTCCTCGCCGGTTGTTGCAACTTCCAGAACTTCCGGATCAAGCCTGTCGTATCCATAGGCGATTGCGACGTCCTCTATTATGTCGACTTCATGCAACACGTCTGTCCTCCAAGCAGGGACCTTTACCGTTCCATTATTGTATTCATAACCCATTTGTGGAAGGAATTTTTCGAGATCTTTTTCTTTTAGGTCGAGGCCAATTAATTTATTTGTATTTTTCAAGGAGATTTTCATTGTTTCTGGAGTTAAATCAGGTGTAGTAAGATCTTTATCATACTTTATTTTCATTGCATAAATATTCCCACCCATATCCGATAGTGTTGTGACCAAGATATTCAGAACTTTTTTCAATATGTTCAAGTCAAATCCGGAACATTCAACAAAAACATCCTTTGTTTTTTCGGTAATCTTTCCTGTTTCATTACTATTAATTATTGGAGGCATAGATAGAATATTGTTATTTGCATCAACAAAAACAGGATATTTTTTATTTTCAAGCAATAGATGAGCATAATCTTTTCCTGTTGGGTGGTTTTCAAGGATTTGAGATCCCGTCATTAATTTATTCTCTCCTAATGGGATAAATTGTATCTTTTTCGGTTCACGCGCTTCAAATTTGATTGGCAGTTTTATTTTTTCAAGAGGATAAACACCAATTGCTAGTTTCTTTCTATTCCTTCCAACCGTGATGTGCAATTTTTCTTGTAAGTTGATTATATCTTTTATTTTATCTTCATCGAACTTTATGTTTTTCACAATTGCACATGCTGTGTAGGGTCTTACGTCTTTTACACTTTTGTCGATAACAACAACATAATCATCCAATGGCATATTTACTTTGTATTGTTTTAACCCTGTGTTTTTTCCGAGAAATGCACTAAACCCCCTTACAAAACCCTGAAGTGAAATTAAATCTGGTCTATTTGGGAATACTTCTATCTCCACTATTTCCTTGTCGACTTTTTCAAGCGGAGTGCCAAATAGGCTTATTTTTTCAATGACATCTTTTGTCAATGGAATATATTTTTCCAATTCTTTTCTGTTAAAGATGATATTTGTCATTTTATGTGTTCACCACAAATTTCTTATTTCTTATTTGCTTCAAGTCATTTTTGTAAATCTCTCGCAAATCAGAAATTCCTTGGGACTTCATCATCAATCTATCAAATCCCGGCCCCCATGCAAGCACAGGAATTGCTGTTCCTAGTAAAGGGATGGTAACTTCCGGTCTAAATATTCCTGCAGCGAGAACTTCGACCCATTCTTGTTTTTCTTCACTCCATACAGCACCTTCTAGGCTAGGTTCTGTGTATGGGAAGTATGCAGGTTGAATTCTTATTTTTTCAAATCCCATTTTTTTTGCGAATAATTTCAAATAACCAATAAGGTGTCGCAAATTCGCATCCGGATCAACAACAATTCCTTCACTTTGATTGAATTCAAATCCATGGCTCCAATCCACCGTTTCATTTCTGAAACATTTCCCTATTGCGAAAAATTTAGCAGGCAGATCCTCTTTTTTCAAACTCACCAATGTTTGTGATGAAAGGCACGTCGTATGTGTTCTAAGGAGAACTTTCCTTGCCTCTTTTTCGCTCCATGCATATTGCCAACCCTTACTTCCTTCTACGCCTTTTTCATGGGTTTCCTTCACCCTAGATACTATTTTTTTATCGGGCAATTTTCCCTCGACGCCTTTTATGAAGAATGTGTCTTGCATCTCCCTGACGGGATGATCCTGTGCAGTAAATAGTGCATCAAAGTTCCAAAATGACGTAATAGTTTTCTTTCCAGTCATCTCCTTGAATCCTAAATCAGTCCAGATCTTCTTTCCATATTCAATTGATCGGTTGACAAAATGTCTCTTTCCACCGGAAATTTCAGGAACACTCATAGTAACATCATATTTTCTGAATTTTTTACCTTTCCAGCTGCTGTTTTTCAACATCTCAGGGGTCACAAGCTCAAGAAGATCATTTATCTCTATTTTTTCCCTTGAAAGTCTTCTCCCAATTTCAGTCAATTCAAATTCCTTTATTTTTTCAACATTCTTCTCAATGATTTTCTTTCGTTTCATTAGGTTGTCGAACGCGAATTTTTCTTCGGGGCCTAATGAACCAATTTCCATTGCACCTTCGTTTAATTTATTTAGGAAATTCTCTTCAAGCATTTCCTTTTGAAGAAGTTTTTTACCAGAATCTGTTATTGAAATCTTTCCATCAATTATGCTGATGGCCGCCTTTTGCTTTAATATTCCGACAGCAATTTCAAATTCCTCTTTTCCGATCTTTTCAATTAATTTCCCGATAAGGATAGGAGAATTTTTGATTTCATTCAGCATTCTTCTTTCTGGCAACCCCTTCTTTGAATATATTTTTCCGTTTTCACCAAGAACAATTAATTCTCTTTCTGATGATTTTATTTTTAGGACGTCTTTGTTTTCGAGCCATTGCAATGCTCTCATCGCTTCGACTTCTTGCAATCCTGATTTCTTTGCCAGTTCAGAAAGTGTCCTTGAGGAACTTAGAAATGGAAGTGCCCTTCGTTCAAGAGGGTGAAGTTCCTCGATAATTCCCTGAATATCCATGGAATAAGCAGGCGTATGTGTGTTTATATAGTTTTTTAATGGTAGACCTCACCTAATTAAAGGAATTTATTAAAATAAACAAAAAATAAAATTATTTAGCAATTGGTGTAGTTTTCATAGCCTTCCAAGAAAGGTCAAATAACTCCTCAACTGCTGCTGAGAAGAATGGACTGTTTATCCAGATGCCAACATCATATGTTGGATGAACTTCTTCATCATCCAAAATCATGAAAACCATTTCTTTTCCATCAACAATCGTAAACCGTGCTTTTGTGTTGCTGTTTCTAACTTCCGCAACTGAACTTATGTCTTTTACAGCAGCTGCATTTTCCTTCGTCAATGGTGCTGCGATTCGTATTTGCACTCCCCTCTTCTTCAATTTTTCAAAGACTGGTTTCAATCCTTCAACTTTTCTCATCAGCCCTTGCGCCGTTGTCATTATTGTGACTGAATTCTCCGCACCTTTTATAACCATCTCAAGATGATTGTAGAGGTTGTGTCTGCCTTTCAAAGAGCCCGTGAGATCGCTCGGTTCAATGAGCTCCACTCCTTGCGTGTGTAATGATTTTAATTCATCAATAACATCAGTTCCTTTCAGTTCTTCCAATCTCTGCGACATTGTTTTTGCTTCTTCAACCACATTTTTCTTTACTCGCTCAAGGACTTCTTCAGGGGGAACTGCCACGTACTTTATCGGTTTTCCAATTTTTGTTATTGCAAATCCTTTCTTTTCTAGTGATTCAAGAACATCATATGATCTGGATCGTGGAACATTGGCAATGTCAGAAAGTTCTCCTGCAGTCGAAACGCCTCTTGACAGCAGTGCTGTCCAAATTTTTACTTCGTACAAATTAAGATTAAAATATCTTCTCAACTTCGCTAAAAAATCGTCTTTGACTACCATCATTAAACACCCCTTGTTTTCATGTATTTAGATTACTACTACTATTAAAAGGTTATGTTTTTTTATCTATTGAGGAGAGACTAACGGAATTTAAAAGTGATTAATAAAAAATATATTCTTCATTATCGATATTGTAGAATATGTTGTCATTTAATTGAGTTGATATCGTAAAATCGCAGCAATGCCGCCTAGACCATCAAGTTGTTTTCCCCCTTCATGTTCTGAAGAAATTATCATTATTTTTCCTTTTGAGTCATTGACTTTCTTCAACACTGTATCAACCCTTTCAAATTCATTTGTTTCTCTTGTTTTTTGTATGTATGAATCACTAATCAACAAAGTTTTGATGGCCCCAACGTCCGCGGCATCAGAAACTGCCTGAAGGCCATAGATAGCAAGCTTTCCTTTCATTATCTCTTTTAATAATTCCTCAACAAGAGATATTTCTTCCACTGCTCTGCTCTCTTTCAATGCCGTTTCAACTTCTGGACGTTTCAGGACTTCATTGAATGCAGTTTTGTCTGCGGAGGAGCATGTCGCAGTTATTATTCTCTTTTTTAATTCAGGGTCGGTTATTTCCTTTACAAGGTAGTCTTTCCAGAATGCAGGGCTTGCAACAACAATTTTATTTATATTGTACCTTGCGCTATATTGTTTTATCTGTTCGATGATGTCCTTATAGAATGTGCTTTCTATTTTTTTCGCATCGTCTTTTTTTTGGACATTGCCTTTTAGTTCAGAAAGATATTCATAACCATATGTTGTTGCATGGGCAAAGTTGGCTTCTTCCCTATCAAAAACTACAAGAAGTATCTTTTGGCCACTCTCAGAACTTGCCTCCTTCAATCGTTCCATTTGAAAATCAAGCCATTGTTTTTTTATTATCGTTATTGTTGTGTTTATTTCAACACTGATTGTGTGATAGGCTCCTTTTTGAACATCATCAGGTCCTTCCAGGATTGTTCCAGAAATCCTGAATATGTTGCTTTGCCTCTGGAACTCTGTTTTTTCGACAGAAATGCTCAGAAAAACAGGCTTTCTAACTATTTTTAGGTTCTCCTCCTGGCCTATTTTAATTTTTCTAAGTGTCTCCCCTTTCACAATGTCATTTTTATCTATTATTTGTGACAGATACCATAAGTCGTCTATGGTTGTTATCTTGACTTTTACTTCTCCCTTTTTAAAATCCGAAAAGATGATTTTCATAACTTGGGAATAGAAAAACATATATATAAAGCCCCTTTATTTCAACCATATGCTAACGAAAAGAGGTCAGGGAGGAGGCGCCGCAGCTGGTTTACTCGCTATTGTCGCTCTGCTAATAGTGCTTTATGTCCTTCTTCTTCCAGCCAATGTTAGAAACCAATTACTATCGAATTCTTCATCAGGCTCAAGTTCTTCCTCATCTGAGGCAAATTCCCCAAATCTGCTTGTATTTGCTCACCCCGGGACTCTGGACCCTATTCAAGACCAGAGCAATGTTATTGCATTGGACTCGTTTAGTCTTTATTCGGAAAAAAGCGCGGCGACCCTTAAATCAATTCCTTCGTTCCACGTTGAAAGAGGATTTCTTCAAGATCAGATTTACAATCTAACATTCTCTGTGGCTGACTTAAGCAACACTGATAATTACGTACTGGCTTTTGATGTCGGGACTTCTTCAGGAAGATTGCAGATTTTCTTGAATGGTAATAACATATATGATGGGCCAATTGCAAAGGGAAATGCTCCACCAATATCAATAGATAAGAGTTTGGTTCAAAGCCAGAATTCCTTGATATTTGAAGTAAATGATCCAGGTATTGCCTTCTGGCAATTGAATGAATATGATTTGAGTAATGTACGTGTTATTGCAGATTTCACAGATATATCAAAGCAGCGATATGATAACTCATTTGTCGTTAGCGCAACACAAATGGAGAATTTCCTTGACACAAAATTAACATTCCTCCCAGATTGTTTGACTCCATCTGATGTCAGTCCATTGTCGATAGAGATAAACGGCAAATCTCTTCATTATTCTGCAATTCCTGACTGCGGTTCCCTGTCCGAGATACAATTTGATCCTTCATATTTGCAGCAGGGGGATAACACAATCACTTTCAGCACAACCAAAGGAAATTATTTCGTAGATCAGGTAGCCATTCAGGCTAATCTTAAGGAAATAACATATCCATTCTATTATTTCACAATCAATCCAAGTGATTTTGCAAATATCAGCAACGAAAATTCAAATTACACAGAGAATGTAACACTTGATATAGATTTTGCAGATTCTGATTACAAACAAGGTCAATTGAGCATAAATGGAATACTGAGTGATGTTGAGAACAGCAACATGTCGTTCTCAGAGAAGATAAATCAATTTGTTCAGCAGGGTGAAAACTACATACAAATAAAACCAGAAACTGTTTTGAACATTGTTAATTTGAACGTGACTTTGCAATCATAATTCTCAAAAAAGAGGCAATGAATGGTAGACGTCGGTAAATTAAATAAAGAATTGGAGGACGCAGAGGAACGCCTCGCTTTACAGGAAGATTTTCTTAAAAGGTATAATAGACAAGGAGATATAGAGCTGCATGATTTGACTCTTGAGAAAATCAAACAGATAAATCAAGAGATTACGGCAATTAAAAATGAAATTGAAGAAGCCTCTCTTGGAGATAAGGCCAAAAATATCGCTTCTAATGTCGCCGGTGCAACTGCTGGTGCGGCTGTTAAAACAACAGGGTTTCTTTCAAAACTAATTCCATCTAAGTCGTCATCGAAAGGTTCGTCAGGCAGTTCTTCCAATTCTTCTCCTAACTCATCCTCCAAAAAACCTCCGCGTTTTATATTCCTTCTTTTGCTTGCGATATTTACTGATTTTTTTAGATGGTACACAAATTATCAGATTGGTTGGTTATATTTAGTATTGTCATTCTTTACATTCTTTGTTTTTATAGGATATGGATATAAAGGTGGAAAACTAATGTGGGTACTTCTTATCTTGTTTTGTGATTTGTTCCTTGCAAGCATCCTTACGTCTGCCGGAGTGTCTTCCACTGTAATTGCTTGGTTTGTTTTCTTCCCATGGTGGACTGCATTCGCATTATATGCTAATTTCGATCTTGGTATGAATTCAACGTTTGGTTACGTTGTTCTCGGGGTTGTCTTTATCTCCTTGCTTTTCATACTAAATCCAGCAATACTTACAAATTCGCTTGCAGTTTATGCAAATCAACAAGGGCATATTCATGATGTTGCCGATTTTTTCTCTCAACAATGGAGTACTTTTACCGCAACTACTTCTGGACTATGGACACAAATTATGTGTGAGATAAGTAATTTGGGTGGTATAGGCAATAACGTCGATTGTTCCAAGATATCGTTGACACCACAGCAGCAATTAGCCGCGCAACTGGCATCCGAAACGGTAACAACAAATACGGGGTTCAATGTCCAAATAGGGCAATTCACTCTAGATACAGATACCTCAAATGCAGGAGCATCAACATTACCTACTTTATTATCCGACCAGACATCTGTGATGATTTCTGCAGATAATTACATGGCGACACCAGTTACGTTACAATTCATATGTGGTTTGACAGGAAGGGGTAATGGTGTTCCAGATCCTGATCATATTTCTGTAGCTCCTGGTGTATTGTCGCCTGACCAATCAGTAATCAATTGCATGAATCTCGATGTTTCGAAAAAGGGAACTAGCACATTTTATTTCAATGTAACTGCAGTGAACGTGGTTTCCCACAGCCAAAGGAGCATAATTGTTATTGGAAGTAATGCGCTTTCTGCACTTATTGCCAAGACCCAAGGAACAACACAACAAGATAAACTCCTCAATACGAAAATAATAGGTGACCTTGTTAAGGCGGATCCAAATGCATTAAAAACACAAATCGGCCAAAACGACCTGATACAACCAATCATAAAAACAGGCGGAACTGTTAACATACAACAGCAATCTCCTATAGCATATGGTATAAGTCAGGGAAGTAATATATCGTTTGCTTTGTTCATAAAAAATAATGCAAAGGGAACAATATCTTCAATATCAAATATTTTGTTCACAATACCTCCTTTGTTCTCATTTGGTCCTGAAAATTTGAACTGTGGCGTCAATAATGCTTTCTTAACTAGAACAAGTTGGTCTAGCATACGTTACGGGCAATATTCTCCTCAAACAAACACATGTAGATTAGTTGCGAACAACGACTTGCAAACTCCAAACAATCCACAAGAGCTGACTCTGGACGCTGATGTAACATACAATTACATTGTGTCTGATAGCAGAGATGTTTACATTCCTGGTCAGCAATCAATTCTTGGAAACGGTGCGCAAACCACAGGGGGAAGTTAATGAAGAAAGTAATTTTGATCTTGTTTTTATGTACGATTCTATATGGTTGTACTTCCTCCACTTCGACGACGCAAGCATCTAATCTTGTTGGAACGGATGGAATTACAGCAACCATTGGACAAATTCCCTCCCCTTTATACGCTGGACAAGGACTTGAAATTCCCGTTACCTTAGAAAATGCAGGCGCATACGATGTGCAGAACGCAATACTTTCCGTTTCTTCCTATGATCCAGCGATTGTTCAGTTCAGTTCCCCAACAAGGTATGAAGGAATAAATCTTTTCGGAAGGAGCAACTTCGTCCCAGCTGGACAAAAAACAACAAAAATATTCACGATTTCAAATTTGAACCTTCCAAACACAAATGAAAAAATCGAGACCCTTCAAATTCTTACCTGTTATCCTTATGAAACGCAAGCAAGTCCTATTGTTTGCATCAATCCACAACTAGAATATGGTCAAACTATAACTCAGGGCGCCTGCAGTTTTACTGATGCTCAGGTGTCTTCTTCACAAGGTGCCCCTGTTGCAGTAACTAAAGTCGAGACATGGTATCATCCAGATCAATTGCAGTTGGAGTTCAGAATATATGTTAGTGATGTATCTGGAAAAGGGTATGTGGTTAGGAGTGCATCTTATGACAAATTATGTCTTGGAACCATATCATTATCAAATGATGATATCAATTTAGTGGGAATTCAAGCCTATATGAGCGGAAAACAGATAAATTGCTATCCAATGTCCGATCTTAATAGCAATACACCAATCAATAGTTTTAATTTATCCTCTCAATCGACTATTGCCTCAGTCAGGTGTCGAGCACCACTAGACACAACCAAGCCCGCATTCACGACACCTCTTTCTATTTATTTATCATATGGCTATGTTTACTACCAGTCGGTCCAACTGGATATAAAGAATCCTAATGTAGCTGCGGCATCATAATGGCTCAAAACATTTATATAATGAAAATAATTGTGTTCGGATATGGATATTAAATATAGTATTTTAGTCGCTTTCTTAATTATGTTTATCTCAGGCTGCAGTGGCATAAGCCTTGGAAAGAGCCCTGCACAGGTTGCGGCTATACCTGATACGAGCCATCTTGGGTATCAAGGTGTGGTCCTTAGTTTTGTAAGCAATAATCCACCTAGTATTATCTTTACAGGATCTCCCTTGAATATTGTTGTTCAACTATCGAATCAGGGGGCTGTTCCAGTTAGTGGAGGGACTTTGTACCTGAGTGGGTATGACACAAATTTATTTCCAATTACACCACGGCAACAGCAGTTTAATTTAGATGCAAAAACAAAATTTAATACAGTGGGTGGACTGGGAACAGTGACTTTCACTTCACCCGCCATTTACCTCCCCGCCGGAACAGATGTATTGCAGCAAACTTTCTTGGCAAGTGCCTGCTACACATATACTACACAAGTGAGAGTCCCTGTTTGTGTCAATCCAAACCCAACTTCATTTGTGGCAAACCAGGCATGCACAGTAGTGAACCCACCTGTAACTGGTGGTCAAGGAGGGCCTGTTTCCGTAACGGCAATCACCGAAAACGCAGAGCCAGGCAAAGTAGGATTCCTTATAACCGTTGCAAACCAAGGAGGGGGTGTTGTCGTTAATCCCAATGCCGACTCAATGAATAGATGCCCTAGTCCTTTGAATTATGGTGACACAGACATAGTCCAGTATTCGAATGTTGTACTTGGAACGATATCCGCTGGATCAGTGGATTGTCAGCCAACCGGAAATATAATGATTGGAACGACAAAGCAAGGGACGCTGTACTGTACATTTACGCTATCAGATTCGACGTCTCCTGCCTATCAGACTATTCTTTCCATTGACCTTACATACGGTTATCTTACTCATACAAGCGCGCAAGTGACAATAAAGAGTCTGACATAAGCATAGAAACATTTATATTTTTGATTGTTGGTCTATTGGACGAAAGAGGAAATGATGAAATATACAAAATTGGTCTTATTAATGGGTTTTCTTATGATTTTGCTTGTTGGTTGTCAACAGCAGGCAGCAAAAACCACTGTTAACAAGGCGTTTGTCGGTGGCACGCAAGGTTTAGCAATCAGTTTCTTGCCAGGCGTTCCTCCTTCTACAATCTTTGATAAAAATAGTCCATTTCAAGTCGGTATAAAGATACAAAATATAGGAGAGTTTGACATAACAAATCCAAGTGACATACGTGCGTACATAACCGGCATAAATCCAGCTGACTTTGGAGTTTCTTCTTCACAATTGACCATGAATTCACCAGAAGCCCTTAATGGGGTTCACCTTGATGCATCTGGAAACACCGTTCAGGGTGATTCCACCACATTGCAATTTCCAACAATGAACTATGCCTCGACAGTATCAGGATCTGCGCCATTCACAGTAAGAGCAAACGTATGCTATGAATATGGGACAAAAGCGCAAGCAAGTTTGTGTGTCCGTAAAGATTTGACGGGAGCGTCCACAGATCAAGGAATTTGCAATCCAAATGGTGCTATTTCTGTACAAAGCTCAGGAGCTCCAATAGGAATAACCAGTATGCAAGAAGAAGCAGCTGGAGCAAAAGAAGTTGACTTCTATTTCACAATTCAAGATTTGGGAGCATCGACCGATACTCTGTATAAGTCGAATGTCGGGTGCGATGGTGTTTTGACAGATCAAAATTGGGTATATGTAAATATTGCGGATACGAGTTTGGGTAATCTAGTGTGTTCGGGCTTACAAGGAGGAACAGCAACATCAGGTTATGTTGAATTGTACAACAATCAAGCGCAAGTACGATGCGCACAAACAGTGGACAATCCTAATGATTTCCAAAAGTTGATTCAAATATCACTAGGGTATGAGTACCAGCAATATGTCGATACACAAATAACCATTAATCATGCGAGCTAAAATGAAAGAAGAAATAAAATTCAAGAATTTATCATTGCCCTTATTGATTTTTTGGCTCTTATAATTAGTTTATTTTTGAAATGAGTTGTTGTTTTCTCCAATCAAAGATATGCTTGCTAGGAATGCCTCTAATTGAACAAATTCATCAGAACCTTCACTGATTCTAAATTCAGCTTCTCCACATTTTTCAATCAATGACATTTGTTTCCTTCCATCAATCTTCATTTCAGTTAATTCTTTCTGCATCTGCTTTATAACATCAAGTCCGGACAATCCATAATTCGTCATTACGTTCAATAACTCATTTCGTGCATCGATAAATTTTTTTTGAAGGGCAAGTTCAATGACTTTTTTGATCTCTTTTGGCTTAGCAACGGATGCAAGGGAATAAATAAGTTCTTCATTAATATCTTTCGAGAGTGCTGCGCAGCTCTGGAGAATGTTTTCCATTCTTCTTACATCGCCCTCGGAGATGACAATTAACGCATTTTTTGCTGCGTCCGAAACTTTTATTTTCTCATTCGCTTCAATGACTCCTATTATTGATAGCAGCTCTTGTTTTTCCAATGGCCTGAATCTGAATATTGCACATCGTGATTGAATTGGATCAATTATTTTTGAAGAATAATTACAACTCAAAATAAATCTGCATGTTTGTGTATAATTTTCCATTGTTCTACGCAAAGCCTGTTGCGCTTCCGATGTCAACGCGTCACATTCGTCAAGATAGATTATTTTAAAAGGGACGTCTCCAATTGCTTTTGTCCTGGCAAAATCTTTCACTTTAATCCTTATGACATCAATTCCCCTTTCATCTGAGGCATTCAATTCAAGAAAATTATCTCTCCAAGACTCTCCAAAAAGCTCGTGCGCAATAACCAATGACAAGGTAGTTTTTCCAACACCAGCAGGCCCTGAAAACATAATGTGTGGCATATTTTTTTGCTTGACAAATGCCTGCACTTTCTCAACTGTATCTTTCTGTCCCTTGACATCTGAGAATTTTTTAGGACGGTACTTCTCTGTCCATATAGTGTGTTCCATGATGATTGATTAAGAAAGCGTGTAATATAAAAAAGTATTGGTGTTTATACAACATCTTCTTCCGCTATAACTAAGAAGTCTCCAATCGCTTGGACTGCGCTATAAGGAATCAATATATTGCCCTGACTATCCTTCTCTAATTCAAGCTTTGTTGAATAAGGAGTTGGGTTCGTAAGAACAAGATGAATCAACTCCCCTGATTTCGTTTCAAATGTGATATCCCCTACAGTTCCAAACTTCTTTCCTGTCTTGGAAACAACCATTTTGCCGATGATTTCCCGAGAAAGTCTCTTGTCTTCTTCTGCCATTGTTTTTCTATTTAAAAGCAAGCAAATCTTCTATTTAAAGCTTTTGTTTTGCCTAAGGAGGAAGGTTTAAATAAGGTTTTAGCACATTTTTCGATATGCATGACGAAGATAGATTTAATCTCATTACAAGAAATACAGAAGAAATTCTAACTCCTGAAGATCTTAATTCGCTGATAGCTTCTAAGACTCCACTGAAGCACTATATTGGATTTGAGATATCTGGAAAGCCACACCTTGGTCACGGTCTTGTTTGTATGAGTAAAGTAAAGGACCTAGTCGATGCCGGAGTTGATTGCAGCATATTTTTAGCGGATTGGCATTCATGGATAAATGACAAGCTCGGTGGCGATATGAAAGTAATACAGGAAATCGGTGTTCCTTTTTTCAAAGAGGCATTGATTGCTGCATACAAATGTCTTGGAGGAAATCCAAAAGACATTAGATTTGTTCTTGGCAGTAAACTATATCACAACAACGATGCATTCTGGGAAACAGTTATTGATGTGAGCAAAAATACGACGCTAGGAAGAATTGAGAGATCAACAACAATTATGGGTAGGAAAGAAGGTGAAGCAATTGATTTTGCAAAACTTATTTATCCACCTATGCAGGTAGCTGATATTTTTGTGCAGGGGATAAATATAGCACATGCAGGAAATGATCAAAGGAAAGCGCAAGTAATCGCGCGTGATGTTGCTTTGAAACTCAAGAATCCTATAAAAAACAGAAAAGGGGAATCAATAAAGCCAATTGCATTGCATGGGCATCTCATTCTCGGTCTGCATAAACCATCAGTTTGGCCAATACCAAAGGACAAGATGCAAGAATTATGGAGTCAGATGAAGATGTCAAAGAGCATACCTGGTTCTGCTGTCTATATGACGGATAGCGAAGAGGAGGTCAAGAAAAAAATAACAAATGCGTTCTGCCCGGAAGGGGAAATTGATTTCAATCCGCTGTTGGACTGGGCACGATATCTTGTTTTCATAAAAGATGGTGCGACACTTGAAATGAAACGTCAAGAGAAATTCGGAGGAAATAAAACTTATTTTTCATACGATGAACTAGTAACTGATTTTAAGAGTAAAAAATTACATCCAATGGACTTGAAATTAGCTATGGTAAATAAGATAAATGAGATATTGAAACCGGCGCGGGAACATTTCTCGAATCCGGAAATAAAGAAACTCAAGGAAGCAATGGATAAGCTTCTCATAACAAGATAATTTTATAAACAATAGAATTATCCTATTATTATGGCCAAAAAATCAGAAGAACCCAAAGCACAGGATGATGTCATTGAAAAAATGATGTATGGGTACACAGTAGAGACTTCTCAGCTAGAAGAGGAGAATAAAATTCTCAAGCAGACGCTTGACCATATGAAAACTGAATTAAAGAAGTTCCAAAATCCTCCTTTGATGGTCGCTGAAATTAAGGAAGTTCTTGATGATAATTATTTGATCAAGCTGAATAACGGAAATGAGTTTTTCGTGGCTTCATCATCATCTGTGGGACCTTTGACTGCTGGTGATTTTGTTTTAGTTGAGCAAAAAAACCTTACGATTGTCAAGAAGATAAATACATCAACATCATTCAACGTCGAAAAGTTCGTTATTGTAGAAAAACCAACTACTTCGTGGAATGATGTGGGTGGACTAGACAAACAAGCTCTGGAAATACAAGAAGTTGTTGAGTTGCCATTAAAGAAGCCGGAGTTGTTCAGGAAGGTGGGAATTCAGCCACCAAAAGGAGTTTTATTGTATGGTCCTCCTGGAACAGGAAAGACTCTGTTAGCAAAGGCAGTAGCTTCATCCACAAACTCAACGTTCATAGAAGTTGTCGGTTCTGAATTAGTCCAGAAATTTATCGGGGAGGGTGCAAAATTAATCAAAGAGATTTTCCAACTCGCCAGAGCGAAGGCACCTTCCATAATATTCATTGATGAGATTGATGCGTTAGCTGCAAAAAGAATTGAGATGGGAACATCTGGCGAGAGGGAAGTGCAAAGAACATTCATGCAGTTCTTGGCTGAATTGGATGGCTTCAAACATCTTGATAATGTAAAAGTTATTGGTTGTACAAATAGAAAGGATATTCTCGATCCAGCAATCATAAGGCCAGGACGACTGGACAGGTTAATTCATGTTCCGATTCCAACTATAGAGGGAATTAAGCAAATCTTTAAGATACATTCTTCAAAGATGAAGTTAATTAATGTGGATACAGATGTAATTTCAAAAAAGATGGAAGGTATGTCTGGCGCCGAAATACGTGCTGTATGCACGGAAGCTGGTTACTTTGCAATCCGCGACAACAGGACTTCCGTGAAAAAATCTGATTTCAATAGTGCGGTTGAAAAAGTGCTTTCTTCAGAAGAGTCAGAAGGAAAAGATTTCATGGGTATGTTTGGTTAACGCTATAATTCCCAAACATTAAGATCACTTCCTGATTTTACATTATATCTTCCTTTTATTGCATTCACAACAATATTCGCAACCTTTTCTGGAGGAACGCCTTTCCAATCATTCATTTGTGTTTTTGTATCTGAAGGATTTACAACAAAAACTTTTTGTTTTATTTCTTTTGCAAGTGCTTGAGAAAATCCCCTGACCCCCCATTTTGATGCCACATATGTACTCACATCTGCATCGGCATATATCCCCCAGTAGCTTGAAATATTTACGATAGCAGTTTTAATCAGAGGAAGAGCTTCGCTTGTCATTTTAATCATCCCTTCCAAATTTGTCCTTAATACATTCTCGATTTCAAGAGGTGTTTGTTTTTTTAATTTTTTATAAACGAGAACGCCTGCGTTGTTGACAAGAATATCTATTTTTCCAAATTTAATCTTTATCTTTTCGACCAATTTTTTTATGTTTTTATTATTTTTAATATCAAGTTTAACGACAATTACGTTTGGAGAACCGGAAGCAAGACACTCTTTTTTACATTGTTGTGCCTCATTTTTGCTTTTATTATATGTCACAACAACATTATATCTCTCTTTGGCAAATGCTATTGCCGTGGCTTTTCCTATTCCGATGCTTGAACCAGTGACCAAAACAGTTTTTGCTTTCATGATGAGACTAATTCCTTTCCGCTTTAAAAAACTAATGCCCGCTCAGCAGTTACTACCGTTCTTCATTCTTGCGTTAGAGGGTGTTCACTTCGTTCATTGCAGGCATTCTAAATAGAATTTTTCTTATTTTTAAATCTATGCTACTTGTATGTCAAAACAAAGCCTATTCACGTGGGGTGCATATTCCCCTGCCTTTACTATGTTCAGAATTTTGCAGTTTCTATTATTGTCCTTGCAAATCTTAATTATTGAGTCTTTTTTTTCTTTTATTTCATCTTCGTTGCCAAATGTATATATGTGTATGATGCATCTTTTTTTTGCAACAGACAATGCATTTTTCAAAAAATCTTCTGCCGTTTTTGGCAATGGCATGACAATTCTATCGAACTTTTCCTTTATTTTTGGAATTATTTTTTTAGCATCTCCTTTCAAAACAGTCGCATTCTTTATTTTATTTAGCTCGAGATTTTCTAACGCATATTTATGTGCAATTGGATTTACTTCAATTGCAGTGACCTTCTTGGCTTTTTTTGCTATTTGAACTGTGTATGGTCCACAACCACTAAATAGAACGAGCACATTTTCTTGATTTGCAACTTGATTAGCGATACGAGCCCGTTCTGTTCCTAATCGTGGAGAGAAATAGACTTTTTCAACATCCAGTAGAAACCTGCAACCATTCTCAATATATAATGTCTCTTTTCTTTTTTCCCCTGCGATGATTTTGAGCTTTGGTGTCCTGTATTTTCCTGAGTATTTCTTTATTTTCTTGCATACTACGTGCACATTCTTATGTAATTTCATAACAGTTTCTCCAATAAATCTTTCTTTTTTACTTAATTTCTCTGGAATTTCTGCAAAAATAGCAATATCGCCGACTATATCGAAAGAACTGGGAACAAATTTAAGCAATTTTCCAGAAATTTTTCCTTTCAAATATTCTTTTAATTTCAAAAGAATTCACCAAGTCCCTTTTGTTTTCCTTTTTTCACATCTTCTTCTATGTCATCAAGTGTTTTTTCAACACGTTCCCTGTTGAATTCATGCTTCTCTACAAGAAGCTCCATTATCTTTTCCCTATTCATCCTTCTCCACTTTAGTTCATAATCATCAGTTACAGGCATGTTCTTAATTACACCAAATACCTCCTGCCACTCGACATCAAAGAAATCATCCCATTTAACATCTTCAAATAAATTATTGAAGTCACTTCCATATTTCTTGACTAATTTTAGGGCGTTTTTCGGACCGATGCCTCTTATTCCTCCAATATTAAAATCAGTTCCAATCAGCATACCCATTGCAATCAACTGATTCTTGTGTTATCCCGTTCTGTTCTAGTGTTTTATTTAACCTAACTATTGTTGGCTTTATTTTCTCATAGCTGAGCTTATTTTTACTCTTTTTCCTCTCGCTAAGCGTAAGATTTTGTATCATTTGGGGAACTCCAAACAACAAACAATCATAATCCTGACTTACCTCTGCGTAGAAATCTCCTTTTTTAACCATATAGGCAGCCTGTGCTTCCCCCTCACTTGGTGCCTGTATTATTGGAAAACCAAGCGCTCCAAGTAGTATTTTTGATTCTTCAATCATTTCCTTTGTCAGCAATGATGTTCGCGCTGCATATTTCTTCATAGCAACTAAGTCATCATGTTCTTTTGCTATTTCATACTCTGCCTGTGCTTGTTTCTTTAGTTCAATCCTTCTTTCAACTTCCTTCTTTTTAAGTAGAGGTTTCTTGCCATCGAATACAAAAGCCAAATCTATTCCCATCTTCTTCAACTTGGTCATTCTACTGAATAAACCAACCAAATGTGATGTTGTATGTCCCTTTGAATCAGTTAGGAGAGATCCATCTTGCTGCCGTATTGAGCTTAGAAATTGATAAATGACATTCATAGAATCAACAACAAGCCTTTTTCCTTGCAAATCAGAGAATTCAATCTCTTCCCGTGATGATATGTCTTTTAAATCTGTTCCCATGTCATTAGAAAACTAAAGGGCGTTTATAATTCTTTTGAGCAAAAATAAGTGCCCTTTATGAAAAGATATGAAATTACTTACTGTACTTTGATGTAGATATCTTCAACCTGGGAGTCGAGTTTTGTAACTCCTCCGTATGTATTTTTGTTGTAAAATTGAATTTCAAATTGGTATGTTCCTGGAACTGTCGGCACTCCTTGTGCAATATCGTTTCCGATTGTGAAAATTAATGGTATATATGTGCTGTTTCCTTGTTGCAGCACGTAGAAATCAGCAATCTGTTGTGTTTTTATCCATGTTGTTCCCATATAAGTGGAATCCCCTTCTATCATGTTGTTGTTGCTATCTCGCGCGCCGATAAACGTAATGACACCATCTATGGTTTGTTTATCTTCATTAAGAGGATTATAAATTAAACCAAATATAATGTAATCTCCTATCTTGCCATATTTTATCTTATAGGGAAGCACTATCTGTTGATATTTATCATTCTTAGCTATCGTGTCTGCCTTTACCTGATCAGCGATGCTCTGGTAGTTCTGTGCTAATGCAGTTTGCGAAGTATTCACGGATGTCGGATTCTTCATTGCACCATTCTGTATCGATTGCTGAGAATATATCCCTGATTGGGATGCACATGCTGCTAGTACAATGATTGCCGCTAAACCTATGAGCATAGTTGTTATTTTCATGTTCTCTCATATCCTTTTGATTGTTATATTTTTAAATTCTTTGTTTATGAGTTCCTGGGCCTTCTTTGTTGGTTCTCCTGTGGTTATAAGCAATATTGGAAGCTTTTTCATTTGTGATTGGGCATATAAAAGGCTCAAATCAGCATCGTTTATTTTTTGCTTATTCTTTGCCTTGCAGAAATAGTTTACGTTACCAACCGCGGTTGGAATGACGACGATGCTTTCAAAATCTTTGTCTTTCTTGATTTGTTTTACTCCAGAATATACTATGTTGTTTTTTGTGAAGTAATCAATGACTCTATTCATGAATTGATCCGTTTCATCAATTTTATTCGCGTTCTGTAGTTGAAGTGTATCTTGGATTTGAGCTGGCGCTGCTTGTTGTGAAACCTCTTTTTTTCGTATTTTTCTCGGCTTTTCTTGGATTGTCTCCTCTTTTTTCAATTCTTCCTTTACCTCTTGTTCTATTGGCTTTTCAGTAAGCTTACTCTTTTCGCCTTCGAGTCTTTTGAGTTCCTTTTCTATCTCAGTTAATTGTTTTTGGACATCAGTTTGGGATGATATGCCTTTTTGTTTCTCTATGAGCCCCATTTGGTCTTTTATGATAGGCTCAACCTCAACATCAGCACATAAGTACCATTTCCAAAATATCTCTTGAATAGGTCCTGCTGTTACTCTGAGTGGAATTGCAAAGTCCTTAATATCTCTCAGGGAGGCACGAATGACTGGTTCTTGTGAAGAATCTCTTAAAATTTTTGAACTTTTAAGCATATCAAATGCTTTTTGTTGTTTATCATTAAGTTTATCCCGTAATGCCTGCAATTTTCCTTCCTGGCCAGCAACATAATAAACAGGACTTCCACCAATTTTGGTATTTGATATTTTTAAAACACCATTGTCAACAAGTTCAGAAAGTAATGCTCCTGCAAAAAGAACATTTACTCCAAGTTCCTTGGTAATTTGTACGGGTAGCAAGGGGCCTCTGCTCCTTACTGTTTGTAGTGCTTTCTCCTTTACGTCAAGAACAAGATTTGTCGTTGGTTTTCCTTGGTTTTTTGGTAAATCAAATAAACTCATGGTCGTTTCCATGCAACTTCATAATATGTCACATCTTCTTCATCATCGACAATTCCTATTAGTAATCGTTTCTTCGTTGAATGTGCAACTCTGTTTTTTGATGCGAATTCGTGCCATGTCATCGATCCAGACTCATGAACAGGGAATACAATCCATTTTGCATGATCTTCTCCTGGACTTACGCCCTTATCATAAACTCTGAAATCAGCTCCAAATTTAAGTGCTGTTTTTACGATATAGCCACGATCTCTCAAATCTCTAAACACAACAAATTTTGTCAAGAAACCCTTTATTTTCTTATTTGCTTTTTTCAATAATTTATCTGCATCAAGTGATTTGATCGTTATTTTTCCTTTCTCAAGCAAATACATTCCTTCGAATAGAGACAATAAGACTTTTGAGTTCTTTATGATGCCAAAGCGGCCTTTGTTGAATAATTCTCGTGCCTCATCCGAAGATTCTGTAACGATGCCATGATCAGAATATTTTGCTTCCACCATCGATTTTAATTTGCTGTTGCACTTATTTAAACATATTCATTGTTATATATTTACAATATGGAAGATAAATATCATTAAATAGTGTGTTTATGCCTTTCATTTTTTATGGAATTAACGATATTAGGAACTTCTTGTCAAGTTCCAACAAAAGAAAGGAATCCTTCTGCAGTTTTTCTTAGTTACAAGAAATATGGCATACTAATTGATTGTGCTGAGGGGACTCAGCGGCAGATGAATATTGCAGGAATAAGCAGATCGAAGGTAACTCACATCTTGATAAGTCATTGGCATGGAGATCATATCGCAGGACTTATTGGTTTAATGCAGACCATTGGTAGTTTGGAATCAAAAGATGGCGAACCATATAAGATTGAACTTTTTGGGCCAAAAGGGACAAAAACATATGTTAAACATTTATTAAAAAGTTGTTATTTCGATGTTAAGATTAATTTAAAGATCCATGAGGTAATTCCAAAAAAAGTGGATAAGGTATTTGAAAATGAAGATTTTGAAATTTATTGTTGTCAATTAGACCATTCAACACCTTGTGTTGGTTATTCTTTTGTAGAAAAGGACAGGAGAAACATTGATGTTGAGTACCTTAGGAAACACAAAATCAAAGATGGACCCCATCTTGAAAAATTGAAACAAGGACAGAATATAGTTTTCGAAGGGAAAAAAATAAAAGCAAAGGACGCTACATACGTCGTTAAAGGTAAGAAAGTATCTTACATAATTGACACACTCTATACTACAAATGCAATAAAACTTGCAAAGTATGCAGATGTTCTTATTGCGGATTCTACATTCCAAAGTTCTCTTAGAGAGAAAGCGGAAAAGACAAAGCATCTTACTTCAGAAGATGCAGCAAATATTGCCTCCAATGCGGAAGTTAAACAGTTAATTTTAACTCATTTTTCTCAGAGATACAAAGAAGTGTCTGAACTCCTTAACGAGGCCCAAATTATCTTTCCCAACACAAAAGCAGCCTTCGATTTCATGAAAATAACACTTTAGGTATGTTTAAATATCTACATATGCTTATGTACTTCTATGAAGAAATTATTGCTGCTATTTATTTTGTCCTTAGTTGCTTGTACTGCCTATATTCCGGTGAATCAATCAACTTCCACAAACAATTCCCTACCAATTGTTGTAACTATTCAAAATAATTCAGTTCAATCCAATTTGATGGGGTCTTGTAAAAATAACGTATGCATGAATACGGACTTTTATAATTGTACAACTGACAGTGTTGGAAATAGAGTTCTCGTAAAAGTCGGTCTTGTTATAGGAGAATGTAATGTTAGCTGCATAGTGACTAATGATTGCAAGTTCCCAGAAGAATGTTATTCTCCTGGAGCAGATATCAACAATTACTACGTATGCAAGAATTATTCGTATTCATCTTCTTAATGACACAACATTCTACCTTAAAACTAATTATTTTCATATTTTAATATCATTCATCAGTGAAAAATTTATTTTTTCACAATTAAAATTTTCATTTCTTAATGACAACGACATTTTATATAACTAAACTATGTTGGATATTTCTATGATTCTCGGAAAAAGGCAACAAGATCAGAAAAAACAAATGGACGATAAGATTATGGATTTGGTTCTGAAAAAAAATATAACATATCTTCAGGCAAAAAGAATCATCGAGTCCAACCAGAGCTCATTAAGTGATTTTAGAATCAAGTGATTACTTGAATGAATTTTTCAGGCTCACATCAACACCTTTTACAACATCAAACTTGTTAATATCTTCTTTTCTAATCCATTTGTATTCGGTGTGCTCCCAATCAATTTTTATTTTCGGCTTATGATTCAATTTTACTAAAACAGGCTGTATGAACCAAGTTTTTTCAATTTCCTCGTCCCTAAGTTTGTATGCCTTGCCAATATGGATCGTTTCTATGTCCTTTTCAGTTAGTGAAGTTTCTTCTTTGATTTCTTCTAGAACTTTGTATCTAATTGGCTTTATTTCATCCAGGTAACCAGCAATAGCGTTCCATTTTCCATGATACGTGGCAACTTTATTGCTTCGCTTGAACAAAAGAATTTCATCGTTATATGACAAAAAGACTGTAATAACAGGAGCTTCATCCGAATCGTGATAGTTTATCCTCCCGTCATCAAATTTTGGTAGCTTTTTGTTCATTTCATTGATTTTTGAAAGTATGTCCATACTCTATTCTAGTTCCCTGGATATTAATAAATGATTCCACAGGACAACCTTGGACCCAACACTTTTAAATTAAGCCACCTTTTGGTTTATTATGAACACCAAAGCTAAGGGAACCAATGCAGAAAGAGAGTTGATCCATATGTTCTGGAAGTCAGGGTACTCCGCTCTTAGAAGTGCCGGTTCAGGAAGCATGAAATATCCTTGTCCCGATATTCTTGCAGGGAACAATATGCGGAAATTTGCCATTGAGGTGAAAATAAGTAGTAAAAACTATCAGCATCTCACAAAGGACCAGGTTGTTGATTTGCATAGATTTGCGACCCTTTTCGGTGCAGAACCTTGGATTGCGGTAAAATTCAAGGAATGGCATTTCCTGACGCTAGAGGACATAAATCAGACCGAATCAAATTACTCAATAACCAAAGAAATAGCAGAGCGCAAGGGTTTGAGTTTCGACGAACTAATAAACATTCATAACCTTTCTTAATATAATTGAGAAAAGTAACGCAAAAATGAAGTATGTTCCAAACCAACCAAGTTTCCATCCAAGCAGATTGAATATTTTATCGTCCTTATAATTTATTTGAATCGATTTGACGATGCCATCATTTATTGTTTCAAGCTTGCTGGCGTATTGGTGATTGCTGCTTATTATGACCTCTTTTGTATAGTTTTTATCGCCAACATTCCATTCAAACAAGTAATCTCCTTCTTTTCCGGATAATCTCCAGTCGACAGTACCATTAATGGGTTTTGTTGCATTGTCAACAATGGTGATGTCTTTTGGAACGGTTAATTGAGCATTGCCGACATAATCATCAAATGCAACAGAGATAGTAAATTGTGTATCTGGTGCAATGGGAACGTACGCAAGGGATGAATTTAACCATCCAAATAACAAAATAATTGGTAACAAGGTTATGAAAGTCGGCGTCAGCGAATGTGACATCATACGCATTTGTTTATCCATCATCTCTTTCTGGACGGATAATGCCTTCGCCTGATTGCTCATGTGTTTCTTTAATTCTCCTTGAAGCTTCTTAATATCCTCTTTCAAACCTTTCATCATAGTCTGATTGGTTGTGTACTTGTAAATAATTACAGTAAGCAAAGAAACGGCCAAGGAGATTAAAACGACAAACCAGAATGTTCCAACTAGATTTAGCAGTGGATCGAATATGGAGGCCAAAAACGAATCAAACATCAATCTCCTCCCATGAATTTTCTCATTGTAGGATTCATGTCCATCATATGTTGTTTTGCGATATCCTCGTACAATCTGTACACAATCATAACCGTTAGCAACAATCCTGTTCCATTTGTCAATGCACCTGAAATATCTGCAAATCCAGCGAGCAAGCCAACTGCAAGGGCACCCATGACAGTCAACGGCATAATATATCGGTTAAGAATAGATTCCAGTATGTGTTCATCCTTTCTAAACCCAGGTATCTGGAGTCCTGAGTTGATTATTTGTTTTGCCTGCGAACGGGCATCCATTCCTGATGTCTGAACCCAGAAGAGCGCAAAAACAACAGCTCCTGCCATCAAAAGAATCATATGAATCAGGGAGGCAAAGTACATACTCCATCCAACTAAAAGTGTACCTTGTTTGATTATTGTCTGCACCAACTGGGGTGCGGATGTCCACAAAACAAATCCGGTCGCTGGTGTATTTCCTATGAATGTACCCAATATAGGATGGCCTGCATTTTGTAATAATCGTGCCCATAGTTGAATATTTGCGAACAAGGCAGATACCAAAATAACAGGAATATTTGAAGTGTACATGAAATTAAGCGGCCATCGGATACCATAGCCTCTGACTCGTCCGAAACTTAACGGAAGCTCTACTTTCATGGCTTGCACGTAAACCGCGACGCAAAATATTATGACTGTTGCCGCAACAGCCGAAAACATAAGGAATGCGGTCGTGGGATCACCGTTCATGAGGCTCTGGAATAATGCAGGGATTGCTCCCGTCATTATGTTTGGGTTGTCTGGTGAAGGTAACCAGCTGAAAGCTCGTACAAAGACACTTTTCGAAACTCCTGCCGCAATGAATAGTGACAAACCAGAACCAAGGCCCCATTTCGTACATACCTCATCCATGAACATTATTAAAATTCCGCCTATGAATAATTGCAATACGATAACAAGCTCTAGTACAAAATAGATGGATTTCCCTTGCAAGGCTGGATTTGGAGTAAGGCCACCAAAGAATACATAGATCGCCCCTTCAAACAATATGAAAAATACAGATAATAATTTCTGTGTTCCTTGGAATCGTCTTTTTCCTTCATGAGTTTGCAAGTCAAATTTCACAATTCCTGAGCCGTTTAACAACTGTAGAACGATGGAGGCTGTGACAATTGGTCCTATTCCTAATGAGACAATAGAACCAAATTCGGCTCCGAGAATCACTGAAAGCAATTCAAATGTTTGGAGTGCGTTCTGTCCCATACCATATAAGGGAATTACTTGAAGAACAAAAAAAGTCACGAGAATGATTAACGTCCAGATAAGTTTCGTCTTGAATGTTAATCGCTCCTGTGGTTTTGAAACCTCAGGTAAATTGTCCAGTAATGTGTCGTAAAAAGACATTGTCTCCTTTTTTATTCTTTTTTATTTGGCAGGTTAACCTTACCGCCCTTTTGGGTAACTTTGCCAATGGCCTTTTCCGTTGCAGATGCAACGGTTATGTTCATAGGATGCTTAACGGGCCCTTTGCTTAAAAGTTTTGTGTATCCAAGTGAATCTAAATTGACATCATATATGGTTCCTTTTTTTCCAAACTTATTATGATCAATCATTAGGCTTATGTCGCCAATGTTTATGGCATTTGTTTTTACTGTACTTCTTGAAATGAATCCGTGTTTGCTTGTTCTCCCTTCGCCCCAAAACATAGGTTTTTTCTGGTCAGCTCGCTTACCGGAACCTGCCCGGCCTCTTCCGCCTCTGCTTCCTGCTTTTCGGTGGTGTTTTTTCTCACCCCATCCATGACTGCTTCCCGCTCGCTGTCTCGATTTCTTTGTTCGTTTTCGTGATGCCATATTAAATCATCCTTTTTATCAAGTCATTGATTGCAGATCCTCTGTTTCCAAGGGCACCGCCGTTGATGAATGCGCATTTGATTCCTTTTCTTCCATAGCCTTTTCGCGGGCTGTTCAAATTGTAGTATTTTGACTCGCCTTTCTTTTCCTTGAGAAGCTTCAATGTTTCATCATTAATTTCCCCGTACGTAACATAATTCTTTACTTTGGTTATCATACCCACATTACTTGGTGTTGCCGTAAGTATGACACAGACGTTTCTCCTATGTATATTTAGCATCCTGAGTGTATCTTTTAGTGTATTATCCACTCCTTGCAATCCTCGAACGAGAATTACTGCTATTTGTTTTTTATCTTCTTTCATTGTCTTGTCCGATCTCCATCAATCAATCCTAAATTTGATATGTATTTCTCTTGTACCTTGGTCTGGACTAATTTTTTAAGTGCAATTTCCAGCGCCTTGATGAGATTTATTTTATTTCGCGTTTGTCCGTATCCCTTCGCCCAGATATCCTTTATTCCGGCTATTTCAAGTATCTTTTGGCATTCCTTTTCTATCTTCAATCCAGTTCCTTTTGGAGCTGGTCGTAATACAATTTCGCATGAACCACATTTTCCTTCGACCTGATATGGGATGCTATGTGGAGTGTGGCAGTTACATTGCCATGAACCACATCCCCTTCTGATTCGTATTAGATTTAATTTTGCATTTCGTAATGCTTTTTCTCGTGCAGGCACAGTTTCCTTTGTCTTCCCATATCCAAGGCCTACAAACCCTTTTTTATTTCCGATTACAGCATATGTTGCGAATTTTGGCTTATTACCTTCGTTTGTCTTTTTCTGAGTCTGTCTGAATGCCTTTCGTGAACCGCCGCCAAATTTACCTTTTGATTGCCCGATGTTCAGTAAATCAGATGATGGGTTGTCGAGCAGCGCATCAACAATCTGTGATTCCTTTATTCTAAATCCTTTATCGAATATAACGTTCAAATCAGAAATTTCCCCGCTCTTTACCTTTCTTCCTAATTCTGTAATTGGTTTCCACGTGTCAATTTCTTCTTTTACTTTCTCTATCTTCGCTTCGTCGATAGGTTCAACAACTTCTACGACTTCTTCCGTTGGTGTCTCTTTTGCTGGTTCTTCTTCCGTCATTTTTTACCTTTCATTTTTGTTAAAACTTCATCGAAATTCTTTTCTATGTTTGTTTTTCTATACGCAGAGATATGTTTGCCACGTATTCTGTCCTCTTTTGGTATTACAACAGGGTCATGTGGAACATCAAGTCCTGCATCGACTGCTCCTTTGAGTGTTGCATATATTTTTGAGCCTTTGATTGGCTGATACAATCCAAGATCAAGCATAGCTTTTTCTGTTTTTTTCTCTTTCGCTTTGATTCCAATTAAAAATCCAACAAGGTAGGCTGCGGGTATGTTACTTCCTGATCCGGTCCATCCTAGTTTTCTGAGTTCATTTGATGTGGCAGCGGCGATAACTCTGTCCCCTTTCGGCTCGTATAAAACTATTTGTGCAATGATGTTCTTTAGTGATTTTCTGATGACCAGTCTAGGCATTCCTGAGGTCAAATACGCAATTCTCTTTTTGTAATTGGTCTTGCTGGTTCTCTTTCTCTTAAATGGTATTACTTGTCGTTTATTTTTCATTTTTACTCTGTGATTTCAATATATCTTTTTCTTCTAGATATAGCACAATGTGCCTCTTACTTCTGAAAAATCCACCCTTTATCTTGCGGTATAAATCACGATATATTTCATTGCTGATTTTGTTTGTTTTTTTCAACAAAACGATAAATCGTCTTTGCAAACGAACTTTATTCATCCACTCTTGCTTTGATGTTTCTCCTCTTGCGCCTGCTTTTCCTTTTCGTGAACCGTGGCCCTTTAAGCGTCCCTTTGATTTTTGTCCTTTTCGCTTATTTGCTCTTCCTCGTGAAACTCCAGTCTTCTGTAGTTGGATGATTGCTCCATTGCTAATTAGTCGTTTGATGTCCGAACTAGTTATTGCTTCCTTTATTTCATCCAATTTGTTTTGGTCAAATACAACTCGTTTTGGAGAGCATCTGAGGATCTGCGCTGCTAGTCGTCTTT
This sequence comes from uncultured Candidatus Woesearchaeota archaeon, assembly GCA_963835585.1. Lineage (GTDB taxonomy): Archaea > Nanobdellota > Nanobdellia > Woesearchaeales > UBA10107 > UBA10107. The sequence continues at coordinate 49,691 of CAWIGF010000003.1, forward strand.
GTAGTTTCATTTTTGGGCCTTTGTTAATATTTTATCTTTTTCTTTCTTTTCCTGAGCTTCCTTTTCTTCAGGAGTCATTTCCTTTTCTTTCTTTTCTTCTTTTTTAGGTTTCTTCTGTTGCTTTTTGGTTTTTCTTGCTTCTCGTTCAGCTTTTTCAAGCTTCATCTTTTCGGTAATTATTTGTGTGTAATTGTCCTTTAAATTCAGTATTTTAATCCCTTGTTTATTTAATTCTGAAATGAGTTCAAGTCTCTTTCTTGTGCCTGTGTCTTTTCCAATTATCGCACCATCGGTTCCCTTATTAAGATATTGGATATCTTTAATTGAGTGAATGAGTACTGGCCTCAATCCAGTTGCCAAGTGCAGTCCTCGAACGGCAACTTGTGTTCTGAATCCAGGCATAATGACACGTCGATGTCCAGCCTTCCTGTTCCTCATCTTGTTATGAATTCCTCGAGGTTTTCTCCATTCGGAAGTTATTCTGATTCTCTTTCTGAACCCATCTCTATGGAAATGAGGTCGCTTCTTGTTCATGATTTTCTTTCGTTCCATCAATTTTTTATCTGCCATGTTAGATTGCCTTTCCATTTCTTTCTATTAAAAAAATTCCATCTTGGAAAACTCGCCTATCTCTATTTGTTATCCTGCATACCTGTTCTATGCAGGATGCTGCCTGACCAACCCGTTCTACATCAGGACCGGTAATTGTTATTTTATCGCCTTGTATTTTTACAGTGACTTCTTTTGGGAGATTTGTCTTTCGCGGGACTTTTTCTCCAAAGTAGTTCTTGACTATGAATGTGGTCCCTTCAGTGCTGACTTGCATCGGGAAGTGACTTGAGCATATTTTTAGTTTGTATTCATTATTGTTTTTGACACCGTCGATTATATTTCTAATCTGGGCCCGCGTTGTCGCAATTGAGCGTTTATGATTTTTTGTGGCATTCTTAGCTGATATAAGCACCTTGCTCCCTTCAATAACAACTAAAATTTTTGGATCGTTCAATGCTCTTGAAACCTCTCCGTGAGGTCCCTTTGCTGTTATTTTTTTCTTGTCGCAAGTAACTGTTACTCCCTCTAAGATGTTCACTGTTTGTTTCAGTTCAGCGAGTTTCATATTAATAGCAATAAGCTAAAAGCTTACCTCCTAGTTTCTTCTCTTTGGCTTCTATGTGAGTCATAATTCCTTTATTTGTTGTAACGACAATTATTCCAAAGTCTTTTGCAGGCAAAAATCGTTTCTCAAACTTTTCATACTCATCAAGTGTGACAGAGAATCGTGGTTTGATTGCACCACATTTGTTGATTTTCCCCATTAAATTGACAATAAGTCTATTTCCCTTGCTGTCTTTAATTTCCTTGAATTCACCTATATAGCCATTTTTATTCATAACAGAGAGAACCTCCCTGATTATTTTTGAAGTGGGATATATTGTCGCTTCAGTTCTGCTAATTTTCTCACTATTGTAAATACCCGATAGTGCCGCTGATAGTGTGTCGTTCATTACCATTTTCTTCTCCTTAATTGAATTTTTTGAAACCTAGTTTCTGAGCATAATCTCTGAAGCAATATCTGCATAAGCTAAGCCCGTATTTCCCAACGTGGCCACCAACACGCAGACATACACTGCATTTATTGGTTGCGGCTCCGCACTTTCTTGCTTTTGGAACATTGTGCTTGTTGTACTTTTTGATTTTCCCTGGTTTTCCTTTGATTACTTTAAGTATATTCCTATAGTCACTTACTGTCATTCTTCTTCACCCACACTGACTTTGAATTGGTTTCTCATGAAATCAATTGCGTCCTGTTTTGTTATCTTATGCTTCGCAGGTATTTTTTTCTGCTGTAATTTTCTTCGTTTGATCCTAAATCCGTGTCTCTCAAGTGTTACGCAAACCTCCAACCCTATAATTCCAATCTCAGGATCATATTTTATTGATGGAACATCAATATATTCATGAATTCCAAATGCAACGTTGCCATTTTCGTCAAACTGACTATTTTTCAGTACGTTGTTTTTTGCGACTAGCAAACGTGAAAGTACTTCTTTTGCCAGTTCTTTCCTTAAAGTAACTTTGCAACCAATTGGAAGGCCAGGTCGCAATCCCCATCCCGGGATTCTTTTTTGAGTTACTGTTTTCACAGGTTCTATTCCTGTTATGATCTTGAGTAATTTGACTCCCTTATCAAGCAGAGCAGTATTTTTACCAGCGCCTATATTAAGAGTTACTTTCTCTATCCGTATATTTCTTGATGTATTTTGGTCCATATTCATTCAATTGTCAGGGCTGGCTTGTTCTTTCCAACGACAAAACAATTATCTTTTGATGCTTCAAACAACTCGTTGTTTGATTTTATTGTTACGAGGTTATTCTTAATGTTCTCAATAACACCAATCTTTCCTATATTTTTTCCACCAGTTAGCAAAACCGCTGCTCCTTTCTCAAATTTAATGTGCAACAGTATTTTTTGGTCAGGGACACTTATAACTAAAGCATCAGATGTTTTGTATTCTCCTTTTTGGATAAGGATTGTTCTTCCATCAGATAGCCTCAGTTGAATTTTTCCTTTATACAACCCTTTTCCCTTGATTGTACAAATCTTTGAGTTTGATTCTTTCTCTTCTATTTTAATCGGAACTAATTTTCGGTATTTGTTCAGTGAGATTCTGAAATATTCCTTTGTTTCAGGAATTGCGAGCACATCCATCAAACCCACATTAAATTTGTGGTCCTTTCTTCTTATACCGTCCACTAAAAGCTCTTTATGATGTAGTATGTTTCGTACTTCCCGTGCTGTATTTCCAAGCTTGAGCATTTCCCGCAAAACAAGCACTAGTGGCATACCTTCTTCCATTGAATGTGCGCCTGAATTTGCACGCGCAACCCACGTTATACCTTTTTTCTGTTGCGTTGTCCATGTATTTGGCATTGCAAGTCGTTTTAGATGATTCCTTACCATTTTATTTCGATGCTCCTCTCCTTTCGATTATTTTCTTTCTATTTTTGTCAGTTAATACTAAATCTTGTATAATAACGTTTGAAGGATGGATAGGATACAACGATTTTGTACCATCTGTTTTTGTTCTGTCTGTTCCATCAATGAATATTCGCTCATTTTTTGTTTTTACAAAGTCGATTTTTCCTGTATGCCCTGCATATGTTCCCCTGACAATTTTTACTTTATCTCCTTTCCGTACAGGCATGCTTCTCACTTTGTATTTTTGAGATAGTTCTTTTGATAGTCGTGCGGAAAGAAATTTTCTTTTTATATGAAGCGGAGCGTTGTTCCTGTATTTAATTTGCTTTCGCGGTGACGAACTTCTCTTCCATGCATTTGAATATTCCTTTTCCATTATAGTATGATCCTCGCGACTTTTAATACACCGGGCCATCTTTCTGCTGCTTCTTTTGCAATTGGGCCCTTGAAAATTGTTCCCTTTGGATTTCCTTTTTCATCTTTCAATATGACGACTGCATTGTCTTCAAACTTAACCCTTGTTCCATCAAGTCGCCTATATTCTCTCTTTTGTCGAACAATTGTAGCATATGTTACGGTTTTTCTCATTTCTGGAGTTCCCTTCTTGACTGCAACAAGTATCAAATCACCAATCCCAGCTGCTGGTTTTTGTCCCTTTCTCGTTTTTTGATTCACTATTGACACAATTCTAACTACCTTAGCTCCTGAATTGTCGCAGGTTTCTACTTCTGCTCCTTGATTCAATCCTCTAGTTATGGTTGCTTTTACTGATTGCATTGTTATTCACGCTTCTCTATTTTTTCAACGACGACGAAGTTCTTTGTCTTGCTTAGTGGTCTACATTCCATAATCATGACTTTATCCCCTTTCTTTACATTGAGACAGTCAGGATTATGGGCCTTGACCTTTGATCGTTTTGTTGTATATCTTTCATATTTTGGGATGTATATTGTCCTGTCCCAAAAGACGGTGACTGTTTTTGCCATTTTATCTGATGCAACAATTCCAACAAACGATCGTCCTCTAACGCCCAAGCTACCATGAAATGGACAGTTCGGATCTGCACATTTTTTTCCCGGTGCCTTTACTTCAATTCCTATTGTTTTCTTCATTTTTTGATTCTCTCTTCGGGCCTTTTTGCAATCGATGACCCTTTGATTTTTTTCCCATCGACCAAAAATACACATTGGTCTTTGATTATTTTTTTTGTCTTTTCATTTGTTTCAATGAAAAGCAAATTTTTCGTCTCATCAACAACTTTCCCTATTATTCCAATCAGGGATTTGTTGCTTGACTCGATGATTGTGATTCCTTTCCCAATCAGTTCTTCTTTGGTCATTTGATTTCAATGGTTTCAGGCGAAAATCCAGCTTCGACCAACGCAGGCATTACTTTCTGCTTATGATTTCCTTGAAGCTCTATTTTCTCATTTACGATTGAACCGCCACATGCAAGCTTGTTTTTCAGCTTTTTGACCAGTTCTCTCATATTGATTTGCTTGTCGCCAATTCCATCAATAATTGTATATACTTTGCCGAACTTCTTCTCGATAGTATACACTTTTATTTTTTGACTCTCCTTTGCGATTGATTCACAAACGCAAAGTTCTCTCGGGAGGCCGCATGTCTGACAAACTTCACTCATGCCTTTTTTGCAACCCTCGTTTTGTTTTTGTTTATTTTTGTCAGCATTCGTGCAATATTTTTTTTAGTCTGCTTCAACAAACCAGGATTTTTCATTGCTGTTCCTGTTGCAGCCTGAGCGTTCAATTTAACCAATTCCTTTCTGAATTCTTTTAATCTCGGTTCATATTCCCCTGGTTCCAATGACATGACTTCCTTTCTTTTCATTGCTGAGCCTCTGTTTCTTTTTTTACTACTTTCTTTTCAGCTTTAGGTTTGGATGTTTTTTGCTTTTCCTTTGATTCTGACTTCTTTCCCCTTTTCTTTGGATTCCTTGCTTCCTTTTCATCATCAACCTTTTTTTGTTCTATGGCGTTAGCTTCCATCTGCGCTTCATCATAAATATTGATATCATCAGGTAATCTAATATCTGGTGGCATAATAGCTACTTTGACACCAATTGTTCCTGTTTTCAATTGTGCCGCAGCAACAGCTTTTTTGACGCCATTGACTGCAATATCTCCACATTTCTTCAAGTATCCTGCGTAAAATCTCCATGATTTTGCTCGTGCACTTGGTACTTTTCCTGATATGTTTATCTCAATTCCTCGTGCTCCAGCAGCAATTACATCGCTCAATATTTTATGGGCAACTCCCTTGAATCGCTGCGTCCCGAACCTTTCCAATGTTGATGCAATTCTTTCAGCAACAATTTGAGGATCAAGATTAACATTATCAACTTCTGCAATCTCTATTTGTGGATTTTCAAGATTGAACTTAGTCTTCATGACTTGTGTCAATTCCTTGATATTTGCACCTTTTCTTCCAACAATCAAACCAGGTCTTGATGCATATATAATTATTTTAACTCCTGCGGGAGTTTTGACAAGTTTTGTGTGACTTAATCCGACGTTTGTGAGCGTTTTCGCTATGTATTCCTGAATAAGATACTCCTTCATATTTTGTGCGATAAACTGTCTTTCAATCATTTTTTCTCTTTCCTTTGTTTGTATACTTTCTTCTTCACTTCTTTTTCTTCGACAACAATCTCAACGTGAGCTCTTTTTGCTTCACCTGGAACTCTTCCTCCACGTGGGCTCGGTGGCGCTCTGTGAGCATTCATATGTGTGATGTAAATATTGTTCGTGATGCCTTTGCTATTTGCATTTGATTCAACACTATCAATCAGCTTGAGTATTTCCTTTGTAGCATTTTGTGGATATCTCCCCCCTGCAATCCCTGGTTTGTGAGGAACGTCTTTGTTGAATCGTTTGTAAGGAATCGCTTCCTTCATTTCTAACACGTTATTCAATATTCTTCGTGCAGCATCAATATTTCTGTGTTTTATGTGGCTACATATTTCTCGTGCTTGTTTTGGTGAAATTGGCAAGTACAATCCAACGGCTCGCGCCATCTTCTTTTCATCATATCCTTGGAATGTATATCTATATTGTGTCATTGTTAATGTACCGATGCATGAGCACTTGATTTTGTTGCTCCTATTCCAGCCGCTCCGTGTTTCACAGTTTTTCTTGTAAGGGCAAATTCGCCCAATCTATGTCCAATCATATCTTCTGCGATGAAAATTGGGAAAAATTCTCTTCCAGTGTGAACTTTTATTGTTAATCCGATCATTTCAGGCAATATTATCATGTCCCTTGCATGCGTCTCGATGTTATTTTTTCCAGTACGGACTTCCTTGAGTAGTTTTTTTTCTACGTCAGTAAATCCTCTTTTCATTTTTCTTCTCTGATTTGAAGGAACAAGATTCATGAACTCAGCTAAACTCATCTGTTTAAGCTGAGTTACTGTGTTTCCTCTGTATGTGAATTCTTTTTTTACCATTTTATCTTCGTATACCTGTTCTTCGTGGTCTGATTTTACCGACCTTTCTTCCAGCAGGAGCATTTGTCGGAGCGATTGTCGGTCGTCCTTTATGATGAGATGACTTACCGCCAAATGGATGGTCCACTGAGTTCATGGAGACACCACATACAGTAGGATATAGTTTGTTTCTTGCATGCTTTGCATGATATTTCGCGCCTGCTTTCGTGAAAGGTTTCTCAGTTCTTCCAGATCCTGCCACAGCACCAATTTGTGCCCTGCAGTCCGCGTTGAAATCTTTCTCTTTACCAGATGGCATTAACACTTTTACATTTTTTTCTGTTTTTGAGATTACTTTTGCGAATGTTCCTGAACTTCGAGCAAATTTACCGCCATCGCCTGGCTCATTTTCAATATTGCTTATTATGGTTCCTTCTGGTATATTTTTCAGCGAAGCGACATTTCCTGTTTTTGTAGGTGCATTGAATCCTGATTGTATTGTATCTCCCACTTTGACTCCATCTGGGGCTATCATGAATGTTTGTTCACCATTTGTATATTGAATAATTCCTAGAGGGGCACTATGGCCTGGGCAATGAACCAAATCAATTATTGTTCCTGAGACTACTTCTCTGTCGAGCTTTCTATGTGTGGCTTCTCCGACATAATTAAAGCTTGGAGCCCTGTACCTTCCGCTTCCTTTTCCCCGTCGTTGTGAAATTAGTTCTTTACCCATTTATATCAATCCTAATTGTGTTGCTATATCTATTGCCGGTGTTTCCTGGCCGAATGTAACGTATGCCTTCTTTTCTCCTTGTGGTGTTAAATGTGTTGTTACTTTTTTGAGTTTGACTTTGAACATATCTTCGAATGCTTTTCTTATGTCAGCTTTTGTCGCGTTCTTATCTACGACGAATACTAATTTATTTTCAGATTCCATCATTCTAATGGACTTTTCCGTTGCGGATGGCCTTTTGATGATCTGATTTAATTTTAACATTATGCGCTCTTTTTCTTAGCAGCAGGTTTTGTCGCCTTTGCTGGTGTTTTTTTTACTTCTTTCACTGGTTCAACTTGTTTATTTGGAGATTCTCCCTTGAAATCATTTGTGAATAGTTTTTTGCTTGCAAGTTCGTCGATAGCTCCTTCACTCCATAATGTCAAACGTCCTGGATGCGTTCCTGGAGCAAGTAATTTTGCGTTTAAGTTATTGACTTGTATTACTTCAATGCCTGGTATGTTTCGTGCTGATTTTAGCAATAAACAATCCTTCGACACGACAAACAATGGACCTTTCTTGGTCTGGTATTTGCGTCCCCTGTTCTTTCCTTTTCCAGCCCTTACATTGACATTTTTTATTCGTGAAAGTTCTTCCTCAAATCCAAGTTTTGCAAGCATTGCCGAAACTTCTTTTGTCTTGTTTAGAGATTCGACTTTGTTGTCAAGTATGAAAGGGAAATCCTTTGGTATTTTGTGCCCTCGATCCTGAATAAGTTTTGTAATGATTGTTGCTGCAATTGCTGATCTTATTGCTTTTCTATTCTCTTTTTCATTTATTTTTTGATCCCATATCCTATCTGCTTTTGGAGGATGTGATGACCTACCACCAACTGTACCAGGCATTTCTGCGCCAACCCAGTTGAATTGTGTTCCTGAACTGCTTAGAACTTTTCGTGGCACTCTTGAAATTCCGTGACCGTATGATGTTCTGTAATCTCGTCTTCGTTTGGATATCCATACCGAGTGTCGTTTACCTGCTCGTGGATTTGTACCGTATGCTTGTCGCTCCGATGCATTAATGGATAGAACTGCTCGTTCAATGAGATCAACTCTTATTGGCTCAACGAACTGGCTCGGTAACTCCTTCGATCCTTTCTCATTCTTGTTTGCATCCATTATTTTTACTTTCATTGTATGTTTACCTTCAGCAGTTACTCCCGTTCATCATCTTGTCAGACGGGGATAACCTCATCATAGGGTGATTGTGATTATTGTTTTGATTGAAGGCTTATGTATGTTATTTGCGGCGCTTCTTTTGTGATTTTTGGATTAGGTCGTGTTGCGACATTGAATCTGATCAATCTCTTTGCGGCTCCTCCGACAGAGCCTCTAATCATAACATAAGTGTTTTTTACATTTCCGTAATGCAAAAATCCGCCTTTTACGTTTATTTCTTCTGGTTTATCGCTTATTTTGAGTATTTGTTTGTTGTATTCAGTTCGTGTATGGAATCCCATTTGCCCTGCATGTGCGACCCTATACATAACATGTCCTTGAGCTTTCCATGCTCCCAATGAACCTGGATTTCTAATCGATTTTTCCGACTTATGTCTTCGTCGTGCAATACCAAATCGCTTCATTGGACCCTGGAATCCCTTACCTTTTGTTACTGAATGGATGTCAACCTGATTACCTTCTCCAAATACATCTTTTACAATTATTTCCTTGCCTAACTTCTCTTTTGCATATGCAAGCTGATCTTCTTTCGAACCACCAAGTGCAACTTCAAAAAGCTCAGGTTTCTTCTTCAATGCAAGAAGTTTTGGCTGCGTATGAACTATGAGAATTATTCGTTCGAAATCATTCGGTGTTATTTTTGAGAGTTCTTCCTCATTTGATTTTTTTGCTTTAGTTAGTTTTCGATCAAGTTCCTTGTCAACATTTTTGGCAGTGAACTGTATTTTTGGTTTGAAACCGTAAGCATCGCGAGAATAAAGGCGGATAGAAACAACTTTTAGTGGAGGACATTCGAGAATTGTCACGGGAGCGGATATTTCTTCTCCCTTTGTTCGTGCCGTCTTGACATTGTTGATTTGCATTATGTGTGTCATTCCAACTTTGTATCCGGCAAAACCAAGCGGCTTTTTTTCCTTGACTTCTGTTGTCCAGGATCTTACTCGTGGGTATGCTCGCGCAGCTCTCTTTCTAGGCCAAACTTGCATACTTCCGTGTCGTGGTTGTCTTGGATTAGGCATACGCCAACCTATTTGTTTTGAGAGCCAATAACGTCTTCTAGAACTTTTGGTTCGTACTGAAAAAGCGTCTTTTTCAGGCTCTTAAACGTTTAAATCACTTTAAACGTCATTTATGTTATTTACAGCACAATGGGTCATTTATAAACGTTATGTTTTCAGGATTTCTTTCCAGTAAGAACAGAACTTATGGCCTCTGACATATATTTTGTAGAATAGATTAGATAGATTTATAAAGGAGTCGCCGACGAAAAACTTATGATGACTATGTTGAAACACAAGGAAGGAGCAAAACCTGCTGCGATACCTACGAAAATTGATAAGATCATCAAGTCGCTTGACGTTCAATTGAGGAACTCAGATGTTATTGATCATATTAATTCAGTTCCTGAAGATCAAAGAATATTCAATCATTGGCGAAACATAAATGATGTGTTATCAGTAGCTGGAAGGACAATATATTTGAGAGAAGGAAACCTTTATTCGTTGCATGTGCAACAAGGAGATACTGCTGCAATATCTTGTGAATTATTAGGATTTGACATATCTTCTCATGCCAAAATTAAAAAGAATACTTACTTGCCAAAGAGTATTGCAAATCTTCATATGGGACCAAGGTATGTTTTCACTGCAAAAGACGGTTTGAAAATTTATCTTTCACCACCACATAATTATTTTGTCATTCAGGATGAAAAGATAATCTCATTTAGCAAAGATCGGCTTTTAAGACTTGAAAACGAAATATATCCTGTTTTACATGGACAACAAGGTGTAAGGGTAATACTGAAACAACATAATGAGTATGATAATAACTAGTTTTCAATATTTTTTATTCCTAGTTCAGGAATTACGGTTTTCTTGTCCAATGAAAGAATAAAATCAACGGCTTTTGCAATTTCGCTAGGTTCTAATGCATTATTCATTTGCTTTTTAATTCCCACTTTTTCGAACAACTTCGTGTTCATCTTCCCTGGGTAAATTCCAGTAACGCGAATGCCAAACTTGGAAAGCTCAGGAAGAATTGATTTTGTGAACCCAGTTATTGCAAATTTTGAAGCTGAATAGACTGATCGTTCCGAACTTGCATAAATTCCAGCTTGTGAGATTATGTTTATGATTATACCTTCTTTTTGTTTTTTCATTTGTGGAACGATTGCCCTTGTCAAATAAATTGTGCCTAATGTATTTACATTAATTACACTTGATATTTGCTCAGGGTCATTAGTATCAATGGGTCCTTCGATCCATATTCCTGCATTATTTACAAGACAATCAACTCTCTTATATTTTTTTGTTATTTGTTCTACAGCCTTTGCAATTGCAGAATAATCAGAAACATCACACACAAAATAATCACAGGCAAGAGTTTTTGACGCCTTTTCTGTCTTTTCCTTGTTTTTTGCAAGTATGATTACTTTATTATTTTTAGAGAGCATTTTAGCAATTTCATAACCAATGCCGTCGCTTCCTCCAGAAATAACAACTACTTTATCCATATCTTTTGTGTTATTTGTCAGTTATATAAACGTTTCTAATCAAATTTTCAAATCCATTTTGTTCAATTTCTTTTGCAACTTCTTTTGCTCCAGATTTTACTACAATCCCTTTGTTCATAACATGAACATAATCTGGTTTTATGTATTTGAGCATGTTAATATAGTGTGTTATCAACATAATTCCTGTTTTTTGTTTATTCCTTATTTTATTTACCTCTTTGCATATTATTTTTAATGCGTCAACGTCCAATCCAGAATCAATTTCATCGAGAATAGCGTATTTTGGCTGCAAAAAGCTTAATTGAAGGATTTCCATCTTCTTTTTTTCTCCACCAGAAAAACCTTCGTTCAAATTTCTTTTTTTCATTGATTCATCAATATGAAGCTCGTCCATTTTCTTTTTCATTATTTTATGGAACTCGATAACATTAAGCTTTTTTTCTTGAATATTATTTAGTGCACTTCTCATGAATGTGCTTGTATTAACACCTATTATTTCTTTCGGATGTTGGAATGCTAGAAACAACCCGAGTCTGGCTCGGACATCTGGAGATTTATTAGTGATATCTTTACCATTTAACATTATTTTTCCTTTTGTTACCTTGCACTTTGGATTTCCCATAATTGCATGGGCTAAAGTTGATTTTCCAGAACCATTTGGTCCCATTATAGCAGTTGTTTTTCCTTGTTCAAAAGACAACGTTATTCCTTTCAATATTTCTTTTCCTTCAATTTCAACATGCAAATTCTTAACTTCTATTTTCATTTTCTGTCTTTTAATGCCCTCATCAAAGCTTTCATTGGTAGAAATGCACATTTCATTCGTGGAACACTTATAGGTATTCCAATCATTTTGACCATGTCTTGGTTTGTTAATCTCATCGCATCTTCTATATTCATGTTCTTTATTTTATCAGTAAGCATGGAAGCACTCGCCTGCGATATTGCACAGCCCTGTCCGGTAAACGAGACCTCTTTTATTTTATTTCCACTTATTTTTATGGATAAAGTGATTTCATCACCACACGTTGGATTAAGTTCCCTGACTGAGATGGTTGGATCTTTAATTGAACCTTTGTTGTGTGGATTTTTATAATGATCAAGAATGTTCTCTTTGTACAGTTCATCCTCATAGCTCAATCCAGTTTCAATCTCTTCTTTGTGTTTCCTAAAATGAGCTTCTGTATTCATAATCTGAAAACCTTGATTGCTTTTTTTAATGATACCATTAATGCATCAACATCCTCTTTTGTATTGTAGAAATAGAATGAAGCTCTGCTAGTTCCTGGTATTTTTAATGATGCCATAAGGGGCATGGCACAGTGATGGCCCCCGCGCAATGCGATTCCGTCACGATCAAGAATTTCGACAACATCATGAGGGTGAATTCCTTCTATGTGAAATGAAAGTACTGGGCCTCTATTTTCGATATTCTTAGGTCCAATTATTTTGACTTGCTTTATCTTCTTTATTTCCTCAAGTGCATATTTCATTACTGAATCCGATTGCTTTCTTGCTTTTTCGATTTCAAGAGACTCAAGATAATCAATTGTAGTTCCAAATGCGATGACATCCGATATGTTTTGAGTACCTCCCTCAAATTTATGTGGGATTTCACTCCATGTGCTCATTTCCTGAGTTACTTCCTCTATCATGTGCCCGCCATAGTTGAACGGTTCTAGTTTTTCTAGTAATTTATTCTTCCCGAATAAGATACCGACTCCCGTCGGTCCGCACATCTTATGTGCGGAAAATGCGAGAAAATCGCAATTTATTTTTTTAACATCTATTTTTTCATGCGGAATTGATTGTGCGGCATCTACTATGAATAACGCATTAGCTTGATGAGCAAGCATCTCAAGTTCCTTCAGTGGATTTATTGTTCCAAGGACATTTGACATGTGTGTTATGGAAACTATTTTTGTTTTTTTGGTTATGAGTCTCTTCGCAGCATCCATGTCCAATCGGAAATCACCAGTTATTGGTATGAATTTTAGGATTGCACCTGTTTCTTTCGCGGCAATCTGCCATGGAACTAAGTTGCTGTGATGTTCCATAATACTTATTACGATTTCATCTCCATTTTTGAGATTATTTTTTAATCCGTGAGCGAGAATGTTGATGCCTTCCGTAGTGCCTTTTGTGAAAATTATTTCTTCTGTTTCGGCATTCAAGTAATTAGCAACCTTTTTTCTTGTGGTTTCAAATGCTTCTGTTGCTTTGTTTGCCAGAGTATGTGTTCCTCTATGTGTATTTGCATTTATTGTTTCATAATATTTTTTGATAGCATTGATTACAATGAGTGGTTTTTGGCTAGTGGCTGCGTTATCAAGGTAAATTAATCTCTTACCATGAATCTTTTGTTTCAAAATAGGAAAATCTGTCTCTTTCATTAGTGGCCCTCAATCTCCATATCAATTAGCTTGTTGAATTCAATAGCGTATTCTAGTGGCAAAGCTTTGGTAATTGGCTCAACAAATCCTGTGATAATCATTTTTATCGCTTCCTCTTTTGAAAGTCCTCTGCTCATGAGGTAGAATATCTCTTCGTCACCAATTTTTCCTGTCGTTGCTTCGTGAGCTGCTGTAACATTGCTGTTGTCTATTTTCATCTCTGGAATCGTATTTGCAACGGATATATCATCCATAAGCAATGAATTACATACAACTTGTGTCGTTGCATTTATTGCTTTTTTTGTGATGTGGACCGAGCCTCGGTAAGTCGCGGTGCCACCATTCGTGCTTATGCTCTTGCTTCGTATTACTGAGGATGTGTTCGGTGCAAGGTGGAGTACTTTGCTTCCAGTATCTTGGTTTTGTCCATGATTAGCTATGGCAATTCCCAAGCTATCTGTGAACGACCCTTCTCCTTTTAGGACTGACATGGGGTAGAGCATAGTTGTTTTGGAACCATTATTTGCATTTACCCAATACATTGCGGCGTTCTTCTCGACAATTGCGCGCTTGGTGTTGAGATTGTAAACATTTTTGCTCCAATTTTCTATCGATGTGTACTTCATCTTTGCGTTCGGCATGACAAATATTTCCACACAACCCGCATGTAGTGCAGAATTCTGGTATCTTGGTGAAGAGCAACCTTCAATATAGTGTAATTCTGCTCCTTCATCAATAATAATTAGAGTGTGTTCGAACTGTCCACCTTTCTCTGCATTCATCCTGAAATATGCCTGTAATGGAAGTTCAACTTTTACATTTTTTGGGACGTAAATGAAAGACCCACCACTCCAGACTGCCGCATGAAGCATTGTGAATTTGTGTGTAGAAACGGAAATACATGTCGTCATAAAGTATTTTTTTACCAAATCAGGGTATTTCTGAACAGCCGTGTCCATATTTTCGAAAATCACACCTTGTTCTTCTAATCTTTTTTTGAGATTATGATAGACCATCCCTCCATCATATTGTGCTCCAGCTCCTCCTAGTGCTTTTTTCTCTGCTTCAGGAATTCCGAGCCTGTCGAACGTGTCCTTGATTTCTTGAGGGACTTCATCCCATGATTTTGATTCTTTCGCGTCCGGCTCCACGTAATAAATTATTTTATCCAAGTCCAATTCTGCAAGGCTTGGCCCGAATTTCGGAATTGGTGTTGTCTGGAAAAGTTTTAGTCCATTCAATCGCTTGTTAAGCATCCACTCTGGTTCGTTCTTATTTTTTGATATCTTCCTTACAAGTTCTTCACTAATTCCTGGATTGGAAATGTACTTCGGCTTATTTTTATCTGGTCAATCGTAAAATTCCCTATTTTTCTCAAATGAACTTTTGCTCATATTTTATTGCATCCCATTGTGCCGGCATTACAACCACCAGGAACACAGCCGAATTGTTTGTGTATTTTGCAAATTGTTTCTGTTGTTCGTATAAATCTAAGAATTCTTTGTGTCTCAAGTATATATGAGCGCATATCCTTAATCCTTTTTGAAGATCTTTTGATTTCTTTGATGACATCAGGTCCAAATATGAATTCATTCCCTCTTTTTTTACTCATATATTGGCTTATGGTAGCAGTTGTTGTACCAAACATCTCAGCTATATCTTTCTGCTTTTTTCCCTGCTTTACGATAAATTCGGCAAGGTATTTTCTTATTGTTGGAATTATGTAGAATGTCTCGATTTCTTGTGGGTGCAATAATCTCATGTTAACCATAGCTAATTTTGAAGAAGGCTTATTTATAAGTGTTGCGGAAATCCTTTTATGTTCTGAACCAGAGAAAGATGTTGCTTAATTATTCTGCAGGAACCAGTTCAGGCTTAGTAATGGAACAATAAAAATATCTTCGTGCTGCTCAGGCATATTATTCAATGTGGTCACAAGCAATGGCATTATTTGTTCTTCCGGGTGCTGTTCTGCGTAGAAATGACATCGTTCATTATGTGTTTCAACAGCTTTCTTGATTTCTGACATACTGTTCGCTCTGCTCTTCCATCGCTTGCACTCAACTAAGTATGTTACGTTATTTTTTTTTGCAATAACATCAAATTGTCTGCGTTCTTCATTTGTTTTGACAATTATGTTCTGTTCTGCATCAAAACTATTTTGCTCGAATACAAATGCAACGAGTTTCTCAAAATACTGCCATGTGATATTTTCTCCCAATTTCTCAAGTTCCTGTATTGAATTTATCTCAAACATCTTTCTTGCTCGGCTTTTTTTTGCTTTTCTGTTTGCTTAATTCTTGGTTGACCATCCATGCTCGTTTCTTTGCATATTGGATTGGGTTTTTTATTCTCGCGCATAGGCCGTCTGGTTGACAGACACCCATATCTTTGTAGTACTGTGCCGTTGCGTAATTCGGGCAATTAGGAGGAAGAACACTTTTCTCCTGGACTTTATGGTAGTTGATGTGTGTCAAAATTACATTTTCTCGTAGCGGTTCGTCATGTCTTTTGTTCCATTCATGAATTCGTTCTGAGATTTCATCATGATTCCAACCAACCGACGATAGGAAGTTCGTGAGAATGAACAGAGCTCGTTTCTTTCCATCCTTTAATGGTTGCAATAGTAACTTGATGCATGGAGGGAATAGTTCTTCTGGGATTTTTTGCGTTATTTGTTCAACGCCTTCGATTCCGAACGCTTTCTTTATTCTTTTTTCGTCATCTTCTAATTCTATGATTGGATTAAACTCAAATGAGTCCTTTAATAGTTTTTCTGCTTCACTGTGGATTGTACTTCTATCGTCAAGGAAGACTACACTGCTTGTATTCACATCAGGTTTTGCTTCATCTTTTTCGAACAACAAAATCCTATTTATATCGATTGGGATGCTGACCAGTCCCGATTTTTCGTGTAGCGAGTACGCCATTCGGTAAAGATGTCTGTGTGCAATCAGGATAGTGTCTACTTCAATTATAGATAGTGGATCAAATTTACGTTGTGTAATTCCTTGTTCTTTGCTTTTACTCTCTGTTGCAGAAGTCTTCACAAAATTATTCGTGCATTTCTTGCATTTGATGTATTCGAAGAATTCATTGAGAACTTCCGTATTTCCGCATTGGTCACATACATAGTGATATTTCTTCTTTATTTCCTGATTAGTCTTAATCCGTCTGCCATTTCGCTCAAGGTATGTCAACTCATTCATTGATTTTCCTGTTATCTGCATCAATTGATCAAATGAATATGTTATTTTGCTTCCGAAGGTTATGCTATTATCATTGACCCTAATTAGGTTTTTCCTAATGTATTCAAGCAGGTATGCTGAAATCCTTCTGGGGCCTTCTGGAAAATAATCTTTTGTCAAAATATCTTTTCCCGGAACTTTTTCCGGAAATGCTTTAAATGGAACGCCTATATGGAATCCTTTGTTTCCTGAGAATTTCAATGATATTGACTTTATTCCGTGTGCTTTCAATGCTTCAATGAATAACCATGTCGTAATCTTTGATAACTCCCAATAAGGACAATCTATGTCCAAAACCAGATCCCACCCTTTTCGCAATCGCCCAACATCATCTTTTCTCATTCCAGTTGCAATCTGGAGTGGATTTACCCATAATTCCTCTGAACAATGAAATGAACTTGCATTTTGCCTTACATACTCAAGGACATCAGAATTGTTTATTAGAACATCAGGACGCTTTCCAAATCCGCCATCAATGTACCTTACAGACACTTCTTTGTTTTCTGCGGCATGAACTAATGCTTTCTGCACATCAATTCTCTTGTAATACCGTAAGCAAGCCCCTAAATCCAGCATGGTTTTCGTATGGCACATGCATTTATAACCTTTATCTGTGGTTGTCCTGTGAACTCAGTTCCATAAAGCTTTTAAATTAACTAGAGCCAGAATGTAGTATGGGGTCGTTCACAAACTCTTTGAAAACAATCATCTTGCTAGGCTTACTTACAGGGGTCTTGCTTTTGGTTGGAAGCTTCTTCGGAAGCCAAGGTCTTACTATTGCCATTATCTTTGTTCTTGGTATGAATTTTGTTTCTTATTTTTTCTCGGATAAGATTGTGCTGGCTATATACAAGGCAAAGCCAGTTCCTAAATCACACTGGTTATATGGGTTAGTCAAAGATGTGGCCCAGAGGGCAAAACTTCCTACTCCAAAAGTCTACATAGCTCCAACGTTGTCTCCAAATGCCTTTGCCACTGGCAGAAATCCGAATCATGCTGCAGTTGCCTGCACGCAAGGAATCTTGGAGCTTTTAACGCACGAGGAACTGAAAGGAGTGATTGCTCATGAGTTGAGTCACGTCAAGAACAGAGACACATTAATCACAACAATCGCAGCAACAATCGCAGGAGTTATTTCATATATTGCCCAGATGGCTCAATGGGGGTTGATATTTGGCACAGGTACTAGCGAAAAACAAGGACAAAATATCTTCAGTCTTATTTTAATGATAATCATAACGCCGCTTGTTGCCATGCTCATTCAATTGGCAATTTCACGTTCAAGAGAATACCAGGCAGATGCGAGCGGAGCTTCTCTGTTGCAAACAGGTGCTCCCCTAGCGAGTGCCCTTAGGAAGCTAGAGACCTCAGTAAAGCAAAAACCGCTTCGTTCGACACCCGTAACTAATGCAACTTCATCTTTGTTTATTGTGAACCCGTTCACCATGAAAGGCTTAGCTTCATTATTCTCAACTCACCCTTCAACAGATGACAGAATTCAGCGGTTGAATGCAATGAAATTCTAATTCTTTCTTACAACATAAAACTTTGTGAAATTTGGCCTTTTGTCGCCTATGTCTTCAGCTATTATTTCCAGTCCTCCATCAAGAAGCGCTTCTTTTCTGGCTATTGCGATTCCGGTTCTTCGTTCTTTTGCCAGAGAAACTCCGGCAGAAGTACTGTCTGTTGAAACTTCTTTTCCACATAGGTTCACTGCACGAATGTATTTTGTGCACTGGCCAAGAGCATCTTTGTAAGAATATACTGCATCGTATGCATTATTTCCTGGATATGTTCCTGCACACAGAATAACTGGAACAATTATTGTTTTTGTTCGTAGTAACCTGTATTTTTCTATCAATTCTTCGTTGTCCTTTAATATTCCGACCGTTGCGTTTTCGTATGCAATTATTCCAACGTCATTTCCCGTCGTATTCTTTGCAACTTCCTCCCATTTTGGATATGGCTTCATCACACAGTGATTTCCTGAGTTCATCCTTTCTTGTTCTGCGGCAAGTTCAGCAAATGTATATGATTTTGGAGGATACGTCTCTTGATTTCCTAAGTAAATGATTCTTTTTTCCATTTTTTCACCTGTTGATTTTATTTCGTTGTCAAATCGTAGAATTCTCGTTTCGTTCCAAACAACTGGTTTTTCAGGCCATAATAAATGGAATTTATCAAGAAATGAATCTAGCAAAAGAACCAAAACTTAAACAATTTGGTTTGACTCATACAAACCAGAAAGAACAGCATGTTAATAAATTTTTCTAAATGTAGTAATCCTTATCTAATGTTCTTTGTATCTCTTTTGCCGTCTTCTCACCGACACCTTGAACTTCTTTCAGCTCATCTTCCGTCGCGTTGAATATCCGTCTAATACTTCTGAATTTGTGTAGAAATTCCTTTGCCATTGATGGTCCTACATTCGGCAGCGAACTCACTATGTATTCTTGCAAATCCTTGTCAGAAATAGGCTTTTTGTTGTGAAGTGAATATTGTTTTTTGTCAGGATCTTGCTCTCGTTTAGCTATGATGTAAAGCAATTCGGCAGTTTCCTTGTTATTTCGTGTCTGCAAAACTGGAATTCCATAGGAAACGGCAATTGTTGAAAGCATACCACGGATTGCATTTGGATGCAAATTCCTCTGCGAATAAATATCTTCAATTCCTTCTATGATCAAAACAGGCCTGTCGAATTTAACAAGCTCTTTTAATTGTTCAAGCAGTCGTCCATCGATTATTGAATCAACAAAATCAGGAACAGTTTTTAATTCAACAACACAGCGTTCGCTCAGTACATAATCACCGATGTCAATGCGTCTCAAATCAACTTTGATGCCAAGATCGACAAGTTGCCTCATTATCCCGTTACTTTTTTCACGATCGTCACAAATTATCTTTACATCATCGTATGCCTTAGGTAGTTTTGATTGAGGATCCTTGAGTCCATTAAGTGAAACTTTGTCATTGACTGTTTTGAGAAGTCGATGCATGTTTTTTTCCTTACGTTGTGTTGACCAATGATATGCTTCGTCTCTGGTTCTGTTTGCCATAAGGATAATAACTTTCCCATTTTCATTCCTTCCTGTTCTTCCCCTTCTTTGTATTGTTCGGATAGCAGAAGGAAGCGGTTCGTAGAATACAACAAGATTTACGTTTGGCACATCAAGGCCTTCCTCAGCAACGGATGTTGCAATCAATACATTGAATATTCCGTTCCTGAATTCATCAAGTATTTGTTTTTGCTGTTTTTGGTTCAATCCAGTTTCTTTTTTCTTTGCCTGTCCCACAAAAATCTTAGACGTAATATTCAACTTATCGAGTTCTTTTTTTATTTTAGTCGCTGTGTCTCTGTAATGGGAGAATATTATCATTTTCTCGTTTATGTTGGAAGAAACAATTTTTTTCAGTTCGTTTATTTTCGGATGCTCTATATTGTTTTCATATAATTTCTTGGTCATTTCGAACGCAAGCCTGAATTTTTCGTCCGCAACAAGATTTTTGACAGCCTTTGACGTACCCTTCTCAGATTCTTCAGTTAATTTTTGGAAATATGCGAATAGCGAGTGAATACCCTGAGTTTCAAGGAGCTCAATTGCGTGGTGTATTTTTGTCGCCTCTGCAATCAGCGAGATGCTCTTCCATAATTCTGGATTTTTCTCTCCAGACGAAAGCATGCTGTGTAATTTTGTCTGCAGCGCCAGTAAGTCAGTTTTTCGTATCATCACACTATTCAAATATCCTAATTTTTTCAATTCGTGCAGTTTTGCATTGTAGCATTCTTCGATAGTTTTTTTAATGAATGTGAACGCAGGAGGTAAATCGACCTTTATCCAATCAATTTTTATGTCATGTACATAATCCTTTACGTCGGCATCCTGTTCAGTCCTGACTTCAATAATTTCGATGTTTAGATTTTTGCATACCTCTGTTATCTTCTCAAGATCAGAACCAGGGCTTGCCGTGAGGCCAAGTATCCTGGGATTTTTCGCTTTCTTGCTGTACTGTTGTGCAACGAAATTATAAGAATAATCACCGACAGCTCTATGGGCCTCATCAAGAATAAGCAAAGAAACATTATCTATGTTTATTCTTCCAGCTATAAAATCATTTTCTAATCCTTGTGGTGTTGAGAATATGTATTTTGATTCATTCCACAGCATGGCTCTTTTTTCAGGACTCACTTCTCCTGTGAACATAGCAAAATCACTTTCTTTCGCTTCGATATGTTTCTTGAAAGTTTCTAGGTGCTGTTCCACAAGAGGTTTTGTCGGGGCAATCATTAGTATTTTAGAATCCGGATAAAGGCTTAGCCTGTGCTGTGCAAGCATCATGGCCAGTGCAGTCTTTCCTAGACCTGTAGGGAGAACAACCAACGTGTTTTTTGTCGTTGCCTTCGAGAAAATCGTTTCCTGATATAGGCGAGGAGTTAAGTTCTTCAGCATGTGCTGGTTATGGTTGGTTCGTTTATATACCTTTTCCGCAGAGTTGTCCTGTGGTTATGCTACTATAAAGTCCTGTTCAAATGTCACATAATATAGTACCCAGGTAATGATGCTTAAGAATAGCGTGGCAATTATTCCGTACCAAAGTGGCAGATACAAAATAGACAAAGTACTGAAAGCTACGAAAGCAACTATTCCTGCATATCCCCATCTTGATGTATAAAGAAGGTCGAGTGCCTCTGATGGATATATTTTCTCCCAAATGTCAAGAACGTAAAGAATATGCCCAGTTTTCAGGTAAGGAATTGGGATAATCCCATAGAAAGCCATCCATAAATTTATTTTCATGAGCTCTGTGAAAATTATGCCGAAACTTCCTGCTGCAAATATTTTACAGATTGCAGCAAGGAGAATGTTTATTGTCAAGCCAACCGCAGTAATCATCGCACTTGTAATGTGACTTGATCTTCGTTCATGCCCAATTCTCATATGCTCAACTACAGTATATGAAAGACTTCCAAGGGCGAGAAATATAAACCACCCATTTGTTACGAGAATTAATAGCAGAGTTATTATTAAGCCAACGACCCATGGGCTATATTCAGCGCTGAATCCAAATCGATATGCAAGTTTCTTTTGAATTCCAATTTTTATGAAAAATGTTAACGCAACAAGAAACATGGCGATGATTAGATTTGCTATACCTACAGAAACATCAAATTGCTTGGTTCCCCATTCCTTAAAGGAGAATATGAATCCAAAAATAATAACTGTGTACAGCAAACCAAGCAGTTCTTTCTTGTTGAATTTTAAGCCACTCATTGCTCCTATTTAGTTCATGTGTGTTTAAATATCTTATCATGGATAAACTTATATCTTGGTTTATTTTCGATTCTGTTATGGATATGTTCGATGTAATCAAGAGTGAAGCAAAAAATTTGACCAATTTTGAGAAAGGATGTCATGACTGGGACCATACGGAAAGAGTTCTGAGACTGTGCATGCACATAGGCGATAAGGAAAATGCTGATATGGAAATTTTGAAGTATGCGGCAATTTTGCATGACATCGGAAGGAAATATGAAAGTGACTCCAAGGGAAAGATATGTCATGCTGAGAAAGGAGCCGAGATGGCGAAAGAAATACTTGAAAAACACGGATTTGATGAAGAAAAAATCAAAAAAATAATTCACTGCATTGAAACGCACAGATTCAGGGGAAATAAAATTCCTGTATCAAAAGAGGCAAAGGTATTGTTTGATGCGGATAAATTGGATTCAATAGGTGCAATCGGGATTGGGAGGACATTTCTTTTTGCTGGTCAGCATGGAGGAAGGCTTTACAATAACAAAAATGAAATGGAAAAAGCAGAAGAGTACTCCGAAGAGGATACCGCATTAAGGGAATTTTCAGTAAAACTTAGAATGGTGAAGGACAAAATGCAGACAGAAGAAGGGAAGAGATTAGCCAAGGAAAGACATGACTTTATGGTTGATTTTTTCGAAAGACTTGACAAAGAAGTCAACGGTTTAAATTAATTTTTACTAGTTTCATAATATCCTCTTCATGTCCAGCCCCCACTACCGCTAAAATTTTTTCGTGAGGGTTCTGCTTCATGATTGCTGCAATATTGTTTGCCATTACATGATTTCGTTCAGTCACTAAAACACTATAAAAGTTAGGGTATCTTTTTTTGACAAATCTCAATATTTTTTTTATTGTCTCCTGGTCAGGAACTTTGCTTACGTCCGCTTCATCCAAACTAAGCCCCTTTATCTTTCTTTTTGGCATAATTATTCCAATAATGAAGTCATAAAGAAAGCGCCATCTCTCCTTCCATGTTATTTCTTGTGAGAATCTCCGTAGTGTGATACTTATATTCTGATCGATGAGCGCAATTTTTGCATTATGTTTTCTTGCGAGCATAATTGCAGTTTTCATCTCAGAGCCAGGTTCAACTTTCACTATTTTTCCTATTTTCTTCTCAATCCATGCCCCGACAGCGGCAAAGATCATTCCTTTGAATCCAACTCCCCGTACGAAAAGGCCTCGTTTCTGTTTACTGAACAATGCATGAAGCCTATCTATGTCAAGTTCAACGGCAATGATGCCTGGATTTTCCTTCTCTATTGTCTCTTTTACAAGATTTATGCTATCTCGAGAAACATGGGAGCTTCCAATGACAATCAGGTTGCGGTAATGCATTACTTATAAATAACCTCTCTGGAGTGGATAAAGAACAGAAAACTATTTAAATATTGTTCTTTATAAATATACCATCCCAAACGGAGGCTAGACACAATGCTTAAGATAAGAAATTTAAGTGAGATTTATGGTATGAGAGTCTTCACAGATGCTGGAGATTATTTCGGTGATGTTGAGGAAGCTGTTCTGACAAACACCAAGGTTGGTGGTTGGAGAATAAAGGCAACTAAGAATTCTTATTTGGTTAAGATTTTAGGAAGCGCAAAAGGAGTCATTGTGCCGCATAACCTTGTGACAAGTGTTGGCGACGTGATGATTATATCACGAAATGCAGTTCCTGCTTTCAAGGATGACGAAGCGGCTACTGCTTAATTTTTATTTTTTTTAATATAATTTAAAAATTAAAAAATAATTTCTTATATCACTTGTTCGAGAAGTATTTTCCTGTTTCCTTCATCTCTTTTTCTTTTGAGTTTTCTGCTGATGTTCATAAGTTCAGGATACAATCTTTCAGAAGTTGCCTGAGTAAATCCTAAGTTCTGCATTACTCCCATATAGTCATCAGCAGTCACTAGACATACTTCTTTCATCCCGAATATAAGATAGTTTTCTCTTATGCTTCTCTGTTCTTCAATATATCCTTTGAGAATCTTAGCATATTTTGGGAAATTCTCTTCGAATTTTTCAATTCCTTCTTTAACTCCTCTAGCTTTCATATGGTCTTTGCTGTCAAAAGATGCAAAAACTCTTTCGCCGTTGTATCTTTTACTGTCAAAGTATATTCCCTGGGCTATCTTTGGTTTCCTTCTCTTCAATTTTCCAGACATGCTGGAAATTGGGATATCTATTCTGTCGGTGGCAATCAATTCAATTATTTTTCTTTCAATGTTTTCCATTTTATTCACCTACAAGTATATGAATCAGGCAAGTATATAATTTTCTGTGGTCGTTTTGTGACCACAATTATTATATATTATGAATACTTCTCATGCAAAATGAACATACAATTGCTAGAAGAAGCAGGACTTACGCGAAACGAGGCTGCTGTATACCTAGCATTGATTGAGCAAGGACCAAGCAAGGCAGGGCATATAACAAGAAAATCAGGGATACATAGAAGAAACGTCTACGATGCAATTGAGATGCTGATCCAGAAGGGTCTTGTTTCATATATAAAAGAGAACAATGTGCGCATGTATTTGGCAGTTTCTCCGAATAGATTATTGGAAATACTAAAGGAAAAGGAAAATAATGTCGCTTCGATCATTCCTGATCTTGAGAGGCGCTTTATGAGCGTCCAAAAAAAGAACGAGACGATATTTTTCAGGGGAA
Organism: uncultured Candidatus Woesearchaeota archaeon; assembly: GCA_963835585.1. GTDB lineage: Archaea > Nanobdellota > Nanobdellia > Woesearchaeales > UBA10107 > UBA10107. Next base: position 74,211 of record CAWIGF010000003.1, read on the forward strand.
AACAGGCCCTAAAGTCGTTATTTGATGATCAATTGAAGGAAAACAAGGAAATACTCGTCATCGGCGCATGTCCTTTCGCGAAAGACATTGTGAAATATTATTTCCAAAAATATGATAGGGAGCGCCAGCAGAAGAAAATCAAGGTAAAAGCATTATTCACTAAGAAAATTGATTATAAAATACCTCTATCAGAAATCAAGTATCTTCCAAAGGAAATGGATTCTCCAACCGCGACAAATATATATGGAGATAAAGTGGCGATTATCCTCTGGTCCGAAGAGCCGTTTGCCATACTGATAAAGCAGAAAGAGATTGCCGACTCATATATGAATTATTTCGAGTTGTTGTGGAAGCAGGCTAAGAATTAATTATCTTCCTAACTTCTTCTTCGGTCGTAAACTCTACTGTCTCAGCCATAGTCTTAAGGCCCTGCTTCAATGTCTGCTCATCCGAAATCAACGCATGTGTATGAGGATTAATTATCCAGACCTTTTCAGTTTTAGAGAACGGATTGACAAAGTAGACTGAGAGATCCCTGCCTGCATCAACAAATCTATCCCATTTATTTATGAACTCTTCAAAATTCTCTTTTGTGTTAAGACAGATGATTACTTTGCTGTGGGCATAATTTCTTATTTTTTGCAGAGTATCTTCATAATCAACAAGAAATGGTTTGACAAAAAATCGTTGCTCCTTGTCTTTTTTAATTACATCAAAACCGTCGTCAAAATCTTCTATCGATTGGATTTTTTTGGTTATTATATCTTTGTTTTTTAGATATCGTGTTACCCATTCCTTAAGAAAGCTAATCACTTTTGCATCCACCATGAAATTATCATTGCTGATTATTCTTTAAAAAGGTTTCTTTGATGAAAAGTTATTTAATTGATTAGTGATTTACAGAAGATATGTCAATATTTGTAGTTCACGAACATCATGCAACTCATTTGCACTGGGATTTAAGACTGGAATTCAACAAAGTTCTAGAATCGTGGGCCATTCCGAAACAATTGCCATTGCGAAAAGGAATAAAGCGTCTGGCCATACAAGTTTCAGACCATCCAATGAGTTACGCGAGATTTCAGGGAAAAATTGCAAAAGGCTCGTATGGAGCGGGCTTAGTCAAAATATGGGACAAAGGAACATTCAATCAAATTTCAAGAGAAAATGGAAAGATTCTGGTCGAATTCAAAGGCAAAAAGCTAAAAGGAAAATACTGTCTCATTCTATTTAGAAAGCCGAAGCAATGGCTTTTTTTCAAGGAAAAGTAAGTTTCTGAACCAAAGAATTTTAAATGAGAATGTCCTTTCTAAGATTATGGCACTTTTGGAGGAAGTTGAGTATTACATCGACAGAGTTATCCCCTATCTAATCATCCTTATTTTTGGGGTAATCATAACTGATATCTTTTTTAAGAATGTCGCGCAGAAATATACAACACCTCTTTTGGTACTTGATTGGGTTATCGTAGGCGTTTTTGTCGCTGATTTGGTGTTCAAATACATGCGTGTTCGCAATATTCCTAGATTTTTGCGGCTATATTGGCTTGATATACTAGCTGTATTCCCTTTCTTTTTGTTATTGAGTGTATTTGAAGAATTCTTGTTGATTTCAGAGAGCGCTTCCCTGACATTGAGAAATATTTTTCATGCCGGCCTTGTCCTTCAAGAACAGGCCATTGGGGGGGCAGGAATTGCACAATCATCGGAACTTTTAGTTGAGGAAGGAAGTAGGTTCGGAGAACTCCTTGATAAGATATCTGTTTTCAAGCGCGTCCCTCGCCTGGCGAAGGCGTTCGATTTCTATGAGCATCCCAAGAAAAATAAGAAGAAAAACGTCAAAAAGACTCAGATGTCATCCATTTCATCTAGTTCTCTTAGTAAATCATCAGCCTTGTTGGGAAGATTGTAAATAACATCTCCTCGCCCGCAATTAGGGCATAGTCTTGGACCTCTAAAATCTAAAGCTCTGCTGAACCTGAAATTACATGTCTTGCACGTGTACATGACCTTTTTTTTCTGTTCTGTCTGAACTGCAGGTTTAGCGTCAAATGTTGCTTGTGGCTTATTTCTCAGGTTGACTCCACCATTTTGCTTCATCAAACAGTCTTCGCAAATAAGTCCGGAACCATCCTTTGAATACTTCATGGTGTTCAAAGGTGAGCGTTTCTTGCACGCATTGCATGTCAGTTCTGGTTGTATTGCCATGAGTTTCTTGATGTTTAGTTAATATTTAAGACTTTCTGATTCAAAAACCCTCTAATTTAGTAAGTGCAATATTCACTCACTGTAAGGCAAAATATAATTCAATAAAGCCATCCTGATATATAGTCCATTCCTAGCTTGTCTGAAATAAGCGACTCTTTTATCATTTTGTTCTATTTCTATTGGCAAGTTAATCTCTTCGACATGTGGCAAAGGATGCATTAATATTGAACCTTCTCTCATTAGTTTTAAATTATCTTCATTTATTGTATACTTTCCTTTTGCTTCTTCATATCTAGAACTATCCATCCTTTCTTTCTGCAGTCTGGTCATATAAACGACATCCATTTCAGGCAATATTTCATTCAAGTCTTCTCTTTCTGAAAATTCTGTATCGTGTCTTGTTAAATAATCTTTTATGTCTTCTTTCATTGAGAGATGTTTCGGAGAAACAAAATGAAGCTTATTTTCCTTATATCTTCCCAACAAATATGCCAGCGAATGAACTGTCCTTCCGTTTGCAAGGTCGCCTACCATCGCAATATTTAGGTTATCCAATTTCCCGATTTCTCTGAATATTGTGTACATGTCAAGAAGAGCCTGTGTTGGGTGCTGTCCTTTTCCATCTCCTCCATTTATGATTGGAACTTTGCTGACATATGCCGCTTTTTCTGCTGCTCCTGCTTCTGGATGTCTCAAAACGATGACATCGGCAAGGCCAGAAACAACTCGGATTGTGTCCTCTAATGATTCTCCCTTTACGGCAGAAGAGAACATTCCTGCAGCCTCAGTTGATATTACCCTCCCGCCGAGATTTAGCATTGCCGCTTCGAAGCTAAGGCGCGTTCTGGTGCTTGGCTCGTAAAATAGTGCTGCAAGTATTTTTCCATCCAGTGGTTTTTTATCTCTCTTTGTTTTAACATAACGCATATCGTCTGCACTTTCAAATAAAGTAGAAATCAAATCTGGGTCAAGTTGCTGCGCTGCGGTAAGATGCTTTAACATGCACCATGCAACACAAACTAATATAAAAAGTTAATGAAAAACCTAATCGTTATCTACTCTTGGCGCCAGAATGAAACTCAATAATGCTTTGTCAACCGATTTGAACTCGATTTGCAATGGATGATCGTTGCTAAACTGTATTTTGACATCGTCCGATATCTTAGAACCTGCAATCATTTTTTTAAGATATTCTACTGAATATTTTGACTTGATTTCATCCTTGCCTGTCGCATCAATCCTTGTCTTTTCATCTGGGGTTATTTCGATTTCAGCCTTGCTCAAGTCTCCCTCGGCGATGAGAAGCATCCTGTTTGGATTTGCCGAAAAAACAACTGACTCGGAGACTATTCCAACATCCTCAATTGCATCATTCAGTATGCTTGCGCTTGTTTTTATTGTAATTGGGAAAGTCCATTCGGGAATCTTTTTTTCTTTTTCATCGATGTCAATTAAAGGTAGTGAAAATTTCCTTGTTGTGTCGCTTTTGAGCGTTATTTCTATCTTTCCATTGTCGACTTCGAGCGTAACAGCATCATTCGGTTTTGTCCTTCGCAAAATTTGCTTGAAATTATTTAGATTAATCGATATTGTTGTTGTCTTGTCAATCTTATATTCCGAAAAGCAACTAGAAAGTAGTTTGAATATAACCATGGCAACATTTGCTGGATCCATAGCAACAAGCTCAAGGCCTTCTGGCTTTATTTTGAACGTTGCTTCGTTGACTAAGTCAGAGATAATCGCTATGCTATCCTTAAGATATCGTGATTCTGTTAACGTAAGTTTCATCTAAATTTCCCCCTGCTTATTTATTTATTAAGCGGATATTTAAATGTTGTGGAACATGTGGCTCTGTCCTAAAAGTCGGTAAAGCCAAGAAAATAAGTTATGGCAGACTAGCCGCAAATATACTTCTGTGCGGATTGTCCGCACAGTTTTGGAGCTGACACTAGCTCCAAACTTGCGTTTTATACTGCTGTTGCTTGATTCAACAAGCGATCTTCGATGATACGTTCTCAATCGATACTGCCTCGCCATTTTCTTACGATAACGACCTCGCTTTGCGTTCTTTTTCGCTGGAACCATGAGCACCATGTTGTGCTCATGCGCAAACTTGAACAAATACTCGGCAGAATATCCTTTGTCTGCCACAGCAATCCTCGGATTACTGTTTTTTAAGAGAAATTTCGCATCCTTGATGTCGTGTGCTGGAAGCACACGAATCTTCGCAGCGCAGAATTTCTTTTTTCGCGTGTCGAATGCTGTGCTTAGTTTGATGGGAATACAAGGGAAATTCCCGTCGATGCGCTTCAGATAATGATAGCTCGGATTTGTCCTCGACAAACCTGTGCTGTCGATGGCAACGAGATGCGAGTTGCCACAAGTTATGCTCAATATTTTCTGCCAGAAAGCTGTATCGAGTTTTGCAGCGGTATACTGCAACGCTGATTTGCTTGGGCATCGTATGCCAAGCAAATCGCAGTGTTCCCGGACCCTGCGATAGGACAATCTGCAATATGCCTTGATGATCAGTGCGTGCAAATGCTCCAGAAATTCATACGTCTTCGGTCCGAAATGGTGCAGCCATCTCGGACAGCCCAATCTCCTCAACAAACGCTTAAGTTTTTGTATTAGTTTTGTTTCTTTTCCCATGTGGGGGTTCACTCCCCACCCCAGAACAGCCTAGCGGCTGTCTGGGTTATTAGTTTTATGAATTACAGAGATTTAGGACAGAGCCGGAACATGTCTAAACTTGTTTTACTGATATTTGTTGAAATAAAAAAGAAGTCTTTCTGAAAAGGGCCTAAATAGATGCATGAATTTGCAAAATAAACTCATGATTCTTTGGTTAGTTTGATGTGAATGTGGGAGGCAGGATTCGAACCTGCGAAGGCACTAAGCCAACAGCTTTCTTACAGAGTTTATCATCGCCTTTCGGGGCTCAACCCTCAAGTGACTTGAGGCTGTCACGTTTGACCACTTCGCTACTCCCACAATGGTCATGTGACGATGTAGAAAGATAATAGATTGTATTTAAAGGTAACGGCAATTAAAGTTCGTTCAATTTCGACTCAATCGCAGAAAGCTGATCATCCAATTGTTTGAGCTCTTTTGGCGCCTTTTCAACAACGTCTGTCTTAATGATTGTTTTTCTTGTCTCTTTTGTTCCTTTCGGAAGAAGCCTGTTGATTTCTTTTACTATTGATTTTATCTCAGCGGTTCCTGCTTTGAACTGCTCTATTAATTGTGTTCTTTGCTGTCGTACTTTTTTGTATTCCTCATATCCTTGAAGTATCTTAATCGTATCTCGCGTACTTTCCAAGATGACCCTTCGTGTGTTTTTTGGGTCTGATATCCTGATAAAGTACTCGTCTTCTTGCTTCATTTTAGTATTCTTCTTTTGTCAATTCTGATTCAATCGCTTCAATCTTGTCTTTCACGGAATCCAAGTCAGCGGCCCATTTTTGAGCGGCAGCGTCTTCCTCTTCTTTTAGGTTATTTATTTTGTTCAATGTATTCTTGGCTTCCAGCAATTTCTTTTTTACTGCAGCGATAGCGGCCATTACCGTGTCAAACTTATCTACCTTAATGAATGTTGACTTGTCCATGTTTACCCTCCAAAGAGCGTCTGATCGATTATCATAAGCTTCTTACTTGCATCCTCTAGTGTCGACTGAAGATTATCTATTCTTTCATTACGTGTTCGCTGTAATGTCATAGTTTGTCCGATTTCATCATCCATGTTACCGAATGCACTACCAATGGAATTAATGCTAGCCAGAACTGCGTTGTGAGTTTCTGTGCTTATGAATTTGTCCTGCTTTTGGATTGTTGGTTCCTTTTTTGCAAACTGAATTTGTTGTGGTTTTTGCTCTACTTGTTCTTCCGAAGCCATCAGGTTGATCTCTGAATCTTCCTTTTCTGGAACGATGACGTTTGATTTTACGTTTTGTTGAGGAGCAATTCTTGATTTTATTTCCAATTCAGGAATTTCATCAGGTATTTCTGGTTTTCCGGGCATGGATGGGAGTTCTTCAGGTATTAGTTCAATCTCATCACTTAGTTGTGATTTTGGAGAACTTGGTAATGTCATTTCAATATTTTGATTTTTCTTACCGAACCACATTTGTGTTACCCCCTTCCAAGTACGTCATTTAAAAGCATATAAAAGGTTTTATGAGTATTCCTGAATGGTGACAAAAGGCAACACGAAATGATGAATATTGTCCCCTTTAGTCAATTATGTCATATTTTTTACAAATGTATTTTTTAGATAATCCAAAATATTTTTTGATTATTCTTGATTAGAAATATTTATGCTCTGATTCGCGGAGGACATCACAGCAAACCTTTTAAATAGATGTTGTAGTCATTGCTATGGTGCTTAAATGGGGTTTTTTGGACTGACAAAGGATAAGAAAAAGGATTCTAAGAAGGAACACCAGGAAAAGAAGGAGAAGTTCGAAGCTGGTCCCAATGGATTGATTTTTAGGGCTGAAATTCAGGTTATTGCAAGTCCAAAAGGGTATGCGGCTGAGGTATCGCAAAAGTATTTTGAGGCCATTAAGGACAACAAGGATGCAAAACAACGCCGTAATTATTTCATAATAAAATCAAACATAACAAAACCAGAATTGATTCCCGATGAGGACAAGGACAAGACTGACGTCAAAGAGACTACTGTAGATATATATAAGGTCACAATCAGCCTTGAGATAGGAATCAAGGACAAGTCGAAAATCTTTGATTTTTGTTTTGATTACATGCCTTTCTTGATAGAAGTCATAGAACCGATGAACTTGTCTTTCAACGCCAGCGAATTTAATGAATATTTAATGAATATACAGGCCACGGTGCATAAGATTGATGATGGCTTGAAGCAGATGAATGCACGCTACCAATTGTTGCAGAAGGATAACAAGATTTATCACGATAGCATGGTGAGAATGATAAAAAATAACGTTCTTCTCTCTCTTGACATAAAAAATCAAACGATGCCAGAAATCTCAAAGAAAGTCGGCATCGCGGAAAAGAATCTTGAGAAATTTATTAATGAGATGATTACGGACAAGGAGATTAAGCTTGAAAAGAATAAGTATGTCCGTATCAAGAAAAAATCAAAATGAGTGATATCATAAAAAAAGTGGAGGCTGTTCTTTTCGCAGTAGGCAGGGCAATCTCCATTCAGGAGCTGTCCGACCTTACCAAAGAATCTCAAAACGATTTAAATGTCGCTTTGCATGAACTGAAAGATCAATATGTCAAGCGTGGATCTCCTTTGCTTGTCATACAGGAAGGGGATGCATGGAAATTGACAGTACATGAACAATACCTGCCGATTGTCCAGCAGATAAGTCCGCATACTGAATTGAGTAAATCTGTTCTTGAAACGCTTGCGGTAATTGCATGGAAGCAACCATCTAAGCAAAGTGATGTGATCAAAATACGAACGAATAAGGCATATGAACACATCGATGAGCTTGAACGTCTTGGATTCGTTTCGAAGGAGAAGTATGGAAGAACTTTCTTGCTGAAAGTTACTGGCAAATTCTTTGACTATTTTGATTTGCGCAGCGATGCAGCTGTAAGAGAAATTTTCAAGAATGTTAAGGATGTCGAAGAGGCGCAGACAAAGCTTGTCGAGCATGAGGGAAAAATAGTTGATGGCTTGGATACATATGGCACCAAAGAAGAGGTCGAATTGGAAAAGGAAGGAAAGCCCCATGTTGGCAGTCTAGAAGTATTCGAAGACGTTGAATCAGAAAAGCAATCTTTTGAAGAAGAATCTAACGAACCAAAAAAGGAAAAGGAAGAATCCGAAAATCCCATAAAAGATTTCATCGTTCAAAACAAACGGCCGGCTCCGCAGGAAGTTGAGGAAGGTCTCGCTGAAGATAATGCCAAAGAAGAATCACCTGTTGAAGAAAGTCCCGATTCTGGACAGAAGGAACCAGAAGAAAGGAATCTTGATCCTGAACTAGAAGAAATGGTCAAAACAAAAAAGAAGAAATAATGGATACATTTGCCCATGCTTTCTGGAGTTATGCAATTTTTTTATGGACGGGAAGTCCCTGGCTTGCCGTATTGTTTGGTATCATGCCCGATTTGCTGTCTTTTGGGTCTCTAATCTTTGTCAACGTACTTACCGGAAACTTCAAGTTTGGAAAACCAAATTCGAATCTTATTCCAAAATGGGTTTACAAATCATATGACTATACGCATAGTTTGGTTGTCTCTGCAGTTGTCATCATCTTTGTTTTTTTGCTTACTTCGACATCAAAACCATGGTTCCTGCTCGCATGGCCTCTGCATATTGCAATAGATATCCCATCACATAAAAAATCATTTTTCCCGACGCCATTCTTGTGGCCAGTCTCAGATTTTTCAATCGATGGTATTAGCTGGGGAACTCTATCGTTCACGATAATCAACTATTTTTTGTTGGTTATATTGTATATTATTCTTTTCATAACAAAAACAATATGAGTTTCTTTTTGGCAAGACTGCATGCTGAAAACTGAATGGCGAATAAATTCTAGATTATCCCGACACCACAGGACAACCGCTGACAGATGTTATTTAAACCTGAATAATTGTTAAATTGATATGGATAGGTTTGAATTTCTCTTGCAATGCCCTCGATGTCATCACAGGATGAAATACGCCACTAATACGATTTATTTGGAAAATAAAAGAAAATCTTGCGTGTACTGTGGAAAATCATATTTAGCTAAGAAGTGCGTTGTTTAATTGCTTTACATAAAAAGTGACAACTGTTCTTTATTTTTGATGTGAGGTAATGGCTCCTCTTTGATGCTTTTGATATCTTCAATGACACCCTGCTTGACAATCTCTTCAAGAATATCTGGGCGTATTTTTCCTGTTTCTGTCTCGCTGACCTCGTCAGGAAATCCGCCGTACGCACTATGGTATGCAGCATGTCGAATGTGCCTCATGTCATCGCAGGCATAATTTTCATCTTTTATTTCAGGATCTTCCCCCTGCTGGTTCACTCCCCACCATTCAAGACAGAACTTCGGCCGCTCAAAGCAGTAATCCATATAACATCGTGATGACGGATGTGATTCATTCATTTCGTGTTTGAATTTTGTCTAACTTAAATAAGCTTCTCTCCTCAAATCGTTTCAATATAGACAATAATAACAAAACACAATGTCTCAAATGCTTAAATTCGAGCTTTATAGACCGTATAAAGCCCATTCCAAATGACAAGTTTTATAAGGAAACTGTTGCTTAATTTTTATGTTAAAATGGCCCAGGAAGACACCAAGGAAAGCACAGATACTTCTAAAATTTTAGTTAGAGAAATCGAGGATGAAGTAACACAGTCTTATATGAGCTATGCCATGTCTGTAATCGTCGGCAGGGCATTGCCAGACGTTCGTGACGGCCTCAAACCGGTCCATAGAAGGATTCTTCATGCGATGAATGGCTTGGGTATGCATCACAACAAACCATACAAAAAATCAGCTAGAATCGTTGGAGAAATCATTGGTAAATTTCATCCTCACGGAGATATTGCCGTTTATGATACTATGGTTAGAATGGCTCAGCCATGGAGTTTGAGATACATGTTAGTTGACGGTCAAGGCAACATGGGTTCAGTTGACGGGGACAGTCCTGCCGCCATGAGATATACTGAGGCACGATTAACAAAATTTGCAGAAGAAATGCTTGCTGACGTTGATAAGGAAACAGTTGACATGGTCCCTAATTTTGACGGCTGTGAAAAAGAACCTGTCGTTCTTCCTTCACGAATTCCAAATCTATTAATCAACGGTTCATCAGGAATTGCGGTAGGAATGGCGACCAATATGCCGCCTCACAATCTTTCAGAAGTATCCGATGCAGTTTCAGCATTCATCGACAATCCAAATTTGAATTCACTTGAGTTGGGCAAATATGTGCGAGGCCCGGATTTTCCGACTGGCGGAATTATAATGGGGACAGCAGGAATAAGAGCCGCATACGCCACTGGACGAGGCTCGATAAAAGTAAGGGCAAAGGCGGAAATCGAGGACTACAAGGGAAAGCAAAGGATAATCATAACAGAAATTCCTTATCAAATAAACAAATCTAATCTCATTGAGCAAATTGCGCAGTCAATAAGGGATAAAATAATACAAGGAATTTCCGATTTGCGTGATGAGTCAAACAAGGATGGCATGCGCATAGTTGTAGAAGTTAAAAAAGACGCGAACCCTGAAGTTGTTTTGAACCAGTTGTTCAAACATTCAGCTTTGGAAAGTTCGTTTGGAATAATCAATCTCGCGATTGTTGGTGGTGAACCAAGGGTCTTGGATCTGAGATCGCTGGTGGCATGCTTTGTAAATCACAGGAAAGATGTAATTACAAGACGAACCAAGTATGAATTGCGAATAACGGAAGAGAGGTTGCATATTCTTGAAGGATTAATTATCGCGTTGAATAATATTGATGCAGTTGTCCAGAAAATAAAGAAGTCAAGAGGAACGAAAGAAGCCATGGAGACTCTTGTCGCTGATTACAAATTGACGGAGATTCAGGCGAAAGAAATTCTCGACATGAAACTACAGAGGCTTTCATCTTTGGAGCAGGAAAAAATAAAGGAAGAGAACAAGAAATTACTTGATTATGCAGACGAGCTCAGGTATATCTTGAAGGATGAGAAGAAAATCCTTGATTTGATAAAGGAGGACATGAGGGACATCAAGGATAAATATGGTGATGCTAGGCGAACTCAGATAAGCTCAGCAGAATCTGATGATATTGTCGAGGAAGACATGATTGAAAAGCAGGATGTCGTTGTCACAATTTCGCACGCAGGATATGTAAAAAGAATTCCTGTTGATACTTACAAGGCCCAAAAAAGAGGCGGGAAAGGAGTAATTGCTGCGCAAACAAGAGAGGAAGATTATGTGGAGGACTTGTTTATTGCAAACACACATTCATATTTGCTTTTCTTTACCAATCTTGGACAGGTCCATTGGCTCAAGGTTTATGAAATCCCAGAAGGAAGCAGGCAAGCAAAAGGAAAGGCCATTGTAAATTTGCTGAATTTAAAAGAAGGAGAAAATGTATCTGCATTCATTCCTATCGATCAATTTGACGACAAGCATTATCTTGTTCTAGCAACAAAGCAGGGAACTGTGAAAAAAACAAACCTGGATGAGTATTCAAGGCCAAGAGTTGGTGGAATAAAAGGAATTGTCTTGGAAGAGGGAGATGAGTTGATAGGAGCTAAATTGACCGATGGGACAAAGGAATTGATGCTTGTGACAAAAAACGGTTTGGCTGCAAGATTTCACGAGGAGGATGCGCATTCAATCGGAAGGACATCGAAGGGAGTAAGGGGAATTTCGTTGAAGGACAAGGATGAGGTCGTTTCATTGCTTGTCGCGGAGCACGGAAAAACAATTTTCACGATAACGGAGAATGGATTTGGGAAGCGCTCGGAAGTAGAGGAATATAGGTTGATTAGCAGGGGTGGGGTCGGGGTAATTAACATACAATGCTCAGAAAGAAATGGTCATGTTGTGACTTCGTTATGTGTGGATAACAACGACGAGTTGATGATAATGAGCAAGAACGGAATCACTATAAGAACGCCTGCGCAGGGAATTTCAGTCATTGGAAGGAACACGCAAGGAGTAAGAATAATGAAGCTCGAGGATGGGGACTGCGTAGTTTCTGCCACGAAAATTATCCAGGAAAGCGAATAGAATTCTAAATGTTTAAATATTAGTAGATTTCGCATGTTGCAAAATGAAAGTTGCAAGCAAGTATGAGGAATTGATTGTAAGCCGCATAGAAGCAATTATTAACAAAGAAGAATTACCGGTTCCATTTTCAGAGTTGATTGAAAAAAAGCATGATGTTTCATTCCCAAAATTTATTGAAAAACAACAAAAGAATACCAAAGACCATGTTCCGGTGCGATGCTATTGCAATAAGTGCGGTCATGAACTAATAAAACCTACAGAACTTGTCTATGATGTTTATCCTAAAGATAAGCAGTCGCTTGCTTTCATGAAGGCAGAATGTGTAAGAACGTATTGGTAATCTTTTTAAAATGACTTGATTGCTTATATACCATGAAGGCATTTGCAATAACAAACTCAGGGCTTGAGGAATATGCTTCGCAGGAAGTTGAGACATTGCTCGGTGTTAAATCAAAAACCAAGCCTTCTGTCGTAATATTCGATGCGACGGAAGAGCAGATTGCACTGCTTGCATACCGGGCTCAGTCAATAGTCAAGGTTTGTTCTTTATTAGAAACATTCACATTCAATCAAATCGATGATTTGCAGAAGATAAAGACGGATTTCACAAAAATAATCCCCTTTGGAAAGACATTCAGGGTCAAATTTTCGCGGCAGGGCAGTGTTGATTTTTCTTCCCAGGAAATAGAGCCGATGCTTGGTGATTTCGTGTCATTGCAATTCAAGGAACCTCCTAAAGTTTCCATGAACAATCCTGATTACATAGTATATTTCTACATAGTTGATGAAACTGCCTATCTAGGTATTGATTATTGTGGATTCGACTTGGGAAAAAGAAATTACAGGGTATTTGCGAATCCTAAGTCGGTTCATGCCAACATCTCTTACATCATGCTTCTTGTTGCAGGATTCAGAAACAAACAGACATTAATTGACCCATTCTGCCTGTCCGGAGAGGTGGGCATAGAAGCTGCATTATTCGCATCGCAAAAATCTCCCTTCTTTTTCGACAAGGACAAGTTTGCTTTCAATAAATTCATGAAATTCGATTTTGAAAAGGTAGACAATGGCATAAAAAAATCAAAATCCAGGATAATTCTGAGTTCTCCGCACATGAATGATGTCCGCGCAGCACAGAAGAATGCGAAAATAGCTGGTGTGGAGAAGGAACTGGAATTTACACGACAGGATGTTGAATGGCTTGACTTGAAGATGGGAGATAACTCGGTTGATTCCATGATCTCGAACATTCCCTGTCCAAGTTTCAACATGCCCGAACAGGCATTGAAAAGGGTTTACGACGATTTATTTTTCCAAGTGAAACATATTTTGAAGAAAAAAGGAAAAGTTGTAGTGCTTGGAAAGAATCTTGCATATTTCAAAAGGGTGGCAAGTGATGTCAAGCTCGTTGACGAGATTTCGTTCTTGAACGGCCAGGACACATTGCAGATAGTTGTGTTTGAAAAGAATTAATTAACAAATTTATACATGCATAAGTAGAGTACGTCCTTTGGGCTTTTCTTGGTTTTAACTTGCAGGTGCAATGTTTTTCCATAGGGGGCGACAATCGCTCCAAATGGCCTTAGCAAAGATTCTTTCTTATCTGCAGATGCTGAGCCATCGCTCACAAAGGCGTTTAGAACTCCTTCAAGAACAACCATTGTTTCTGTGTATCCGCTTTTCATCGGAATATTTATTGGGTCTTCCGATGTAAGAATTAATCCAACTGTGGAATTTTTATTTTTCCCTTGTGTTAGTGATCTGCTCACAATAATGCCGTTTGGAAACTCATAGTAATTGTAACCTTTGATAAATTCTCCCCGCAAGAGATCGCTGATACTGTGAAATTTTGATCTAAGCATAGGAGGATGATCCACTCTGTCATTAAAATATTCTATAGCTTCTTTTTCATTCATTTTAGCCATGCCGACTTCAACTTTAAACTGTTATTTATACCTGGTGTTTTCTTATCGTAATCTTTATAAATCACTCCTCGTTCAATTGACACGGTAGGATGCATAATTAGCTTCGGGCAACCGAGGAAAGTCCACCCACCATAAAAAGGTCAGTGTCGATAGGCACGTGGAGAAATCTGCGGCAACCGCACAGAAACGAGACCGGTCCTGGAGCAGAATGACGGTGTAAAACACCAGACATTTCCAAGAAGACGGATGAAACGGCGAGTCCTGACTGGTGCAAGTCCCTTGCGACGCTTAGTTAAATGCTAAAAAGGAGCATCGTTGCTTTTGCAACAATACAGGTTCCTACAAAAGGTGGCTTATTTGCATCCGACCACTTATATTTATGGCAAACGACAACAGGATAAACCTACCAAGTTCCGGTGGGGGAATAGTACGATACTTTGAGGATCTGACTTCAAAGATAAACCTCAAGCCAGAAGTTGTGATGGTTATTATTGTTCTTGTGATAATATTCGAGTTGTTGTTGCAGTTGTATGGGAACTCGTTCTTAGGATTGAAGTGAGGTAATAATGTTTCCTGGTGTAAACCCCAAACAGTTGAATCAAATGATGAAAAAAATGGGTATGCAGCAGGAAGAGCTTGATGCGACCGAAGTCATAATAAGGACGAAAAAAGGAGATATTCTTATAAAAAATCCGCAAGTTTCTAAAGTAAATATGATGGAGCAAACAACGTACCAGGTTGTTGGAAACGAAGAAAAGGCATCTACGGAAATAAGCAAGGAAGACATAGATCTTGTCGCATCTCAAGCAGGTGTTTCCAAGGAATTTGCGCAGGCAGCACTGGAAGATGCCAATGGAGACATCGCGGAAGCGATTTTGTTGCTGAAGAAAGAGTAATTATTTTCTTGAGAATAATTTGATTGTTTCCACAATCTCATTATGAATTCCCTGTATACAGTCGAATTTAGAGACTTCCTCCTCATTTACCCAAGCAAAATCTGTGAACGAGCCTTTTTCGAGTTTGATATCTCCTGATTTGTATTTTGCTGCAAACTTCACCAACACTACTGGAATCTCATCAGGTCTGACGAACGCGACGCTGTTGATGTAGTGCAGTTTGCTTTCAACTTCGATGCCTGCCTCCTCGAATATCTCTCGTTTGATGAGGCTTTCTACAGCATTCTCGAAATCAATCACATCCCCATTCATTCTTGTTGGTTTGTTCAGATCAAGATTTCCCCATTCAAGTTTCCCGCCGGGAACTGCGTACTTTCCTGGATGCACTTTTTCCCGCGTGTCGCGTTTTAATATAAGACATCGTGCATCTGAATCCCTATATACAACAAGATTGGCGACAAAATAGAACAATTTGTCCTTCTTTGCATTATCTATGCTTATTTTTTTGGCTGGCATACACATGAAATATTTAATTTACTTAAATAGATTGTGTGTTTGCTCTTTATATGGCGTCTAGAGGGACAATGTTTAAATATCTCCCTTCCTTACAAGAATTTCTATGGCCACTGTTATTTCATACAAAGAGGCAGCCATGAAGGAACTGCAGATGGCGAATTATCTGATTTCTACAGCATATAGACTGACCAATGAAACTAAAAACTTATTGTTGGTTTCGAACCATGTGCTTTCTTCATTGATGAATTCCGTTTCGGCCATTCTTTTCTTCGAACGCTCAAAAAGAGCAATACCTCCATATCACAACACACAGGAGTCAAAATTACGGGCGTTCAAGGAGCACCTCGTGAAAAGGTATGGCCTGCAAACGTATTACGAGACGATACAAAAAATAATTAATCTTTCAAAAGGTCATGAAAATGCATCGGTCGAGTTCACGCGAGACAATAAGTACATTATGTGTGCTCCCCAGTTCAAAAAAATTGATACAGTGTCTGAGAATGACATGAAAAATTACATAAAGGATGCAAAGGAATTTGTTTCGCATGTTGAGAGGATAATAGCAAATGAGTGAATTACTTGAAGAAGCGATAAACGAATTGAAACGTGCCGATCACATGATTTTTGTCAGTTTGAAGTACACAAGGACTGTCGATGTCATAAAGAATATTGTTGAGAGGCTAATTAGCTGCTATGATGCGACATTCGATTATCTTCTTGATTATCTTAAGGAGACAAAAAAAATAGATGAGATTCCTGAAGTACGTGCGAAAAAACTAGATGTATTGCGGGAATATTTCAAAAATAATGTCGAGTTTAATGATTTTATAGAATTTTATTTGTTAATGAGAAGAATCAACAAAGCAGAATTCACGAGAAGGCAAGAGTTCAGAAGGCATGTTACTATGACAGTTATTCTAGACTCTGTGGTTATTGAACTTAACATCGATGTAATTCATGAATATTATCTGAAGACAAAAGCGTTCGTAGATTTTGCGGTCGCGATTGTGACGCCAAAAGAAGCGTAATGTTTTTATAGCCTGTATTCTTTGTATCATCATGCCTGTACCAATAGAACAGCGTCTCGCTGAGAAAGGCTGGACAAAAGCAGAGATAGACAAAGCAGCCTTGATTCTTCACGGAAAAGAAGACCCCGGAAAGATTTATTTCGCGAAGCAGATGAATCCAATTGTGTATTGGCTAACACTCATTGTCGCAATTGTCGCGAATATGGTTGTTTCCGTAGTTCTTATCCCTTTTTTGCTTACGGTAAAGAGTGCAGTAACACTTTATTTGATTGTTGCGCTTTTGGCAATCTCATTTGGATTTTTCTTTAATTTATTGCTGACCGATATGGAACATGTTGATCCAAGACACCACGTCATTGCAGGCATATTCATTCCTGCCCTTTCTATTATCAACATAATTATCGTGATTAACATAACTTCAGTGCTGGACACAGTATTGTTTGGTGCTCAATTCAAGCAAAATGCTGTTGTCATAGGCTTGATATACGTGGTGGCGTTCATTATACCTTATGCCTTTACCCAAATAACTAGTTATATGAAGGTAAAAAATTTCGCAAAAAACATATAGAATCTTACAACTTATGTCTTAATTTCTCATGGTTCTATTTAAGCCCAAAACCTTATAAAGAACTTTCCTGTTGTCTTAAATCAATGGCGATTGTAGTGTAACGGTTAGCATAGGAGCCTGTGGAGCTCTTGGACCGGGTTCAACTCCCGGCGTTCGCCCTTTTCTTGCCCAGTCCGGATGTAGTCTTAAACGCTGTTCAAATGCACTTGTAGCCCTTCTTAGCCATTTTATCTTATCTTACGGTAACACTTTTTGCCAAATTCCGTGGCTTATCAATTTCTAACCCTTTTTCTTTTCCGATATGATATGAAAGGAGTTGGCCTGCTATCGCGGCGAGAATTCCAAATGTTCCTTCTGGTGATTTTGGTAGTTTTATGTCTGCATCGTTGTTGCTAATGGTGATTGTCATCGCTCCTCGTGCCTTTACTTCTTTCATGTTTGATTCCATTGAAGTATCGTTTCCGTCGATAAGGCCAATAACAGGTGTTCCTTTTTCAATCAACGCAATTGTTCCGTGCTTTAATTCTCCTCCCATCATTCCCTCTGCGTGAATATAATCTATTTCTTTTATTTTCAATGCAATTTCCCTTGCGATTGGATAACTCGTTCCCCTTCCAAGAACGTACATGTCCAGTTTGTACGCGATTCGCTTCGCGATATCCTGAATTCCTTTTTCAAGAGCGAGCGTTTCCTGTATTAATTTCGGAAGCTTGTCAATTTCAGAGGAATACCCGAACGATTGTGCAAGACAAAGGAATAACGCAACTTGATTGATGAATGATTTTGTCGCAGCGACGCATACTTCCTGCCCAGCACATACGTTTAGCGATATTTCGGACTCACGCTGAATGGTCGAATAAGGAACATTTACGACACAAGCAACATACGCATGTTTTTCCTTGGCGTATTTTATGGCGTCTATCAAATCCATTGTTTCTCCAGATTGGCTGACAAAAATGACAAGGGTCTCAGAATCAATAAAAGCGAAATTTCTAAATTCACTTCCAATCAATGCCTGTGCATTGATGCCTGCCTGATGCAGGTAGGAGACTCCGACAAGCGATGCGTGATAGCTTGTTCCGCATGCAGCAAACACGATTTTCTTTGCATGTTTCATCATCGCGACGAGCTTTTGCATGGCTTCTTTTTGTTCAGCCTCAAGCGAGGCAAGCAACCTTGAGACAGCATTGGGTTCTTCATGTATTTCTTTGAGCATATAATGGTCAAATGTTTGTTTTGTCTCATCTTCTTCGTCCCATTTGAATTCCTGTATTGGTTTTAATTTGTCATTTCCGTATTGGTCAAAGAATTCGTATGTTTTTCCATCAACTATAGCGAACTCATTGTTGTCGAAGAATATGGCCTTGTTGGTCTCATCTGAGAACGCGTAAATGTCCGAGGCAAGAATAATTTTTTTTGGGAGGATTCCTAGAACCAAAGGAGAGTCTCGTTTTAGTGCATAAAGATTAGTATCATTTGCACGCATGATGATGGTTGCAAATTCACCCTTTATGTCATGGAAAAAATCAATGCATGCTTCTTTCATTGATTCTGTCTTTATTTTGTCCTCGAAATAATGTGCAATGACCTCTGAATCGGTTTGGCTCTTGAATACATGCCCTTTACTTATCATTGATGTTCTGAGTTCTTCGTAATTCTCGATGATGCCATTGTGTACGATAGTAATTTCGCCATTTTCAGATTGATGTGGATGGGCGTTTTCGACAGTAACGCAACCATGAGTCGCCCATCTTGTATGTAGAATTGCTTGTTTTACCGGATGCGATTCTTCAGGGATTTTTATTGAACCGATTTCTTTCAGTAAATTGTTACCATCAAAATAGCCGTATGAGTCATATCCCCTA
Source organism: uncultured Candidatus Woesearchaeota archaeon (assembly GCA_963835585.1). Taxonomy (GTDB): domain Archaea; phylum Nanobdellota; class Nanobdellia; order Woesearchaeales; family UBA10107; genus UBA10107. The sequence goes on from CAWIGF010000003.1 coordinate 92,938, forward strand.
TATTCGAGTCTTTTGAGCCGTTCAAGTGTCCATTTTGAAGGAACTTCCTCATCCGAAGCAATACCTATAATTCCGCACATTAGTGTAATCCTTAGCGACTTTGTTTTAAATACCTATGAATTTGACATACAGAGTTGCATTCCATAAAATCTTTTGTGATATTCATTCCTCATTTCTCCTCTTCAAAAGTTTCTCCACTATTGAAATCAGCTCCTCTGGTTTGTCAATAAGGTAATCAAATTTTATTTTTCCTCCTTCTGCACCCTGCTCAAGTATTGTCCTTCCTTCATAGCCATAGCAAGCACCCACTGTAATTAGTGTCTCGGGGTTTAGTGGATTTAATCTCATTACTTTCTGCGATGCAACTAGCCCGTTTAGCGTATCGTCAACATGTAGCGTAGATTCTCCTTCTGAATCCAGAAGTCCAAGCGCCATTGCAAGCGATACTTTTGACGGTTTCTTTAGACTGTCGCCGTTTCCAGCACCCTGATATTGACGAAGAACTTCTTCTGTGATGAATGTATCAAAATATTGTATTATGTCACCTTTTTCCAAATCATTATGTATGGACTTCCAAGAGTTGCTGGTATTGATTCCTAATCTCAGTCGCCTATTGCGTTGCGGATTTGCACCTAACTGTCCAATTCTCCATATTTCTCTGACAGTTTCTTTGATTCCAGGATATACTGTTTGAGGATTTTCTTTATTGAATTTCTCGTACGCATCCCAGACAGGATGATTTCTGTCTTTCATGTCGCATGGTAGTTTCAGAAAATCATATACGTTCTGGACTCCTCCTTCTTTTCCGCAATAGTGATTGTAAGAAGTTAAGAATTCCTGGAAACTATTGAATGGCCACTGGATTCCATGTTTATTTGCCCATGTTTTGAACCATTTTTCCTGCCTTATGCTCGTAGGAGATAAAGTTCCATCGTAGTCAAAGAGTACCGCCTGCAGCATGGGGGAACCACTTTTAATACATATAAAAACGTTACCACAACCTTTATAAATAACTCCTCCGGCAGAATGTCTATTAGCCCGAGTCGAAAGGCGCATAGGGTTCGTTAAAAGCGAATTTCTAGCTAATTCATTCGGCATAACTAATGGCAGAAGAACAAAAAATACAGAATCAGAGGCCGCAACCAGTTGTTCAGAAAGAGAATTCTAATTTCAAGTACATAGTCCGAATCGCGAATACGGACCTTGACGGTAAAAAGCAGCTCATCATGGGGTTGCAAAAGATAAAGGGCGTTTCATTCATGATGGCAAACGCTTACTGCGCTGTCGCAGGTATTTCCAAGCTAAAAAGAGTCGGTGATTTATCTGATGCCGATATCTCAAAATTAGACTTACTTCTCAAAAATCAAAAACCAAATCAGATTCCATCATGGCTCTTCAACAGGCGAAAGGATTTCGAGACTGGAAGCGATTTGCACCAGATAGGTTCTGAACTTGTATTCACGCATGAAAGCGACATTCGATTGATGAAGAAAATAAAATCATACAAGGGAATAAGGCACATGCAGAATGCCCCAGTAAGAGGGCAGAGAACTAGATCTAATTTCAGAAAGAACAAAGGAAAGGTTGCATCAGTCAAGCGATCCGTCGTCGCAAAGGCGCAAGCGGCTACTGCTGCAAAAGAAAAAGAAAAAGGAAAGGAGAAGAAGTAAATGGGAGATCCACGAAAAGCAAGGCGAACATATCAGAATCCAAAAAAGCCATGGGACAAATCACGACTTGATGAGGAACGTGTTCTTGTTCGCGATTATGGGATTGCAAATAAAACGGAAATCTACAAGATGCAGGCTTTGCTGCGAAAATTTGCGCTGCAGGCAAAAAATCTTATATCAATAAGCACGGCACAAGGAGAACAGGAAAGAAAAGCATTAATCTCAAAATTACAGTCACTCTCGCTCATCAACGTTGATGCGCAACTGGATGATGTTCTTGCATTGGAATTGAAAAACATAATGGAGAGAAGGTTGCAGACATTGGTTTTGCGAAAAGGTCTTGCGAATACAGTCAAGCAAGCACGACAATTCATTGTACACAAGCACATCAAAGTCGGAAATAAAGTCATAACATCTCCTTCTTACATAGTATCAAAGAGCAATGAGGCAACAATCTCGTTCGTCGATAAATCATCACTTGCAAACCCTGCTCATCCAGAAAGACCGGAATCAATTTTCGCTCTTAAGAATGCAAAGAAAAAGAAAGAAGAAATGCCTGCTGTTGAAGTAAAGGAAGAGGTTAAAAAAGTGGAAGCAGAGGTTGCTAAACAATAATGGCAGAGCAAACAGTATCGGAAGTTATTGAGAAACGGGCATCGCTTACAGCAGGAAGGAAGGATGTCAAATGGGCTGTTGTTCATATATTCTCAAGTTATAACAACACTATAATTCACATAACGGACATTACTGGACGGGAGACAATATCGCGTTCTTCGGGCGGTCAGGTTGTAAAACAGCACAGGCTTGAAAGTTCACCAACTGCTGCGATGATGGCAGCAAAGAAAGCGGCAGAAGCTGCGATTGAGAAAGGATTCACAGGCGTTCATGTTAGAATAAGAGCACCAGGCGGTCATGCCGGCCCTAACAATCCGGGCCCAGGTGCGCAAGCTGCAGTGAGAGCACTATCTAGAATGGGATTGCGAATAGGCATCATTGAAGAAGTGACGCCAATGCCACATGACGGTTGCAGAAAACCAGGCGGTAAAAGAGGAAGGCGAGTATAATGGAACTAAAACTAATTAAAAAAGATAATGAAAGGAATAAAGCTGTTTTTTTGGTTAAAGACACGACACCTGCATTTGTTAATGCACTTAGGAGAACAATTATAGAGCGAGTGCCAATTATGGCAATCGAAGATGTCGAGTTCAGGCAGAACAGTTCAGTCATGTATGATGAAATGATTGCATTGCGTCTTGGACTTATACCTTTGAAGACGGATTTATCAAGCTATAATATTCCTGCCGAATGCACATGCAAAGGGGAAGGCTGTGCTAAGTGTACTCTTTCTTTCTCGCTTTCAATGAAGGGACCATGCACTGTGTATGCATCTGATTTGAAATCACAGGATCCTGCAATTGTTCCTGTTTATCCTGAAATGCCAATAGTAAAGCTGCTAAAAGGGCAAGAAATAGACCTTGAGGCAAAAGCAGTTTTAGGATTTGGAAAAGATCATGCGAAATGGGTTCCGGCTTTCGTGTTCTACACGTATGAGCCTAAGATCATAGTCAATAACGCAAGCTCAAAGATGAGTGAATTCAAGAGCAGATACCCTCCACAAGTATTTGATGGAAACAAAATAAGCGAAAAGAAAATTCTTGAGCTCGGTATGGTTGACGCATGTGAAGGTATTTGTAATGACATAGTCAAGGTCGAATACAACACAAAAAATTTCATATTCACTATTGAATCATTCGGGCAATTGACAATTAAAGACATTATAAAATCGGCATCCGACGTTTTGAAGAAGCAAGCTGATGAAATGATAAAGATCGTGGAGCAATGAAAGAAACACCAAAGACAAATATGCAATTGAAGCAATTGGCAGTTGATTTGTATACAATGAGTGCTCAAAACAAATCACCGATGTGGAGACGAATTGCGGATGATTTGCTCAAGCCTACAAGACAGAAACGACTTGTGAATATATTCAAACTTGATATGTACGCTAATGATGGTGATACAATAGTAGTTCCCGGAAAGGTTCTTGGAACAGGCGACTTGCAGAAGAAAGTAACTGTGGCTGCATTTGATTTCTCACAATCAGCAATAGAAAAGATAAAACAGGCAAAAGGAAATACGATGACGATAAGAGAACTTGTTCAAAAAAATCCAAAAGGAAAGGATGTGAGGGTCTTCGGATGATAATTGACGCAACAGATTTGATTGTCGGAAGGCTCGCTGCGACGGCAGCAAAGCAAGCTCTTTTGGGAGAGAAAGTTGACATAATAAATTGTGAAAAAGCGATCATTTCAGGACAGAGATACGACATCATAGCAAAATATAAAACAAAAAGGAACAGGGCAACCGTTGTGAGGGGACCATATTTGTCAAAGATGCCTGATAGGTTCATAAGGAGAATCATACGAGGTATGCTTCCTTACAAACAAGAAAAAGGTGAAGTGGCGTTCGAGAGAGTCATGTGTTATATAGGCATTCCATCGGAGCTAAATGGAAAAAAATCCGAAACGGTAGAAAACGCAAGTATTCACAACAAGAAATTAATGAAATACATGACTGTTGCAGATTTATGCAAGGAGTTGGGCGGTTACGAATGAGTAGTAAGATAATTCAATCTTCAGGAACGCGAAAGAAAGCTGTCGCGCGAGCGACTGTACGGGAAGGAAAAGGGATTGTTACGTTCAACAAAGTACCATTATCCGCATTATCTTCAGAGATGATACGATTGAAGCTGCAGGAACCTTTGTTCTTTGCGAAGGATGTTGTTTCAAAGCTGGACATTGCTGTAGATGTCAATGGTGGTGGCACTGTTTCACAGGCAGATGCTGCACGATTGGCTATTGCAAAAGCTCTTGTTGTCGTGGCTCCAAAATTAAAGAAGACATTCCTTGATTATGACAGAACACTTTTAGTTGCAGATGTTCGACAACGAGAATCAAGAAAACCAAACACTCGAGGAAACGCTCGTTCAAAAGTACAAAAATCATACAGATGAGGTTGCAAAAATGATAATACCAATTAGATGTTACGGATGCGGAAAACCACTTGCTCATCTTTGGGCACAGTTCAAGGAACGGGTTGACAAGGGAGAAGACAGAAAGAAAGTCCTAGATGACCTGAAGATTGACAGGTATTGCTGCAGAGCATTGTTCATGGGTCATGTCGACTTGATTGACATAACGGCTCAGTTCAAAAAAGCTTAATTTTTTTATACACTTCAAATATATTTTTTATTTCTTCGAATCTTGGTAATTTTTTGTCCTTTTCTGAAAGAATAGGAATTGTTCCTTGGTCTATAGGCCAGGAAATTTGGAGGGAAGGATCATTCCAAAATACACCAATTTCGTCATGTGAATCATAATGTGTAGTGCATTTGTATTCAATTTCTGCAGTAGGGCTAATAACATAGAATCCGTGAAGGAAACCAGGTGGAATGTACAATTGCCTGAAATTTTCCTGATTTAGTATAATCCCCTCAAATTTTCCGAATGTCTCTGAATCTGGACGAGCATCGACGGCAACATCATATATTTCCCCTTGAATAACTCTTACTAATTTTCCTTGTGGATTTTTCAACTGCCCATGAAGACCTCTTAACGTCCCTTTGATTGATTTTGAATGATTATCTTGGACGAATTCAGCAGGTATGTTGTGTTGAGGATATTTCTTTGCACTATATGTTTCCAAGAAAAATCCTCTTCCATCACGATATACATCAGGTTCTACCAATACGAGTTGGGATAGTAATGTTGGTATTTTATTCATATTCCTGCAATTCATAACTATCTTTTAAATGTTTTTATTTACAATGGAGTAACTTTTGATTAATTTTATATAGTTGTGGTATGTTGTGCTCACATGACACACGAATTTGAACATGCGTTTAATGAAATTGCCTCGTGTGATGAAAACTGATCCAAAGACAAAATAATTTAAAGCCAAGCTTCTTTGTCATAATTATGAAATTTGTAATAGAACATATGGAAGATGAGGTATGGGATTGGTGTATTCTTGAATATAAGCACATGTCTGAGATTGTTGGCAGGGAAAACTTGATATTTACAAATATTCCAAGAAAAGAGCACCATAAATTAGAAAAATTTGGCGAAGTGAGGGAAGAAAGTATAAGAAAACTAAATTTAAAAAGGGCTTGCTTGCTTGAGATGATAGCGAGCAAGGAACTTTCTTATACTGATAAAAACAACTTCGATTATTTTGTGTTTGGGGGTATTTTGGGCGACAATCCTCCACAAGGAAGGACAAAGATATTGCACAGTTTTTTTGAAATGCGAAGCCTGAGTAAGGAGCAGATGAGCACGGACACTGCCGTCCTGGTTACGCATAAGGTTTTAACAGGAACTCCTCTGAATAAAATACAGTTTCAGGACACAATTGAGTTAGATTTGAGCGATGGAGAGTCTATTGTTTTGCCATATCGCTATGTCATCGAGAATGGAAAGCCTGTTTTGCCAAAAGGATTATTTGAAATGCTCAGGGATCAAGAAGACTTGTGATATCTAGACAATGTAACTGTTTCTTTTAAACCTTCCCAGACTTTGTATTTCAATTTATTGTCAATTTTTCATTAATTTTGGTTTATTTAGAATTGATTATAAAATTAGATTCTGGAAAATCTTTAAATCCATCAAGTATTCCCAGAGCTGCGTTGTAAAATAATTTTGTTCGCCATATATGTGGTTTAAGAATATCTGGATGAATAATTTTAGATGTCTGATTAAGGATATAAAGTACGGGAAGTGCGCAATATACCTTTGCCTTGAGCAAAGTAAAGTTCTTTATTTCAGGAAACTTTCGATACATATATACAGAGAAATACCCAGCTTTACGTGTTTTATTAACAAACTCAGTTTCTGTCACTTCGTGATTATGATAGGCTAATGCTTTGCGATTAAAAACAATCCTGAGACCCTTTTTTTGTAGCCTATAACCCATTTCTATGTCCTCTGTTATATATACAGATTCGTCAAATTTCTCATTAGCAAACCATTTTCGTGATAAAGATATGTTTGAAGTGTAGAACAATCCATAACCACAATCATTTTCATCAATTCCTTTATAATTGAATTGATGGCCTTTTTCCATTATGAATTTCATGAAATCTGAAACATTAATACCATCATACCACGTGGTAAATCCAAGAACCGCAATATCTTTGTTTTTTTTATGCGTAGACATATGCTCTGAAATAAATTTCTTCGTCGCAATAACGTCGTCGCCAATGATGAGAACATAATCTCCACATGCGGCTTTCAGCCCTGTATTTCTTGCTTTTGAAACTCCTGACGTACTTCCGTGCTGTTGATATATATATTGCATGTCAAAATCCAAGTCCTTCTTAATCTTTTTCACCCTTTTTTGCGTTTCACAGGTAGAACCATCGTCAACAACAATTACTTCAAATAAATCATGTGGGTAGTCTTGTTCTGACAAACTCTTTAGACATAATTCCAGAGCATCCGGTCTGTTGTAAGTAGGAATGATAACCGATAACGTTTTCTTCATTTTGACCCATTATTGAATATAGCTTTCATTGGAAGTTTGACCAGTGAGAACAACGGGTTGTGTTCCATTGTTGAGTACAGGAATATGCAGTGCGTACAACTGCATTTACTGTTTTTAATAAATGTAAAAAGTTTTTTTGAGAGCTTTGAGTTTAACACTCTCTTAAGATTGTATCCATAGTTTCTGAGATTGCCAACCGAACCAAGCATTTCACACAATTTCACATCACCATTTGGTTCAATAACTGAGACAGTTTTTCCTGCAAGACATCGTAGTGGTAAGTGGTCGCCTTCTAGCACCTTGCTTTGCATATCATAAAAGCATTTCTTTCTTTCCCAGAAATATTTTGTCTCGAAAGTATTGAAGTGCTTTTGAATGTAATATTTATCGTTTTCAAGATTAATTTTAGTATATTCGGCCATTTGCTCTTTGCTGAGAGGTATTAGTGTTTTGTCCCTAAAATCACCTCGCATTACTTCAAATGAGTGGAAATCAACATCCATATTTGCTCGGACATATGCCAATAGCGCTCTCATCTCTTTGAAATTATAGTCAGAAACTACTGTCGATGTGTTAACTCTTAATCTATTTGGATATTTCTTCTTAAATGGTCGCAATGATTGTTCGAGATCCATTACTTTTTTAAAGTTACCTGGTATTCCTCTCATATAATCGTGCGTTTCTTCCAAGCCATCTAATGATAAATTGATGCTCAACACAAGATTTGGGCATTCAGATAATATTTTATTAGTGAATTCAAGAACCCTTTCTTTAAGTAGTGAGTTTGTTGGAATTGAAATGTTATTTGTTTTGTTTTGTAAATAGAACGTTTTGCATATATCAATAAGGTCTGTTCTTAGAAATGGTTCTCCTCCAGATATAAGAAGCGTTCGTAATGGTCCAATATTCTTTGAAATTTTTTTAATCTCATCAATAGAAAGTTCTTGTTGTCCTGTGTTAAGATTTTTCCAATAAAAACAAGTTCTGCAACGAGAATTACATTTGTTTGTTACAAAGAAGATCAGCGAACCCATTCGGGTATCGAATACATTTGCGACAAAGTCAAGTTGCTTTATAAGTCTCATTTTCCCCCTGTTTACAGTATGCGTAACAAAATATCTTATTTAAAAATGTTGTTATGGTCATTTTTGCCTAAAAATTATGTACTTTACTGCAGGTAAAGCGTCAACCATTTATCTTAAAAACCTTTAAATAAGGCCATTTCATTCCAGAATTCATGGAGTTTAACAAGATTGCAGAGAAGTGGCAGAAGCGCTGGGAAGAAGCCAAAATCTTTGAAGTTAATGAAAATTCAAAGAAGAAAAAATTCTATGTCCTTGAGATGTTTCCATATCCTTCCGGAAGCGGATTGCATATGGGTCATGCGTTGAATTACACAATTGGTGATATTTATGCACGATATCATAGGATGCTTGGTTTCAATGTCCTTTATCCAATGGGGTACGATTCTCTTGGACTTCCTGCAGAGAACGCAGCAATCAAGGAAGGAGTGAGTCCAAAGGAATATACTGAAAAGTCGATTTCAAACTTTATTAGGCAACAAAAGGCACTCGGATTGAGTTATGACTGGATGCGAGTCATAAAGACGCATGACCCTTCCTACTATAAATGGGATCAGTGGATTTTCCTCAAGATGTTTGAGAAGGGGATTGCTTTCAAGAAGAAAGCCTCGGTAAACTGGTGTTCAATGTGCGATTCTGTGCTTGCGAACGAGCAAGTCCATGACGGAAAATGTTGGAGGCATAAGGACAATGATGTCCAGATAAAACATCTTGAACAATGGTTCTTCAAGATAACTGATTACGCCAGTGAGTTGTACGACAACATAGATAATTTGACGAACTGGAAGGATGATGTCAAGGCAATGCAGAAGAATTGGATAGGTAAAAGTTTCGGAACTGAAATTAATTTTACAATCAACGGCGAAAAATGGCCGATATTTACCACGCGAATCGACACCACATATGGGGTTACATTCATGGTTGTCTCGGCCCAGCACGAGAAATTAAGCAAACTTGTGACAAAAGAACAGAAAAAAGAAGTTGACGCTTTCCTTAAAAGAATCAAGTCGACAAGCGAAAAAGATTCTGAGTCCCTGGAGAAGGACGGAGTCTTCACTGGCAGTTATGCAATAAATCCCTTGACAAATGAGAAAATACCAGTGTATGCTGGGAATTTCGTGATTGCTGACTATGGATGTGGTATGGTAATGGCTGTTCCTGCGCACGATCAAAGGGATTTTGAATTTGCAAAGAAATACAAGATTCCGATAAAAATTGTAGTTCAAAAAATAGAAGGAACTCTTGATGCCTCAAAAATGAAAGAAGCGTACGTTCAAGACGGCGTCCTTGCTAATTCAGGTGAGTTTACTGGAAGGCCTAATAGGGAAGCGATTTCAGCAATGCAGGCATATATTGAAAAAAAGAAGCTTGGGAAAAAAGTAGTAAACTTCAAATTACGTGACTGGCTTGTTTCGCGACAGAGATACTGGGGAACGCCGATACCTATTATTTATTGCGACAAGTGTGGAACTGTCCCTGTTCCAGAAAAAGATTTGCCTGTTGTTCTTCCTGATAAAGTTAAATTTGGAATTGGAAATCCGCTTGAAACAAACCCTGATTTTGTAAACACATTATGTCCAAAATGTGGTGGAAAGGCAAAGAGGGAAACGGACACGATGGATACGTTTGTCAATTCGTCGTGGTATTTTCTGCGTTATTGTGATCCTCATAATTCCCAGAAAATATTTGATCCGCAGAAGGCAAAATATTGGATGCCTATAGACCAGTACATAGGTGGAGCCGAGCACGCTTGCATGCATCTTATTTATTTCAGGTTCTATACAAAGTTTTTGAGAGATCTGGGATTGATTAAGTTTGATGAACCAACCATAAACCTGTTCAACCAAGGAATGTTGCACGGAGTTGATGGGGCCGTTATGTCAAAGTCGCTGGGAAACGTTGTTCTTCCGGAAGAGATAAGCGATAAATATGGCATTGACGCAGCACGATTATTCCTGATTTCGCAGGCATCGCCCGATAAGGACATAGTATGGAGCGATAAGGGTATCGAAGGGAGCTTCAAGCTTGTCAACAGATTTGTTTCTTTGATTGATAAGTCAATTGGGCCTTCTGACAGGAAGTCATTAAACAAAATACACAAGACAATACGAGAAGTCACTCGTTGCATTAAAAATTTCGAGTACAACAAGGCAGCAATAGAACTGAATGCATACATTACATATCTTTCGGAGTCAGAAAAAATATCAAAAGACAGCTTGGAGGCTGCAATTTTATTATTTGCCCCGATAATGCCCCATGTCTCGGAAGAATTATGGTCCAAATTGGGGCATAAAGATTTTGTTTCCCTTGCTCCCTGGCCGAAGTATGATGAAAAATTCATAGACCCAGAGCTTGACTTCATGGAAGAATCTTTTGAGAATTTAGTTACGGATGTAGGCTCAATTTTGAATCTTACTGGTATTAAAAATCCAAAGGTAATAAAGTTAATAGTGTCTGAGGCATGGAAATATAAGTATGTAGACCAACTGAAGAGCCTAATGAAGAAGGAATTCAATCCCGGATCTGTTTTGAAGGAATTAATGAAGTCTGATTTGAAGAAACATGGGCAGGAAATAAGCAAAATGACTCCTAAGCTCATGAATGACATAAGCAAGCTTCCAAAGGTTGTGCTTACACAAGAAAAGGAAATAAGTGGTTTGAGTGAAATGAAGTCAAAATTAAAGGAAAAATTCAGTGCAGATATAATTATAGAAAGAGCCGAGCAGTCAAAAGATCAAAAATCTAAAAACGCCTTTCCAGCAAAACCAGCAATATTAGTTGAGTGACTTCGATATGAAAAAAGCTGTTTTTTTCGACGCCGATGGCACTATTCTCGACACACGCGAACTGGCGATGCGTAGCTTAAATGATATGTTGATATCAGCAGGTTACAAATCAATAAATAATTTTTCTCTTTTGCGTCAGATGGCTCCTCGTCAATTTATAACTCATTTAAGGAAAGAGACAGGCCTTCCATTCTACAAAATACCAATGCTTCCTATTTACATAAGACGTATCAAGAAAATTGTTGCGTCAAAAAGAGATTCAATTGTCATGTTTGATGGTATGAAGAAAGTCATTGATGAATTATCTCGAAATTATGTTGTTGGTATAGTAAGTTCAGGTATTGGAGAAGTAATAAGGCACATATTAGATAAAAATAATGTCAGGGTTGATTTCATAAAGACATATTGGCCAATTGTTGATTTCTTTCCACATGATTTCTTGAAGTATGTGGGTATTCGTCATATTGGTAAAGGGGGATTGATAAAAGAATCTATACGCGACCACAATCTCCTAAGAAAAAATGTTGTTTATGTAGGTGATGAAATAAGAGACATGGCAGCTGCAAAGAGAGCAAAGGTAAGATCCATTGCTGCATGTTGGGGATGTTTCAATACAGAGGAGACATTACGCAAACACAATCCTGATTACATTGTTCACAACCCACGTGAGTTGACTGAATTAATATATGAAGTACTTCACTAAATATCCAAAACTTATTTAAAGTAGGCATATGTCATTCTTATTATGGAAAAGACTTCAAAAATATGGATGAATGGAAAATTTGTTGACTGGGATGATGCGGAAATACATGTGTTGACTAACAGTCTTCATTATGGATCTGGTGTTTTTGAGGGAATACGATGTTACAAAACAAAAAATGGCCCCGCTGTTTTTAGATTGAGAGAACATGTTGATAGGATTTTTGCGTCTGCGGAACTTCTCAATATCAAAATTCCTTTTACAAAAAAAGAAATATTTGACGCGATTGTTGCGACAGTCAAAGAAAATAAGATACATTCTTGTTACATAAGGCCAATAGCATATTTTGGTTATGGAGAGATGGGACTAAACATCAAACTATGTAAGGTTGATGTCGCGATTGCTGTGTGGCCATGGGGCGCCTATTTGGGGGAAGAGGCCATGAAACATGGTACAAAGTTGATGATATCTAAATACAAAAGACATCATGGTCCATTGAACAAGGCAAAAATAACAGGCAATTACTATAATTCATCTCTGGCAAAATCTGAGGCGCTGGATGCTAAATATGATGATGCTATTATGATGGATGACCAGGGATATGTTGCGGAAGCAACCGGGGAGAATATTTTTTTGATAAAAAATGGCGTTTTGTATACACCAGCAGAAGGCTCAATGTTGCTGGGCATCACAAGAGATTCAATTTTTAAGATCGCAGAAGATATGGGCTTGGATGTCATTGAGAAGGATATTACGAAAGAGGAACTGTATTCTGCAGACGAAGCCCTGCTGAGCGGGACTGCCGCTGAAATCACACCAATTCATTCAGTCGATGGAAATAAAATGAAAAGAATTGACATAGTATTTAAATTACAGAGAGCATATTTCGATATTGTGAATGGTAAGAATGAGAAATATGTGAAATGGCTGACACTCATCAAGTAATTATTTTTTTGTAAGCATAAGTAAATCTTTATCGCTTACTTCTTTTCTTCCATCAGCATACTCATTATATCTTTCCATGAACATAGACATGTCATCTGGTGTTTTAATTCCTAGTTTGGTAAGTCGAGCTACTACTGCATGTTTTCCAGAATGACGGCCGAGTATGATTTTACTATATCTCCCGACTTGTACAGGATTGATTATTTCATATGTGCTCGGGTTCTTTATGACCCCATGTTGATGAATCCCTGCTTCATGAGCAAATGCATTCTTTCCCACGATCGCTTTATTTGGCTGAACATCATTTTTTGTAATTTCTACTAACATTCTGCTAGCGGGATATAAAAGTTTGCTCCTAATATTAGTTCTCATACCATTGTTTTTTACCAACATTGCTACAACTATTTCTTCAAGGGCAGCATTTCCTGCGCGTTCCCCTATGCCATTTATTGTGCACTCAACTTGTTTTGCTCCTGCTGATAAACCAGACAAGCTATTCGCGACAGCAAGACCGAGATCGTTGTGGCAATGAACGCTCAGTTGTGCTATTCCTTTACTAAACTCCGGAAACTTTTTATACGCTTGCTTGATGATATTTCTATATTCATCAGGATAGCAATAACCAACTGTATCTGGAATGTTAATTGTTCGTGCCCCTTCTTTCAAAGCAATCTCAATTATTTTCAATCTAAAATTTTTTTCTGTACGACTTGCATCCTCAAGAGAAAATTCAATGTCGTCTGTGTAATTTCGTGCTTTTTGGATTGATTCTATTGTGCGCTTCTCGATATCTTGTTTAGTCATATGTAACTTGTATATCCTATGTTCAGGAGATGTTCCAAGGAACACATGGATTCTTCCTATTCCTGCTTCGATTGCAGGCGCTAATGCCGATGCTGCATTTTCTATGTCTTCTTCTTTTGCCCTAGCGAGAGCAGCGATAGTCGGTACATATTTTCCCTTATGTTTTCGCTCAGCAGCATTCATTGAAATCTTATTCACACTATTGTATTGCGCTCGACTTGATATTGGAAATCCTGTTTCGATAACATCAACATGCAAATCAAATAGGATTCTTGCAAACCTGATTTTGTCTTCCACAGACATTGCATATCCTGGTGCCTGTTCTCCATCACGAAGCGTAGTGTCAAATACTTTGATCTCATTTTTCATGTTCTTCCTCATAGGTTTTTAAGAAAGCGTCTGCTAAATTCTTTTTTGGAACGGAAACAACGCTTTCTTTATGTTGGCGTGTTTCCTTAAAGCAGAAGGAGCAAAGCTAAAGCAAGTGAGTTATTATTTTCTCGCCGCATTATTTTTGCTTCCATTGAAAGAAGAAAGTACTCCATCTATATATATTTTTCTGATTATTTCTCTTTGAGATATTTTTCCAGTCTCTTCATTCCTTCTTCGATGCGAGGAATGGTTAACGCATAGCTGAACCTCAACCGTGTTGGATCCCCGAACCATGTGCCGTCATAAGTGATCATGTCATGCTTGTAGTACAGGTCGTGCATGACTTTGGTAGCGTTCTTGAATTTCGGGAAAACATAGAATGCTCCTTCAGGCTTCCACAAATCTAAGCCAAGTTCAACCATTTTTTCATAGATGAAGTCTCTTCTTTCTTTGAACACTTTCTTGATTTCCGAAGAGCGTTTTGAAAATGTCTTTAATGCATTAAAAGCCATTTCCTGTCCTATTAGGTTGGTATTCATGGAGCTCCAGTTCTTTATATCAAGAATTCCTTTCACCATAGCAGCGTCATGTGAATGTAAGTAGCCTACTCTGTATCCGCACATGGAAAATGTTTTTGAGAATGAATTTAAAGTAACGACATGCTTTCCATCAATAAGATAATTTTCTCGTTCGTAATGCAGTTCACTGTACACTTCATCTGAAATAATTATCTTGTTCAGGTCATAACATACTTTCTCTATTAATTTTAAGGTATTGATGTTTTGGATGGTTCCCGTTGGATTTCCAGGGGAATTAATTAAAATCGCTTCGCACTCTGGCATCTTTTTTTCAAAATCGACAGGATCTATTTTTCCATTTACTAAATCAGTGAATACTGGCTCCATACCTGCCATTTTGACCAGCTGCGGATATGCATAGTAATAGGGTCTTGGAACGAGAATTTTTTTCCCGCCATTTATACCAATATATCTCAATGTAAGATCCAATGCCTCGGAGGCGCCATTTGTAACTACAAATTGGTTTTCATTCGAATCTGGGTATTCTTTCATCAAAGCCCGTCGCAGTTCAATTGTTCCCTGTAATAATCCATATTTGAACGGGACTTTTTTGATATTAATGTTATATACTTCTTCAGGAGGAGCTAAATCTGGCTGTCCTGAACCAAATGAAAGCAACTTTCCATTTTCTTTTCCGACAAAGAATGAAGGACCTGTTATCTTTTCCATGAAACCTCTTTATTACGAAGAACGGGTGTTGCTTTTTAAAATTATCTAAGCCATAAAACTACATATTTCAGTAGTGTGGGAACATTTTGCAAGAATAAAGTGGGCAGGCACACCCTGAAATGGATACTAACCAAAAAAAGCAGCTACCTCGGAGCGTTCTCCATTCCGCTACCCCGCAAACATTAGCATTCAAGGTTAGTGCTGCTTCATTCCTGACCTGACACGGTTCGCTTGGACGTAATCTTGCAGGACAGAACTTCGCAGTTCGCTACAAGACTCCTTTTCCTGGAAACTACCTCTTTCAAGGCTTCAACCCCATCATGAAGCCCGTTTATGGTTACAACGCAGGGCTAATGCGCCGGTTTAGCCTACCCAGAATAACAAGCAATTGGTGATTTATAAAGGTTTAGTTGAACTTTTCATATATTAATTTGAGCGTGATTTCCTAAACTTGATATTTTCTACAAGAAACCAAGAAAATGCATAATCGCAAGCCCAATGAAACATCCTGTGCTAATGAACGGCATCGCAGGATAAAACTTGTCTTTCTGTCCTTTATACAAAAGCCACCCCAATGCAAGTGTTGCGCAAATAGGAACAATTAGGACTTCTGCCAAAGCAACCGAAACAGAATTTTTCGCCAATAGCTCTTTGAAGAGGACGCCTGCAAACAACAATGGAAATCCAATGTCTCCACCGCCAAGGATGGCTGTCTTCACTCTTTTAGTTTTAGTGCTTTTTGAAGATTTCATAGATGACTTGGGCAACTTGTACGGTATTAGAACACCTGCGAATAATTTCGAATCTGTCTGGAATTTGGCGAGCGTAATCATGTGTTTGCTTTTCCAAACGGCGTATGCATCATAGGCAGAAATGAAAAGCAATAACAAAACTGCAGCTAATATGTTAAGCATATTGACGAAAATAGCCGCTAATCCTCCGTAAATGAATAACTCAGTAAGATTGTGAACGTAAATGTTTGGCCTGAACACTTTCCACAGCGCAAATAGTGCGGCAAGGACAATTGCAATTGTTTCCGAAAAAAATGATCCGAAAGCAACAGTTAATGTCACAAAGATTGCGACCAAGAACCATATTTTCCATAATGAATGTTGATTAAATCGGATAAGAGCAAGCGCAAGGACAGTTCCGATAAGCACTGCCAACATTATAGTTATGAATGACTCGACTCCCTGTGTTTGTGGTGTTTGCATCCCAAGAGGGAGTTGTCTAAATGTAACATTCCCGGTCTGTGTCAGTGCTTGATGATTCACATAATTATTTATGATTACAAGACCGAGTACTTGCGCCACGAAAAAAACAGCAAGAACAATTAATGACACGCTCCATGTGTGTTTCATATATTTAGCTCACAGTGCCTTCTTTATATAGTTTTGGCAGATAAGATTTAAATATCACACATCAAGTATATATTTCATGACAGAATCTTCCGTAACTCCCTATGATGTTAAAGGAAATATTGATTATGATAGACTCATAAAAGAATTTGGGATTCAGAAGCTCTCAGATGAAGACATCAAAAGGATCCAGAAAATTGCCGGCGAGATTCATCCATATCTCAGAAGAGATATCTTTTTCGCGAACAGAGATTTGAAATGGTGTCTCGACGAATACGAGAAAGGCAATAAATTCTTCTTGTATACAGGAAGGGGGCCATCTGGACCTATTCAATTGGGTCATCTAGCGACATGGACTTTTGCGAAGTGGCTCCAGGACAAATTTAATGTGGAGATGTGGTTTCAATTCACAGATGATGAGAAATTCTTTTTCAAGGACATGAGCTATGAAGAAATACAGAAATGGACTCATGAGAATATGCTTGATGTCATCGCTGTTGGATTTGATCCGAAGAGAACACATTTCCTCATAGATACAAAACATGCAGGCATCATGTACCCAGAAGCTGTCAAAGTAGCAAAGAAGATAACTGTATCTACCGTAAAAGCGGCATTCGGATTCACGGATTCAAATAATATAGGCAGCATTTTCTACACTGCAATGCAGACTGTACCAGTATTTTTGCCGAATGTATTGAGGAAAGAGAAAAGACCATGCCTTATTCCTTTGGCCGTTGATCAGGATCCTCACTTCAGAATAAGCAGGGATGTCCTCGAGAAACTGGGACACTACAAACCGGCAATAATTCATGCAAAATTCATGCCTCCTCTCAGCGGAGTAGAGGGAAAAATGAGTTCAAGTGAGGAGACATCAGCGGTGTTTTCAACAGATACTCCTGAGCAAGTCAAGAAAAAGATCAACAAATACGCGTTCTCGGGTGGACGAGATACCATCGAGGAACACCGCAAATATGGTGGCAATCCCGATGTTGATGTTGCATACCAATGGCTCCGCTACTTCGAGGACGATGACAAGAAACTTAAAAAAATACACGATGATTACAGAGCAGGTAAATTGCTATCAGGAGAACTTAAGGCTATACTAATCGATAAAATCAATACATACCTTGCAGAGCACCAAAAAAGAAGAAAGGAAGCTCCAAAGATGCTTGAAAAGTTCATCTACAAGCCATGAATTTTTAAAGGATTCATTTTTTAATAATTATGATGTTCGAGACAATGAAGTTTATGTATTATTCTAAAACAGTTTTGATGAACAGCTCCCTTGTTTTTTTATAATCTGCCTCGTCAGTATGCTTCTTGCAGTTGTCCTTTATTTTTTCATATAGTTTTTTGTTATCGAGTAGCCTAATGATGCCGTCCTTGATTGAGTTTTCGTCATCCTTTACAATCAAACCAGTTCCGAATTTCCTTGTCCAGTAAGCATGTTCTCCCGAATCTGTAACAATTGTTGGGACTCCACAACCTATGTATGAAAAACATTTTATCGATGACACTGTCTGTGATGCCAGACATTTTTTGCTTGGCATAAGAAGGATATCAGACCCCTTGCAATAAGATATGGCCTCGTCATGATTCATGTATCCTGTGAAGATTATATTTTCATCGCCTTTTGCAATGTTTTTTATTTTTTCAAAGTCGGGACCGCCTCCTATCAGTAGAAGTTTTAATTTATTTTTTTTGTTTTTATTGAGATCTTGCACTGCTCTTATTGCTGTATCAATACCTCTCCACATCTCGAATCCACCAAAATAGCAAACTGTGGTTTCTTTGAACATTCTCTTGGCTTTTATCTTCGAGATAGTCTCGATATCAGCACCATTTGGGGTATGTATGGTGTTCTTGTTGAGTTTTATTGCGTAGTCGTAAATGAATTTTGATGTAGGAAATACAAAATTCGACATCTTAATGGCGATTTTTTCATATTGCCATGCAAAGAAATAATATATTTTCCTTATTAAATTGTAGTCGTTGTATGTCTTTCCTGTTTCTACCTGCGAATCATTTATGAAGAGGATAATTTTTTTCTTGAATATTTTTAATATTGGAATTATGAGTGCATCAAAGTATGGTGGAGCCCCAATGATTATTACATCTGCTTTCAACATTTTCGGTATGTTTAAAAAAGCGTACATAGCATATACAAGATAATCTATAAAATTAGGAAGATCTGGCACTCCGAATTTTCCCTTTCCTAGTTTAGGAACATATATCCTATCGACATGGTCTGTTGGGAATTTATATGCAAGAAATCCTTTGTTTTTCCCTTTCAATAAGAGAACTGTTATCTTGTTTGGATATAATAATCCATACCAATCATTTACTTGCGTGATACAGTGTACCCCAAATATTTTTTTTACTGGACGTTTCACAGAATTATTTTCAATTTTCTCGATATTTTTTATATACTGATTATTTTCGCTATGATTCATAGATTTGAAGAAGAGTTTATATATATAAATATTATCAGATTATTAAAAGGAAAAGAATATAAACAAATTGATTCTTGTTCTCGAGATGAAGCTTTTGGTTACAGGGGGTTGTGGATTTATAGGGAGTAATTTTATTTTTCATATTCTCAATAAATATAAAGATTATGAAGTTGTAAATCTTGATAAACTAACTTATGCTGGAAATAAGGAAACTCTCAAACCTTTTGAAAATAACAGCAGATATAAGTTTGTTCAAGGAGATGTATGTGACCAGAAACTAGTAAATTTATTGACCGATGAAGTCGATTCTATTGTGCATTTTGCTGCAGAGACGCATGTCGATAGGAGTATAATTAATTCTGGTGATTTTGCAAGGACGAATTTTACCGGGACAAATACCTTACTCCAGGCAGCCGAAAGAGGAAGAAAAAGATTCCATCTTATCTCAACTAACGAGACGTTTGGCTCATTGAAAGAAAACGAGCGAAGATTCGACGAGACGACCACTCCAAATCCGCAGTCGCCCTATGCCGCTACAAAAAAAGGAGCAGATTTTTTGGCAAACACGTATTTCCATACGTTTGGGCTTCCAGTTACAATATCAAACTGCTCAAATAATTACGGGCCGTACCAATTCCCTGAGAAAATGATTCCACTTTTCATAACAAATCTAATAATTGGAAAGAAGGTTCCATTGTATGGGGATGGAAGAAACATAAGGGACTGGATATACGTCCAAGACCATGTTGAAGCCATCGATCTTATGTTGCATAATGGAAAAATAGGGGAGAGCTATTGTGTAGGAGGAGATTCTGAATTTAGAAACATAGATGTCGCAAGGATGATCCTTAAGCACTTTAACAAAGGAGACGATATGATTGAATTTGTGAAGGATAGAAAGGGTCATGATTGGAGATATGCAGTCGATTCTTCAAAGATTAAAAAAGAACTTGGATGGTCACCAAAAAAGACATTCGAAAAAGGACTAGAAGAAACAGTCAAGTGGTACATAGAAAATGAACTCTGGTGGAGAAAATTAAAGGTAGATGTGATAGATAGAATAACTGAGAAGGAATGATATGAAAGGTATTATTTTAGCGGGAGGACACGCCACGCGATTAAAGCCGGCAACGGATGTCATAAGCAAGCAACTTATTCCTATATATGATAAACCAATGATATATTATCCACTTTCGACGCTGATGCTTGCAGGTATAAGGGACATTCTTGTGATTTCGACAAAAGAGACCTTACCCCTCCTTGAGAACCTTCTCGAGGATGGCTCAAAATGGGGCATGAATTTTTCATATGCAGAACAGTCAAAACCAAGAGGTCTTCCTGATGCTTTTATAGTAGGAGAGGAATTCATAGGGAAAGATAGTTGTAGCCTTGTCCTAGGAGACAACATATTCCACGCACATGGGCTCCAGAATATATTACAATCAACAGTGAAAAACATAAAAAAGAACGGCGGAGCGACAATATTTAGCTATAAGGTATCTGATCCGCAGAGGCATGGTATTGTTGGGCTAAATTCCAACAACGAACCTACTTCTTTGGAAGAGAAGCCAAAAAATCCGAAATCGAACTACGCAATACTTGGATTATATTTCTTCGATAATGAGGTCTCAAAAATTGCAAAGACACTAAAACCATCAAAACGAGGAGAACTTGAGATGATTGATTTACATAAACCATATATGAAGAGAGGGAAGCTTGATGTGCAGATAATGGGTAGGGGATTTACATGGTTTGACACGGGGACGTTCGATTCGATGTCAGAGGCGAGTGAATTTGTGAAAGTTCTGCAAACTAGGCAGAATGTTTGTCTGTGTTCACCTGAAGAGATTGCTTTCGGAAAAGGATTCATTGACAGGAGGCAATTGAGAAAACTCGCAGATAAATATCCTAAATCAGGATATGGAAGATATCTATTTAGTCTCCTCGACAATTAATCTAACATCCATCGTTCAAGTTTCAATGATGTCTCTATAAGCTGTTGTTTGGTCAATTCGTACCCTGATTTTCGCTACATGGTCAAAATGGCTAGATGATGCACAAATGTATCAATCATAAAGTTTAAAAAACCACATCTCTATAAGTGCTATTTACTATGTTTGAGACGATGAATTTTGCACCTTTGCCAGCAAGTATGCTTGCGATAAGTATTATTGGATTCATTCTTGTTGCAATATACAATGGGATACTTGGTCTTTCATGGACATTTGCTCTTGGGTTGTTCTTTCTGGTTATGTTCTTTGCGTCATACCTTTCTTTGCACTATGCCCCATTGGTAGATAGAGATATTTTGGATAGAAAATACAGAAATTAAAACTCTTTCTTCCCTTCTTTTAATGCGGAAGGAGCACCGCCACCGTGCCACGTGAATCTTGGACGAACTTTCATTGGATATAGTCTTTCATTTGTATCATCAAATATAATTGCAGCTCCCTTGTCTGAGGGCAAGTTATCAAGTTGTGCAGTCAAACCTTCGCGCATGTAGCTTTGCATGAGCGTTCCAAGCGCATCGACATCAATGCGTGCTGTGATTCTGTGTCCAATCACAGTATCCGCCTGTGTCAAAACGTCCGTATGAATCTTTCCTGGCTGCTGCGTCGCCAACACCAAAGATATTCCTGGCTGACGTCCTTCTCTTAGTATAGTTATTAGTGCATCCGATGCAGCCGTTTTTCCGGTTACTGGAAGGAACTCATGAGCCTCATCAATTATTAACCACACCATAGGAAATTCCTGTTTTTTTGATTTTTCCTCGCCGAAATAATGGATGGCCTGATGTACTTCTTCATATTCCTCAAATTTACGTGCAATCATTCTTTCAACGAACAATTTCTGTGCAATCAATCCAATAGCAAGCGATTTTATCCCCCACCCACCAGCCATTGTTGCATAGGCAGAGACGTCCAAAACAGTAATCTGTCCGCCTTTAACAATGTCCTTGATCTCTGTTCCTTTTATATCAAATAAACCCCATGCCTTCGCCGTAATAAAAAGATTTGAGACAGCATCACGGATGTGTAGTTGTGAATTCTTGTCCTTTGCAACTTCTTTTATGATGTCGTCGAGTGAATAATTTTTCCCTGATTCCTTCAAATTGCTGATGACTTTTTGAATGAGGACTCCCATTTCAGAGAACTGCTCGACATTGAACGTAAGGCACCAATCAATGCTATCTAGTTCGTTCGGACGGATAGAAAAAGCAAAATCAGTCGGAATTCCCTTGTCCTTGTATTCTTGGAAGTATCCAATTGGCGTATAAATTTTTACATCAAGTCCCCTTCCCTCAATACCCCATTCTTTTAGGAGATCCTGGTCTTGATCATTCTTGTAGCGCATAGTCCAGTAAATTCCCATCGTGTCAAGAAGAACGACTGCAATGTTATTTTTGACTTCTTCTGGTAAGTCAGAAATTCCTTCTGCGATGACTCCCTGTGAGTACGATTTTCCAGATCCTCTTTTTCCAGTGACAAGAATGATATGTGAATTCACGACATCAAGATATATATTATTTGAAAGCGATGTAGTTTGTCCCATCTTGACATACTGCTTTCCAAGAAAAACTGAGCCTTTTGTGCCTAGTTTATCTCTTGTTTTTTTGTCCCTTCCTATGATAACATCAAAGGCCATATGACTTTATAAAGAAAAATTCATTATAAATCTTTCTGATAGGTTGTATGTAAATAGCTAAAAATCCACAATATTTATAAAATGACTCCATAACCAAGTTTCCATGGCGAGTCATAAGAAAACGGCATTAAAACACACTGGGGTGCACTCTGAATCTGCTGTGAAGGTTAGTTTTGGCAAAAAATCATTGCTATATATTGTGCTTCTCGTAATCGTAATAGGTGTTATTGTCTATGTATCGAGTCAGCCAAAAGTTGCTGCTACAGTCAATGGGCAAAAAATATATGCAAGCCACGTTGATGCGTTGTACCAAGGTTTGCCTGCAGGATATTCACTGACAAAAACGCAAATTTTGCAACAGTTAATTGATAATAAGATCATTCTGACCTATGCACAGACAAGGGGATTTGTATTGAGCGATTCCGACTTCAATGCAATACTGAATAATGAGTTGAATACGACAAATATGACTCTTCAAGATTTACAACAGCAGCTCGCTAAAACAGGCTCGACTCTTGATGATGTTCGTGATTCGATCGCCCTTGATTTATTCGTAAAGAAGTACATTGATCCATCAATCAATATAACTTATGCTCAGATTGCAAAGTACCGAGCAACAACAAATAGCACTGCAAGCGATCAAAATGTGGCTTTAGCAATCCTTAATTTGTACAGGCAACAGGTCCTTTCGCAAATAATATCGACTTACGAACCAACGATGAAGGTCATTGTATCAAAAGATTATAGTCAACCATAATTTTATATAGTCTTTTTCTTGATGTTGTCATATGAAAGAATTATCAGCTTTTGACATTCATTCGCTCACAGAAGAGGTTGATTTTCTTAAGGGGGCAAAGATTGATAATATTTATCAGATCGATACAAAAGATGTCTATCTACAGATATATGTTAGGGACAAAACAAAACAGCTTCTTCGTATTATTGCTGGCAAATGCTTTTATTTAACAAAGACACGTCCAGAATTTCCAGAGAATATACATAGATTTTGTTCGTATGCACGAAAATATCTTTTGAATGGAAAAATACAATCAATACAACAGATCGGGTTTGAGCGAATCATAGATATAAAAATTTCAACAAATAATGGGATGTATGATTTGTTTGTTGAATTGTTCGGAAAAGGGAATCTAATTTTGGTTAAAAACAATGCAATTGTTTTGGTCGCAGAAGAGCAAATATGGGCAGATAGGACTGTAAAGCCAGGACAAGAATATGTTCACCCTGAAAGAGGTTATGATTTTCTTACGCTCTCCCAGGATGATATTGTTTCTTTCCTTAATAGCACCAAGCAAGAGTCATTGGTAAAGGCATTGGCTTCTGATGTCGGTCTTGGTGGATTGTATGCAGAACGAGTTGTCAGTGACGCTGGGCTTGACAAGGATGCAAATCCTCGAATTGTGGATCCAACAGTCCTTTTTGTGGCATTGCTGAAGTTAAGAGGAGATAAATCTCCAATAACGATGCAAAAGATTGACGAAGAGTTATCAAAAGAAGTTGTTAGTTCACAAAAGGTAAATTCAGCAAAAGAGAAGGAGAGAATGAAGATAAATAATGTAATCCATAAACAACAACAACTATTACAAAAAGCAATAGATGATTCGCGTGAATTCAAAGAAAAGGGAGATTTATTGTATAAGAATTACTTGGAACTTAATGATATGATAGTGAAATTAAAAACGATGAAAGGTAAAAGTTGGAATATAATAAAAGAGGAGCTTGAAAAATATAAAATATTCAAAGGCATAAATGAGAAAGAAGGCGTCATGGTGGTTGACTTACAATGAATGTTTTTTTGGACAGATACAAAAAACTAGGACAGGAAATAAATCCAGTGGAAATACAAATTCCAAAATCTATACGAATAAATACAATTAAGATTGATTCGCAGGGTTTGTTGAAAGTATTTAAGAAAGAGGGAATAGCGATAAAAAAAATACCTTATCTTGATTTTGGGTACGAAGTAGAAAATACAGATTTTTCATTGGCATCGTCTCCTGAATATCTAATGGGATATTATTATATACAAGAATTGGCATCCCAGATTCCGGTCCAGATTCTTAATCCATCAAAGAATGATATTGTTCTTGATATGGCAGCCGCTCCTGGTGGGAAGACTACGCAGATTGCACAGTACATGGATAATAAAGGCATTTTGGTTGCACTTGATAATAATCACAGTCGTTTAATGACACTGCGCAATAATTTGGAGCGTCTTGGAGTTACGAACACAATTATTTATCATAAAGATGCGGAGCATATCTCTGATTTCAAAATATTGTTTGATAAAATACTTTTGGATGCCCCTTGTTCAGGAAATTTTTGCATTGATGCAGGGTGGTTCAACAAAAGGGATTTGAATAATCTCAAAACAATCTCAAAGGTCCAGAGACAAATGCTTCACGCAGCCTGCGATGTATTGAAGAAAGGGGGGGAATTAGTTTATTCAACATGCAGCCTTGAACCTGAGGAGGATGAAATGGTCGTTGACTATATTTTAAAGGAACGGCCGGAATTAAAGATACGGAAGATACACTTTCCCTTGGGTGATGATGGAATCGTCAACCCATTTGGGATGAGATTAAATCCTCTTGTTGCGAATGCAAAGCGTTTTTGGCCAAATAAGACAAAAACACAAGGTTTTTTTATAGCAAAGTTTAGGAAGGAAGAATAATGAAATTAAAGATACAGTACGAATTCACATTTTTTTATGATGTTCTTATGAGATATATCTCATTTTTTGGAAGTCTTGTTTTTTGGTGTTTTGCTGTAATTTTACTCGTTATTATCGGTCAGCACAATTTTGCGCTTGTATTTGCTAGTGCTTCAATAGCGACTATGATTATTGAGTATCTAGTTAAATTTATTCATCACAAGAGAAGGCCAGATTTTAATAAGATTAATACCAAATCTTTGTTTGCCAGGTTCCAGGAAATTGGATCCTTTCCAAGTGGGCATTCCGCGAACATAGCTTTATTCACGACACTGATTGCATTCAACTATAGAATATTTGCTTTGACATTGTTGTTTACAATAATAACTGTTTTAGTTGGAATGTCGAGAATTTATCTAAGGCGACATTACGTACATGATGTAATAGGAGGTATATTTCTTGGTGTTTTGACAGGGATTTGTTTCGGAATTTTTCTTCTTTAAATTATGTATAATTATGAGTGGCAAAAATGACATCGCAACGAAAAGCACAACTTTTCAAAACCGTTCATTTAATTTTTATTTTCAAACAATAAATATTAAATGAAGTAATCAACAGAATTGAGGTCCTTGAGTTAGTGGCATATCGTCTATGGCCTTTCCAAATATTTTTACAAATCCACTCTGAAAATTATGGAAGTCAGGGAACGTTGTTATCACCGCAAGTGCATGCCATATAAGAAGCATACCAATAATTGCCACTTTATACATTAGTTTGATTTTTGAAGTAATAATGGCCTTTAGTGGTTTTGCAAGCATAACGATCATAATCGGATAAACCATCAGTACATGTCGTGGCTGGTCGTATGAGCCGAAGAGATTAAACATTATCGTGTAAAATAAGAAATAATATGCGCAATTCTTTTCAAATGAGGATGATTTTTTCCACCTTGCAAGAAGCATTACGATGCTTGCTAGGAACAATATTATAACAGGAATTGTGTTTTTCTGGAACAAAGATGGCAACGAAGCGAATTTTTCAGAAGTAGCCGTCTGACTATCCATAACCCAACTTGCGATGCCTTTTGTCAGTTGATATGGGAATGGATTCGGAATATTTCCCAAAGTCCTGAATACTGGGCTACTCTCAAATAGTTTAGTTGCTTCTATGTATTTCAAGTCACTGGTGACGAGCGTGTCTTTTGAAAATGCTTCTTTTGTTGGTATGAAAATATTCTGGAATCCATATCCTGCAAGGATAATGACGTATAATATTGCAGCTCCTGCGATGAGATGCCAAACAATTTTTTTCTTATTTTTGTGGAACCATGACATAATACTCTTGTAATTCAGTACAATAAGTAATGGATAGAATATGAAATTCTGCAGTGCTGTGAATTTCGTCATGAAAGCAAGTGAGAACATGATGAAAAATGCATATAGCCATCTATTCTTATTTGTCTTAATAAATTTCAGGAGTACAATGAAAGTCAGGAAGTTAAAGAATGTGAACGCGAAATCAACAAAAATAGTTGTTCCATTTGTTAGTATCATCGGATGCAGGGCATATATGAAGTATACTATGTGTGCTGCCGTTGTTCCGTATAGCCGTGCAATGAGATAGAAAATAAATAAACCTAACAAAACTGCCATTAGTAACTCTGGCAATCTGCCAAAGAATATAATTACATTAGAAGGAATTATGTTTTTGTATGTGACGAAGCATGAATATTCATTCATCTTGTTCTCTTTCCACGCATCGCTGTTTCGATAATCCATTAAATCAAATGGAAGAAGAGGCAATGCAGAAATCATGTTTGCCAAAGGTGGAACAACAGTGTTTAGACGGAAATCAAAAATAGTTAGTTTACTGAACCCTGACGCTAGATGATTAGGCTCGTCAGAGTAGACAGGATGATACATCGCTGATGAAATTCCAAGAAAGAGGAAAAGTGCAGTTATTGCAAAGAGAATAATATAGTCATTGCGGCTCAATTTAACATTTTTCATATCTATTTTTTTATATTGTACTTTATTAATCTTAAGAAAAAGACGATTATGACATTCCTATATTCATTGCGAACTGGCCTATTTATAAAGGTGGTATATTTATATATATGTAATTTTGATTTCCTCATATGCCAGAAATAGGTAGACGCATAGATTCAATATCGGTGTTCTTTCCTGCATATAAAGAGGATACAAACATCAGACACGCCGTTTTGCAAGCAAAGCATGTTCTTGATAAAATCGCAAACAAATACGAAATTATAGTCATCGATGATGGAAGCAAGGATAATACAGCGTCTATTGTACGATCTTTGATGAAAACAGATCCTTCTCTTCATTTAATTCAACATAAAAAAAACAAAGGTTATGGTGCTGCCTTAATCTCGGGATTTTATGGAGCTCATTACCCTTGGATAGCATTTACTGATTCTGATGGTCAGTTTGATTTTTCCGAAATAACTTCTTTTATACAAAAACAACGAAAAACGAAAGCAGACCTTGTTATTGGATATTATAAAAAAAGAAAAGTTCCTTTCTATCGTATTGTCAATAGTCGGATATGGGAATTAATCATATTCCTTATGTTTGGATTGAGTGTTCGCGATATCGATTGTGGTTTTAAATTAGTCAGCAAAAAAGTTATCGATAGAATTCCTAGGCTGGAGGCACAACGCGGCGCTTTCATATCAACTGAATTGCTTGTGAAAGCAAAGCTTTTCGGTTTCAAAATAATTGAAATACCTGTTACGCACTATGAACGAAAGGCAGGTTCAGCAACAGGTTCGAATATTCACGTCATAATATCAAGTTTTAAGGATTTATTTCTGCTGAGAAAGAAATTAAAGAAGTTTCGATGAATTTATTGTCTTTTCCATTTCTATTGCGACTTCTTTTCCTATTTTTAATGCATAATTAGTTCCTCTGTCCCAAGGATAGACATTATTCATATTT
Source organism: uncultured Candidatus Woesearchaeota archaeon (assembly GCA_963835585.1). Lineage (GTDB taxonomy): Archaea > Nanobdellota > Nanobdellia > Woesearchaeales > UBA10107 > UBA10107. The sequence continues at coordinate 121,172 of CAWIGF010000003.1, forward strand.
GCAAGGTATAATCCAGGGATGGGTGTTTTTATGCTCGGAACAAGTTTTGAATAATTTTTGATCATAATTGGTTGCGCATACTTAAATCTCGTGAGGAAACTTCGCTTAATCCATGTTTTGTCAAATTCAGGATTTATTTTTTTTAAAAAAGGAATTATTTTTTCAAGGAGTTCTTCTTCACTCATTGACCACAAGGGATTGTCGTGGTCAAGATATTTTCCGACCCAAATCATGTGTTTATTGTTGTAGTTTTTTTTGTCTACAAAATTGGTATGTTCCGCTATCATCATGAATGGGAATCCATGTTCATTGATGTTCAGCCAATAGACATCTTTTAGAAATTGTTTTTCTAACTCCAGAACAAAGTACTGCGCACCAATTATTTTTAACTTACCATATTTTTTTAAATATTCTTTGGGAAATTCTTTATATAACTTAAGTGCGACAGGCAATGGCGTTGCGAGGAGAACATAATCGAATAAGATTTTTTTATCATTAACGATGACTTCAAACTTATTGTCTTTTTTTGTTACCTCTTTCACATCTGCATTCAATATTATTTTTGCTCCTTGTTTCTTTATTTTTTCGGCTAGTTCATTGGCAAATGTCTGGAACCCTCCTTCTATGTATGCAAGATTTTTAGTTCGGGAATGAATTCGCGCCCAGAACCATGCAGCATTTATCTTATCTGCATATTTTTCGAATTTTCCAAGAAACAATGGTTCCCAGATAATTCGGAATACTTCTTCTCCCATTGTTTTTTTTATGAATACTGTTGCAGTTTCTTTTTCAAGTTTCTTCCAGCTATTGATTATTTTGAGATATGCCATGATAAGTCCCAATCGAAAGCGATTCATTATGCTAATGAAGGGATATTTGAGAACCGAAAGCGGTGAGTCAAGCTCTGCTATTTTTCCCTTGTAAAAGCATGCCGCCTTCGTGTTTTTTATGATAAGATTTTTCTCCATTCCAATTTCTTTCGCAAGATTAAGTGCTTCGCTATCTGTGGTAAACCAATGATGTATTGCATTATCTATTGGCCAGTTCCATTCTGGCATTTTGAATCCAGAAGAAAGACCACCAACTTTATCGCTTGATTCAAAAATAGTAACATCATGATTTTTTAGATAGTTAGCTGCACCTAGTCCAGTAAATCCACCACCAATAATTCCTATTTTCATCGTTAAAACCTAAGTTAGGTTCCTTTTTTCGTTTATAAATTTTCTTTATTAGAAAATAAGGTGGACAGCTTTCTGTTGTTCCCGCACATGAGTGCAGTACAGAACAGAACGGAAGCCTTCTTAACTGCGGAGTTCGAAATGGGATCCGGTGAACCAGGCTCCTATGACCGTCCTGTATCTATTGCAACCTGACTTATTTATAAATGTTTCTAAACATCATTCTATGGTGTTGTCTTCTAAAATTTTGAATATGACCTCCAATAGATAGTTATTTAAATTACATTTTTCCTTGGCTTATTTAAATCAAGGGGGTTCAAATATGAAAGTACTTGTAACTGGCGGCTGTGGATTTCTAGGCTCAAATCTTTGTTTATTTTATCGCAAAAAAGGAGCAGAAGTTATAGCATATGATAATCTCGCGAAGCACGAATTTTCTCGAATTCCTTATATCAAACCAGAGGCCAGAAATTTCAACAAACAACTTTTGGAGAATGCTGGTGTAAAAGTGGTTGTTCAGGATGTTAGAGATTTTGATAATCTCCTAAAATGTGCACAAGGTTGCGACTACATATGTCACACAGCAGCTCAACCTGCAATGACTATATCATGGGAAAATCCAGTATTGGATTTTTCTACAAATACCTTTGGCACGTTTAATGTTTTAGAGGTTGCGAGAAAACTATCCATTCCTGTTGCAATATGTTCTAGCGTTCATACGTACGGTCCTCAGAAAATCAATTCAGAGCTTACCGAAGAAAAAACCAGATATGTAAGAAATCCAGTTACAATTAATGAAGATGAACCGTTGCTTCAGGGAGTGATAACTCCTTTACATGCTTCTAAAAGAAGTAATGAGATATATGCACAAGCATACATTGATACATATAAAATGGATGTTGCATGCTTTAGATTGACTGGAATGTATGGTCCAAATCAATTTGGTGGAGAAGATCATGGGTGGGTTGCTAATTTTGTAATAAGAGCATTTTTAGGTGAACCAATTACTTTATTTGGCACAGGAAAGCAATTGAGAGATATTCTTTTTGCTTCAGATGTCACTGAAGCCTTTGATGCATTCTACAATACACGTAAATCAGGGGTATATGTTTTGGGTGGCGGAAAGCAGAATATGATATCTTTGTTGGAGAGTCTAGATCTCATAGAAAAAATATCAAAGACAAAGCTCAAATTTGCTTTCCAACCAGAGCGCTTTGGTGATTTACATTATTTCGTTGCAGATTCTTCTAGGTTCAGCAAGGCAACGGGCTGGAAGCCTAAGGTTAGGCCTGAAGAAGGCATAAAAAAGTTGTTTGATTGGGTGAAACAAAATGAGCGATTATTCCTCAGAAAAGCTTCCTGAGTTAAAGGCGCTTATTTTGGCGGGCGGGAGAGGAAAAAGGCTTGATGCCCATACGATTGAAAAAAATAAATGTATGTTGAATTTCAGAGGAAAACCTTTGATTGAATATAGTTTGGATATTGCAAAATCGTTGAATGTTAAAGAAATGGTTGTTGTAGTAGGTTATCTTGCTGAACAAATAATAAATGCTTATGGTAACAGTTACAAAGGCACCCCGATAAAATATGTGATTCAAAAAGAGCAGAAAGGAATAGTCCACGCTATGGAATGTGCAAAAGAGGCAATAGCTGGACATGACTTTATTCTGTTGTTGGGTGATGAATTTTTGATGAACACTAATCACCAGTCTTTTTTGGCAAATCATTTGAATGAAAATGCTTTTGTATCATGTGGTGTGGTGTATGTAGAAGATAAATCAAGTATAAGTAAAACATATTCAATTCTCTTTGACAAAGATTCACGAAGAATATTGAGATTAATAGAGAAGCCAAGAAACCCGGCAAATAATTTGATGGGCACTGGTAACATATTGTTCAAAAGTAGTGTTTTTGATTATACAGAAAAAACTCCCATAAATCAAATCAGGGGTGAAAGAGAGTTGCCTGATCTTATTCAATGCTTAATAGATGACGGGAAGAAAGTAACCTATCATCAATTGACATCCACATTTGTCAATGTAAATTATCCTGTTGATATTGATAATGATATTAATGTAATTAACAAAATCTTATACAAGAACACTACTGTTTGAGCATTTATATGAAAATATATAAGATAACTAATAAAGAATGGGAAGTTCCAGCTTTTTCATTTGATGAATTTTCAAACAAAAAATCAAAGTACTGTGTCTGTATACCTGTAATCAATGAAGGAGAAAGAATAAAAAAAGAACTTGGAAAGATGCGTTCTATAGCAAGGAGTGCAGACATAATTATTGCTGACTTGGGAAGCACCGATGGATCTCTTAACCATGAATTTTTAAAAAAATCTGGTGTGAGAACTTTGCTCGTGAAAAATGGCCCTGGAAGATTAAGCGCCCAATTAAGGATGGCTTTGGCATATGCCATGCAGGAAAATTATGCTGGAGTTATTTTTATTGATGGCAATAATAAAGATGATCCGTCAACAATACCTGATTTTATAAAAAAATTAGATGAAGGATTTGATTATGTTCAGGGATCTCGATTCATAAAAGGTGGTAAATCTGTAAACACACCTTTTATTAGGAGTTTTATAATACGATTTATACATTCGCCACTATTGTCTCTTTTTGCAGGAAAAAGATATACGGATACTACGAATGGTTATAGGGCATTCAGTAGAAAAATGATTGTTGATAAAAGAATTAATCTATTTAGAAACATTTTTGTGACATATGAACTTCTATTCTATTCTACGTTGCGGGCAACTCAACTAGGATATAAAACAATTGAAATACCAGTTACTAGGGCATATCCAAAATCTGGAAAGACACCCACTAAAATAAGCCCTATAAAAGGATACCTCAACAATATGTGGTCCTCACTTAAATGTTGTTTTGGTTTCTATAATCCTTAGTACGCTTATGATTATTTGAAGAGAACAACTATCTTGTCAGTTTAATTATTTTCATTATAGAAAATAATTAACCGAATCTTTATATAGTTTATAAAAACAAGCAATGATATGGCTTCATACACTAGGAAGATAGTCCAAGGGACCGTTATAATCTCTTTATTGTCGGTTGTGATAGGTTTACTTGGGTACTCCATACGAATTATGCTGGCAAGAAACCTATCTGTCGAAGGATATGGTTTATTCTATGCCGTAATGGCCTTTGTTTCGTTATTTATTGCATTTAAGAATATAGGGATGGGAAGTGCAATTGCACGATATATTCCTGTATTTCTTGCCAAAAAAGATCTAAAGAGCACGAAATATGCCATTCTGTCAACATTTACAATACAAGTCATTTTTACTGGAATAATAGCTATACTATTAATTATTTTTGCTCCTTTCTTTTCAACTCATTTTTTTCATACAACCGCCGCAACCACTGTTTTGATTTTTTTAGTTTTGAGTTTCTTTTTTTCCCTTTTTCAAGATGTCTTTTCTTATATTTTTACAGGCTTCCAAAAATCGTCTCTGATGAGTTTGCCCGAGCTATTCAAGAATACATTTATTCTTCTTCTTTTGTTTGTTTTCTTTATGTTTAATAAAAGTGCAACCATCGCTGCACTTGCATATTGTATTTCGGCATTTACTCTTCCTTTCATATTTTCACTTGTTTTTATGAAATTATTCCCTAGTTTCATGAAGATAAAATCAGGGTTCAATCCATTGTCATCAATTAAATCATTCCTTAACTTTGACAAATCAGATGTTTTGATAAGAAAACTGAGAAATTTTGGATTTTTCATGTTCTTCAATACGCAAGGAGAGTTGATTATGGGATATACCGATGTCCTCGTTTTGACATTCTTTAGAACACTTGGAGAAGTTGGACTGTATAATGCAGCGATACCACTAATAACAATAATTATGTTCTTCCCTTCCTCACTAACAAGCATTCTCATGCCTACAGTGTCAGAGATTTGGTCAAGGAATCAAAAGCAACTGCTTGCCGACGAGATTAAAAGAGTTCAGAAATATGCGCTAATTGCAGTTATTCCTCTGGCATTGTCCCTCTTCTCGTTTTCTGATGTTGCAATACAGATTTTTTTCGGTTCAAAATATGTAGCTGCAAGTCTTGTTTTGAAGGTGCTTTCAATTGGAGCTATATTTAATACCCTTGCCGTATTAAACAAAGAAATATTGAATGGAATTGGAAAACCATGGATAAACAGCAAGATAGTATTCATTGCCTTGTTGTTTAATCTTATTTTGTGTTTGATATTCGTCCCACATTACGGCATGATTGCTGCTGCGATATCGGTTAGCTTAGGATATGTATGCATACTTATTATGAATTCTATCCAAATACGAAAATACATAAAATCAAGGCTGCCCATTACCATGTTTTGCAAGATATTCCTTGCAGGAATAGTATTTCTCTGTGTTATTCTTCCATTTAGGACATTGCAGATGGCATTATGGCTGAAGATTGGCGCTGCTTTGATTTTAGCCTGCATCATCTATGCACTTGCCTTATTTGTATTAGGAATAGTGACTGTTGACGAATTTAAATTAATGAGAAACAGATTATTTTCCTAATTTTTTAACAATTTCTTTCCATACTTGTCTGACTTGTATTTTTTTCATTACTGTTTTGCATCCTTTTTTGCATGGTTTACTATCGCATGGGCCACCAGCATGAGGTCGTGGTCTTATTTCCGTAGAATTTCTCCCAAATGGCCCCCATCCATAAAATGACGGACCACATAAAGCGATCAAAGGAACGTTCGTGGTTGTCGCGAGATGCATTATGCCGCTATTTTCCGAGAGCACTAAGTCAAGTTTTTCTATAAATGTGGCAACTTCTTCTAGATTCTCCTTTGAGAAGACATGTGTTTTTTCCTGATTTTTTAATTGACTTCTTATTTCTTTTATTCTTTTTTTGTTTAGGTTTGACCCGATAAAAATAATATCTGATTTGTATTTCTTCATTATTTTATTTAATATCTGAACCCATTTCTTATTATCCCATGCTCGAATTATGTCCAAATCTCTCGGAAATATGACTCCAATTGATTTTTTTATTTTATTCTTCTTGAAAAATACTCCAACCTCTTTTCCATACTTTTTATTATTTGTCATTTTTTCAAGAGAAGGTTCTTTTACTTCAAATCCTATTTTCCTAAGAAGTTCAGCTTCGGCAAGTACTTTGTTTTTCTTTTTAGGATCAATGCTAATATCGTAAAGATTGTAATTTTTTTTGTTAAATCTGAATCCTGCAGAATATTTTCCAGCATAATGTGCAAAAAGTGCTGTTTTATCAGATCCTGGATAGGCGTCTATGACCAAGTCATATTGTTTGGCAAGTATTACTGCGAGATTTGCCCATTTTTTTATACTATTCCACATCCAACTAACTTCCTTGAAATTATCTATTTTACAAAATTTTTTCAATATTTCCTTGCTTACACTACGTGTATCTATCCATTGCATTGAATCTATTTTTGCATGTGGGATGTTCTCTCGAACAGTCTTGAATAATGGAACTGATAGAATTCCATCTCCTATTCCAGGTCCAGTAATTATCAAAACTGTTTTTATGTTTGAAATGTCCATTTTAATAAAATTGGGAGAAAGGTATATAAAGCTTTTTAGGATTTGTTGAGTCGATGGTGCTTATTTCATGATTTCTTCAATAAATGGCTTCTTGAACTTCTTATAATCTACATCTTGCTCATGTTTCTTGCAATTTTCTTTTATTCTTTTGTAAAGTGTTTTATTTGCCCATAGACTTATAACCCCTCTCTTAATAGATTGCACATTATCTTTGACGACCAAACCAGCTCCAAATTTATTTACCCAATAAGTGTGCTCTCCCGAATCCGTAACAATTGTTGGGACTCCACAAGCTATGTATTCGAAACATTTTATTGATGATATTGTTTGCGAAGCTAAGCAGTTTCTGCTTGGCATGATAAGTATATCTGATCCTTTGCAATAAGATATTGCTTTTTCGTGATTCATATATCCAGTAAAAACTATATTTTCGTCGTTGTTTGCTATTTTTTTTATTTTTTCAAAATCAGGACCACCACCAATTAAAACCATCTTTATTTTATTCTTTTTTTCTTTGTTTATTTCTTGGACTGCTTGTATTGCCATATCTATTCCTCTCCACATTTCGAACCCACCAAGATATGTAATTGTAGAGTTATTGAACATTCTCTTCGGCTTTATTTTTTTTATAGTGTTGACATCGGCTCCATTAGGTGTATAAATGACATTTTTTGTATAACTTGTGTATCTGTTGTAAAGCCATTTTGATGTGATGAATGTTTTTGTAGAAAATTTTATATTAATATATTCCATCACTTTCGCTATTTTGTAGTATACTTTCCTGAAGATGTTCACATTATTTATGGGAAGTTGTGCATCAATAACAATTGTATATACACGTTTACCGAACATTCTCAATATTGGAACAATATGGCATTGAAAGAAGGGTGGTCCATGAATCAGAATTACATCGTAACAAAGAATATATGGTAACATTAATGTTGAAACCAAAGAATACCAAATGTAATCAAAAATATTTATTATTTGTTCATTTCCCCACTTTCCCTTACTTATTTTTGGTATTTTTATTTTTCTCACCCTGTTTTCATCAAATTTATAAGAAAAGGACGGCTTTGTTTTGCTTTTGAAAATAAGGGTAGTCATAGGCTGAGCCATGCCAAAAAATTCTTCTACGTGAGTTGCTGCATGAAGGCCAAATATTTTCAGACGTTTTTTCATTTTTTAATTTCCTTTACCAATTCAAAAAATGTCTTTCTGAATCTCTTTATGCTCTCTTCTTTCATGTATTTTTTTGCAATAATTTTTGCCTTTTTTCCAAGAACTTCTTTTCTATTAGATTCATTCAGCCAATTTATGGCCTTTATTATTTCAGAAACGGTTGGTTTTATGATTAATTTTTTGTCTAATTTTTCGACAGCTTCTTTTGCCCCGCAATTCTTGGAAATAATTGGCGCGAATCCCGCAGCCATTGCCTCAATTATATTCATTCCAAAAGGTTCAGTTCTTGCAGGATTTACGAATATACTACATTTCTTGAGATATTCCTCTGGATGGTCTGTCCAACCTGTTAATATTATTTTACTATCGTCAGGGATGATTACATCTTTCTTTGGCCCTATTAAGTATAATTTATTTGATTTTTTAATTTTTTCAAAAGCTTCAATTACAAGATCACTTCCTTTTTGCTTTCTTATGGCACTTAAACCATGTGCGATATTTCCAGAATTATAATTTGCATTTACTTTGAAGAATTTTTTATTAATTCCTGGATTAACGACAAAATTTGGAACGTCTATGTACTTTTCCGAAATATCTTTTACATATTCTGAATTTGAAATTACGCCATCAATATGTTTTATGTACCATTCATATAACTTTCTCTTTATTCCTTTAGATTTTGGAAATACATCCTCAAAGAAATTATCACAATTGAGAATGATTATCTTTGAGTTCTTTTTTTCCCTTATAATGGCAGGAAGAATACATGTTATGCCTTCAAGCAAATAAATATCAGATCTTGGTATAGTGAATGCGTTGAATGTAGCTAATATTTGGTGTACAAATGGACTTGCATCTCTGAAATTATTTATCAGAAAAGCAGGAATGAATGGGTGTTGATCTTTTGTTATGGAATCAGCCCACTCTTTGTGCATATGGTGTGGTCCCCAATATATAAATGACGTTTTCATTTTATATGATAATATTTATATACTTCTTTATAATGTTATTGATTAATATGTTTCGTGATTTGCTTGAGTTCCCATTGAATAAACTAAATGCTGTTGTACATGGATTTTTTCTATTTTATTTTGAAAAATACTTAAACATACAGTTCTTATTGGTGGTAGGTGATCTTAAACAAAAAAATGGTTAACCCTATAATTTCAATAGTAATTTTAAACTGGAATGGAAAGAGGCATCTTAAGGCATGTTTGGATTCGATTTATTCTCAGACATATCAAAATTTTGAAATTCTTTTTGTCGATAATGCAAGTACTGACGACTCTGTGGATTTCGTAAAGAAAAACTACTCGGATGCACGTATTTTGAAGAACAACAAAAACTATGGATTTGCCAAGGGAAATAACATCGGAATAAAAAAAGCAAGAGGAAAGTTTATTTTAATATTAAACTATGATACCAAACTAGATAAAAATTTCCTAAATGAAATTCTCAAACCAACAAATGATGGAAGAATAGGGATGGTTTCTTCAAAAATATTACTCATGGATAAAAAAAAGGTGGACACAATTGGATTGAAGCTTTTCGTTTCTGGTTTGGCAAAGGATGTCAAAAATGAAAAAGAAAAATCTCTTATTGTTGCTCCTTCTGGCGGTGCTGTTTTATATAGAAAAAAAATGTTGGATGACATAAAACAAAATGGAGAATATTTTGATGAAGATTATTTTCTTTATGCAGAAGATCTTGATCTTGGTTTGCGTGCACGTCTTCGTGGATGGAATGTTGCATATGCAAAAAATGCACTGGTTTTGCATGTTCATTCAGCAGCTGTAAAAAAAAGTACATCTTTTAATCAACTTCTTGGCCATAGAAATTTAATATGGACTATGATAAAGGATTTTCCAAATTCAACTCTTTTGAAATACTGCATACCAATTCTTATTATGCAAGTAGCTGATATACTTTATTATTTCATAAAACTAAAGCCAATTCTTATTTTACGTATTAAGTTGTCTGCATTAGCGGGAATTAGCAAGATGTTGAAGAAAAGAAAATTAATACAAGGAAGAAAAAAGATTCCCCCCTCTGATTTTGAGAAATTATTGGTAAAAAGATTGATTTGAGTTCATTTGCAGTTTCTTGTATGTCTGATTTAGCCTTTTTTTGATCTTTTTGGGTAGAAAACCAACGTAAAGTGCACAGAAGAGTTAGCTTAGATATTTACCATATAGAAAATAATTAATACAATATTTTGAAGTTTCTTTTAGATATATTTAAAAACAAAAAGTTTTGTCTTTTTAAGTATGGGTGCAGATGCTTATTTCAAGTCTAGATTCACATCAACATCATCGCGTAATGTTTTTTGGAGATTATTCTGTCAGTGGCTGAACAAGAAGTTCATCAGCAATGATTCCATTGTTCTTGATGTAGGTGCAGGTTATTGTAATTTCATTAATAACATTTCCGCGCGTGAAAAGCATGCTCTCGATCAATCTCCAGAAATAAAAAAGTACGCTGGCACCGGCGTACATGTTCATATTCAGAAATCAATAGAACTTGGCAATCTACCTAAAAATCATTTTAATGTAGTGTTTGCTTCAAATTTTTTCGAGCATCTTTCTGAGAATGAACTTCCTGCGACAATGAATATTTTGCGGAAAGTAATGAAGCAAAATTCTTTACTTATTGCGCTACAGCCAAATTATTATTATTCCTATAGAAATTATTTTGACGACTATACACATAAGAAGGTTTTTTCCCATGAAAGTTTTAGAGATTTCCTCACAGCAAATGGATTTGAGATAATATATGAGAAAAGAAAATTTCTACCATTCTCATTTAAATCAAGATTCCCGAAACCGACTTTTTTGATGCAACTTTATCTCTCGCTTCCATTTAAACCATTTGCAAAGCAGATGTTCTTTGTTGCACGGAAGAGGGATTGACTATGTGGAACCGAAAAAAAGTTTCTGTTGTTTTCTCGACTTACAATGAAAAGGATTCAATAAAAAAAACAATAGAAGATTGTTTTGCAACGGGCATAGTGGATGAGGTAATTGCCATTAATAATAATGCGGAGAAAGGAACTGATGAAGAAATAAGAAAGACAAAAGCAAAACTATTCCATGAATATAATCAAGGGTATGGGTATGGGTATCAAAGAGCACTAAAAGAATCGACGGGAGATATAATTATAATGACTGAACCAGATGGTACTTTTTCTGCGCATGATATATTAAAGCTTCTTTCATACTCTGATGATTTCGATGTTGTTCTTGGAACAAGAACAACAAGTGCTCTTATTACTAAGGGAGCAAATATGGGGCTTTTACTGAAATGGGGAAACTGGGCTGTTGCAAAGATGATTGAATTACTTTTCAATACGACGCATCTGAGTGATGTTGGATGCACAATGCGTCTAATCAAGAAAAAAGCGCTAAAGAAGATACAATCACAATTTACAGTTGGTGGGTCTCATTTCGGTCCTGATTTCCTATTGCTTGTAATTACAAATAAAATTTCATTTGTAGAAATTCCTGTTCATTATAATAAACGAGTTGGCAAATCGTCCGTGACTGGAAGTTTCGCGAAGACACTAATACTAGGGATAACTGTTTTTTTCTTCGTTCTGAAAAAATGGGTGCTTCGGGTTTTCTGATTCTATTTTATCTTAAATACTGAAAACTTTCCATCAGGAAATAAAAGAAAAGATTAATCATATTGAATATGATGATGAAGATTATGTATTTTCTAACCTTAGGGGAGGTAAGATCGATTCGCACCTTGTTCCTAATGAAGAACAAATAAAAGAGTGGCAACATAGTGAAAAACAGGAAATATTTTTCTCCGATTCCTCCACTCGTCGAAGCAATGGTGTAAATCCCTACACCAATCAGCGCATAGAACCAATTCAATAGCCATGAGATGCGCTTCTGATTTTTTTGAAAGTCGAAAAATACCTTCAGTATCCATATCCACAAGACACCATATACAAGTACCATCTTATAGAAGTATACTGAAAGGAAATAGCGCCATCCGGAACGCTGCAAAACATTGAATAATCCTGTATATTCTATTTGTTGTGTAAATGGTCCGAAATGAGTGAATAGTTTGTTAGTGATGAGGTAAGCAACCTTTGCATAACTGTACACAAATATAAACCAATAAACTGCAATCATAATCCCAACAAAGAGTAAAGACTTGAGTATGTTCTTTCTCTCGAGCTTCTTCCCATCAATGAAATATACAATGAAGAATAACATAAGAGGCATAATATTCTCTTTGAAGAAAAGTGTGGACAAACAAAGCGCCAGTATAGCCCACCATTTTTTGATTCCTGTGTAAGTTATCATCGCGTATGCAACTACAATAAATATAGCGAACATAAAAATATCCGGATGAATGGAAAAAATATATTTTGTCATAGGCGGAATAGTCATTACAAGAAGGGTAATCAGCACTCTATTGAGTGGTGTATCTTTTGTCCGTACATATTCGATAAATTTGGGTACAGCAGTCCAGAAAAGAAAAGATGCAAGCAAGAAATATAGTAATATGTTGAGATAAATAATAGAATTAAATCTTGTTAGGCCTGTGGCTCCTGATATGAGTACTGCTAGCGTAGCCGTGCCAACTCGCAAGAATGGTGATCCAAGCACTGTTGGATGTCCAGCAAGAAGTGTTGGAAGCTGTGTCAAATAATATAATTCTTCACCATCAGTATCATGTATTATTGTTTTTGTATCGAATATGCTTGTAAAAAGAGCGAGATACAGAATAAGGAATATAATTAGGGCGGCGAAATATTTCAGTAAATCTTTTCTATTACTCTTATTTGCTTTTTTCATATATATTCAAGACATCACTGACTGATATTAGATCCGTATAATTTCTGCCTCCGCAGTTTTTAAAGCTTCCGTAGATGTCATTGCATGGTGTTCCGTTGACATGTTTCCACAAGACCCTGGATTCTTTGTGCAATGGGGCGAATCGTCTTGGGTCTGTAGGTCCGAAAATGGAAATAATATATTTATTCACGGCGCTTGCTATGTGCATTGGTCCGGTGTCGTTGCAGATAATTTTTTTGCATCGCTTCATGATTGCTGCGGTTTGCTGAACTGTTGCTTTTCCTGTAATGTCTATTATGTTGCTGCTTTTGACGGCATTTTTTATGTACTTTGACACCACAATGTCATTTTTATCACCGACAAGAATTATTTTATTGTTCATCGAAAGTTGGCTGCAGAGCTTTACAAAATTTTCCTTCGGCCATATTTTGATGTGTGCACTCTGACCAGGATTATTTGCCCCTCCTGGCGCAATGCATATTCCTGTTTTTATTTTATTTCTCCTGAATATATTGGCAGCAAAATCTTCATCTCTCTTCGACATGAAAATATCCATTCGTGTATTTTTTTCATCTATTTTTAATCCGGCTTTCTCACCAAGTTCGAGGTAGTATTTGATTTCGTGTTTTGAGCCGTCGAAATAGACCTTGTGTGTAAGTGATCCGCCCTCCTTTCCCATTCTGTCAAATCCTATCCGGACAGGAATTTTGCAGAGTTTTATAAATAAACTAAATACTTTGTGCTTATCCAAGACGAATGCGACGTCGAATTTTTCTTTTGTAATTTTTCTTCTTAGAGACATTGCTTTAAATATATTTTTCGAATAAAAGAAGTCATCAAACGTTTCAACTTTGTCCAAATATTTGTTGTTCTTCAGAATAGGAGCAGCATGCTTCCCGACATAATAGACCAATTCGGCATCAGGTAAAGATTTTCTTAGTTGTCTTATCAAAGGAGTTGTCATTAAAACATCTCCTAATGCCCCTAATTTGAACAAAAGTATTTTTTCTGGCATTTTTATTGCCCCATTTTTTCTAATGCTTTCATAACATCGTTGACGCTTATTGCTTCCATTGCCTTTAGCTGCTCTTTTGTTAATATTTTGGGTATTAAATTTCTTTTTGTGTTATCGATGTATGGAACTCCCTTCTTTGGCTTAAATAGTGCTATATTTCCTTTTCCATAAGGTCCCCATAAGACAGGTGTATTAGGACCAAACAAACCAATTGTCTTGACACCCTGTGCCGCTGCTATGTGCATAGGACCTGAATCATTACTTATCATTACATTACAACGCTTTATCAGTTCTGCTGACTGTTTTATTTTTGAATTTGATCCAAATTCATCCGCGGCGCTTATTGCTTTGTGTTTCATTATTGATTCAATCCTATGAATCAAAGGAATACTACTCTTTGAGTCAATGAATATAATTTTTGCGTTGTACTTTTCTATTATTCTATCCGCAAGTGCCGCAAATCTATGTACTGGCCATATCCTGTGCTTCACAGACTCAGCGACGCCAATTGAAATTCCAACAACAAAATCTTCCTTTTGGACACCATTTTTGTTGAGAAATTCCAACACATCTTTTTTGGCTTCCTCTGGTATATATAATGGAATTAATTTTTCAACATTGTACTTTCCACCAATTTTTCTGACAAAATCAAGATAATTTTGAACCATGTGTTGTTTTTTGTTAAATTTGATAGTTTCATTATATAACCTATTTCTTATGCCATGGCTGAATCCAATTCTATGTTTTGCGCTTAAAAATCCGATTACCGATGAAACATTCAGGAACGGCTCTGCATCAATACACAAATCATATTTCTTGAATAATTTTAGTATATTTATTGTTCCAAACGGAATTATCTTGTTTATGAATGAATGACCTTCAAAAATTGCTTTGTTTCTCTCATGGGCGAGAACATCTATCTCCGCATTTGGAAACTCCTTTTTTAGCATCTTTATTGCAGGCAACAGTACAACGGAATCCCCTAACGCCCAGAACTTAATAATAAGCACTTTTTTAATTCTTTGTGGTTTTTTGCCGGAAGCCTTTAGGATCAAGCAAGGGATTGAGAAAAGATATTTATCTATTGCATTTTGTATTGATATAGTAAGAGACATTTTTATTTCTTCTTTTCGTTTTTTGTTGCAACTTCACGGACAACTTTTGTTATTTTTTGTTCAACACCATCGAGTGCAATATAGATTCTAAAATTAAGATAAAATAAGAGAACAATAGCGACATATACAATCAAATCAACCGGCCTTCCTATGCCAAGTTCGTTTGATAAGTACCCTGCGGTGTTGGGAAGTGCAATAACTACTATTGCGATAAGCCAAAGGATAATCCACCCCATCAATTCAATTTTTTTTATCCTTCCTTCCTGGAATTGCAGCCATGCTCTGCTTAGTGCAAATAGTACAAATAGAATAAGGATTACTTGTATTGGTTCTATCATGTATTGCTTATTATGACAACCTCTTTATAATTGTTTTTAATGCTATTTTTATACCACTAATCAAGTGAAGCTTACCATGTTGGGTATGTTCTTTTGAGTATGATGTATATCGTATTCTAACTGGGACCTCTTTGTATTTGATGTGTTTCTTGAATATTTCTATGAGAATCTCTGAAGCATGCTCAGCTCTATCTTGCTTTATTTCTATGGATTGGGCACCCTTTCTTGAAAGTGCTCTAAATCCACACTGAGAATCGCTTAGCCTAACGCCATAAAACAATCGCAGCCAAAGATTTCCCAAAAAAAGCGTTACTTTTTTGGATTGTGGCATGTTAAGTGCTTTCTTACCTAAAAATCTTGAACCGATTGTAATGTCTGCTTCTTTATTTATTATCGGCCGAATCATATCGTTAATGTCTTCGGCCATCATCTGACCATCGCCGTCAAAATCAACAATGATGTCCGCTCCGTGATTTAGTGCATATTCGTGCCCAGTTGCTAATGCAGCCCCTTGCCCTCTATTTATGAAATGAGTCAGGACAATTGCTCCTTTTCTTAATGCAATTTCTTCTGTCTTGTCTTTTGAGCAATCGTTAATGACAACGATATTGTTGTAGTTGTGCATCCTTAAAGCATCAATTACTTGGCCAATTGTTTTCTCAACATTATATGCCGCGATGATTACGTATGTCTTCATAGTACTATGATTGTTATTCCGCATATAATCAGGAACACCCCAATCCATTTATATTTATTCATCTTCTCATCAAGATATTTTACTGAGAGGATATTGACAAAAACATAGTTTAGCGAGGCAATGGGATAAAGCACAGTAAGCTGATACCCTCTTAATGCAACAACAAACAAGATAGTGGATAGGCCATAAAACAGTAACCCTGCAAGCAAAGCATGGTTCTCCATTAATTCATTCATTTTCTTGCTGAGTTTCATTGAACCGAACTTGAGCCCTATCTGTCCTATTGCCGCACAAATAGATGAAAGTACTGCAAGCGTTATTGATAATGGTGCATTCATTTGTTCCTTCCTGCTCCGACCAGGCTAACTCCCAGTATGATTATACATATTCCAACCCATTTATGAATTTCCATAACATCTCCTGTAAAAAATATTGGCGCGAATAAACTTACCCAAATAAAGCTCGTTGCCATTATAGGATATATGACAGTAAGTTCCCCTCTTCGTAAGGCTTTGATCATGAATAAAAGACCGATCCCATATGCGATGATACCTATATATAGAAATGGATTAAGTACAAAAGATGATATGTCTGTTACTCTGTTTGCTGCAAATTTATAGAGTATCTGTCCGGCAGAGCCGAATAGTGCAGCTATGCTTATGTAAATTATCGAAGATAACGACGTTGTTTCCTTTTTTTTCATATGTATTTTATTTTAGTATTTATTGTTTGATATTCTATATTATTTTCAAGGACTCTTTTAATGGTTTCGAATACAGTTTCATGGCTTATTGTCTTGATGCACATATTATTAGTGCATTTCGACAGTTTATGGTTGTATGCAGACAGGCAGGGACTGCAATGATAGTCGTTATAAATTGCCACAGCTTTTCCTATCGGACCGTACATTCTAGGTGTTTCAGGACCGAATATAGTGATGGTTTTTGTGCCTGTAGAAGCTGCAAAATGAGGCATTCCGCTATCATTGGAAATAAGTAATTCGGCGATGCTCAACATCTCGAATAATTCTCTTAAATTTTTTGTTTTAGCACATAAATTTATGCATCTCTTATTGTTAACTTTTTTATGAATATGGTCGCAAACAGGAATGTTGTCCTTTACCCCAACCAATGCAACGAGATGTGTCGGATATTCACCGAGCACTTTTTTGATTATTTGCACGTAATTGTCCTTTGGATAATTCCTGAGAGATAGCGTCATTCCAACATCCGGATTTACAAGAATTATTTTCTGTCCATTGTATTCGGCATATTCATTTGTTATTTTTTCTTTTATAACTTTGTTAAGCTTTTCGTCTGAACTATAATGCGGAGAAGTGATCTCCGAACTTTCTGTTTTATCCTTGTAATTTGGGTAATCCTGACGCAATTCAATTGCAGTCTTAGTCAGTGCTAGGAAATTTCTTGCTATGTGCATGTTTTGGTTGAACATACAATTAAAGTCATAAAAACTTCCACGATATAATCCTTCCATCTCATATCTGTTGAATCCAGATCTGTGTTTTGTTTTTATCAGGAATGCAATGATCGCAGGAATCCTCATGAACAATTCATAATCTATTAGCATATCTATTTTCTTGCTTCTTAATTTTATTATTTGCGAGCATAAAGAGAAAAAAAACGTCATTAAGTTTCTGTCATCAATAGTATATATGTTTTTCTCGGGTATGATGTCGAGCAATTCCCATGATTCCTTCATGCTTTTCAGCGTGAGACAGTATATGTTGGAATCCTTTATTTTGTTTTTAATGTATGCAATGGAAGAATAGGCCATAGTCGCGGCACCCATTTCAAACAATTCCATGACTAGAATATTTTTGACTTGTGTATTTTTCCTCTTTATTTTTATTGCAGCTATTAGTGAAAAAATGAAGCAAATGAACGTTCCAATATATTTATCAAAAAATCTTATTTTTCTTGAGTCTTTCATCTTAAACTCTTCGTTTTCTATTGTATGCGTAGTAACACAATACAATGATACTTAAAATGGTTATTACATATCCTATGTACTCAACATATGTGTAGGTATATTTAAATTCAACCAGGTGCTGTCCGATTGGCACTTGAGTACAAACAAGTCCTTCGCAGAACTCTCGTTTCGATGCTTGGCCGTCTATGTATGCTTTCCAATTGTTATATTTATTTACTTTCATCGACACGAATCCAGGTATGCTCATATTAACCATGACTTTTCCCTCGAGACCTTCATATTGTTCTCCCATATTGGAACCGTTGTTGACAATAAAGTATGAGGGAGTTATGTTTGTCTCAAATATTGTGAACGGACCGTATTTTGTCTCTGCCTTAGTCCTGTTCTCGAAATAACCAATCCATGCAGGTGACTCGGCAAATATGTATCGTATGTTGTAATGCTCGAAAATACTTTCCAACTCTCCTGGTTGATAATCACTAAATTTCTTTGAGAAAATCCCGTTGTCTCCTCCAGATGAGATCAGGCTTACATATTGTGGATATTGATATGGAACACCAACTATTTCCATTCCCGAATATGCTGGAACCAATGCAGTAAGATGAGTGAACGTCAATGGTGATTGCCCTGAATTGTATAGGGTATCTTCTATTGCAATTCTTCCTGGTGCCAAGTTTTGAAGCGGCCCAAAAAGTGCTTGAAGCTGGGTTTCAGGAATTATTATTGGTCCATCTTGAGACAACTGTAGCGATTGCGTCCACATAGGATATAGCATCAACACAACAAGCGCCAAGGAAATAATTAGACCAAATTTGATGTGTTTTTCATTTATCAATATTTTGGTCGTGGCGAGATATTCAAAGAAAAGCCCGGCAAAAATGAATATTGCCATTGAGGTATATGTTACTACTTTCAATCCAACAAATAGTCTGCCACTAAGACCAGGAAGGAATGTAATTAGCGTATATATAAGGATGATGAGCCCAAACAAGATGAGGCCCTTATTCTCTTTGTATTCTTTTCTCATTGCAATAACTAAACCGATGGCTGCGGCAACCATAAAATACCATGGCATTGCCGATAGAAAGTAGCCCTGAAAGTCCGAGAAACTCATTGTGCCCCACGTCTGCCAGAATATGTATTTTCCATTAACAAGAAGATGAAGTATGTAGTATCCATTGACAAGTAACGAGAACAAAATAAACGATCCTATCCATTTTATCTTTTTTATGCTTTCATTCCATTGCAGTATGATTGTGAATGTGTATAGGAACGCTGCAACAACGAGAGTAACGGGATGTGTTATGAACATAGTGCTGATTACGGCAAAGAACATCGTTTTGTAGCTCGGCTTTTTATAAAATTCAACAAAAAGTGCAAATGAAATCAGCAAAAAGCCAGTTGTCATCACTTGCGCCCACATACCAACTAAGAATATTTCGTTGAATCCACCTGTGTACCAACTGCCGGCATTCAATACAATGAGTGCATATGCAATGGCACCTGCCAGTTTATGCCCAAAAGAACGTAACAAGAAATATGCACCAGCTCCAAGTACGAATAGTGTCAGGGTAACAAATAATTTATATGATGAGGCAAGGCCTATTATTTTCCCAGTATACACTGTTGCAAGATCTATTATTGGATAATAATATGAAACAACAGGATATCCAGCCTGGAATTCAGGACACCATGCTGCAGGCGGCAGTATATTTGATTGGCCCAAACACCACAACCTTGCATAATGGACGGAGTGATCGATATTGGTCAAGACTCCATCTTTTAGCATTGGAGAGACAAGAATAAGCGCAAGAATGGTTGCGATTATAATAATCACAATATGAATGTTTCTCTTGATCCATTCTTTGTTTATCTTTAGTTCTATTTCATCCATATATTCCTTGTATGTCGTTTATTTTTATTTTAATAAGTTCAAGAAGAGTTTTGAGATAATCCCCTAGCTTGACCTTACTTTTTTGGGCAATCCTCCAGTGGACAGGTTGTTCCTTTATTGAATACCTTTTTTTTTGGGCTATGTGCAAAATCTCAAAATCAAATCCCCAGCGATTTATAGTTTGTTTTTCGAATATTTCTCTAGCAATTTTTGCCCTGAATAACTTAAAGCCACATTGAGTGTCTTTTATTTCCTTCACAGCAAGCCATGATATGAAGACGTTTCCAATTCGTCCAAGTAAAATTTTGTACCATGCACTTGTTACTCTTGCACCTCTCGCAGCTCGTGACCCTATTACTATGTCATATTTTTTGATCAATGGTAGAAATGTTTTCAATTCCTCTATTGGCGTTGATAGGTCTGCATCGGCAAATAATATGTAGTCTCCTGTTGCCATCAAGATTCCCTCTTTAACTGAATATCCTTTTCCCTTATTTTCTCGTTTTCTTGTCAAGATTACTTCCCTATTCTCTTTGCCGATGTTCTGTACTATTCTTCGCGTTGCATCTTTGCTTCCATCTTCAACGACAATTATTTCGTTCCCTATTTTGTTCTTCTTCAAATAGTATATTATATGATTAAGATTCTTCTCGATGTTTTCTTCCTCGTTGAATACAGGAATAACAACTGAAAGTTTCACAGCTTCTCTTTCCTCTTTTTTCTTTCCTTGATGATGAGCCAGATGATGTATAAAGCAGTGATTACTGTTATTGTTATTGAAATTTTTTGTATTGTACTCATTTCATATCTGAATTCAACCTTGTTTATTCCTTCTGGCACCTCAATGAGCATATAATATGGCCAGGCCTTTTGTATCTGAACTTCAGCTCCATTGACATATGCATGCCAGTGTTGCTTGAAATAGGAGCTACGTACAAGGATGAATGAGCTCTCATTTGACTGGGTTATGAATGTTATATTTTCAGGTTCAAAATCAACATTGTATATGTTTGCTTGTTGCTTTTGTACTATACAATTAGAGATACAGTCGTTCAATACAAATGCTTGCGCAGTTATATCTGTGGGTTGCGGTGCTATTTGTATTTTTTTAGGAGATGTTACTAGCTCCTGGAAGAAAGGATTATCGTAAACACAAACATCTGTGTTATTGTAAAGCAAAGGAAGCATTTTTTCAAGACCATTGATGCAAGGAAGCATAATATCTTTTGTTCCCATATAACCAAGGGTAGCATACAATGACGGGTCAGTCAGATTTTTCTGTATTTCCGCATAAAGTGTATCAGTCAAATCTCGTATTGGTTTGAATGCACCTTCCCTGTATCCAGTCCATTCAGTACCTATCTCCATTTTTTGTGTATATATGTATGGAGTTTCTCCTATGAGTGTATATGTTCTGAATATACCAGGCTGTTCTTTTATGAAATTATATGCATCCATGATCTGAGGAGTGTTTATATAATCCTCTGTTGGGGTATTCGACCAATAGTTTGTCGTATATGCAGGCCATATGTCTATCATGAACAAAATAATTAGAGCAAGCATTAAAAGCCATCCATTTTTCATGGAGCTTATTTTGTGAATGAACGTAGCTGCAATTATGCTTAGGAAGAAAACTCCAATAAGCAAAAAGTATGATCCATAAATTATTGCACCTCCAAGAGGAAGATACTTAAAAATTATAGGATATAATGCCAATACAAGACCTAATATTCCTAGTGTGCTGAAAATAATTCTATTTTTAAATTTCAAAAGATATATTCCGAGTGCTGCAAATATTATGAAAGCATAGCCCACATATTCAGAGCGAGTCCCTTGCCCATCGATATCTCTTCCAAAAGACCTTATAAAAGCAGCATTCAGAGGAATTGCGCTGGGTGCAGTCCCAAATATTGTTTGTGCAATTGGTGCTGTTGACGAATCATGATTCTCTAATAAATATGGAAGCGTCCATATTACTGAAAGACCAATGATCAAAATGACACATATGATGAGGTTTTTCAATTTGTGTATTTGTATTTTCTTTTCTTTGATGAAAAAGTGGTAAACTAGATATGCAAATAGGCAATATAAAACCGCAATTGTTATATTAACATCAGTGTATGCAAGTGCAGAAAGAGATAAGGCTTCCATGATGACATTCATAAATCCATCTTCCTCAAGCATGCATATGAAGTAAGCAATAACAAGGGGAACAAACACATATCCCCAAAGCCGTGTCAATGAACCTGACATATATGCATATTCAAAATGCATCGGGGCAAATAGGTAAAATATAGCAGCAATGCTTGCTATTTCATTGTTTTTTGTTAATTTCCTCGTTGCGAAGAACATTGTCAGGGCTGAAAGAATCAGTGAGGCGACAATGCTTGCCTTCAGTGAGGCGACTGGGGCAAATAATAATATAAATGGAATTGAAATGTAATACGAAAACGAGTGATAAAATTCAGTAAGTGGCCATCCTGAGTATATGTATGGCATCCATTCTGATATTTTCCCATAATGTTGCAGTGAATATTGTATCCACCAGAATTTTGTTACATGATGTCTAAAATCATCTGTTACTGCAATACCCTCTTTGAACCAAGGAACAATGGAAATAATGATGAGAATAATTAGTAAAAAGTACAAGATATATTCTTTTTTCAGTTTTATCTCAAGTTCTTTGCTCATATTCAATCAAAAAATCTGTAGTAAAGCAAATAAAATAATGCCTTTAATCCGTCTTGCAATGGTTTCAATTTTTTCCCTTCTTCCTCTGTTCTTCCATGATATCTTACAGGTACTTCAAGGATTGTGTATCCTTTTTTTATTATTTTTGTTGTTATTTCGGGCTCAAACTCAAATCCTTTTGCCTGAATATTCATGGTTTCAATAATTCCTTTCCTAAACACCTTGTAGCAGGTCTCCATGTCAGTTATCTTTCTGAAGTAAAGTAGTTTGGTCACAAAGCTTAAGAAGATATTTCCCAAGTATGTTATTCTATTTGCCGGTTTGAATCCCTTATAGGTGAACCTTGATCCGTATACGACGTCTGTTCTATTATGAAGAATCGGTTCAATGAGTTTTTCATAATCATTTGGATTATATTCCAAATCAGCGTCCTGGATCAGCACGACGTCCCCTGTATAGTGTTGAGCGGCCGTTCGTATTGCAGCACCTTTTCCCATGTTTTTATTATGATAGTAAATTTTGTATTTGTGTATTTTTTTCAGGACATCCCTTGTGCCATCGGTCGAGCAGTCATCAACGATTATTATCTCTTTTTGTATGTCAGGTAATTTGACTGCTTCAATTCTTTTTATAATCTTAAGTATGCTGTTCTTTTCATTATATGTTGGAATTAGTATTGATAATTTTTTCATTTTAGATTTTGAACTACGTAAAATGGAACAGGACCATATGGTGTGTCATAAGTCTTAGCGAGTTGTGGTGTTTTATTTTCCATTTGTGTTAGATTCATAGTACCTCCTCGCTTAAGAAGCACATTCATTATTCCTAATTGATTATTTTCTGGAATCAATCCAATCAAATCTATGTGATAGTTATTTTTAATGTAGTTATATGAAGTATTGTCTTGTGAGAGTGTGCTGAAAGTATAAGCATCAAAATTCATATATTGGATGTTGAATTCGTTTTGCAACGTGAGCAAATCTGAAAGATTTTGGAAGCCACCACAACGGCGCCGTGCATAAGTACATACTGCCTCCGATTGTGATTCTCCTATGTTGAAGAATCGGTCATTTGGTCCCATGTTCTCCTGGAGATATTGTCCGATTACATCCTGTCCGTAGAAGATTGTTCCAAATACTCTGTTGTTTGCATCATGAATAGGTCCAATTGCAAAAATCAGAAGCAATAATGCAGCATATTCTATATATTTTATTTTAGTGATCTGTTTTAGTATCATCCCTATATTGTAAAGGAATAACAGAATCAAAAGAATAATCAAAGGAAGGAATGGCATCTGGTAATATGCATGTCCTCCTATTCTTCCTGAGCATATTCCTAAATATATTATCAGCCCTACTACATTTCCTATGAGGAATTTCGATAACTTTGTCTTGTATTTGATTATCATAAATAATAAACCAATAAGTGCAAAATCGAATAAAACCCATGTGTAGTTGTCGTTAATATATGAGGAAATTGAAGGCCATGTGCCCACCCAAAATGACCAATGTGCCGCACGTGCAAACGCGACGCTAAGAGGTTCTATACCTGTTTCTTTTAGGGGATTTGTTATTGCAAATGATACTGCCCCTTGGAGAATTATGAAAGGAATTATACCATAAACTGAATATTTTAATTGCTGGAATATTTCCTTTTTATTCTTCTTCCATGTTTCCCCTATTCTTTTATATGGTGCAACGAATAACATAGGAATTAATATTATAAGGAATGTTTCTTTGAATGCACCGGATATGCCGAAGTACAATGCGGCAAAGAAAAGTGTTTTCTTGTCGAAATTTTCTGACCATTTTATGAAGTAATAAAATGCCAGTAGCTCAAAGAATAGTGCAGGGGATTCTGGTTGTATGTTTCTTCCAAAATAAACTGCAAGGGGCATTATCGTCAATAAAAATGATCCTAGGAGAGCCAAATATTCGTTTTTTGTCAGTAACTTTGTAACAGCATATATCACAATAATTGAACCAAGCATAAATAAAATTATGATAAGTCGCGGCACCCAGAGTTGTTCTCCAAATATTTTCCAGAACGGAAGCGTCATATAAGGTATGAGTGGAGGTTCTGCGTATTCTTCATAATAAGAGCTATCGTTCCAAAGGCCGTAGAAATTGTATGTCTGTCGATGCAGTAAGTTTCCCTGTTCATTGAAAAAGATTGTTTCTGAAATGTACTCGTTTTCCTTCATATTGTGATATCCAATTGCAGGAAAATCAATATGGTACACGCGAAGATAGAAACCAAATACAATGAAAATACCAAGAAGTACATATGTCCATTTTATTTTCTTCACTATACTGAAGTTTAACTCTATTTCGTCTTCTGCCATATTATTTTTTCAATCCTTTCTTTTAATTTTTTATTATTGAATATATAAATAAGGGCTATGAGAGATATAATACTTATGCACAGACCAGTTGTGAATCCAACTGGTATAAAGCAGATTTCTACGGTATGTGTGCCGCTTGACATATTTATCGCTATTAATCCTCTGCTCGAGAAAACAGGAACATTCCTTCCGTCTATTTTTGCCCGCCATCCTGTGAAATAATTCTGATTTATGATGAGTGTGTCATCTGCTGAAGCGGTAACTGAAATATCGAGCTTATTTGGCGAGAAATACGTCATTGTCGCATTTCCATTATTGTTTAACAGATACGATTCTCCTTTATAGTCAGGATTTAGCTGCTTTGTTATGTCCTGGTTGTCCTCGTAAATAGTCACATTAATGTCTTGTTGGTTATCAACAAGAGTTTCATTTATTATTACATAGATACCATCGAAGTAAATAAGGGTGCTATTATATTGTGAGGTTATCTTTCCTTCTTTGTTGAATGTATTTTTGTAGCTTGAATTTGCGACTTTTAAGGACATTTTCAGACCATTTCCTATTGCATCAATTCCCACTATGTTTTTGGAGAAAACAACAAGTTTTGCATTACTCCCATCTACAGTAGTCACTGGATATTGATTGTTTGGGTCAGGGACAAGAGCATAGATTGAAACTGGATTACCATTCAAATACCAAGGCGTTGATAATCGTTCCTGCAGTTCCTGTCCTATTAACCAGGCGACGAATATTGAGTTATTATTGTAGAAAAGAACGGGTCTTTGGTTTGCGTTAGGGGGGATCCTGTTGTATTCTGTGATATAATATGCCGGCTGAATGCTATTTTGAGTTATGGCATCATTTTTGCAGTATGTTTCAACGCCTTGCTGCAGCATACCTGTGTTTGATTCCATTGATTTGAGTATGTTGAAGTTCCATGCAAAGTCAAATTCATTACTTGTTTGAACGAAATTTGGACTTTTTTCATAAGTTGGTGGAGAAGCTGTGAATGCCTGCTTCAACACAGGAGAGTTTACTGCATACATATCAATGGCAACAAAGATGCAAAGAATGATTGCAAGATATTTCAAACTCCCTGATTTTTTATTGAACGTTACTTTCATGTTCTCTATTTTTGTCAGTGCAAATCCTGCGATTATGGCAACAAGGAAGCTAAGGACTATAATCCATCGTGTGACATTTCTTTGTGAACTGAATATAGGCAAAAGATGCAAAACGGAATATATATTGACTGGACTCTGAGGGCCCATTACTAAAAGTGCAAATATTATTGTCAAAATTAAATAAATTATTTTTTCCCTGTCTTTTATAAATACTATAAATCCAATCAAAAGCAATAATATGGGTATGATTCCGATGTAGTTTGTGTATTCGTGCCAAAGTTCCATTGATGATGTGAGTCTATTGTTGTTCACATCATAATTATTGGTACCCTGCATGCCATTCAGGAAAATCTGTGGAAAATGCAGTAGTGAGATGCCGTCATTTGGATCAATAGGACTTAATCTGGGAAGCTGAAGGTAGCCACTTGCAAGAGGAAGGATTTTAATTGCGCTCAATCCAATTACAAAAATTGTGCACAGAAGGAATATTTTGAATGCTCTTGAATCTTTTTTAAGCATCCACTCAAGTAAACTGTGAAGGAGAACAAGCGTTCCTGCGAATATGAAGATGTAACTTGTTTGTTCTATGAATAATGTTGTTAATGTCAGGATTAGAGGTATGGTAAATTTTATATCGAGATCTCGATCTCAGATAGAAGTAAAAAATCCAAGGGATATATATGGCAGACATTTGCCATTCAACACCTATTGCTAGTCGCACGCTGAAGTAGCTAGCGAGCATGAACATAAACGCCGTAAGGTACGAGCCTGCCTTGCTCATCTTTAGCTCACGTGCTAAAATGTAAGCGCCGAATAGTCCAAGTATATAATATAGAAGGTAGGTAAGCTTCATACCTGTCATTGTTCCGAATATCAAGACAGGTATCCAGTATATAGGAAAGAATGGAGCAACTGGATGACTGAATGCTACAGTCCCTCCGCACATATATGGATTCCAGAACGGAAACTGATGGTAATCTACCAAACTAATTCGTTCTGCTTCAATCCTAGAATAAGTAACATCGGAGTCAAGATTTTGTCCTAAGTTTGCAATATTATTTAAAATTGGAGAAAGAAATAACAAAGACACAGCAATGAAAATTAATAGTGCAATTATTTTTTCATTTAATTTGATCCTTAATTCCATTCTATTTTCCAAACAATGATGTTATCTCCCGTTACCTGCCGTTCTTCCGCAAATTTCTGGAAGTGAGGCATACCTATCCCATCGAAGTAGAATAATTTTGTATATGTGCTGCCAACCAGCGAAGGGTCTAGGGCCATTACTTGGTATGATCCACTTGTACCGATTAGTATCAGGCTTTGCTGTGCTCCACCAGAAAATGTCTTAACAACATATTTTCCATTATCTACATATCCAATGGAGATTGGTTTCTCTACACCACTGCTTGTAGCTATCTGTACATCCATAGTGCTCAAATTTATAGTGATGCCCGAGCATGAAAGCGTAGTGTTCGCAGAATCTTCGGAACAAGATACAGTCTGCCCGTAGCCAGGCCACGATGCAATCCATGTATTTGCGTCCTGCTCATTCGTTATCGCCTGCACGGTGTAATATACTTTTGTAGCATCGTCTTTGGAATCGTTAAGCCTTGATTGTATTTTTGCGATGGCTTCATCCTTTCCAAGATTCTTATCATTTGTCCATATGTCTGCCCTGCTGAAATTCCATGCTCCGAAGTGGCCCCAAACGGCCCCTTTGCCGGTCATATCCCCACTAGTAATGAAATAATCCTCGGGAGGGTTGCAATGAGTTTGCTCGAGGAGTGTACTTATCACACTTTCTGGAATTCCCTTCTTGGTCAAATAAGATTGCGCATTTTCTTTATTCATCACAATGATGTCTTCAAGAATCTGGACGCTTGTCGGTGTGTCATTGATATAATTATCTAGAGTTGTAATTGCCTTGTCGCTACTACAGTCAAGCATTCTTAGGATTCCAATTGCCTCTGTCTCGTTATCAGTAAGAAGTGTCTCGCCAATCCAGTGGGCTAATGTTCCTGATTGCGATGCACCATCAAATGTAACACCCCTGTCTGCCATATACTTGAATTGATGCCCGAAATCCCACCATGAATTGATAATGGCGTTTGGTTGCGATTCATTATTTATTTGCGTAAGGACATCATACCATGCTCTATTCATAATAGGAACATTCTGTTGGGCTCCCGCACTTACTGAGCTTATGTAAGGAATGAAAATAAGAATGAATACAATTAATAAAACAGATTTTGTAACCTTTTGAGAAATGTTCATTTTCTCCATATATGAACTTGATTTTCTGTATATGTAACTAAATGCCGCGCCGATTGCCCATCCTAAGGGAGGAGCAAGCATCATTGTAAATCGCACTCCTTGTGTGCTTGCATAAAATATGCCGATGTACCAAAGTATGATTAGAAAAGCATACATGATGTTTATTCGCTTTCCTTCCTTTTTCTCAAATAGCAATGCAAGAATTCCAATCAATGATATTATGAAGAATAGACCTCCTCCTATTGAGTTGATTGTATCGCCAACCGGCGAGGGATTTAATTCTGCGACCGTAGTGAACACATTAGGCCATATACTTGCTCCTTGTGCTGCATTTTTTAGAGATAAAAATCCAAACGGTCCTTCTATGAATCCTAAAAATGAATTGGAAGACATGAGTGTAACAAAAATTCCTGACGATAATATGATGAGTATCATAATAATTATTGCTTTTTTCAATTCCTTGTTCTCTTTGATTTTTATCCATGATAATTTATCCTCAAAAATCATGACATATGCCACATAAAGTATCATCATTCCGAGAACGAAATCAAATACATACCACCAGCCCGGCCATATTGAAGCCATTGCGCCGATTGTCAAGCCACCCAGAATAATATATATTAATGATTTTTTAGTGCTCTTTGAATATAATGCAAGCAAAACTAGCCATGTGAAAAGAACAGGGAAGAAAATATTATATGAGCTTGTTGTAGCCTCGCCCCATGTTGTTCGCGATAAAAGCGCACCATTTACTGCAAACATTATCGCAGCAAAGAATCCTGCAATATTTCCTCCAAGCATCTGCCCTATAAAGAATACGGGTATTACTGAAAGTGCGCATACAATAATCGGCAAATATGCTGAACTTTGCATTAACGTCATATGTGCGTTGAAAAAATGGAATATTTCATAGAGATACGCAAGAATTACAGGGTGTGGGGTGGGTGAAATTGCAATTCCAACGGGAGCAAGAGTATGATCATCCCATTGTGTTCCATTAACAATCTTGTCGCCTATATACCCATGGTCGAGATAATTTCTTGCATATCGCAGCCATAGATATGGATCAATATCAGGCATGAATGTGTAGCCCGATTTGGGATCCTGGAATTGTGCCTTGAAGTTTAGTGATGTCTGTTGTATTTGCTGATCTATTAGCGCCTTGTTTTGCTGATAGTATGTCTGGTATTGCTGATCTACGATGGACTGAAGATTAGTACTTGGCAGGTTAGGATATTGCTGTTGCACTTGGTTCATTATAGAAGCCTTGTAGTAATTTTGAACAGTGCTTGCCGCCCAACTATTTGTCATTGGGAGTGATTCTGGTATTAATCGGACGTATGTGCTTAGAAGAATTGGTATCAAAACAAGGAATATCACACCATATTTCTTAAAGAAGTGTATAACCTTCTCTTTTGACACTTTTATGTCTGTAACATTTAACTCTATTTCGTCTTTTGACACACTCTACCCCGTCTTTTTTGAACCGTGTTGCATTTAAAAAGCTTTTGAACGCTGATTCCTGTGTCCATTACTGACATGGCCGGCAGGTTTCCCTGTCTTCCTTAGTCTTTTTAAATAGTATAATAGTCCTACTATGCTCATCATATTTTATTCACTCAACAGTAACAACAAAAAGGAAAGGTTTATATAGGAGTATCACTTTCAGAGTGGTAAATGCTCTTTAGCAATGCTATAGAGAAAGGGGATGGTTAGGAAAATACTTGAGGCTAATAATCATGAAAGAACCAAAAAAGGAAGAACAACCAAAGAACGATGAAGATACGGAAATGGGTAAAGACGTTGATGCATATTTCGATAAATTTACACATGACCTTAGAGATTTTTTCGGAGGATCAGGGATAAGAACAAATTACCCTAACGCCTTAAAATCAAAATATTATCAATCTTTTTATTCGGAATTGGCCCGTGCTAAGGCAAATGAAGCAATCCCGAAAGATTTCTTTAAGAGAATAAATGCTGATAAAGTTCGCAAAAATTTTGCGGATGCATTGAAATATAACGTGACTGATGAGGTTCTCTCGCTCGCCACCAGAAAACTGACCAACAGAATAAATTATGTCATGTATGAGATTGGTGATAAAAAAGAAGATCCAAAGCAACTGGAAGAAGCATTAAATGATTTACAGACTTATACATTCAATTATATTGTTAATGGAGAATTCAGAAAATCCGAAGATGATGTAAAAACTGAACAAGCTGTAGTTAAGGATTTGGAAAGCAGATTAAAAGCAGAGAAGCAACATTCAGAAAGAATTTCTGAACTTTACCGATCCAAACCAAAAGGATCAACAAAAAAAGGATTATTTTTGGGATTTGTAACAGCAGGCGCAATAGGAACTGCAGTGCTTTACTATGCATGCAAAAACGGAACATTGGGTAAATTCACAGACGATTACTGCGGTGGATGCGGAAAACCAGTAGTACCAATAGCAACACCATATTCATCTCCAACACCGATCCCTTACACACCAACTGTTTCAGTGCCAACATCAGTACCAACTCCAACAGTTCAACCAGCTCCAACTTACACACCAGTTCCAAAAAAACCAAAACTAACTCCCGGTAAGAAACCAAAGAAACCAAAGAAAATAACGCAAGTTGCACCACCACAAGTAGAGCAACCTGCACAACCAGTACCAACAGTAGCACAACCAGCGCCATCTAACAATGGTTTTATTATGGATGAACCAGTTACTTTCAAAACTAAAAAATCAAAGCCAGCTAATTAATCGGAGGAAAAAATGAAACAACTTTCAAAAAAGGCAAAATCATTTTTAGGGGCATTAGCTCTATCTACAGGACTTTATGCACTGCCTGTCGTAGGAAATGCACAGACTGCAAGTACAACGCCTGTTCAAGCAAATAGGCCAAATATGGCAGGAACTTTGATCATATACAGACAAAATGGTCAAGATTATCAGAGTCCTTCTACTGTTATGGTTGAGACAGGACATATGCAACCAGTAGTTCTAGAGGCAGTAGAAGATGCTCAAAGCAATACGCAGAATGCAGCATCAATACCTACGACTCCTTTTTACTTTAACAACGTACGTGCTGGATTAGAGCATGACGCTATATACCAGAATGTCCCGGTATTCAACGATAACGGGATCAAAGTAAGCAACTCAAATTTAACACAAACTTCAGATGTTGATGCAGCAGAAGTACAAGGAAGATTACCTATTGGAAATGCTCTCGGAGCTAGGCCTTTTGGAACTGAATGGTTTGGCGAATATGATCTTCAAGGAAAATGCGATATAAGTGGAAATAAACCATGGGGTGGAAATGCATACGCTCTTTTGGGATTAAAATTGGGACAAGCAGCACTTGCAGTAGGAGCAGCAGGTGTAGGAACGGATTCCAATACATATAATATGCTAGAAACAGGACCAGCCGCAGAACTCATCTACAGACCTAATTCAGCAACAGAGTTTTCAACCCTCGTTGAGTTAATGAATGGAACACTTAATCAATCAAACGGAACAAAATCAAATTCAAATATAGATGAATTTGCATTTAAATGGAAAAATGCAATCGACAATAAATCACGGATTGAATTTATTATAAAATATTTGGAAAGCACGCAGAACAATGTTACATTAGGACAGTTTAGTGCGGAACCTACTGTTTTCTGGTATCCACTTGGCGGCAAACTAACTGGTCTTGGCTTTTACTTAGGAGCAAGTGGGGAAAAACTTACAGGCGGTCTAAATGGGACTAATGAATATGGATTTGGCTTGAAAGGGGGCCTTGAGTTCCAATTATAATTGTACAAGGTTTTATGATGAAAACAAACTCATTTAGGATTTTTGTATTAATCTTGGCAATGCTTCTTGCATCTCAGGCAAGTGTATTTGCTGATTCTGTCGTTCAGGTTAATCAGAATGCTTCAGTAATAACAAATCTTGTTTGCACTACAAATTCAAACTACAATGTTCAATGGATTGTAAACGGTATTGCACAGCCGCAATTCCAGAACCAAAGAACAATATCCCATACTTTCTTGAAGAAAGGACAAGTATGGACATGCCAAGCGCTTTCTTTAACGTATGATATAAATGGTATTCTGATTACTCAATTGGAGGGCAGCGCAACGGTAACAATAAAGAATGTGCCACCTCAAATAATTTCTATACCAGTTCTTACAGGAACGGTCAGCAATACTTACACATATGATGTCAAGGCAATTGACGCAGACGGCGATTCACTCTCGTATTTACTGATCACAACGATTTCAGGAATGTCAATCAATTCAAATACAGGAGTGGTTTCTTGGGTTCCAAATGCAACAGGTCTATACCCAGTTACTGTCGGGGTAACTGATGGAACTGACACAACAACACAACCATTCACAATAAACGTAACACAAACATCCTCATCTCTTTCCGTAAATGCTAATGCAAATCCATCATTAGGAACAGCACCATTAACAGTTGATTTCACATCAAACGTGACTGGGGGGGTAGGTCCATATAACTATTCATGGGACTTTTTCAATAATGGAACCTATGAATTATTTATTCAAAATCCAACTTACACATACACACAAAATGGAACATACACAGCGAGAGTTGTTGTATCAGACTCAGCACATCATATTGCATCAAAAACGATAACAATCATAGTAACTCCACAGCAACAGCAAAATTCTTTGAATGTTACTGCAAGTGCAAATCCATCATTAGGAACAGCACCATTAACAGTTGATTTTACAGCAACTCCAAATGGCGGAACAGAAATTTACACAAGTTATTTATGGAGTTTCGGAGACGGAATTCAAGCAACAGGACAGAATCCAAATTACACATATACATATACACATGCCGGAACTTTCAATGCAACAGTAACTGTCATAGATTCAGCTTCACACTCTGCAACTGCAAATGTTACGGTAACTGTAACTGCGCAGCAAATTCCTTTAAAAGTAAGTGCAGTTGCAACAGTCACAGGACCATTAACTGCAGCTTTCACGGCAACTCCAAATGGCGGAACTGGAGATTACGTAAGCTATTCATGGAACTTTGGAGACGGACACACATCAACATCCCAAAATACAACACATTCATACGCAAATGCTGGAACTTACAATGCAACAATCACTGTCACTGATTCAGCTTTGAACACAGTAACATCATCTGTACTTGTCACAGTAACTGCACAAGGAACTCCTTTGTCTATTGTTTTATTGACTCAAACACAAACTTCAGGAGTAGTACCTCTATCAGTCTCATTTAGTGTAACTGTGGAGGGCGGCACGGCTCCATACAATTATTCATGGGATTTTGGGGATGGAACCGGAAACACATTAACATCTTGGGATCCAAATCATACATATGAACTGTCAGGAAAATATTATGCGACTGTAACAGTCAGGGACTCCGCTTCTAATGTCACTTCAGCGACATCAGAGCAAATTACTGTAGTGAATCAGAGCAATACGTTTGTACCTTCATTTAACACAACTGCTTGCCCTAATGCTGTCGCAAATCAGTCGTATTCATGCACAGTCTATGCAACAGGGATCAATACAGTGTATTCATTACAGAACGCTCCTTCGTCAATGTCAATCAATTCGGCATCTGGAGTTATCACATGGTCGCCAACAGATTCAGACGTTGGAACAGTTACATTTATTGTAGTAGCTACAAATCCAGCTAATGGTTTGTATGCAGATCAATTTTTCACAATTAATGTAGCTTCAGAATCAGAAACAACTACTACAAATACGAACAAATACGATTTGGTCGTCGATTCCATTAGTTTTGATCCTCAAGATGCCCAATCAGGTCAATCTTTGATAGCATATTTGAATCTTTACAATCAAGGAACATATTCACTTAATGATGTAATAATCACTGCTACAATAAGTGAATTGGGATTCCAACAGCAATCAGACCAATTCAATATCGGCTCGGGTGATACGTCTTCACAGACAATGCAACTTGATCTTCCTGCAAACATAAATCCAGGATACTATATGATTGATTTTACAATAAAAGACAGTAACAATCATGTTGACGTTGAAACATATCGTGAAATCATGATCAATGGAGCACAATCAGTTATTTCAAGCTCAACACAATCTGCTGAATCATCTTACAATGCAGCAAACTCAGCACAAAACAATCAAAGTAATTTGATTGCTGAAGCATCATTGACGGGTTACCAGCCGCCAGTACAGAGCATACCGCAAGCAGATTGGACAGGCATATGGGCTGTTGTAATTATTTTCCTTGTTTTGCTTGGATT
This sequence comes from uncultured Candidatus Woesearchaeota archaeon, assembly GCA_963835585.1. GTDB lineage: Archaea > Nanobdellota > Nanobdellia > Woesearchaeales > UBA10107 > UBA10107. The sequence continues at coordinate 155,630 of CAWIGF010000003.1, forward strand.
AGTTATCTTCATAGCTCGAAAGATCCTTAAGGAGAATCAGGATCAGGCAAACAAAGTCAATATAACTTCTCTAGATAATGAGATGATATGAAATGGCACCTATGAAAGTTGCACCAAAATCTAATTAATTCCGTTACTACTGACCAATGCTCAATAACCGAAAGGTTTATATAGTGGCAGTCAATACAGATGCTAAAAATTGGGGGTCTAGACGAAACTTAGATGTCAAAATCAAAGTCACTAACTATGTTTGGAGGAGTAAAACATGAATAAGACAATGAAAGCAATGGGTTTGTTTGCACTTTTGCTATGTGCTGTATTCGGCGCAGTTGTAAGTGCACACGCGTCATTAGACTACTTTAATGTAAGTCTGACTGATGTAAAGGTAGGTGGAAATGATTTGAATGCTAATCAAGCATTGACTACTCAAGTAGACAGAAACTCCCAATTGCAAGTGGCAGTAACACTCCAAACAGACAATTCTACTTCAGAAAATAATGTGGTTGTGACCGCTTTCCTAACAGGAGCACAGGACCAGATATCTGATTCAACTCAGGCGTTTGACGTTCAACCAAACACAATCTACAACGAAGATCTTACTTTGAATGTTCCACAGCGAACGCAGAGCGGCGACTATCAATTAAGAGTCGATGTTGCAAGCCCAAATAGCGCGACGGAATCGTTCTATTACCCACTAATTATAGCACCATTGAGCCATAGCGTTCAAATTAAGGACGTAATCCTTTCACCAAATGACCAAGTCATCGCAGGAAGATCATTGGTGGCAACAGTACGTGTCAAGAATTACGGACAGAATAATGAAAATGACGTCAAAGTCGTCGTAAGTATGCCTGATTTCGGAGTTCAAGAAACAAGCTATATCGACCAGATACAGCCTGATTTCTCTCAATCATCTGATGAGATGCTTTTGAGAATACCTGCAAACGCACAGACTGGAACATACAATGTCGATACGACAGTTTACTATAACGATGGAGATTCACAAACGACATCCACAAACACAATCAATGTTGTTGCAAATCCTCAGGCAGTGCAAGCTGTAACAGGAACAACGACAAGTACAACTGCATCTACTACACCAACTACAATAGCTGTAGGTCCTCAAACACAGACTACAGAACAAGGAGTTAATGGAGCTGTTTACCAATTGACAATCACAAATGGACAAAGCACATCACAGACATACACTTTGACTCCTACTGGAACAGATGGCTGGGCAACAGCTAAATTGAGCCCATCAAATGTTATTGTTGTAAATCCAGGACAGTCAATGCAAGCGTATGTATATGTCGCAGCAAACGAACAAGCAACTGTTGGCCAGCATGTATTTGACCTTTCAGTATCAACTGCAGATGGAACTGTTGTTCAACAGATACCATTCACGACTGATGTTATTGCAAGTTCAAGCAACACTGCATGGAACGGCGTCAAGAATGTTCTTGAAGTCGGAGTTGTAATCCTTGTAATATTGATCGTCATCCTTGGCCTCGTTGTCTTATACCAACGAAGAACTAAAGGAACGACAGCAACAAAAGTAGAAGATGAGCAGATAGCTCAGACTTACTACTAATTTTTTATTTTTTAATTAAGTTTAAATAAACTAAAACACAGATAGTCAACATGACAAAAACAGTAATTCCTCATACCAATATAGTCGAAGCTTTTCTTGGAATAATGTATGAATTTGCGGGAGTTAGTGAAAGGGGCTTCAAAAAAGTTTCACGCCAAATAGAAAATAGTTGCAAAGATATGAAAGAAGCTTCAAAATTCGTGTCTATCATGCCAGAATGTGCAATAGGGTTAAGCGCACTTACTGATGGTATCAATCGCGGAAGTTTGCTTGAAGGTTTGGCTGGAGCATATATTCTTGGAAGTTCGATGGGACGAGCGTATCAAAACTTCATATCGCATCCGAAAAGATACGTACCTTCCATTCAAGGCAGAGTGTTGGAAACAATTACTGCCCCAATTTTTAGATAGTCTCAATTAATTTCTCATAATAAATAAAGAATTCAATCAGCGAGAATTAAAAAAATAAAAAATTAATGAAGAATTACTTCTTCATCAATCCGCCATGAGCGCTTTTAACATGTTTCCATATCTTTTTCGTCATATCTGATGGGCCCATCGCTGATGATCCCATAACATCTTTCATTGAACAGTCGCATTTTGCGAATGAAACTGTCATACCACCGAAAGGTTTTCTTGCTACCATTTTTGTTACCTCGTTTTTTTGTTTTAAGAAAAAATAAAAATTATTGAAGATTTATCTCTTCAATAATTTGTTTCTTTTGATATAAGCCCAAAGCTTTTTTGTCATTGCACTTGGCGCAACAGCACCTGAACCAATAACTTTAGCTAATGCTGCGTCTGGTTTGATTGTCATACCACCGAAAGGTTTTCTTGCCATTTGTTTGTCACCTCTTTTTTTAATTTCTAGAGGTAAAAAAGGCACCTTTCTTTATATATGTTTCGCATTTTAGGCCTTATTTCCCTCGGAAAACCCCATTTCTCCTCGGAAAGAGTGTATTTTTATGTTTCATACAAGCTTCAATTGCATTACTGCAGAGCTTTTTTGATTTCTTCTGATGATTTTACCAAACCAAAATCTGCCATCTTATATTTTTTTCGAATCAATGCAATTTCTTTATTTTTTGGCAATGGATGAAAATTAATATTTAAGATTTTTGAAGCCTGAATTAATTCATCATCTGTTATTGTTTTGAAAATCTTAACAAATTTATTGTTGTGTCCAATTTTTCTAAAATTTGCTTCTTTTTTTATTATCTCTTCATAAAATAATTCTGCTTCATCATTTGCTGTCCATGGAATTACGATTTTGTCATATTTTGTAAATTTCTCATTAAAAACATTTTTCGTGAACTTTCTTGTGTCTTTATGTATTTCAAGCGGAAGATCCTCTATGGCCTGCTCAAGAAACCTTCTTGTCAAAGATCCATATACAATTACTTTCTCTCCTTTTGTAAATGGGCATTCCTTGCGCAACTCCTTTTTGGCCCGTTTATAGAGTATGTCCAGAAAACACGAAGCACATAAAGCTCCGTTCTGGTACCTTACCTGCGCTTGTTTCTTGCATTTATAGCACTTCATGTGCTTGTGCTCTATTCCTCGTTAATTTAGTTTTCCATGTTATTTATTTTCAATATAGAATATAATTAAATGAATTAATTATTTACCATTTTCAAATAGTAAAAATATCGAAAAGTTTATATAGAACTTTTGCATATCTTGTACAAGGGGGTTTATCACAGTCTATCACCTCTTTTCCCATGCAGATGCCTCTCACGGGGCATTTGCAGGGGTTTGAATTCAAAGAATTATTTTCTTCTAAGTTTAATTCGCTTTCGCGTTCTTTTTTTGAATATAAATGCAAATGAGATACCAATTATGACACCAATAATTAATACCATGAACTCTTGTTGGTTGACATTAATAGAAAATGGCTTTTGTTGCGGGAAGTAGATGTTAAGATTGCTTAACTCTATAGCGTATTCCGCATATAGCAATGCTGTATACTTATCATTGTCTTTAAGTGTTGTTGCATATTCGTAATAGCTGTATCCAAGAATTGGGAAATTATTCTGTGCAATTTGTTTTTGAATTGCTTTTTGTGCAGCAAGTATTTTACTTTGAACAAGGCTGTCCACGTTTGAATCTGATATATATAATGCACCCAAAGGAGTATCAATATCAGCTTCTGTTTTCGATACTTCAAACAAGCATGAGGCATAATCTCTTGTATTCAAATAGCTTTGCGCTTCATTGAGTCCTTCTTTCGATTCTTCCATTAGAGAAGGCACATAAAGTGAAACGTAGCTATATAATTCGTTAACTTCTTGTATTTTTTGGATGCAACTATTCTTCATCTTGCTCTGGTCAATTGGCTTCCCAGGATAGCCAATGAATTGCTCCCATGTATATGCGCTGTAAATGCGTTCATTTGCGTATGCTAAGTCGTAAAGTGACGTGTTGCCATATTCTAAGTTGCTTCGCGCATCACGTAGCCGCTCTTGTACGATCATTATTGCCTCTAGGCTGCCCAAGTTGTCTATTTTTGTATTATTGATTGCTTTCTCGAAATTATCTATTCGGATTTCCGTGTCATTTTTCATCTTGGCTTGCTCATCTACTGATAAGTTTTGAGATGACAGTAGTGCTTCCTCCAAATAGACATTAGCCCCAAAACATTTACTTGCAGATGAATAGAATTCATTGTCTGTCGTAAAATTTTCTGCTTCATTTGATAGATTTAATGCTGATTCAATTAATTCTTTATCTTGTTCGCTAAGATTATGCGTATTCGCTTGTGCTGTGAGTTGTTTTGTTCTATTGCATATTGTGGTATCGATGCGCTCCATGATTTCCTCGTATGTAGGATTTACGACAAGAGGTAGATATTCCTTTGTCTGATTGGTGAATATTTGATATGCATCGTCGATATTGGATACTTCTATAACACTCACATTGATTTTTTTCCCATATTCAATCATATCAGTGGCATTTGGCTCTCCTTGTGGAATTAGAACTCTTTTCATATTGGCCATAGCAGCAGCTTCTATCTTCTCTTTTACGCCGCCGACAATACCTATGACGCCCCCTGAATTTATTGTTCCCGTGATGACTGTACTTGGATCAAGCTTTTTATTTTCCAATGAAGACATGGTAAGAATAGTCATTGCCGCTCCGGCGCTTGGTCCAGCTATGACAGGGCTGTTTGACATAACCGAATACATAAAATCTTTGTCCAAACAATAGTAGTTTGCCGTCTGACATGCTATGGTCTTCGCTATTCGCAGTGAAATCTGAGTATCAATTTGCGATAGTGGATATGTTTCTAAAAATACTCTTCCTGATCCACTGGTCACGTCAAGAGTAAGATCCACAATGGATCCCTGATTATTATCTTCGTTTATCGCAAGCAGTTTTATATTGTTTGTTTGCGCATAGACATCATGCAATGCAAAGATAAGAACAAGCACAATTAAAATTTTTTTATTCATTGTTTATATGCAGTCACGCCCCTTATTTTTCTTCGTTTTTTCATATACCTCCTAAATCCATGGGGATCTATTTTATGTTCATACAGTCTGACTCCAACGAAGATGACAATAATGATGCCTATGATAATTATTATTATCTTTCCTATTTCCGAGATAAGATTGCTTACTTGTTTTTGTTCTTCTGTTGCATTTGGTTGAACACTTGTTATTGATTTTTGTGTGGCTGGTGTGTTTTGGGGAGAGTAATTCTCGTTAAGTAGCTGAGCCCGTGCCATATTAAATCCAGTTTTACCCCCTTCGTTTCCTGCTTTATCCACTGCAGATATGAAGAACGTGCTATCGTTAGTGGTCACGTCCCAATATGTTTGATATGTTCGTGCGATGCTTCCAAGAGTGTTGTATATTACGTAGTAGTCGACTCCGTTGTTGTCTGTTGCCGGCAGCCAGCTAAGCCTATTTTCGTTTTCCGTGATGTTCGATACAGCACTTGGGTTTGTCGTATCGTAAATATACGAAACGACAAAGAATCCATTCATCTCATTGTTTTGTTCGTCGATGCACTGGATGAAAATGTTATTTTGACCGTTCCCAAACGGTAAGTCGATAGTATGATTTTGCACGTACGTTCCATTATTCGATTTTACCATATTACTTTGGCTTAATCCAACCATGCAGATAGCAGGTTCGTTCGTTGTAAATGAATATGTTTTTTGATTCGATATTATTGATAATGGACTTTGTACTATTGGTGGATTTGTCTGTATGATTTCATTTATTGTTTTCTGTGCTGAATAATTAAAGATATCATAAGCCACAATAGTGTATGTGTGGTTGAGGTTATCATTTGTCATTTGGTACAAATCCTCGTCATGCTGTCCAGTAACCACTGTGTTATATATTTGAGAATTTCCCTGATATATTTGGATTGAATACAGGTTTACCGTGTCATTCACATCCCATGAGAGTTGGATTTCACCAGGCATAGAATAATCTATCTTGAATGAATTTATTGCTGGTGCTGCGAGCACAGCCGCAATCTGGGTGAGAAAGACTAACAGAAAAACACTTAGTCTCCTTGTTCGTTGCATTGTATAAAATAACCCGTCAAACAACTATTTAAAGGTTACTGCAAGATAATCGTGTTGGCAAGCCATGGAGTTAGGAAAACTTCCAGAAGCGCAGCCAAAACTATAAGTATTACTGAGAATAATAAAAGGATTGTCCCGTCTTTTATCACATTCTTGAATGAAGGAGTCCCAATTTTCTCGACCATAATTGCTTTTGAAATGACTCCTCCTGATATTGTCGCGAGCAAAAACCCAGATACTTCAGGGATGAAGTGGATAGAAAATATCAGTGCGATAAGTGCTGATCCTTTCTGTGCCAGTTGAGCAAACAAGAGGATAAAACTTGCAAAGATACTTGCATTTAGCACGGTTAAAAAAAGAGCCCCGACCCCATAAAATAAAGAGAGAATGAATGCTATCACAATCACCGAGATATTATTAGCAATTATGTTGTAGAGCTGGGTAACGACATCTATGTTTTTGGCGGTTCCAATCGCCCCCTGTCCCTCAAGAAATGTTTTCTGATAAGATAGGGCATTTGCTTCATATGTTCCAACTAGTAAATATCCTATGAATATCCCAATAAACAAAAAAACGAAGATCTCGGTAATCGTCGCATGGTTCCTCCAGAAATTTTCAATGCCTTTTTTCTTCTCTATACTTTCTTCGACGCCTATCCATCGTGCCGTCGATGGCGCGAGAAGGAGCGCGGCAAAGAAAATCATGATCTTTGAGATATCAGATGGAAAGAATATCTCTGCAGTTCCATAACTTATTATGACATAAATAATTCCCAAGATAATGGCATATATTTTTCTCCTCCCAATCTTGTCTAAGAACTCTTCGAGCGCCATTATTTGTGACCGTATTTTTTGAAATAAGTGTCCCAATTATCTTCTTTTTCTCTCCAGCCAAATACATAAAGAAGAAGCGCAATTGCAAGCAGCACAATAATTGTTGTTAAACTCGTATTGCTTACTAAATTTGCGAAAGGAGCCCAGGCTGCGCCAATTCCAAGCGTACTTTCTTTTTTCTTCCCAACAGTTGTAGTTGTTTGTATTGTTTGATTATTCACAGCGATATTTGATGCAGCAAGCTCCTGATGACTTTGTGTCTGTTGTGTTTGCTGTATCGTCCCGTTGTTTATGTTGCCTTGTGTTGTGGCTGGTTCCTGTGTTGATTGTATGATTCCACCTGAGGAATATGTCTCATATCCTCCTCCTGATCCGCCTGAACTTCTATGTTGAGGTGGATTTGAGCATTGACTGGTATCAATTGTGCATGTGTTTGTGCAGCTGACAGTTCCTTGGCTGTATCCATAGTCAGAACATGTTTGTGTTGTTGAGCCATCGCATTGTTCCCCTGCTTCAACAATACCGTCTCCGCAATAAGGTCCTACAGAAATGTTTGCTGTCTGTGTAAACGTGCTTATCCCATTAAAGAAGGATGCGATTATTGTGTACAGTCCTGCCGTTTCAGGTATTTCGATTTGTGTGTTGAACGCACCTGTTTCGTTATCTATATTAAGTGTTTCATTTGTTGCTATCTCTTGGATGTTTATCGGTCCCTGAGGTATGCTTCCATTGTCTTCCACGATGCTACCTGTGATATTCGCGTATAGAGTATCATTGTCTGTGCTTGCGTCGCTTCTTTGTGGTGTTACTTCCAGTAATATGTTGTATGATTCCTCTATTATGAATTGTTTTGATTCTGAAGCCATGTGACCGAGATTATCTGCGGCTGTTACTTCCACAGCATAGGTGCCCGGTATTGTTGTTATTGTCGTTGGGTATGTTATTTTTCCATTGACTATCGATATATTCGTTGCATTGCCGTTTGTATCGACTATCTCTGCCTGAGTCGCATCATCGTTCACTCCGCTGCCTGAATCATTTATTTGCACATCTATGATTACATTCTGGCCCCTATTCGAAATATTTTGAACTGTTATTGTTACATTGGGTGGCTGTGTGTCAACTCCAAATGTGTTTGTAGACGAGTTTCCGATTAAATCTACCTCATTACTGCATGACACGTTCCATGAATAAATTCCGTCAGACAAAGAAACATTGTAAGTATAGTTTCCTGGATTTGTTGCTATGGAGTATTGGTTGTCATTAACATCAAGGTTGCAGTTCAATGGCGATCCGAATCTTTCTTGTGCATTAAACAATAAATTTACGTCGGTAATGTTCAAAAATCCACTGATTGGAGAAATTATTGATATGGAGGGGGCAGTCCTATCTATTGTTGTTGTCAGATTTCCTGTTTCCATCTGTTCTCGCGCGTTATTCGATACATTATATGTGTAACAAACAGGTCCTTCCTGCCATGAACTCAAGTCAAGAATCTGTGAACAGATATTGTTGGCACAATCCAATTGATATGGTATGTATTCTATGCCTGATTCATTTGTCTGGTTGTCAAACACGGACGTGCAGTTGGACAAGAACAGTTCTGCACCGGCTATTCCTGTTTCAGGATCATTTGCAGTTACTGAGAATGAATCATTTTTACCCAAGATGAATTGACTTGGGGTCGTGCCCAATATAACTGGTGGCGTATCGTCGTGCAATACTTCTAGTTGAAGAGTGTCCGTCGTGGAGTCTGAGTTTGTATCAGTCGTTGTTACTGACCAATTGACTGTCGTGTTCTGGTCAACAAGCGGGGCTGTTATAGAAAATCCAAAATTTTGACTTCCCCAGCTGCTTATAGCTGACGTTGCGGTCGTGAATACTGTATCATTGTTGTTGGTTACATCCCAGTTGAATATAGGAATTATGTTTGTTATGTTGAAGCCGTTCTGCGTAAAATCAACCTCGTTTATTGCAGCTGTGCTTGATATGCTGTTGGCGATTAAGACAGTTATGTTTGTTGATTGAGTTTCATAAATTGGAACATAGTTTGTCATTGACGTTGCGCTATGTGCAGCAAAGACCATTGGCAATAATGTCAGAATTACAAATATAGCTAGTCCTCTTTTCCCTGGGGTTTTCATTTAAATAATAGAATACGTGTACTTTATATATAAATATTGCTGTGTTTGGGGCTCTGTCCTAAAAGTCGGTAAAGCCAAGAAAATAAGTTATGGCAGACTAGCCGCAAATATACTTCTGTGCGGATTGTCCGCACAGTTTTGGAGCTGACACTAGCTCCAAACTTGCGTTTTATACTGCTGTTGCTTGATTCAACAAGCGATCTTCGATGATACGTTCTCAATCGATACTGCCTCGCCATTTTCTTACGATAACGACCTCGCTTTGCGTTCTTTTTCGCTGGAACCATGAGCACCATGTTGTGCTCATGCGCAAACTTGAACAAATACTCGGCAGAATATCCTTTGTCTGCCACAGCAATCCTCGGATTACTGTTTTTTAAGAGAAATTTCGCATCCTTGATGTCGTGTGCTGGAAGCACACGAATCTTCGCAGCGCAGAATTTCTTTTTTCGCGTGTCGAATGCTGTGCTTAGTTTGATGGGAATACAAGGGAAATTCCCGTCGATGCGCTTCAGATAATGATAGCTCGGATTTGTCCTCGACAAACCTGTGCTGTCGATGGCAACGAGATGCGAGTTGCCACAAGTTATGCTCAATATTTTCTGCCAGAAAGCTGTATCGAGTTTTGCAGCGGTATACTGCAACGCTGATTTGCTTGGGCATCGTATGCCAAGCAAATCGCAGTGTTCCCGGACCCTGCGATAGGACAATCTGCAATATGCCTTGATGATCAGTGCGTGCAAATGCTCCAGAAATTCATACGTCTTCGGTCCGAAATGGTGCAGCCATCTCGGACAGCCCAATCTCCTCAACAAACGCTTAAGTTTTTGTATTAGTTTTGTTTCTTTTCCCATGTGGGGGTTCACTCCCCACCCCAGAACAGCCTAGCGGCTGTCTGGGTTATTAGTTTTATGAATTACAGAGATTTAGGACAGAGCCTGTGTTTGGGATATAATGGATGCTTTTTATCTAATGCCATGCTTTGCGTGAATAAAGTGATTTATTTTATGGTTATGCTGTTTATCACAACATCATTGACTGGCCAATTATCATAAATTCCTTTTGTTTCTGTCGATACATTAATTATGGTGTCAACAACATCCATACCTGATATTACTTTTCCAAAGACAGCATATCCGTAATTCGCGACATTCTGGTAATTCAAGAAATTATTATCCGCTACATTGATGAAGAATTGGCTAGTTGCGGAATTGACATCGCTTGTCCTTGCCATCGCGATAGTTCCTCGTGCATTCAGCAAACCATTATTAGCTTCATTTTTAATCGGAGCATCAGTGGATTTCTGCGTTCCGTTTGCCGTGAAACCTCCTCCTTGTATCATGAATCCAGGGATTATCCTATGAAAGACTGTTCCATTGTAGAATCCGGAGTTTGCATATTTTATGAAATTAGCAACTGTAATTGGTGCCTGGGTTTGATATAATTCAATAGTAATCGCTCCCATATTTGTATTGATGATTGCTATTTTTGTCGCATTAGTTCTTGTCATATTAATTACCCCAACAATCAACACTACTGCAATAAACCCAATGATGATGTTCTTTGTTATCTTATCCATTCTCTGATTTATTTTTCCTTGGTTTTTTAACTTTTTCTTTTCTGGATGATGTTTTCTTTTCAACTTTCGCTTCCGCAGGCTTGAATTTCGGCTGCACGACAGTCCCATTTAATTTCATCATGGTCCTGCATTTCGGATAATTGGAGCATCCGTAGAATTTTCCGTAGAAACTTTGTTTCAAAATAAATGTGCCGCCATCAGTCGGGCATATCATTTTCTCAGGAGGCAGTACTGGTGCATCTGCTTCTTGCTGTTTTTTTGTTGGACAATTCTTGTTGACGCATATTTCTTGTGGTTGTTTTCTTGCCTTGATTATTTTTATCATAGGATAACCGCATACTGGACACTCTTTTTTTGCCGGCACTACTTTAACAAATGGAGGAAGCGCAAACGTCGTCTGGCACTCTGGATATCTATTGCATGCTACGAACAAACCATATTTTCCTCTTCGTATCTGCAAATCTCCCGTCTTGCACACAGGGCATTTTCCGACAAAATTCATTTCATCCCTCGTTTCATTTGTCGCCTTTAATAATTCCTGTCCGACCTGCTCCTCGTTCTTCTTGAATTTATCAAGAATGTTCGTGATAGTTTTCTTGGCTTCATCGAGGACTTTCTCCTCAGTGAATTTATTTTCCCTGATGCCATCCATCTCCTCTTCGAAATGTCTTGTCAGCTTTTCGTCCAACATCTCTGGCATGTATTTGGCAAGTATTTTGACAATTCTGATACCTAATTCTGTTGCCTGGATGCTGCTTTCGTTCACATATCCTCTTTGATAGAGAGTTTCAATGATTGAGGCTCTTGTTGCCTTTGTTCCGAGCCCCCGTTTTTCAAGCTCTTTGATTATTGAAGCTGCAGTATATCTTTTTGGTGGTGTTGTTTCCTTGTCAAGTAGAAGCAAATCTTTTACCTTTATCTCTTCCCCCTTCTCGAGAACTGGCAATTCCTCATCCTTGAGCATAACATATTTTCCATATAATTCATGCCATCCTTTTTCAACAGTTACAGTGCCAGATGTGGTAAATATCTCTTTACTGATCTCTATGTTTATTTTTTGAGTTTCTCTTGTTGCAGGGTCCCCAAATATTGCGAAGAATCTATGGACGATTAAGTCATAGAGTCTTGCTTCGCGCTCTTCTAACTTCTTAGGTTGGACCCCGGTTGGATGTATTGCTGGATGAGCAGGATCTTCCTTGTCTCCCTCATTAGGAATAAGTTTTCCAGCGAGGACTTTTTTAGCTAATTCTTTATATTTTTCGTTTTTCGAGATTTCCTGGAGGATGTTTTTTAAATCTAGTTCCTTTGGAAGTTTTTGCGAAGATGTTCGTGGATATGAAATATATCCTTCTGTGTAAAGTGTCTGTGCAGCTTCAAGTGTTCTTTGTGGGGTTATTCCCAGTGTTTTGTATGCTTCGATTTGCAAACTGGTTAAATCAAATGGAACAGGAGGAGTTTGTTTGAATCTGGTTTTTGTTATCTCGCTCACAAATGCTTTTTGGCCCTTGCATTTGTTGTGTATCTTTTCAGCTTCTTCCTTCTTCCAAAATTTGTCATTTTCATGGAGCGCGATGATTTCGCGGTCTTTTGCCATTCCGTGAAGCTCTACTTGCCAATATGGGATAGGAATGAATTTCTGTATTTCAAGTTCCTTATCAACAAGTATTTTAAGTGCTGGTCCCTGTACTCTTCCAATTGAAACAATCTTGAATTGTCCTGCGTGCCTGATTGCAATCGATAATGCTCTGCTATAGTTTATTCCGTACATCCAGTCTAAGAAATGTCGTGTTTCTCCTGCATTCGCCTGACCCCAGTCAAGATGGGATAATTTCTTTTCGTATGATTTGACCAAGTCTTGCTTTGTCAAAGTTGAAAACTTCATCCTGTTCGCATCTTTCTGTTTACAAATGTACTTGACGATGTTCAATCCGATGACTTCTCCTTCGATGTCATAGTCAGTAGCGACCGTGAATTCCTTTACGTCTTTTGCCAATTTTTTTAGCACGGAGACGTATTTTTTCGTAAATGCTGCTCCTTTATTTGTTTCAGATGATTCTTTCCACTCCAATTCGAATACAGGATACTTCCATCCTGCTTTCTCCTTTTCTGCCACAGAATAGAGATGGCCAACAGCAGAACCTATGAGAATATCTTTGTTTTTGTGTGTTACACTATAATAGGGAACACCATTGCTTGATTCCTTGATTATCTTACCATCCGCCAATGCTTCAGCTATTTTCTTAGCTGTGTTGGGTTTTTCTGTGATGATTAATTCTTGTGCCATTTCCTGTATTGAGTTTTGGTTTTCTTTAAAAAGCTTTGTTAATGTGTCTCCGAAGCTTTAATTCTTTGAAATATGGGATGCGAGCCTGTTTTGGCATAAAGTTTAAAAAACAAACCGACATTACGTTCCTTATACGGAGGTGTTTAATACATGGCAAAAAAGAAGAAAAGCCTGACGCACTGGATATTTTTACTTGGCGCTCTCGTAGCGGCACTTGTTGGTATCGCGGTAGCAGCATCATGGGTATGGGCATCAAACAAATGGATACCTGTTATTTTGGTTTTATTGGGTCTCATTGTTGGTCTAGCGAATATTTCAGTGAAGGAAACAGTTCCATTTTTAGTAGCAGTGATTGCGTTATTTGTATTTGGTTCTAGTATCTTGGGTTCGCTTGATACATTAATTCCAAAGCTCGGAACGTTGTTGGGATCTGCAGTGCAAGCATTTTCATTCTTTGTGGGCGCAGCAGCACTTGTTGTCGCATTCAAGGAAGCGTGGAATCTTGCTTCAAAGGAAAAATAATCCTTTGAATTTTTTATTTTTTTAAGAATTATTGTGTGATGTTATCGACATTTATTGGTTGATTTGGTACGCACCTGAGTTTTGGAATGGTGTATAGCCTCATATTCAAGCATGCGTATTCTGTCTGGTTTTGGATTTCTATTGGGTATACTTCGAGCGTTTTTACCTCGCCTATCTGGCTAACAATATCATTGTAATTAACAGTATATGTTCGTACGCCACCTGGCATTATGTCCTCTGGCCTTTTTATGTTTTGAATTCCGCCAGATTCTCCCGTCGCTACAAGCCAGAGTCCGGGTATTTTTGCGTAAGTTCCGCTTTCAACAGTAAGATCAAATGTTGTCTCGGCACTATCGTCCCATTTACACGATATCGTTGAAAGTGAAGAATTAATACATCGTCTGTTAAAAACAGGAGCATCTGATGCTGTTATGTTTTCTTGGCTTAATGCTGTCTCATTTGTTGTGATAGTATTGTTGCTTGAATTTATCGTAGTGTTCGATTGAACATTGGTAGTGTTTGCAACGGTTTGATAATTTGCTTGATTGGAAACTAAATTCTGTACGGACTGAGCACTTTGGATGGTAAGTTCCTTTTGTGCGCATGCAGCAACAAAGAAAAGCATGAACAACATCAATAGCAGTAATCCTTTTCTCATTGTTTGTTTTTAAATGACCTTATTTAAAAACTTTATGGTGTTTTCTCCGGCAGTCTTATTAAGCAGTAATATTCTTTCATCTTCATTCGTCTTTATCGGATTACGAATTCGATGATTAGAAAAACTTTTAATGGATAATTGGTTCACTATGACTATGTTTGATGAGTTGTTGGGTTCTTTAACGTTCTCTGCAAAATTTGATATATTGGACAGAATGTAGTGTGCTTTAGATTTGAGGTGCAGAAACTTTATATACGGATATAAGGGATATTGCTCTATGTTTCAACAAAACACAGGAAGCTATGATCGATGGTTGAGAGTGGTTGTTGCGCTTATTATGTTCATAGGCACATACCTTGAACTGAAGGGCATTGAAGCGGTCATTGTCTACATCATTGCAATAATCTTGTTGTTTACAGGAATAACCGGATTCTCATTTGTCTTTGCTATCTTTGGAGTGAATACAAATCAGAAAAATACGATAAAAAAAGAGAATTAATTTCTTTTCATTTGCTTTTGTCTTCGCAGTAATACACGGAATATGAAATAAGGTATTCCGAAAATAAATAATCCCGGGATTGTTGTGCTGCCAAACATATTTGGGGCCAATGCGGATGCGACGATAGAAATTAATGCTGCGAAACCCACACTCTCAAGAATAGTTCTTCCTTGATTTGGTTTCTCAATAAGTTTCTCTCCGATATCTATTTTGTTAATTATTTTCCCTTTTTTGAATATTTTTATTGTCTGTTCCTCTTCTGAAACGAGAACAGCGGTTGTGTCTTTGTTCAGCGAGGCAGAATATGCTGCAGAGTGCCGTGTCCCAAATCCAGGGAATACTCCCTTTGCTCTTAGCATAACACCGTATTCCACAACGATGCCGTTTCTATTTATTATAACTGCACCATCTATGGCGCCAAGCGAGGCAAGCATCTTGACTGCGCCTTCTTCGAAAACAGAAAATGGCTGTATTTGTTGTTGTCTTAGACGTTTGTACTGGCTATTGTCTGAGACTACAAATAATGCGCCCTCTTTCTTTCTCGCTATTTCTGTCCCTGCTTTTACAAGAACATCTTCTATTTTCTTAATCCGTGTTGTTTCGTTTTCCGCCATGTATTTCGTCCGCTATAAAAAGTTGTTATAGGGTATATTCAAAGCTTTTTAGATATCTTTTTAAAGGTATTTATTAGTACATACCACGTGGTAGATGCGGCAAGAATAAAGTGGTTTAAGGAACTAAATAAAGAAGATATTGCGATAGCTGGGGGCAAGGGTGCAAATTTAGCCGAGATGTACAATGTTGGTCTGCCAATACCGCCCGGTTTTTTTATTACTGCAGATACCTACAAAGAGTTCATTGTTAAGACAGGAATTGTCGGCGAAATCAAAAGATTTCTTTCCAACCTGAATGTAGAAGATACAAATGAATTGCAGGAGCGCGCCAACTATATTCAAAAATTAATTGTTACAACACCTGTTACGGATTCTATAAAAGAAGATATTATTGAGGCATACGATGCGCTGAATACGGAAGAAATCACATCAGGAAGAAAGGAAGATGTGTTTGTAGCTGTTAGGTCAAGCGCAACTGCGGAAGATCTTCCACAAGCGAGTTTCGCTGGACAGCAATCGACATATTTGAATGTACGTGGAAAAGAGCAATTAATTAGGGCAATACGTATGTGTTGGGCTTCGTTGTTCACTGCTCGTGCGATTTACTACAGGACAAAAAATAATTTCGACCATATGAAAGTTCTTATTTGTGTTGTTATACAAAAGATGGTAAATGCAGATCAGGCAGGCGTTATGTTCTCTGCAAATCCAGCAACAGATAATCTATCTGAGATTGTCATTGAAGCCGTTCATGGTCTGGGAGAGACTGCTGTTTCCGGGGAAGTAAATCCTGATGTCTATATTATCGACAAGGCCGAGATGCTTATCAAAACGAGGACCTTGCGCATGCAGAAGTGGGGTTTATTCAGAAGTTCCGAGGGAAAGAATGTAAAGCACAATATTCCTGAGGCGATTGATAAACAGCAAGTTCTTCCTGACGATATTATCCTTGAGCTTGCGCGCTATGCGAAAAAAATAGAGGAACATTATGAAAAGCCGCAGGACATAGAGTGGGCAGTTGAGAAAAATAATGTATATATTGTTCAATCAAGGGCAATTACGACGCTTGGTGAAAGAAAAACAAATGATGAAGTAGTTGGAGAAGCGATTGTTAAAGGTCAGACTGCTTCCTCTGGGATTGCTTCCGGCCCTGTTAAAATTATTTTGTCCACAAATGATTTAGGCAAAATTATTCAGGGAGATGTGATGGTAACGCCGATGACAAATCCAGATATGGTTATGGAAATGAAAAAAGCAGCAGCAATAATCACTGATGAAGGCGGGATGACAAGTCATGCAGCCATTGTGTCAAGGGAAATGCAAATACCTTGTATAGTTGGAACTGAGAACGCGACTAAAGTGTTAAGGGACGGAGATGTTGTCACGGTAGATGCGACGCATGGCAAGGTAGTGTTCGGCGCTGTTGCGTTTGAGCAAGTGTCAAAAGAAATCAAACCAAAGATAGCAACAAAAACACAATTAAGATTGATAATGGACATTCCAGAGATTGCAGTAGAAGCCGCAAAGACTGGGGCTGATGGAATAGGGTTGTTCAGACTGGAGCTGCTAATAGGTGAAAATGGAATACATCCTGCTGAATACATTCGGCAGAACAAAGATGATGAATATACTGATATGCTTGTTAATAGGTTAAGGCAGGTCGGCGATGCCTTCAAGGGAAAGCCCATTTGGATTCGAACATCAGATATTAGAACTGATGAATACAGGGGACTAAAAGGGGGAGACAAGGAGCCTCACGAAACTGATCCGATGATTGGTTGGCACGGCATAAGGAGGGGATTGGATGAGCCGAGAATTTTAAAGGCAGAATTCAATGCAATAAAGAAACTCCATAAGAAAGGCTACACTAATTTTGGCATAATGATTCCTTTTGTTATTAGACCTAATGAAGTCAAGCAGGCGAAGGACATATTACGTTCAGTTGGCTTGGAGCCATTGCGAGATGTTGCATTTGGTGTTATGATAGAAACGCCGGCCTCATGTTGGGTGATTGAAGATATTTGCAAGGAAGGTGTTAGTTTCATTTCATTTGGAACTAATGATCTGACGCAGCTAACGCTGGGAATAGATAGGAATAACGAAAGAATTGCGCACTTATTTGATGAAATGCATCCCGCAGTTCTTGGAGAGATTGTTGGTGTTGTGAATATGTGTAAGAAATATGGTGTTGAGACATCGTTATGCGGCCAGGCAGGTTCGCGGCCTGAAATGGCAGAATTCCTTGTTCAGATTGGAATTGACTCAATATCTGTCAACAGGGATTCGATTTATAAGATTAGCGAGCTTGTCAAGCAGGTCGAAGATAAACAAACGAATGATGTCTCTTCCATTACGCCCGAGAGCATTTGAGTAAAATAAGCTATTTATTTTAACAGAAAGTTCGTGCCCTTCTAAGAATTTCGCGCCCATTTTCGTAAGTCAATTGCTTTAATGCCTTATCATACGTAAGCCATCTATATTCCACGGCTTCGCCGTCTATGATTTTAACTTTTTTCGATGGGGCGATGCCGATGAAGAAAACTACAGTTTTGAGAACATCTGGACTTGGATAATATTGAGTTTCTTCCCTGAACCCAGGAATGAACTTCACTTTCATTCCAACTTCTTCATAAATCTCTCGCTCTGCCGTCTGTTCTTCAGTTTCATTCCTATTAGGATGTCCTTTAGGAAATTCCCAATATCCTCCTTCCTTTTCGTGCCGTTTGATTAGCAGAAATTCATCTCCAAAAACAATCACGGCACCGCAGGATTTGTCAAATTTCATTTTTCTAAAACAAATATCTCTCTTGTAAGCGAACTATGTATGTATACTGAATATTCTCCTTTTATTTTAAGTTTGCTCTTTTTTAGCAGCGATTTCGCGTGAGCGAAATGTGGAAACACGATTACTGCCCGTTTTTTCAGAGTTTTCACAAGAATATTTATGAAATCAGAATAAAATGTCTTGGTTACATCCTTTGTATTCTTTCCGTACGGGACATCCGTCACAATATAGTTGTATTTCTTCTTCGTTTTAAGAAAATCATGGACAGATACATAATATTTTCTTATCTTGTGATGTTTGAGGTTTTTGACACAGTAGTCAACAGCTGTTTTGCTAATGTCAGATCCTATTATCGAAATTCCCATCAATCCTGCCTCTATTAAAAATCCACCGATGCCACAGAAAGGGTCGTATATTTCGCTCCGAGATCCTGTCAAATTGACACAGGTGCGAGCAAGTTTTGGATTTAGTGTGATTGGCAACTGCGCAGGCCATGTTTTTGGGTTCCTGAATACAAATTTCTCTTCATTTTTCCATTCTTTTGTGCATACATAAAATTTTTTCCGTGTTTTAACTATCACTATAGATGTGCCTGGATTTTCGAGAGAAACTTTAGGACGTTTCAATATATCATAAATTAATCCTCCATATGTTCTGCTAAGTGACTGTGAAATATTTTTGTTTTCGATGACTTTAGTTGCAAATGTTCCTTTTATCAGTTTGTTCCAATCATATTTCTTGATTTTTGTTTCTATGGTTTTGCTTGTTGCCTCGAATAAGAGTTCACCGATAAATTTTGTTTGTGCAAGTCTTGTAGTTGTATTTTTTGTTTTAATCAAAAGAATGTTATCTTCAAGTTTACCTCTTCCTAGAAGTGCTTCCGCTTCCGCTCTTGCCAATAAAATATTTTCTTTCGAGAGAAGAAACAATTTCATCAGAGTACACTTTAATCCAGTCTTTATAACTCTTACTATATTGTCTCTATAGAAAATAAATCACAATATTTTTAAAGCATAAAAACAGCAAAGTCTAATATGGCAAGGGGCAGACCAGTAAAATCTGCGATAAGGCAGAATATTGTCGAGATTCTCAATGTGAAAGGAGATATGTATGGTTATGATATATATAGGGTTTATCGTGAAATCTTTCCATCAATAACTCTACGATCGATTTATTATCATTTGAGAAAAGGTCTTTCCACAGGGGAATTTGTAGTGAAGGAAGTCAAAAAAGAGAAAGGGGATTTCAGTTGGGGAACAGAGACTGAAAAAATTTATTATGCATTAGGTCCGAAAGCCCAAGTTAAAAACGATAACCGAGTCAAGGATTTCTTCAAGAAGTGATTTTTTCTAAGACTTCTTGCAATTTTGAATAATCCTCGAATTTATTCTTTGCGTTGGTTCTGAAGCCAACAAAGTAAACCCCTGCATTTTTTGCAGCAACTTCATCGTTCTCATTGTCTCCTATGTATGCCGCCTCCAAAGGCAAGGTATTTTCAAGTGCTTTTAAAATCATCTCAGGGTGTGGTTTTGGATGAGTGACATTATCTATGGTAATTACTTTTGAGAAATAAGTATCTAAATTGAAGTGCTTTAGTATGATGAGTACGGACGATGTTCTACTTGTTGCGATTGCAAGTTTGTATTTTTTTGATAGTTCACTCAGACATTCTCTAACGCCAGGAAAAAGCTCCAATTTTTCAATGTTTGGAGGAATTTCTCTTCTTAGTTCAATTGCTTTTTGAAGATTCGGATTGTCCTTTCCAAATATCTTCGCAAGAAGCGATTCAGGACTGCTTCTGGTCATATATGAAATTAATTCATGGTTCATGTGCGGCATGTTGAATTTATCAAGTAAATCGTTGTATAAAGATACATCCGCTTTTGTTGTATGAACCAGCGTATCATCAAAGTCAAAAATTATCTTCTTCAGCATTTTCTTCAGCTTCTCTTGTTGTTCTTTTTATACTTCATTTGCTGTATCAACTTCAATATAATCTCTATCTTTTAAGTATTTCTGTCATATTTTCAGTTTCAACGACGCACAAGGTGTCGGACTCTTGATAGTTCTTACAAAGAGCAAGACCAATAATAGATTAGAGAAATCCGGAGAAAAGAGTAAATATTATTATCGCAAGGAAGAATAGGCTTGTCCAGTTCCACGCGCTGATTGCTTTCTTCTCGTCCTTTATGAATTTCCTGAATATTTCTCTGCTCATCTGGCCGCCGTCTATAGGACCGATCGGGACAAGGTTGAACAAACCAATGCCGAGGCTCAAGGCATACAGCCAATAAAGCAAGCCCATTATCCAAATTATGAATGAAGCAGTCAATTCTCCGTATTTTTTGCTAAATACCGGATTATTTTTCTCAGATTGGCTGATTAGGACTCCCAAATATGGCAAGGAGCTGTTACTTGGATTTTGCCCAAGTTTCACGAAGTAAGTTCCATTAGTTGTCACAATTTTTATTGTGTCATTAACTTTCTCTCCATTAAGAGAATTAGTAATATTATCGATTTGTGTTATTGTTGTATTACCAATTTGCGTTATTATTGAATTCAAAGGAATTCCTGCTAATTGTGAGGAGGAGTTGCCACTAAATCCTTCAACTATCGCTCCGTTCAAATCTATGATATTTGTTGCAACAGGATAGCTTAATAGTAGAAATATTCCCAGAAAAATGAATCCAGTTAATATGTTCGAGAACGGACCAGCCGCATATACTGCGAGCTTTTGCGTTCTTTTCTTTTTGGCAAGCTGTTTTTCATCGGGTTCAACAAACGCAGCAGGAATTACTGGTATTATTGCAACCAAGAACGCAAATCCAGATGATTTAATCTTGATATTGTGTAAACGCGCAACGACACCGTGCGAGAATTCATGGATTGTTGCAATCACGAATATTGAGATTATCCAATATAAGAATGGGACGTAGAATCCTCCTTTAACCTGGAAAGGCAGTACAAGCGCAACTCCGGCCGCAGTGTGAGGGACAAAAAGTATGTTGAAAATATTTTCTATTAGTAGCCACATGATTCCGACCATGCCAAGTATTCCGATCCAAATACCGGCAACGGAAAGGATTCGTGTCAGTCTCGGATGTTTTTTCGAAATCGAATTCATTTGCTTGATTCCAAGCTTGGTCTTATACAGCGCAAAATAGAGAATGGGCCAGAATATCTTCTGAAGTTCTATTTTCTTCCTATTCTGAACCAAGAAAACAGTCAAGATGAGTAAAAAAATAATTGCGGCTATCGTTTCAATGCTCATTTCTTTCGCATTGGCCTAAGAATTTTGCTTTTGCATTTCCTGCATTTTACAGCGCCTGCGATAACAGACATGTTTGTAGATCTTATTGTGCTCTTGCACTTCCTGCAAACAAACTTTCCCCTTATCAACCGTGCTTCTGCTTCTGGAAATTTGGCCATTTTATTCCTTTAATTGCTTCATTACTTTGTCTTCGAGTATTTCCCAGTAGATTATGGTGGAGCCCTCTTTGACCTTTCCTATTAATTCTTCTGGAATATCCAGGTCGAATGTTTCGAATGTCTGAGCGTCCATCACGTTAGCTTTGGTGCCCGAGATTGTGAGTACCTGTGCATCTCTTTTGTTTATTATAGGCACTTCGACGTCTTGATGAGGCATAACGACATCTCGTTTCTTGCCATCAATGATGCCAACAGCTACAATTCTGAATTTCGCATGACCATGCTTTCCCGGCTTCGAGATATCAACGTTTGTGACTTTGCATGCAGCGCCGTCAAATATAATAAGGCTACCATCTTTGATGGTTGAAACATTAACTGTCTTCTTTTCTCCTGCCATGTGTAAACACCTGTTCTCTTTGGATTAGAGCCCATTTATAAAGCTTTCCCGTAGTTAAAATGGTGCACCAGACGGGAATCGGACCCGTGTCGATAGCTTGGAAGGCTATCATTCTACCACTGAACCACTGGTGCGTTATTGCGCTACTAGTTGAAAAATGAGGCATTTTATAAAGCTAACGCCCTGTTTTCTGAAAATACATTTTTTACAAAGATGCTAGATAAAACGAATAGAATCTTTTTTTTCGTTCACATAATCGAGTAGATCTTGCATATGTATTTTTTCAAAATCAACTTTGTTTTGGTATTGTGCATTTAACTCTTTGAGTCTTTCTTTGCTCAGCAGTTCGGGAACACCAAGAATGGAGTTCATGAATTCTTTAATATCAGCGGATGCCTGTTCTGCTTGTGTCTCATTATTCACTATTGTCTCTACTTCCATTGCATCGCCCCAATCAACAATCCTGTTGAGTAGAATCTCGAACTTGTCATGCAAATATGTATATTTTGTGCGAGCAATGATTTGTTTCACTTTAAATCCAGAATGCAAAAGCAAGTCATATATAGCGACAGGATCAGATACATTCGATTCTATCTCTTTTCTACCTATTTTGTTCAGACTTTCTTTGAAGTTCAGGAACGCACGTTCTTTCTGCAATCGTAGGCGAAGCTCGAAATCATCCTTGTGTGGATTGAAAAGAAAGACAGTGACTTCACGTACATCAGATTCTTTCTTTTTTGCAAAAGAATCGAGTTTTTCTCTCATCTTATCGAACGAATTAACCAATGCCCTTGATTCGACTTCGTACATATTTATTCCATTTTTTATGTGCTTTTAAAACTTCCCCTTATAAATAAAATATTTACAAATATGGAAAATATGCATCATACCAGATGTAGATTTCGCGATCAGCTTCAGACTTGTTTTCAGAGGAATGGATTACATTTCTCACAGGTCTTTTTTCTTCCATTGCCAAATCAAGCGAATCATTTGAAAACATTCCTCTTATTGTATTTTTTTCTGCTTTTGCAGGATCAGTACTTCCTATATTTTTTCTTAATTTCCTTATGATATCTTCTCCTGTATAGGTCATTACTAAAAGTCCCTTTGAATAGAAGTCAATGATGTCATGAAAATAAGGGATACTCTCAAGCTTTTTATACATTAAGGCAAGAACGTCTTTTGGTGCTGGCTGCAGCAGAGTTGACTCCGAACGAGAAAAATCTGTAACGAGCATAATTTCCAATTGGCTCAGAATCTCTCCTCTTCTATCAAGGCCATCTGGCTTTATCATTACCAGGCTTTTCTCTATCATGTTTTGGTGAAAATTAACTATTATTTAAGTTTAATTAAATAAGTTCCCTGAATATCTCAAGAAATCTCTCAAAGTCCCTCTCCTTTATATTTGCACCGCAAGCCTTGTCGTGACCGCCACCATAGCCTTCTACTTGTTTTAATGCCTCAAGAAGTTTGGTTCGTATCTCGATTGTACCTGATCGCAAAGAACAGCGATATTCATCATTTCTATGCCTCGCTATTATTATCACCTTGTCAGGATATTTGTATGTAAGCTCGTTTGATAGGTCTGCGGTAAAGCTTTCCTCATCGTCTGTGTATTTGTACACGACAAGCTTGTCTTTTCCAACATACTTTTCTGCATCAACGAGCTTTTCCTTGTATTTCTGGAATAATTTATCATAATGTTTCTGGATCCATGCTCCTTCCTCGGTTTCCTTGTCGAGTATTTCCACTGGATTTTTTATTTTCATCAATCGTTCTATGTTCTTCCTTATGTCTCCTGTTTTTCCTTTGAGCATGAAGTTGAACATCCTCGCAACACTTCCTATTTTCGAGTTGAACAGCGCTTCAGGCGCACTTTTTATCCTTGGATCAAGAAGTTTTTTGTTTTCCCGTGCGAATTTTCTCGTTTCTTTTGTCAAGTGCCAGTCAGAAATAGTTCCTATTGCAGCAATCCAGAGATTTTGTTTCACTAAATTGTAGCATATTGTCGTTGTAGGGGAAGAATCTTCCTTGTCATAATCCCGTGGATTAAATGTTCTGATTCCTTTCGGGTGCTCCTCTATCAGATGATGATCTATTTGTATGATTGGGATGGAAACACCATCTACAAAATCCTGCTCTATGTTCGCGACATCGAGCGTAAATATCTTGTCAGGTTTGGTATTTTCGACAACAGAAAGCATGTTAGCATCAATGGTTCTCGTTTTCATGAATGTCCACTGCCCTTCTTGCTTGTATTTGTACAAAAGCAAAAAAGCGCATACTCCATCGCAGTCCTTGTCAAATATGAACAATGGGTTGTGGCAACTATCCAATTCTTCTTTCAGTTCTATTAGTTTCTTCTTTGGGAGCATAGTAATGGCTGTTGGATTGTTGTTTAAAAATGTTTACAGAAGCATTCTCTGCCTTATATATCGCAATTCGACATACGTGGTCTGTTCAATTATTCCTCTGAATATTTGCTCTATTACATTTTCGTTTATAATATATTTTTTCGCCATATTCCTTGCGTTTGAAATGACCTCTCTTTCTCTTTTCTTGTTTCTTAGCGCCTCAATGATGTCTTCATCAGTCATATTGTTTACCCGTTCGGCAAGAGAAGGTCATTTTGCTTCCGCAACAAATCTTCCGGAATTGACTCTTTCATTTATTGCCAGTATGTTCTGAACGTCACAGTCAACTGTCTGTCCGAACTTGTTTTTGTCTTCTCCTTTTTCGCAAATTAAATCCAATGAGCCTATGTAAAATCTGAGCAATCTATCCTTGATGTTGTCTATGTGTATTATTTTTATTGGTGAAATTTGTTTGTTGATGTGAGTCTTTGGTTCAGGAAGATCGCATGTCAACGGAAACTGGTCAGGAAATGCATATCTTCCGAGCCTAGCATGGCTGATTTCTCTATCTCTGAGTGCAAGGTCAAAAAATGAAATTCCTTTCTCTCCTATTATTTCAACTGCATCTTTTACATAGACACTATAGTTGCATGGAAATGTCGATCTGTTTTTTAGTCCGCTAACTATGCCGTCTGCCATCATATCTAATCTTATTCTTATTTCGTTCAGATTAATCATCGCCGACACACATTCGTTCTTATTTATAAGGCTTTTCACAAAAAATTCTTGAACCACAAGACAACCTCACGGCTCTGTCCTAAAAGTCGGTAAAGCCAAGAAAATAAGTTATGGCAGACTAGCCGCAAATATACTTCTGTGCGGATTGTCCGCACAGTTTTGGAGCTGACACTAGCTCCAAACTTGCGTTTTATACTGCTGTTGCTTGATTCAACAAGCGATCTTCGATGATACGTTCTCAATCGATACTGCCTCGCCATTTTCTTACGATAACGACCTCGCTTTGCGTTCTTTTTCGCTGGAACCATGAGCACCATGTTGTGCTCATGCGCAAACTTGAACAAATACTCGGCAGAATATCCTTTGTCTGCCACAGCAATCCTCGGATTACTGTTTTTTAAGAGAAATTTCGCATCCTTGATGTCGTGTGCTGGAAGCACACGAATCTTCGCAGCGCAGAATTTCTTTTTTCGCGTGTCGAATGCTGTGCTTAGTTTGATGGGAATACAAGGGAAATTCCCGTCGATGCGCTTCAGATAATGATAGCTCGGATTTGTCCTCGACAAACCTGTGCTGTCGATGGCAACGAGATGCGAGTTGCCACAAGTTATGCTCAATATTTTCTGCCAGAAAGCTGTATCGAGTTTTGCAGCGGTATACTGCAACGCTGATTTGCTTGGGCATCGTATGCCAAGCAAATCGCAGTGTTCCCGGACCCTGCGATAGGACAATCTGCAATATGCCTTGATGATCAGTGCGTGCAAATGCTCCAGAAATTCATACGTCTTCGGTCCGAAATGGTGCAGCCATCTCGGACAGCCCAATCTCCTCAACAAACGCTTAAGTTTTTGTATTAGTTTTGTTTCTTTTCCCATGTGGGGGTTCACTCCCCACCCCAGAACAGCCTAGCGGCTGTCTGGGTTATTAGTTTTATGAATTACAGAGATTTAGGACAGAGCCCAACCTCACAAAATCTATTTAAGTCAAAACAGCATTAAAATTACATGAATATTCCAAAAGAGCTCTGCATCAAGTGCAAGGGAAGGTTGCACTGTGGTTTGAGTTATTGTCCCATTCTCAAGAAAAATGAAGTTAAGTTCAATGCAATAAAGGATATTAATCAGGAAATAGATGGTTCTGCGCCAAGTGTTTTCGTAGGTCATTTCGGTTATCCTGATGTCAATGTTGGTATCATGTCAACGACGGCTGAAAATCCGGATGATTACGATGATCCGAGAAAATGGGCGCAGGAGAACAAGCAGATCCAGGATATTGTTGACTACCGTTCCGGTCTGATAAACTCAAGGTTCAAGGCAAACATCAAGCAAAAAAATCGTTTTTTGGACGTGTCGCAGGAAGTCGGTATGGCTTCGAAATCTCCAGATGTGGAGATAAATTTAAAGGAAAAGCCAAAGGCACGAATCAGTTTTAATCCAACAGAGGCCCCTCAAGGACCTAGTGCCGAACTTAAGGATGTCATATTAACAGAGAATACAAAGGTGGATAGGCAGGTCGAGAAAGCTGTTTCAGATACTGATTTGAAGGCGGGAAAGGCCTTGACGGAACTGTTTGACAAGGGCCACGATGAGACCTTTCTCTCAAGAATGCTAAGTATAGGGAATTTGGGCGTTAAACATCAAAGAAAGCTAGTTCCCACAAGATGGAGCATAACTGCCGTGGACGACACGGTAGGAAAGGATATCATCAATGAGATAAAGGAATATCAAACAACACCTTATGTTGCATATTTTGGCGGATATATGGGAAATTATTTCTTGGTTTTGATGATGGATGAAATATGGAGTTATGAATTGTTCGAGATGTATGCTCCGAAAGTCTCTTGGAATTTATACGACACGGTTCAGTATTCAACCGATTATGAATTTTATGATGGAAGAAAGGATTATGCGGAGAATTGCAGTGGCGGTTATTATGCATGTCGCTTGTCTCTTCTTGAAAAATTGCAGAAAGAACGAAAACAGAGTTCAGTTTTGGTTTTAAGGTTCATTACTGATGATTATTTGATGCCCTTGGGAGTGTGGGTTGTGAGGGAGGCTACAAGGAAGTCGTTGTTGTCAAAACCTCTTGTATTCGACAGCAAGGAACTGATGCTAAATTACGCAAAATCTCTTGCAAAGAAGAAATTCAACATGGATATTGATTTGGTTTTGAAATCAAGCAAGTTATTGATGAGAATGAAAACGCAAAGCAAATTGAGTAGTTTCATTCAACAACAGCTTTGATTCTTCTTATTCCTGCCGCCGATGCTTCTTCTTTTATTATCTTGAAAACACCAATTTCGCTCGTGTTTCTAACGTGCGGTCCCATGCATATTTCCTTGGAATACCATCCGTTTGTAGATGACGAATCAACTACAGTATACACAGAAACCTTTTGCGGGTAGCGAGCACCAAATTCTGCTTGTGCTCCTTGTTTTTTCGCTTCTTCCGGGCTCATATCTTCTTTTTTAACTTCAAGTCCCAGACTAATCACTCTATTGACTTCATCTTCGACTCTTCTGATCTCTTCTGTCGTTAATTTCCTGTCAAAATTAAAGTCAAATCTCAATCTTTCTGCTGTTATGTTTGAGCCCTTCTGTGTTATTTTTGGATCAATCAGCTTCCTTAGGGCTTCATTCAGCAAGTGAGTTGCAGTGTGTAATTTGGTTGTCTGGACTCCATGGTCGCTTAAACCGCCCTTGAACTTCTTTTCAGCTCCGATTCTCGAAGTTTCCTGATGTTTTTCGTATTCTTCTTTGTAACTGGCAGTATCAACAACCAAATCATTTTCGTGCGCCATTTCCATAGTCATTTCAACGGGAAAACCAAAGCTCTGGAATAACAGGAAAGCAGTTTTTCCCGAAATCTTGTTTTCTCCTTTCTGGTCAAGTTCTGAAGCAATCTTCTCGAATTCTTTAATCCCCTTTTCCAAGGTCACCCTGAAGCGTTGTTCCTCTTTCCTCAATTCAGAAAGTATTTTTTGCTTCTTTTTCTCAAGCACAGGATAAAATTCCTTGAACATGTTTATTACCAATTCGGCTATTTCACCGCAGAATTCACCTTCAATCCCTAACGTCATTCCATGTTTCATTGCCCTTCTGATGAACCTTCTCAAAATATAACCCTGATCTGCATTTGAGGGGAAAACGTCCCTCTCATCTCCTAAGATAAATGTCGAGGCCCTCATGTGGTCGGCAATTATCCTGAATGATTGTATGTTTTCCTTCGTGGGTTTCTTTCCTGATATTTTAGAAATTTTGTCGATTATCGGCTTGAAAACATCTATTTGATAGATATCTTCGCAGCCTTGCAGAGTCATTGCAGTCCTTTCAACACCCATTCCAGTATCGACATTCTGTTTTTTTAGAGGTTCATAATTCCCTTCTTTTGTTTTGTTATATTGCATGAAAACATCATTCCATATCTCTACCCAGTTCGAGTCATTCGGGTCAAAAACTTTAGGAGAAGGTTTGTTGTTCAATTTCCAATAAAACATTTCGGTATCCGGTCCGCATGGTCCTGTTTCTCCTGCAGGTCCCCACCAGTTGTTTTCCTTAGGTAAGAAAGCAATCCTTTCTTTTGGAACTCCAAGTCCTAACCATATTTTTGCAGCTTCCTCGTCCTTTGGAGCGTTTTCATCTCCTGCAAAGCAGGTTACGGCAAGTCTTTTTGGGTCCAGGCCAAGCCATTTCTTGTCCGTCAAAAATTCGTAGCTCCACGAGATTGCTTCTTTCTTGAAATAATCTCCCAATGACCAGTTCCCAAGCATTTCAAAGAAAGTTAGGTGAGTTGCATCACCAACATCATCAATGTCACCTGTCCTTATGCATTTTTGAACATTTACAAGCCTCTTTCCCAATGGATGCGGTTCCCCCATGAGAAAGGGCACGAGAGGGTGCATTCCTGCTGTTGTGAATAGCACTGTTGGATCGTTTTCAGGAGCTAAACTTGCGGAAGGCATTATTTTGTGTCCTTTGCTCTCGAAGAATTTCAGATATTTTTGCTTGAGT
Source organism: uncultured Candidatus Woesearchaeota archaeon (assembly GCA_963835585.1). Lineage (GTDB taxonomy): Archaea > Nanobdellota > Nanobdellia > Woesearchaeales > UBA10107 > UBA10107. The sequence continues at coordinate 184,605 of CAWIGF010000003.1, forward strand.
TCATTCGCATTCATAAGAGTAAGCACTTATTGATGGTTTTTATATTTTATTGTTCCTACACCAATGGCATATATCATATTACTAATGAATTAGGGAGAATTTCCAGAGGGCCCAACAACTTCTTTTTTCCACAGCATTCCGATTTTGCTGAGTTCCTCTATTAATTTATCGCTGAGAATGTACTTCTTTTTGTACAAATCGTAATCAATCATTCCCATTGATCTCATCGGCGTCAAAATTCTATCATAGAATTGCCTTTTATTGTATGAAATCTTTACACTTTCTGTCTTTTTTATCGGTCCAACAGTCACTTCAGTTTCCACATTAATGCCATCGTGCAGATTGTTTGCAAATATGGACATCTCTGTCTTGCCCATGGAACCATTGCGCTCTTTTATGGCTTTTATGAGCATTTTTGAGACAATTACCTGCTGTTCTGTGGCGAATACTACGCTGAATATGTCATCAGGCATATGGAATATATCGAACAGTATTACCATAAGAAGAGTATCGCAAATTCAATATATAAATGTTACTTTAGTGTATATTGGTAGAGTAATAATGTGCTTCCTTAATATACTCTAGTTCACCTTATTTATTAAAGAATTCTGCAATCTCCCTAAGGTAATCCTTTTTTATCTTTAGGTTTACGTCTTCCGGGAAGCATCGTATGTAATTAGGCCAGGCATACCGTTCATCAAGATATACAATCACTCCTCGATCTGTTTCCGATCGAATACAACGGCCAGCTCCCTGAAGAACTTTGTTGAACGCCGGAAAGACATAACCATAATCCCATCCTTTTCCGAACTTCTTGTCATAGTACTTTATCGCTTCCTGGGTCTCCAAGTCTGGTTGTTGCAGCGGCAATCCAACAATAATCACGCATTTCAGCAAATCACCCATCAAATCAATTCCTTCCGAGAAGTTCCCCGAGGTCGCGCCTAGCAACACCGCACCTGTTTTGGCGTATTCCTTGAATGATGCAAGCATATCTGTCTTGTCCTGCTTGGTCATCTCAGGATTTTCAAGGAACGCTGTCTTGTTTGTATTTTCGGAAAGATACTTGTATATATGATCCCTAAGAGAATAAGATGGAAAGAACACGGCAGAGTTTCCTGGGACTGTGTTTGTTATATCGACGACAATCTTTGCTATTTTCTTGAATTGCTCCTCGCTTCGCGCGGTGAATTTTGTGGTTGTTTTTGGGACAATGAGACTTAATTTGTTCTCCTCGGGGAATGGGCTTTTGAAAACCTTTTCCGTGCAGTCATCAAATCCAAGGAGATCACGATACATTGATGTTGGTGTCAACGTGCCTGACATAGCAATCGTGCAGTAGGTCTCGCTTATGACCCCTCTGCTGATTACTGCCGGATCAAGGCATTTGTATAATAGGTTCAGTTTGTTGTCCTTTACTGAAAGAATTCTGGCAAATCCTTCATCAGGTCCCTTCCAAGATTCGAAAAAAGATGCAATCGAGAGCAAAAAAGTCTGCTCCTGCTTCTCCAGTATGCTTTCTCCAATTGTAATAAGCTCTTCGATAAATTCATCATAATCTTGCATTTCATTTATGGCGTCAATAAGTTCATTTCTTGTTACGAGCGTTTCTTCCTTTTTTCTCTGCTTCAGCCCGTTTGTCTGATCGACAAGCCTGTCCATGATTGTTGTCAACTTGACAGCCATATCTGTATGATCATATTTGTTGCACTCCTGTATGCCTCGCCTAAGCATGAATGTGGTAAGCCTCTCGGTTGCGCTATCGATGATTCGCTTCGGAAGATTGTGCGCCTCATCGACAATTACAATGCATTCATTCAGGTTTTTTTGTGTTCTCCTGAACAATGAATTTCTTACTGTTGTGTTGAAAATATATGAGTAATCTGAGATGATGATTGAACTGTCTTTCGCCAATGATGTTGCGATTTCATAAGGACACATCTTGCCTTCTTTGCAAGCTTCGTTAATCTGCTCCGTATGCAACGCACCCATTTTTTTGATATTGGATATGAGAACATCCGCAAATGGAGTGTTTTTTGAGTTGTTCTTGGCATTAGTGTAGTATTCGCACTTGTTTTCCTCACGCAATTTCTTGCAATATTCGTGGAATTCTCCTTGGCGCAGGCCATGAACTCCGTCTTGTAGGCACATATTCTTCTTTCCCACAAGATCGGCCACTATGAAGTTGGTGTCGTCATTCTCTTTTATCTTTTTGAGCGTGTCTATAGCAATAGCGTGCTGTGTGTGCCTCGATGTTAGGAAAAATACGGTTAATTTTTTCGAAATCGCGTGTTCTAGTGCGGGTACAATCGCCGCAACTGTCTTTCCAAGTCCGGTTGGAGCATGAACGATAAGGTGTTTTTTATTTTCGATTGCTTCATTCACTGATTGTACTAGAAAGTCCTGCTCTGGCCTGACAAGAGAATACGGAAACAACCCCATTATTTTCTCTGTTCTTTGTCATTTTATAAATATTTGCCGAGCATATGCCTTGTTATAGCAAAAATAGATAAGTATTTAAAACAATTAATTCTTAAGTAGGATTACATTTGTGTGTAAGAGGCACACGGATTATCATCAGGGGGACAAGTAATGAAAACAAAGGAGACTTTCGGCGTTTTTTTTCGCGAAAAACCAGCAATGATGTTGCTTGGTTTGCACAATGCCAAGGGTCCGGTATACGCTTCTTCACTCGCCAAGTCTGTTGACTGCACATATTCTCATGTCGTAAAAATTCTACAGCACATGGAGAGATCAAATTTAATCAGTTTTGAAAGAACAGGAAGATTGAAGCTTCTGACATTGACGAAAGAAGGAAGGGTAGTCGCTGAACATATAAATCAAGTAAAGAATCTTCTATAAGTCCACAGGACAACCTCGCGTGAGCTATTTAAGTCGATATAATTCATTTAAGATATATGTTTGATATTAGCAAGGTACATATAAGTTCAAGAGCTCGGATAAAAGATATTAATTTTCCAAAATATCCTTCGGCTGAACTGGCATATTTCTGTGGGCTTTTGGCAGGCGATGGGCATATAGGTATTCGTGAACATAAAAAAGATTATCACGTTGAACTCGCCGGAAATCCTAAAGATGAAAAAGAACTATATGATGATGTTGTTTGTCCATTGGTTAAAAAATTATTTAACATTGATGTAAAACCTGGGCAACTTCAGGATACATACGGAATTCGTATTCGATCCATAGCATTAGTGAATTATTTAACAGAAGTGTTGGGCCTTCCGAAAAATAGAAAATATAATCAATTGAAAATCCCAGAATGGGTAAAAAGAGATAGAAAACTTATTATGTGTTATGTTCGTGGACTTGCAGATACTGATTTTTGTTTGTCTTTAAAGAAACGATACAAGACACAACCATACTATCCAGTAATAACTGGTGTATCTAAAAGCAAGCGTTTTATAGAAGAAGTGGCACTTGTTCTTGAAAAATTTGAACTTAAAATATCAAGACACTACGATATTAAAGTAGAAGATGTGCGTTTTAAGAAAGGATTTGCAATTACACATCGAATATATTTGTATGGTCACAAGCAACTTATTAAGTGGATGCAAACCATTGGGTTTTCAAGCCCCAAACACCTTGCCAAATTCATATTGTGGAAAGAAAGAAACGTTAATTCGAATAGAAAGAAAACAATCGAAGCGGTTGCAGCATTTAAGAAAATTAGGTAGCGGAGGATGGATTTGAATTCGACGATGGGATCATTTGATCTCCATCTCCATCGATCTGTGGGTTATGAGCCCACCGAGGACTCCTAACTCCTCTACTCCGCTCTGCTACCCTTTATTTGGCTTCCTGTAATGTTTTATAAACTTTTGCCAAATTTCTTTGAGAAACGTTTAAATATGATTGAATGAGGTTCAACTCATATGCCGCAGTGGCACAGCCTGGTACTGCGCTGGATTGCTAAAATGGCATGTGCACGATGTTGAGTTATTCAAAATATGACTGCACATTCCCGCAGATATTCAGTTTCCGCAAGGATTCCCCGGTTCAAATCCGGGCTGCGGCGTTTTTACTTTTACTAAATTTTAAATAATTGAAGCAAAGGTTAAATAGGCTTAGTACTTCTGTTGAACCATGAAAACTGAACCAGAATTTGATCCTAAATCAACAAGTGGTGTTGAAAGAAAACAATTTATTGTGATTAAAAGCATTGTTGTGAACAAGAAGGGAGAATATCTCTTTGTGAAACGACATAAGGAAGATCACAAGGAAGTAAATAATAAATGGGAGTTTCCTGGTGGAAAAGTTGAGTTTGGAGAATCTACTGATCAAACTGCAGTAAGAGAAACTAAAGAAGAAACTGGTTATGACATAGAGATTGTATCATTATTGCCAGAAATATTGAATTTTAAAGGGACAAGACTGGGAAGGGAATCGCAAATAATATTGATATGTTACTTTTGCAAATTAAAAGGCGGAAAAGCATCATTAAATGATAGCAGTGTTAGTGAAATAAAATGGTTTAAAGAAAACGAAATTCCTGAAGATGGAGATTGTTTGCCAGGTACCATTGATTTCTTTAAGATTTACTTATCATCAAAAAATAAAGAGCACGCATAGATATCAAATAAAATTTAAATTATACTTGATTAAAAGGCGTAAGCCGGTCTTTCAACCCTCATATGCTGGTTCTCTTCCCTCGCTTTAACCCAATGCATTGCCCTTTTTCTCTTCTCAAATAGATATTCGATATATGTATGTTCTGAATCCATGCAACACCTCCTGCTTTGTCAAGCTGGATATGATGTAGCAAAAGAATTATAAATGGCCTGTGAAGGCATTTTCAAGTACATAGTTAAAGTAGGGACTTTCACAAGTTATTTAAACCGATTTTATGATGTTTTAATAATGATTCAGCTCCTTAATGATCCGGCTGTGTTTTTCGGGCAAGACATACTGATTGACATATTTAGTGCAATTGTTGTATTCACAATAGGGTTCTTTTCCATAAAAAGCTACAAGTTAAGCGGGAAAAACAAGAATCACTTATGGATTGCCGCTTCGTTTTTCTTATTGGGCATAGGATTTATCTTTGAAATTCTTACTAATTTTACGCTCTACAGGGAAGTTATCTTAACAAAAAACATAGGGTTGATAACTTTGACATATACGGGATTGCTACCTACAAATACCCTGTACTTCCTGGGCACATGGGGTTACGAGATATTTACGCTCATTGGGTTGTACTTGTTGTTTATGCTGTATCAGGAAGAAAGGTCCATAACTAATTTCATCATTACTACATATTTGCTGCTGATTTCCATGTATTTCATCCAGAAGGCATTCATCTTCAACATGACTGCGTTGCTTCTTCTTGTTTTGATAACAAGGGAGTACTATGTAAAATACCAGAAAAATAAACTGAAGACGACACGTATGCTTATTTACAGCTTCGCAACGCTGGCTGTAGGCAATCTCATTGCGATATTTGTTGTATTTACTCCAACAATTCATGCGATTGCCGGAGCAATACAGCTTGTTGGGTATATTATCCTGTTGATTACCTTTATCCTTATACTGAACAATGCAAAGAAAAAGAGATAGGTCACAGATCATACTGGATATGGTCGAGACCATCTACAGCAAAGGAGGGGAAATCAAACCTACCCACCTGATGTATAAATCCAATCTTTCTCATAGCCAGATGAATATATATCTCGAGGATTTGGTAAAAAATCATTTGGTTGAAAGGATGAGGAAGGATAACAAGTATGAATACATTATACTGACCGATAAAGGAATTGAATTCCTGCAAAAACTAAAGGCGATGAAGGAATTCGAAAAGACGTTTGGAATATAATTCTGTAGCGAACTTACCTTGCGTTCGGCTCTGTCCTAAAAGTCGGTAAAGCCAAGAAAATAAGTTATGGCAGACTAGCCGCAAATATACTTCTGTGCGGATTGTCCGCACAGTTTTGGAGCTGACACTAGCTCCAAACTTGCGTTTTATACTGCTGTTGCTTGATTCAACAAGCGATCTTCGATGATACGTTCTCAATCGATACTGCCTCGCCATTTTCTTACGATAACGACCTCGCTTTGCGTTCTTTTTCGCTGGAACCATGAGCACCATGTTGTGCTCATGCGCAAACTTGAACAAATACTCGGCAGAATATCCTTTGTCTGCCACAGCAATCCTCGGATTACTGTTTTTTAAGAGAAATTTCGCATCCTTGATGTCGTGTGCTGGAAGCACACGAATCTTCGCAGCGCAGAATTTCTTTTTTCGCGTGTCGAATGCTGTGCTTAGTTTGATGGGAATACAAGGGAAATTCCCGTCGATGCGCTTCAGATAATGATAGCTCGGATTTGTCCTCGACAAACCTGTGCTGTCGATGGCAACGAGATGCGAGTTGCCACAAGTTATGCTCAATATTTTCTGCCAGAAAGCTGTATCGAGTTTTGCAGCGGTATACTGCAACGCTGATTTGCTTGGGCATCGTATGCCAAGCAAATCGCAGTGTTCCCGGACCCTGCGATAGGACAATCTGCAATATGCCTTGATGATCAGTGCGTGCAAATGCTCCAGAAATTCATACGTCTTCGGTCCGAAATGGTGCAGCCATCTCGGACAGCCCAATCTCCTCAACAAACGCTTAAGTTTTTGTATTAGTTTTGTTTCTTTTCCCATGTGGGGGTTCACTCCCCACCCCAGAACAGCCTAGCGGCTGTCTGGGTTATTAGTTTTATGAATTACAGAGATTTAGGACAGAGCCCTTGCGTTCATAACGCTTATAAATAGTTACGGTGAATGGTCTTGTATGATTTTGAAGAAGCTTAGCAAGTGGATGGATAAGCTATTCTCTTTATATAGGAACGCTCCAAATTTTGTAAGCAGGTATGGTTTGTATGCCGTGGCAAGTGTAATTCCTTCCTGGCTTGATTACGCTCTTCTTTTTGTCTTTGTGGAATTTTCACATGTTTATTATTTGATTTCGGCAATAATCGCATTTATAGTAAGCAATATTGTCGGTTATTTTGTATACAGGCGCTGGGGATTCCATGGTTCAAAGATATCGCACAGTAAAGGACTTCCTTTGTTCCTTCTCTTGAGCGGGATCAGCGGTGTCGCGATAATAGGCGTACTTTGGTTTGAGGTTCAGATCCTTGGCTGGTATTATTTTATTGCGAATATCTTCGCATGTATTTTTGTCGATTTCCTCGCATACATAGTCAATTACCGGTATATATTCAAACTTCATAAGGTTAAGAAAAATTAAACCAGACTGTTTCTCTTCTTATTTGCCTGCTTTCTTATCTTTGCTTTCTTTTTGTCATTCCTGACTTGAAATTCCCTTCGCAGTATTTGTTTCTCGTTCTTCTGTATAGATTTTCTGGTCCTGTATTGGTTTGCATCCTGCCTGAACTCCTTTTTCACTCTGTTGAGCAAAGCAACGAATGATTCATGGATTCCTCTTGGCAGATCCCAGTCAGCGACCCTATCAACGTTTATGATGTTCTTGGTTGCAAATATCAGTTTTATATGAATCCCATAATTTGTGTTTTTGTCAACTTTGTCTACATCATTATCAATGGTCCTGTTATGCGCTTTTACGTGGACAAGGAGATCAAAATTGTTGTTTATGTGTTGCTGTATTACCGGCAGATATTCCTGGGCAATGCCTTTGACGATGGTCTGCTCTAGAGGTTCCAAATCCCTGAGACCGGTAAATTCAACGTTGCCCGTCACTTCCATGTTATTTTCTATTATTTCTTCGTTTTTAAATGTTTTGTTGTCAATTCAAGTATTTCGTATAATTAAAGAGTCGGACTTTGTGCTTCTTGTTTTCATTCAGCTCAAACACACTTATGCTCGCGTTGTGCAGATGGCCCTCTTTCGGAAATTTTGTCATGGGTGTTTTCTTTATTATTGATACTATCACTTTTCCTATGCCTCCGTGGGACAGAAAAAGAACATTTTCGTTGCCATGTTTTTTCATTATTTTTTCAAGAAATAGTTTTGCTCTTTTTCTTAGTTGCTGCAGTGTCTCTGCATTGTTTTCCTTGATTTTCCATGGGAGTTCTGGTCTTTTCTTCCCTTGCATTTTGCCAAGGTACTGTTCACGCAATTCCTTTGCAAATATAATTGGAATATTTGGATGGTATTTGGTTATCTCTTTTGCCGTGTCGACGCAACGCTTCAAATCACTACTATATATTATGTCCAATTTCTCGGTTTTCAGTTTCTTCCCTAATTTTTTCGCCTGTATTTTTCCGAGTTTTGATAATCTTCCTTGAATCTGGCCTTGGATTATGCCTTTTTTGTTTTCGATAGTTTCTCCATGTCGTGCTAATATAAGCTTCATGAAATTAGAAAGTCATGTTCTGAATATAAAGTTTTATATAATGTGGCAGTCGGAACTACGTCATGAATATATTCTCATATTTCTAGAGCAACATTAATAAATGAATGAATCACCAAGATAATTGGATGGTATACACATGTGGAATTGACGAAGCTGGGCGCGGGCCAATAATTGGTCCGTTAGTCATCTGCGGAGTACTTGCGAATGAAGAGCAAGAGAAGGCCTTGCTGGACATAGGAGTAAAAGATTCAAAGATGCTTACTCCCATCCAAAGAGAGAGAATGTTTGACAGAATAATCAAGGCTGTTGAAAAATACGAGATAATCGTCATTGAACCTGAAGAAATCGATGATGCCGTTAATGGAAAAGGAGAATTGAATCTTAACTGGCTCGAAGCAGAAAAGTCAGCAAAAATCATCAATAAATTAAAACCAAACAAGGCAATTCTTGATTGTCCATCCACAAACATAAAAGCGTATACTGCATACGTCAAGAAATCGGTTGAAGGACGTGTTGATATTGTATCTGAACATAAGGCGGATGTGACATATCCTATTGTTTCAGCTGCATCCATACTTGCGAAAGTAACCCGTGATGAGAGGATTCAGGATTTGAAAAAAAAGTATAAAGTCGAGTTCGGCTCTGGCTATCCGAGCGATCCTATGACGCAATTGTTTACGCAAAAGAATTGGAATAAGTTTAATTTCTTCAGGAAGTCCTGGAAGAGTTACAAAGTTCTTGTCACAGGGAAAAGTCAGACAAAACTATTCGACGAAGAATAGAATTACGTCGTTTTCATTCCTGATTTGTATTTATCTGTAAGCAAATTAATTACCTTTTGATGGCCTGTTCCTTCATATGCTTCTCCATTTATGACAAGCCTATCGAACAATTCCTTCATTGTTTTTTCTCCTTCTCCATGCACAACAATTTTGATTCCATTGTGCAAGGCTTCCTCAGGAAGAGCATCTGCGTGGCTTCCTCCTGCAATAGTTACTACTCCAGAATTTTCGTATTGTTTTGCCACCGAATATACTCAGGGAATTGCATTGGTCATTCCAGCATAAAACAGTGCTATATGTGCAGGAATTTCTTTTTGCAAAGAAACATGGTCTGGCATACCACTGATAGTAGGTCCTGCGAAATTATTTTCATCAATTACGCCGATATAACCGATTCTTGGATCATCTTCGATTTGACTTTCAGCGCACACTATGCCTAAAGAAGGTATTTTTATTCCAGAATAGACGTTATTCTCTGCATGTTTGGATATGATTCCCCTGATGTTCACTTTTTTTTGTCCTTTCATTAAAACTACCACATTCGCTAAAATAAGAGATTTTATTTAAATTATTTCAATGTCCATAATATCTTTGTTATTTGAGAAAGTCACTTTATTTATTTTTACTGGTCAATCTGCCTTTATACGCCTTCTAAAGCCATTTCCTGAACCTTCCCGACCACAACCTTTAAATATCAAGCGAGGGTAATTTTCCTTATTAAAAAGGGTCTGTGAAGAGGGTGTTGTGACTAAGATAAACAAACTCGTTATGCATGGTTTCAAGTCCTTCGGGAAAAGGACAGAACTTCTTTTCAATAACGACTTCAACTGCGTAGTAGGGCCTAATGGCTCAGGAAAATCTAATATTCTCGATGCGTTGTGCTTTGTTCTTGGAAAATCATCCGCGAAAGCGTTGCGATCAGAGAAATCATCCCACTTAATATACAATGGCGGCAAGTCGAAAAAAGCGGCAGAGAAGGCAGAAGTTTCCATTTTCTTCGATAATTCAAAGCAAGAGTTTCCATACGAAATTGATGAGGTAAAAGTTTCGAGATTCGTAAATCATAAAGGAGTTTCTACCTACAAAATAAACGACAAGACTGTGCCAAGACAGCAGGTTGTCGAGCTTTTGTCTTTGGCAAGAATAGACGCAGACGGGCATAATATCATACTTCAGGGAGACATTATACGATTCTGTGAAATGGCCGGAGAAGATCGTCGTATGCTCATCGAGGAAATAGCCGGAATTTCTATATATGAGGACAAGAAAAACAAGGCGATGTCTGAATTGACGCGCGTAGAGGAAAAATTAAAGGAAGCTGAAATCATACTCAATGAGAGAGGAGATTATATTAAGGGGTTGAAAAAGGAAAGAGATGAGGCGTTAAAATATTCTGATTTGAACACCAAATTAAAGACAGGCAAGGCATCTCATCTGAATAGGCAGATTGAGCGAAAATCAGATGACTACAAAAAATACGATGATTCATTGAACAAGTCAAATGACACTATATCAAAACACACAAATCTTATTGCTGATTTGAAAAACAGCATTCTTGCGAAAAAGAACGAAGTTGATGAGATAAACAAGGAGATTGAGTCAAAAGGGGAGCAGGAGCAGGTGAAACTCCACAAGGACGTCGAAGAGCTTCGTGTTAACATTGCCACATCCAAGAACAGAATTGAGTCAATCAAGAACGAGATAGTCAAGATAAAGACACGAAAGGAACAATTGCAAGATAACATAAGAGAGGTCAAAGAGAGGATAGGAAAGATAGAATCAGAGCAATCCACGACGAAAAAAGAAGTTGCATCAAGAAACAAAGAGCTTGAGTTGCTAAATAAGAAAATCGATGAACTCCGCAAGAAGAACAATCTTGACGATGCTTCAGAGATTGAGAGGAAAGTAGATGAGATCGATAAATCTGTGGAAGAGCAGCAGAAGCGCGTGCAGGATTTGCGGCAAAAACAACAAGATCTGCTCAGGGAAAAGGACAAGGAGGAGTTCCAGATCAAGGCGTTGGACGAGAAGATGGAAAAGCTCGTTGAGCTTGAGAAAGAGAACAAGGTACAGCTTGAAGAGTTGAAGGAGAAGAAAGATGCGTTCAAGAAAGCCACATCTGAATTGAATCAGGTACTCAATAAAAATTCAAACATATCGGCACAGTTAGCAACTGCTAGGGGAAAACTGAACACGGCTCGTGATGAGCTTTCGCGTCTGGAATCGAAACTAGCTTTGATTAAGGAGACTGATGGTGCCGTTTCGCAGATTCTTGAGCAGAAAAATAAAATACATGGAATTTTCGGAACAATATCGGAACTTGGCAAGGTAAGCTCAAAATATGCGCTCGCGCTAGAAGTCGCTGCCGCGAATAGGCTCAAGTCAATCGTTGTCGATACCGATGCAACAGCACAGAAATGCATAGAGTTCCTGAAGGAAAAGAAACTTGGTGTTGCTAATTTCATTCCGCTAAATAAAATAAGAACGAAACTGATTGATGAGGTTGCAAAGAAATATGCGAAGGAATCCGGTGTCCATGGATTCGCAATTGATTTGATCTCGTTTGACAAAAAATACGAACCCGCGTTTTCCTATTTGTTTGGTTCGACGCTGGTTGTTGACACGCTTGATACCGCAAGAAAAATAGGTATAGGGAACATAAAGATGGTAACCCTTGATGGGGATGTTGCCGAAGTAAGCGGTGTGATGCAAGGTGGCTTCAGAGAGAAGAAAAAAGGCATTGGTTTTACCCAAGTCGAACTCGATGAGGATCTCAAAAAACTTCAGGTAGCAGTCGCGGATAATGAATCATTGATTTCGCGCTTGGAAAAAGAACGCGAGGAGACGGAAACTCAAATCGCGAAATTGCGAGAATCAAAGGCAAATTTTGAGGGGGACATAATTAAATTAGAGAAGGTCCTTCATTTGCAATCAGATGACACAGATGCCTCAAGGAAGGTTCGCAAGGAACAGGAGTTGCAGCTTGCAAAAATTGACAAGGATATCAACTCAATTAACGAGGATATTTCAAGCATTAATTCCAATATTTCTGATTTGAAAACAGATAAGATGGATTTGCGTGATAAGATAAGTAAGATACGGAACCCTGTTCTCCTTGCTGAGCTCAACACGTTTGATCAAAAGCGTTCACAGATGAAGGAAGAGGTAATAAAACTCGAGGCGATTTTGAAGAATTTCGATATGCAAATCAAAACAATGCTCTCTCCCGAGACCGAGAAGACAATGAACATAATAAAGCAGCACGACAAGGAGGAACTTGAATTCAATCAGCAGATAATCTCTTTGAAAGGGCAGATTGATGCCAACATTTCTGCTTTAAAGGAAAAGGAAGTCATGGAAGAGAAATTCATGAAGCAATTCAAGGGATTGTTTGTCAAACGCCAGAAATTGGACGAGGAAATAAACGAGATAAACAGAAAAGTTGAGGAAGCAGGAGATAAACTGAGAAAAGTGGAGTTGGACGTAAATTCAACAAAACTGGAGTCAGTGCGTATTGCCACTGAGCTTGATGGATTGAAAAAGGAGTTTGAGCAATATGAGGGAGTTGAATTGGACATGAAGACTCCTGAAGCTGAGCTAAAATCACAGATTTCAAAATACGAGTCTATGCTTGCAAGAATGGATTCTGTCAACATGAAAGCCCTGGAGATGTATGATATTGTGGAAAAAGAGTTCAATTCGCTTGTTGATAAGAAAACGAACTTATCAAAAGAGCGTGAAGACGTCCTTATGTTGATTAACGAAATTGAGACAAAGAAAATAGAATTGTTCATGAAATCGTTTGATGCGGTCAACGAACAATTCAAGAAAACATTCTCTGAATTGACTACAAAAGGAGCTGACGCGTTTTTGAAGCTTGAAAATCCTGATGATCCATTTACTGGTGGCGTTGAGATAAAGGTCAAGATATCAGGAACTAAATTCATGGACATACGCTCCCTGTCAGGCGGGGAGAAGACAATGACAGCTCTGGCTTTCATATTTGCGATACAAGAATATGAACCGGCCTCGTTCTACATCCTTGACGAAGTTGATGCTGCATTGGATAAGGCGAACGCAGAACGCCTCGCGAATCTTGTCAATAAGTACTCTGATAGAGCCCAATATATTATGATTTCACATAACGATGGCGTCATTAATGCGGCCAAGACTTTGTATGGTGTTTCAATGGATGAGCAAGGAATGTCAAATATAGTTAGCCTGAAGCTTTGATTCTCGTAATGTTTTTAAAGAAAGGAACCTCATGTAACAGGAATGAAGAAAGTTGAGGAAATTCTATATTTTGTGTTTGTCGTTCTCGCAGCGCTCCTCTGTGCATTCATATATTATTTGTTTGAAACGCCTGCCACTGTGACGGGTAATGTCGTTCTGGTTCAGAGTACTTCGCGGAATGTTGCGTTGGTATTCATTCTTGTGCTAGCTTCCTTGTCAATTGTGCTTGGTACGATAATTACGGTGCGAAACATCAGAAATGCAAAGACCACACCTGCTCTTGTTGCGCCATCAATTTCCCTCCATGACTACATAAATAATGCAAGGGAAGCCGGATTTACTGATGAGCACATTGCTTCTAAACTTAAAGAAAAGAATTGGGATGATTCCCAGATCAAGAATCATCTCAACTAGATGAAAAAATTATTTACTTAAGCAATAACTGAACATTGTCCCTGTTATAATTCCAGTTTTCTGGCAATGTTTTGTGATCCTTGTAGTATTTGACGAGTTTCAATATCTTAGCTTCTGTCAATTGGATTCCTCTCTTTGCTGTCATATCTTGTCTGTTTTTTTCCATATGTTTCTGCAAATCTACGATTCGTCTTAATAAGGAATTCAGGTCTTCAGGTAATTTTGGCGATATATGTTTTTCCCTTAATATAGCACTGACACTTTTCTTAGTCGTTGCCTTGACGTCCGGAATGCCGTAGACATCCCTTAGGTACATGCCTATTTGCGAGGCGCTTTTTCCTTCCTTTGCAAGCTTCATTATTAGCGATTCAACTTCCGCTGCATTGTATTTCTGCCATGTTGGTGTCTTTCGTTCAGCTGGCCTTGTAGACCCTGCCAAACCTTTGCTTCCTGAATATTTCTTTGCCATTGTTCTCCTCGAGCGGATATAGAATTATTTCTATCTCCAGCATACACAAGCCTAGACCGGTGTATCTCTCAATACAATTTTCGATTGAGTGATTATTTATAAAGATTGTGGTGAGATATTTTGAATGATAGTACTAATCAATTATTTTATTTATAAACATCGCAGTAGGTATAAATATGAGTTTTTAATCGGGGATGTATGAGTATATTTACAGAGGCATTTGGTTGGTTATCTACAAAAAAAGAAGAAAAATCTAATTCTGCATTGTATAATTTGGCAGAGGGATCCCAAAAAAATCTGAGGATACTGTTAAATTAACAATGCCTAATGTAAATTTGGTTGAAGAAACGCAAAAACCAGTTTCTGAGCCACCTGTTGTCACACATAAAAAACCGAAAAACAGAAAGTATATTCTTCTTGGTAATACAGGAAACTCAGATCCAAAATATATTAAAGGAAATAAAAAAAGAGTAAAAAAACCATTTCAGTCTGTTGAACTTGATGTCTCTGTTAAAAAATCAACAATTCCTGGTGTTATTGACCAAAGACCGACAGAACATAAATATCAAGGATTAATAAGAGATGCTTATATGTGGGGGGTTTATTTTGATGCCTATTCCTCTGAAATTAAAAAAAGAATGGTGAATTTTTATGATTTTCTGAATGATACGAATTCATCTTTTCTGGAAAATGGAACTATTAGAAAAGATACAGAAAATCATAAACATTATGTTTTAACCAACACCGGTGTTTTTAAAATAAACGACGGAAAGTCATGGCAGGTAGTTCATAATTCTTTGACTAACTGTTTAAATAAAATAAGTCTTAAACTTAATGATCCTCCTGATTGCAAGGAAGACAGATTTTATTTGAGCGACATTTTAAAAGATGAACGTTTGCTTAATTACTTGCGTGCATTGGGAAATAATATGGAAATGAGCGGGGAAAAATTAATTGAAAAAGTTGAGATGATATTTCAGGCGGAACGCGGGAATATTTTAATTACACTGCCACATGAACCCATTGAAAATTGCATTTATCTTGGAAAAATAAAGCACAAAAAAGACAAAAATCTAGATTTCATTATTGGATTAGGAAACAGCGATCTTCAAGGCATAGCTTATGCAGTTGGTCTTGAGAAGTAAATCATTTCCAAAATATCTTCATTATATCTTCCTTAGGTACTTCAACGTACTGTCCTTGCCTCAATTCTGGAGGCAGTTCCAATTTTCCTATTTTTTGCCTGTGTAGTTTCAGGCATTGAACTCCGACTACTTCAAGCATTTTTCGTATTTGTCTTTTCTTTCCTTCCTTGATACGTATCATATATTCGAACTGGCTCGTTTTTTCAATTAGTGCTGGCATACATTTGTATGGCTCTCCATCAACTTCTATTGTGACTCCTTTCCTTATTTTTTCAAGTTTTTCAGGGTAAATGATTTTATTCGTTGTTGCATAGTATGTTTTGTACACATCGTGTTCAGGCTTGAGGACTTTGTGCACCAACGCTCCGTCATTGGTTATTATCAACAATCCTGATGTGTCGACATCGAGTCTTCCAATGGTGAAAAGCATATTTTTCATGCGTTCGTCTTCTGTTTTGATTAATTCAAGCACATTCGGGTGGTCAGTTTTCTGGCAGGAATATCCTGTCGGCTTGTTCATCAGGAAGTATTTCTTTTCCTCAATCAACTCAACTGGTTTTCCATCGATGGTGACTTTATTGGGTCTGGTCTGGAAAAAAATGTCTGTAACCGGCATACCATTTACCTTAACACGCCCTGATTTGATAATTCGCTTAGCTTCCTCTCGTGTTTCTACCAAGCCGGCGCGTTTCAATATCTGTATTAATCGTGGTTTGTTCATGGCAGTTCCTGTTTCACTAATTTTTTCAGCACAACATATGTTGCCTTTACATCATCTTCATTGTACTCAAGTATTTTTCTTAACAGTTCCTTGTTCCCTTTCACCCATTCATCATACCACACCATGGAGTTTCCTCCACCAGCATCGGATGCACGCCATGAAAACCCAAAATATTTTGCTACTTCTTTTAGATTGTAGTAGCTTAAGGGAAGGATAGTGTTTTTCCTGACTATTTGAAGCAAATCAACCATTTGATCAATGATTTTTTTTGCAACTTCCCCATTTATTTTATATTTCTCGAAAAGATGCCTGAACGTTGTCTTCTCAATGGTTCCATAGTGATATATCACATAATTATCGATTCCTTCCATGTACTCCACAAAATCCTTGATTATTTTTTCTTCGTCGTTTTTTGACAGGAAATGTACGAACTTGTTATTGCGCAGAAGACCAATTAAGTAAACAGTTCCATTTTCATTGCTTTCTATGTCAAGGCATATCTGCTCATGTGTTTCTTGAATGCTTATTTTTGTTATTTTTTCCTTGTTTGTAATTATAGTATTTGCCTGTTCTTTCCATTTTTTTATTGATGTTTCTCCAACGCCATTGAGATTTGCAAGCAATTCATCATCTATTTTTTCAAAATCTTCTAACGTTTTTATTCCAAGGTCATTTAATTGATAATGAGCAGGTCGCGATAGTCCATAAATTAACGAGATGTCATGTTTGTTTTTTGCAATAGGTATACAGACATCTCTCCATGGGCATTCTCTGCAAACAGTATCTATGTGCATACCGTATTCGACCCCTTTCTGCATTTGTTTTATTTTTTCCAATGCTTTGCCAAGCTTCTCTTTGTATTTCTCAATATTGATGTATTCTGAACTTTTCCTGAGTATAAGCATTCCCTTCTGTTCCGATATCCCTTGGATTTTTTCGAGAAGTGAATTGTAGAATGTTAATTGCATCATATGCTGTTCTTTGCTTCTTGTTGCTGATTTGATGTCTGCCGGAATGTAATGCCACTTCCCCAATTTTGATTTGCCTTCTTCCCTTATGAGCAAGTCAGGAATGCCCAAGTAGTCTTCTTTCGTAAGCAATCCCTGGTAGATTATGGAAACGCCCTGTTTCATCAGTTTCAAAGTTTCAGAATAGCCAGCATCAAAATCTCCCCATTTATACTGCGGCTTAGCTACATCAAGGAATGAAACCATTTCTTTTTCATGTCTCCTTCCCTCTTCAAACAATTTGCTAGCAAATTCGCTCGGTGGAATCATCAAGGATTTTTCTCGATAGTATTTGTTGTACACTTTATACGGGCACAATGAGAATTCATATATGTCTGATCCTTCTATCATTCTGAAATAGAAAATGATTCTCTATTTAAATCATATATAAACAACAACATTTATAAATGATATTAAATAGATAGTTAGCATGTACGAAAGCATAATTATTGCGCAGGTTCTCTTGCTTGTTGTCGTTGGATTATGGTTGGGTGCGAAGTTCAAGAACAGTCCAACTATTCTGTTTTTCGGCAGGAATGACTGGTTTGTCGGTTGCTTTCTGATTTTAGTGGGATATATGGATTACGCGGCATATGTGACATCACCAGTAAGAAACGTCAATATACTTCTGATGGTTCTTGGACTGATTCTTCTTATTTTTTCTGTAATTGATATTGCAAAAAGTTAATCTATTTGATCATCCTTACTTGATTTTCATCTACTGTGTATTTTTTATCTTCATATTCCACAACATCGGTGATGTGAAGCTTTCTTCTGTTCCTTGTCTCTATTTCGCCGTTTACTTTTATTTTTCCAGAACGTATAAGTATTTTTGCCTGTCCACCTGTATTTGCAAGTTTGTTTATTTTCAGAAAGGCGTTGAGTTCTATGTACTTTTCCATGAATGCAAATAGCCCCGCCCGGATTCGAACCGAGGTCTCAGCCGCCAGAGGGCTGAATGATTGACCGCTACACTACGGGGCTATATGTCTTCTTTAGGTTTGAAGGTTGGTTTTAAATATTGCGGTTGATATTTATGTAATATGAATTGCAAGAAATGTGGTTCGACAAAGTTAAGGCATTATAAGTATGAGAATGTTGATTGCTATGAATGCAGCGACTGTGGCTATGATTCTTGCGAAGAATATGAAAATGTTCCTGAATCTAGAAATTCACAACGCGAGAAAGGACGTTATACACCATACAAAACAAGTGGCAAGGAGAGAGTTAAGTAATGGATGCCTCATCTTTATTTAGGAAAGTACGAGATATGCCTTATCGAATTCCTCTAAGACAAGGGGAAAAAGATAGGTGTTGCAGTGGCAAATCAAGCATGCTTTACGCTCTTCTGAAGAAAAAAAGATATGATGTTAGGTATAGAGTATGTATGTTTCTATGGAGTAGTCTCGGAATCCCTAAATCACTTAGAAAAATTCCTCATGAAAATGATTGCACACATACATATCTTGAGGTCAGGATCAAAGGTTCATGGAATATAGTTGATCCTGCATGGGACTGGAAATTGAGAAAAATATTGCCTGTTAACGATTGGGATGGTTTTTCCGCAACAAAACTCGCAGTTAAACCAATCGTAATATTTTCTCCTAAAAAAAGTCTACACATCATAAGAGGGGAGAGCAAAGCCGTTATAAAGAAAGATTTAGAAAAGAACGGCAAGTTCTATGCAGCACTCAACAAATGGCTTGAGAAAATAAGGTTGAACTTGAAAAAGAATTAATTCTGTTGCAATTTTGGATTTACGTCCGTTTGCTGTATTTTTCCCAAGGACATGCCATCAATTGGGCATATATACTCAATAATTACTTTTGTGCCTTCTGATCTTCCTTCCATATTGGGAATACCTTCTACGATTTTTCCATCAGTCTTGCGTTCATAACCTATTATTTTTTCAATGAAATTTACTCCTTTATTACCTGGTAGTTGTTCTTTGTATTCAAATTTAATGAGTGTCATATAATTTTGAGAATCTTTATCGGAAAGAATTTTAACTGGAATAACTTTTATCTTTCCTTCCTTGTATTCGCCTTTCTCATGCAGTTCTTTGATGTTATTGTATATATTCTTAACTTTTCCTCTACGAAATGAAATGTCATTACTGTCTGTTGAAACGAAGTTGCCTTTTCCCTGATGTTCAAACATCCAACTACCTATTTCCAAGTCAATTATTCTATCCGCAAGTGAAAATTTTGTTGTATCTGTCATAAATTAATCCTTGTCCACACGAAACACAACTCATTAATAAAGTTTTGTTTACATATTTTTTGTTGCTTATAAGTAAATTATTTTCTTTCTTTTTTGGGCACTTTGAAATGTTCAATGCATCTTCCTTCATGAACAATATATTCGGTATCACGGATTCTGATTGGTGATTCATACGGAGCGAGTTTTCCTTTGAAAAATCTCTGAGTTCTTGTGGATTTAGCGTTGCATCCTTTATATTCACATTTCCCTTTTAATCTTTCCATGCAATCTACCATTGCAATAAATCCATTCATGTTTCCAAACGGTCTTCCTCTGAAATCGTAATCGAGGCCGGCGCCAATTACATTGATATTCTTTGATAAAAGTTCTTTTATCACCTCTTCCAGGTTTTTGTAGAAAAAATGAAGATTATCAATCACTACAATCTTTGTCTTTGCATTAACATCATGCAAAATCATTCCTGGGTCCTTTTCGTTTATTCCTTTTGTTTCGTTTGCTGCATCGTATTTGTGCATATTTATCTCTATTCTTTGCTCCACATTATTTCCGACCAGCGGAACAAAAACCATAGAATAGATTTCTTCTGCCTGTTTTAATCTCTGATTTATTTCTTTAGTTTTTCCTGACTTTACAGGTCCTATGACCATTTCAAATTTACCTGGATTAACTAGATTTTCTGAGTCGTACATCGCCCTTGCAATTCTGAGCTAATATAAAAATAATTCGAAATAGCCTTGAAGAAATATTGAGTAGCCCCGCCCGGATTCGAACCGAGGTCACCAGGTCCAAAGCCTGGTATGATTGACCGCTACACCACGGGGCTGTACGTGTCTAAATTGATGGCAAGTCATTTAAAAATGTTTATGTTTTAAATTTTCTCATTTATCACTTCAGAATATTTTTTGTTTTATGGAAAGCTTTTTATACCCTTTGCTTATATATTGCAGTATGAAAGTCCCAACAACAGTTCTGATGTTTTTTCTGCTGTCTTTTTTGTTGGTTGCTTGCTCTCAAACGAAAGTAATAGTGCTCAACCAGACGACGCAGGTGCAGGCTCCTTCACAGGAATCAAATGCATCAACTCAGGCAGCAACTAATTCAACTAATGCCGCTCAACCAGCAGGGACAGGTGCAGCGGTTGATTTGGGAGGCAAGGTTCCTGTAAAATGCGAGGCAACTGATCCTGCGCGCGATCCGTCAGTCACCGGCGCTGTTACCATTACATATAGTGATGGCTCATCTGATGTGTTTTATGATGATTGTCCTGGTAGCTCCAATATCGAGACAAAATACTATTGCAATGGAAATACCGTTCAATCGGAGAACAACATATGTCCTGCTTCCTGTGTATTGGTTCCTGTAAATGCGGATCCAACCAAAAAAGTCGGATTTTGTTTTAATATGCAATAAATTACTATGAGACTTTCCATCTTTTTTGTTTTTGCAGTGATTTTGGTATCATGTTCTCCTTTGCAAGCATCTCAAAATATACCCAACAATGAATCCCAAACACCAGTTATGCCCACACAGAGTGTCCCTGTACAAAATACAACAGTTCAATCTGCTTCTATTCCAGTTAATTGCACTCCTAATGGTTCACCGATAACTCAACGAGGAGATGTTGTGATATACTTTAGCAATGGGAAGAAAGAGACCTTATTCGATTATTGTGAGAATACCGATCAACCCGCATTCGAACGCTTTAAAATACACTATTATTGCGATGGTTTGAATGCGAACACAAATATTTATGAATGCAGTCAAAACTGCACGAAAGGTGCATGTAGTTAAACTTTGTATTGTTTTAAGAAATCCTCTTCCATGAAGTGCAATTTGCCAGGAACAACGAGTGTGTGAGGAGGAGGTCCAAAATTAATATGAAGCAGATCTCTCGCTTTTCCGTAGACAATAACTGGTTTTTTAGAGCCAAGTCGCGCAACGCCAATCACTTCTTTATTTTCTGTAAATATCTTTTCGTTTTTTCGTAATTCGAGCTTTAACATATATCGTATCGCATCTTGTATGGACATGTACTTGTCTTCGAGAGGTTTCAAATCTAATAACAAAAGTGTATGATAGCCGAGGCTCAAATTGTCTTTCAGAACATCATAAGGGGTCTCTGGTTGGTAATTCCCTTCTTCAAAGGGAATGCTCGTCGTCTTCCCGAATTTGTACAATTGTAGTCCTGTAATTCCTATTGCATTTAATATGGATGCATTATGTATGACCTCGACTTCTATTTTCTTTTCTTTCGCTCTCAGAATTAGATCAGCATGAGTAGTTGCAGAAAGCGGGTCTCCTATTACGAGCAAAGAAATCATTTCATTTTCTGCCTTTTCGAGAATTCTGTCTGCATCTTTTTCGATCAATGTACGTCCTGCCTTGATTAATTTCTTGCCGTAGAATTTTTCAAGTGTTTCAAATGGAACTTGTAATTTCGATGTGTAAGTTTCGATATAAACTTCACTTGATTTTTTTACCGCCTCGAGTCCCTTGACAGTAATGTCTTTTTCGTCATTTAATCCGATTCCTATTATATAAAGCATGTCTCTGTTTTGTTCTTTCTTGTTTAAGAAGATTTCGCTAGAAATCCTCGCTCTTGGAGGGCGCAGGATGAATGGCGAACAAAATCAGGGATAATCCAGACACCACAGGACAACCAAACGCACCAGGCTTAAATATTCATATTTGTCATACAAATGCATGGCACTACGCACATATCGTTATCGCTTGTACCCATCCAGCAAGCAGAGAGTGCGACTAATAAATTCTCTCAAGACATGCAGGCAGATACACAATGAGCTTCTTGCGTTGTCGATTGATGCATGGAAGTTCGGCAAGGCATCATTGAACAGATCAGATTATTACGTATATGTGAAAGAAATAAAAGCAAATCTTTTCTCCCAAGTCAAGCAAAACGTCGGAGACAGGGTCCATAAATCGTTCCAAAATTTCTTCAGGAGAATAAAGTCAAAATCAAAGAAGAAGGGATTTCCAAGGTTCAAGAACAAAGTATGCAGCATAACATATCCTCAAAGCGGGTTCAAGATTCTCAAGAAGCAATTGTATGTTTCCAAGATCGGGAACATTCCAATTGTCCTTCACAGAAATTCAGAAGGAAGAATAAAGACGATGACAATCAAGCAGAACAAAGCAAACCAGTGGTTTGCGACATTTGCTTGTGAAATAGAATTTCCTAAAAAACAACATAATGGAGGCAAAATAGGAATTGATATGGGATTGGAAAACTACGTGGCAACATCAGATGGGCAGTTCTTCGACAATCCAAGACATCTCATGAAATCAGAACAACGATTGAAACTCATGCAAAGAATATTGTCTAGGAAAGTCAAGGGAAGCAAGAACAAATACAAATCGCGATTCAGATTAGCGACTCTCTATGTCAAGATAACAAATCAGAGAAATGACTTCCTTCACAAGCTATCCCATCAACTGACAACAAAGTACTCATTCATAGCATATGAAGACCTGAACATAAAAGACATGCTACAAACTCACTCTCTCGCAAAACATATAGGCGACGCTGGCTGGAACCAATTCATTGCCATGCTGTCCTACAAGGCAGTAACATGCGGTGGACAAGCAATAGCAATTGATCCGGCCAATACAAGCAAGACCTGCTCAAGATGCGGGGCAATTAATGATATGCCCCTTAATAAAAGAGAACTTATTTGCTTCAATTGTGGATTCATTTGTCATCGCGATACAAATGCGAGCATGAACATATTAACTGTAGGCACGGACTGTGCCGAACATAACGCCTGTGGAGATTCAGCCTCTACAGCTGAGAAATCAGCTGCAAGCAGAATCACGGAAGCAGGAACTACACGCAAGTCAATTGCATTGACCTCTGCTGGAAGCCCCGCAATTTAGTGCGGGGAGGATGTCACATGTTTACGCTTATATTTTCGTGAAAAAATTAAGGTATGTATATTCTTAAAAATATATTTTAGATAATATAAAGATTTTTATATCCTTTAAGTGTATATAAAAATAGAATTTAAGTGTTTTTTTGGCGAAAAACACTTTATTTGTGAGTTTTGGCGAACTCAGTTGAATTTTGGTTTCTAAAGAGAGTGTAGGGTAGACTACTATATAAACTTTTTGGTAGTTTGGACTATGTTCTCGAAAAAATAAAAACAAAAGGAGAAAAACTTTAGCAAGAAAGGCTTAAAGGGGGAAAAATGGACTTTATCGTACAAAATGCAATGGAAACTGCTGGAAAAAAACAGCAACAAATAGATCAGCCGTTAGATGTAGGACAGGCAAATATCAAGGTCATCGGAGTCGGTGGCGCTGGTAATAATATGGTCGATTGGCTTTACAAGAAAGGCATCGAAGGTGCGCAGATTATTGCATGTAACACAGACCAGCAACATTTGAACATCACTGAGGCAGAAAAGAAATTCCTGCTCGGCCGAGACACAACTCGAGGTCTTGGTGCAGGTGGTTTCCCACATATTGGTGCGGAAGCAGCAAAAGAGAGCTTAGGCGCATTAAAAGATGCTCTGAAAGGAGCAGATATGGTATTCGTCTGCGCGGGTATGGGAGGAGGTACTGGAACCGGTGCAGCTCCCATTGTCGCGGCATTGGGTAAGGACGAAGGAGCGATTGTCATAGGAACAGTCACCATGCCATTCAAAATCGAAAGAGCAAGAATAGACAAGGCCGAATTCGGTTTGCAGCAGTTACGAAATGTTTGTGACACTGTTGTTGTAATCGACAACAATAGGTTAGGACAAATAGCTGGAAACTTGCCGGTTACGCAGGCATTTGCAGTCGCAAATGAATTGATTTCAACAATGATAAAAGGAATTGTAGAAATTATCGCAGTTCCAAGTCTGGTTAATCTGGACTACGCAGACGTTAAAGCGATTATGACATCTGGTGGAGTAGCTTCAATCGGAGTAGGTGCATCTGACACTCAGAAGAGAGTTGAAGAAGCAGTAAAGGGAGCATTAAGCAATCCACTGCTCGAGATTAGTTACGAAGGAGCAACAGGTGCAATCATCCACGTACACGGTGGAGAAGACTTAACACTTGACGACATCAACAGAGTTGGAGAGATGGTCACTGAAGCTATGGACCCTGATGCAAATGTAATCTGGGGAGCCAGAGTCAGCAAGGACATGAAAGGAAAGCTAACTGTCATGACAATCGTGACTGGTGTAAAATCACCATGGCTACTTGGCAAGTCAGAATCTAGAAAACCATCATCCATGTCATCTCATATGTCAAAAGAACTTGGCATTGACTTGATACGATAGGTGTATGAGGAAAAAAGGCCTTTCTTTCGCCTTCATTTTTCTTAACCACCCCCAATGATAAGCAAATGAAGGCATTCGCCTTCACACCAAAATTGGTGTGAAGTTTTTTTATTTTTTTAATTTATTACAAAGGTGTTTTTATGGCAGAGGACGATGAACTTACTGTTGAGCAGCAGATTGACAATCTCGATGCGGCGCTTACAGCCTTAATAGAACTTCTTGTTGAAAAAAAAGTGTTAAATCAAAAACAATTCGATGACAAAGTAGATTCTTTTTATGAACCATAGGAGAAAACAAAATTATATAAAAAAAGAAAAAAGATGGTTTAAACCATCGATCCTATATCAACATTGTTGTTAGTGTCGACTGCTCCTGCAGTAGCTTGCTGTATGGCCGCATCATCGGATGCAGGTGCTGCCGAATTTGTACCTGTGCTTTGTGCAGTTTGCTGTGGTGCAGAATTTGTGCATCCTGCAAGAATGATCAATACTATCACTCCCAATATTATTAGAGTTTTGTTCATTGTTGACCACCTGTTGCATTTGGCATGCCATATCCATTGTTCTGGAATTTGCCGATTCGGTTGCCCACTCTTTGACTAATGTTTCCGAGGTGTTGGTACATCATGGTTCTGTTATTATTTTGTGCCCACATCATTCCGCGATTCGTCGCGTTTTGTAATTTTTCTAGGTTGGCAAGTTGTTTTACTCTTAGCTGTGAGATTATTTCCTGCAATTTTGTTTGTGCATCTTCTTTGTTTTTTGCAGAAATTTTCTCATATGCATCCTTCAAATTTTCCCTTGCTTCTGTTACGTTTATGGCGCCATTTCGCAGTTGTTCCACAAGTCCCGGAACCTGTAAATTGAGTCCGGACATTGTTTGCGCGAAGATATCCGCGTTGATGTTCTGTCTCAATTTTTCTATTCTTTGCTGCAAATCTCTATCTTGCTCTTGCAGATTTTTTATCCTCTGTAGAATATCTGCTTTTTGGTCTGCCTTTATGATTTGGTCTGCCTTCGTTTTGAAGTCTCGTACCAATTCCATTGCCTGTTGTCTGATGGCCATGAATTGTGAGATTGCATCGGTCGAAGTCGGATCAACTTGAGAAACATTTTGTTCAAGCGCTTGCAATGAATTAAGATCCGATTGCAAAGCACTAACATCCGTTCCGTTCGTGCTGAGCTTGTTTATGACAATCTGCCCTTCCGCTACTGCCTTTTGGATGCTATCCTGGAGTTGCAATAGTCTCAATTGGATGCCGTTGACTGTAGACATTATGGCTACATCATTTTGTATTGTCCAATTGCTTGTTGGAGCTGTCGTGTTTGTGTCCTGCGCCAATACAAACGGCACTGCCGTGAGCACCAGCATGAGAACAGCAAATATGCTTAAAGTTCCTTTCATGGTATTAACCTCCTTGTGTTAATAGCTAATATGAAGGTGGAACGGCATATTAAATTAACCCGGAAGTAACCGGAACAACCCGGAACGTTTGGATTGTTTAAGCGCATAATATTATGCAGAATACTAGATGAGAGCAAGCATATCTTTTGATTTTTTATATAATTCAGGGATACTTTTGATATTTACTCCCTCTTCTTGGATTATATTATATATGATTTGATATGTAAGAATGGCATCTTCTATTTTCTTGACATGTAACTCTTGGTGTAATTCATTGCTGCAGTCTGAGAGATGATGTCCATGTTTCTGTTGAGATCGTTTAATTATCATTAAGTAACTGTCTGTGTTTCTTATTTCATTGAATTCTTTTTCCATTAATAATATCATCATCCCTTTTAGAGAGAAATTCTCTTCACTTGCTATGTTGTTTTTTATTTCGATAACTTCTTCTATTCCTACCATTGTTGAAAATCAGAAAACTAAGCTGTATTTAACTTTATTGGTTTAGTCCAACGACATTGCTCATTCCCGTCGTTTCCTTGAAAATAACTCCCTTTTTGGCAAGGGTCTCAACATTCCTAGAAAGCGATGACTTGGGAAGCCTCAGTTCCTTCTCAAGCTCTGCTTGGGTAACATTGCCATGCTTCTGAAGATACTCTATTATTCTCCATTGCCGTTCTGTGAAGATATCTCTGTTCAATTCCTTGTGTTCTGTTTCCCTTGTTTGTTTTGTATTTTTCTTGTTTTTCCTGAATAATATGTATGCCCAAATTCCAAGAGCGATTAAAATAATGCCACATACAATGTAAATTATATCACTTTGACTTATTTGTTGTATGGTGTATTGCGTGAGAACATAGATGCTTTGATTGTGTCCTGTTCCTATTATTGTTATGATTCCATTTGTATCCTCGATCCTTATTTTAGTGTTTGTATTGAGATAATTTACAGCGGCATTTTTTGGAAGGTTGATGTGGTAGATGTAGTCCTCGAATACGGGACTGCTGATGTTAAGAAGCCAGTATTCTCCTTGTTTTGAAGTAAGGTTTTCTGTTATTCCTTGGAACGGGCCATAATTTGTCTGCCCGCTTATTGCCACATCTCCTGTCTCCGCAACATTGAACGTCAAATCCCCATAAAGAATGCCGTGGACTGACAGTATTGACAGCATAAAAACCATAATGGCAACGTATAATTTCATATGACCTTTTGGAGCACTTTCATTTATAAACTCTTCTGAGTCAGAAACCCGAACTTAAGTGCAGGGAAATTCAATTTTTTTACTAATTGACTAAACTCTTTAGTTCTTCAAGTCGCTCTCTGATTATATTGAACCCTTCCTGCCAGAATTGCTCAGACTCTATGTCTATGCCGACTTCCTTGAGGATATCTTTTATTGACTTAGATCCGCCATATGAAAGTATTTTTTTCATTTTTGGCACAAATTTCTTTCCCTGTTTTTTATACATATTAAGCAAAGAGAGAACTAGCAAATTTCCAAATGCGTACGCATAGCAGTAAAATGGCCATTGGAAGAAATGAGGAATTCTCATCCAGCCGTATTTGTAATAATCAGGAACTTCAACACTCTTTCCATATCCTTCCCTCATTGTCTTCAGCCAGATCTGGTGCAAATCTTCCTGCGAGCATCCTTTTGCCACTGATTTGTATGCCTCAATCTCGAATAGAGTATATCGGATCTGGCGCTGTATCGTTCCTGCAAGATCATCAAGGAGGCTCATGAGCTTTGCAATTTTTCTATTCTTGTCTTTTTCCTCCTCAATTTCACGTTCAATAAGGAGATTTTCAGAGAATACCGACGCCGTTTCAGCAAGGCTTATTGGCGCATGCCATTCAGAAAAAGAATTTTTGTATGAATACTGACTGTGTATCCCGTGCCCAAGCTCGTGGATTAATGTCCGCACATCCTCTTCCTGTCCTTTGTAATTCGTCATGATATAAGGTATAAACGTTGGGAATGACATGCAGAATGCACTCGGATATTTTCCTTTTCGTGACTCCGAGTCTATGTGTTTCGCGTCGATTATTTTAAGCGCGTATTGTTTGAATTCTGAATCAAATTCATTGAATGTGTCGAGTACTATTTTTATGGCTTCATCGTATTCAATATGTTTTTGAGGAACAGGATATGGTGCCAAAAGATCCGTCACGCTCATTGTCTTGAGTTTCAAAATCTTTTTCTTTACTTCGAAGAATTCTCGAAATATTATCTCATTCTTTTTTGATATTGAAATAAGGGCATCGACGGCCTTGAGTGGAATATCTTCTCCTAATGAACGAACAGCAATCGGTGATTCAAATTTCCTGAGTTCTATGTTCTCTTTTATGTAGTCGGTAACAATATTCTGATAGATGTGTGCAAGAGGAATCTTGCTCTCTTCGTATTTCTTAAGCATTATTTTGTACGCTTGCTTTCGTTCTTCTTTGTCTTGGGAGCGGGTAAACTTCATAATCTCGCTTTCGGAAACTTTCTTATTCTTCCACTCAAATTCAAATTCATGTGTGATCATGTCATGCAGCTCAACCAACGCGCTGTTTCCTGTTATGTCTTTTATTGAAATTATTTTTTCCTCTTCTTCCTCAAGTATGTATTTCCTAAGTCGCCGTGCGTAGTTCATGGAGTATTTGTTCTTCTTTATTGATTTCAGTATCCTGTCAGCGTTCCTGTCATCGATTTTTTTCCACCATGTCGAGAAAAATATCATCCTGTTCGAGTTGTTCGAGTTTATTTGTTTTAATTTATTGTTGAGCTCGATGAACCGCTCATTTTTATTGTCTGATTGCATGCCAAGATCTGCGTAGATTGATATCGGTGCGCCTACTTTTGCTATCTCTTCAGACAAATCAATCAACTGATTTATTGTGTCTGCATCGACATCTGGAGTAAGCTTTTTTTTGTATGTCTCGAATTCAGAAACTTTCTGCTCAACCAACTTAAGATTATTTTCAATTTGTTTTTCTTCAATAATGTCCTTTAAATCCCATTTTCCAATCTTGTAGACCATAAAAATAAGCTATTTTTGATTATTTATAAAGATATTGAACAGGCTAAGGGCTTCTTCATCGGATTTTGCCTTTGTTATCGCGTCTCTGACTTTCGCGCTGTTGTCAATTCCCCTGATGAGGTTTACGGCAATCATTTTTAGATTGTTGTTTGATTGCCCATAATTATATTTTTTGCAAAGCGAGACATATTCCTCAAGAATCTTGTTCTTGTCAGGTTCTGAGTATGTTCTTTTTTTCTCGTACTCAACACACTGCCTGAAAATAAAGGGATTTTTTATTGCGGCCCTTCCTATCATTACATAATCGCAGCCAGTTTTCTCGAGCATCTCTTCCGCCCGTTCGGGAGTTGTCACATCACCATTTCCTATGACTGGGATGTTTAGGATTTCCTTCACTTTTCGGATTGTCTCCCAGTCGGCAGCGCCAGCATATTTTTGTTCCTGGGTACGTGCATGGATGGTGATTGCGGAGACTCCAGCCGCTTCCAGCGCTTTTGCGATTTCAGGTGCCTCGTTTTTCTTGAATCCAGATCTCATCTTGACTGTAACAGGGACGTCAATTGCAGAAACTATCTTTGTTATGAGCTCCTTTAATTTTTCTTTTTCATTAAGCAATGCGGATCCATAACCAAGACTGATTATTTTTTTTGAAGGGCAGCCCATGTTGATGTCAAGGATTTGATAGCCTCTTGCTTTTTCTGCAGCGTCAATAATGTGCCTAGTATTGTTTCCGCTTAATTGGAGGGCAAGGGGTCTGTCATCTTCATTTGTTTCAGCCATGCGCAGCGTCTTTATGCTTTCTCTTGACAATGCAATGGCATTGATCTGCTCAGTGTAGGCGAGGCTCGCTCCATAATTTCTGCAAAGAATCCTGAATGGCAGGATGGAAACGTCCGCCATCGGCGCAAGAACGAACTTATTTTTTAATTTTGGAAACATTTTTTACTCAAGAATGATTCGCGCATCCACGACAATAGCCTTGTTGTGAAGAATAAGTGGGTTTATGTCCATTTCCTGCATGACATGATGCTCTTTTGGAATCTCGGATATCGCAACCAGTGTTTTCTTTAGCGCGGCAATATTGTTCTGTGTCCCTCTTGCTCCTTTTATTATCTTCTTGAATTTCAGATGTTCAATCATGCTTTCTGCGTCCTTCGTGGTAATTGGGCATTTTCTCCATTGAACATCATTGAGCTCCTCGACAAAAATTCCTCCAATCCCCAAACCAATGACGTGACCGAATGTAGCATCCTTTTTTATTCCAACAAAGACTTCGGTTCCTTCCTCAAACTTCTGGACCATTATGCCTTCGATTTTTAGTTTTTTGTCTATTGCAATCTGCAGTAGTTCGCTGTATTGTTGCATCAGATCTTGCTTATTATTGACGATTCTTACTCCTTTAATCTCTGTTTTGTGCAGCGCTTCTTTCGATATTATTTTGAGAACAGAAGGATATATTCCAAATCCAAGCGCTTCATCTATGTTTTTTGTCAAAACACTTTTGGACACTTCTGTGTATTTTTCAAGAAGATTTTGTGCTTCATACGCCGTAAGGACATTCATAATCAAACATTAAGAAGCTGGGCTTTTAAATGTTTTTGTGTTCTTTTATTGCTTTTAGGGGGGCATTAATATGTGCAAGATCTTGGAAGTACCCTACAATCTCTTGAAGCATACTTTTCTGTTCTTGAAGAGACTTTCCACGCAAATTCCATCTCAATTTTTCATTTCTGCAGCCGTCAATTAAAGCGACCATATTTGATGTGATTAGTGGAGAATAGACACCGTTTTGGCAATCATCTCCGAAGTGAGGACAGGAATCGACGCATTTTGATTTGCTGAAATAGGCACCATTTGTTGAGTCTTGAAGCAAAACAAGGTTTCTTTCAAGATTAAAAGCACGTATTGGAACTCCAAATAAACTGTCTTTAGTATAGGGATACATCTCTTTATTCGATTTTGATTGAAGTTCAGGAATTAGGCTTGTCAAGTCAACATAATTGTTTTTCCACCAATCTTTTGGATTTTCTTTGTTTTTTTCTGTTGCTATGTATCGATCTTGGTAGAATAACTCAAGCAGCTTTATATCGAACCCAAGTGTTGATGCATATGATATCAAATCAGGTACTTCATCTACATTTAATTTTGTCACAACTGTATTAAGACGGACATTTATGCCCCTTTTTGATGCTTCTTTTAGGTTCTTGTCGAGTCCATTGGTCAGTATTTTTTCTATTCCTTGTTTCTTTTTTGATTGAATCAATGAGTCAAGACTGATGCCCAATTTTATTCGCTCTTTGTTTTGTTCAATCAAATCTAAG
The DNA here is from genome assembly GCA_963835585.1 of uncultured Candidatus Woesearchaeota archaeon. Taxonomy (GTDB): domain Archaea; phylum Nanobdellota; class Nanobdellia; order Woesearchaeales; family UBA10107; genus UBA10107. The sequence continues at coordinate 215,977 of CAWIGF010000003.1, forward strand.
TAATGATTCAAGAATGTTGCATTTGTCGAGATATTTATCTTGCTGTCGTTATCTTTTGAAAGTAAGTAGGCAAGTATTTCAGAAAACCATTGAACGCTCATAGGCTCGCCACCAGTTAGCCTAAATAGTTTAAACCCAGTATCATGAGCAGAGTCTATTATTGCCTTTGCTTCATTTAGAGACATATCTCTTCCCCAACTCATTTTGTTCTCACCAACAGGATCACAATACGCGCATGAAAGATTGCATTCTTTCAGTAAGGCAATTGCCAAACGTATATCTTTCGCAGAGATATTTTGCATGCACATTCCAAAATCAGGATGTATATAAATATGTTGAAGTAAATTTAAGACTTTAAATCTTAGAAAGAATTAAATAAACATGTTTTATTTGATTTAACATGCCAAAAGATTTGTGCTGGATTGTCGATTGCGGAGAAATAGAATACACCAAGGCTCTGGATATTCAGGAAAAACTTCGTGTTCTTCGCGGCAAAGATATGATTCCTGATGTTCTTCTTTTACTGGAGCATCCACCAACAATAACTATGGGAAAAAAGGCAGATGAGGGTATGTTGAGGATTCCGAAATGCGTTATTGAAAAGAAAGGAATTCCTGTGTGCTATATAGGACGAGGCGGAAAAGCAACGTTCCATGGTCCTGGTCAAATTGTAGGATATGCAATACGAAGAATACCATTAAAGGGGCTGGGCAGACATTTAGTCGGCTTGGAAGAGGTTATGCTAAGGACTATCAAAGAATATGGGATAAACGCGACAAAGAATCATGGAGTATGGACAAAAGTGAAGAGAAGTTATGAAAAGCTAGGCGCTATTGGTGTAGAAATGAATGAATATGGGGTTACAATGCATGGATTTGCCCTTAATGCGAATGTAAAACTCAATTATTATAATCTAATTGATATGTGTGGATTCAAGGACAAGTTTGCAACATCAATCCAAAAAGTGCTTGGAAAATCTATTGATTTAGATGAACTAAAACAAAAACTAACTAAAAATTACGCAAATGTCTTCAAATGCAACGTTGAAAACAAGTCTTTACATTATCTACAAGGATTAGTGAAAAAATCTACTCGAGCTCCATAAGTAGCTTGTCAGGATCTTCTAAATAGCTTTTAAGGTCGTTCATGAACCGTGCAGCCTCAGCACCATCTGTCACTCTATGGTCGAAAGTAAGAGAAAGCGGCATTATTTTTCTGATTGCTACTGTTCCATTGATTGCAACAGGTTTTTCATGTATTTTTCCTGTCAGCAAAATGGCAACTTCCGGATAGTTCATAACAGGAGTCGCAAAAATCCCTCCAATAGTACCTATGTTCGTTATGGTGAATGTTCCGCCTTTCATGTCTCCTAAATCGATGATTCTCCTTCGCGCGGCATCAGCCAATTGTTCTATCTCTGCAGCAATGTCATCTATGTTCTTCTTGTCGGCGATTTTCAAAACAGGAACCATCAATCCATTTTGTGTATCTACAGCAAATCCGATGTTGTAATATTTTTTAAGAACAATTTCCTCATTTTCATCATCCATGTTTGCATTCAGATACGGATGTAGTTTCAGTGCTGCTATGACTGCCTTTATCACGAATGGGAGGAACGTCAAATGAATTCCTTTCTTCAATAGAACTTCCTTTTCCTTTTGTTGTATTTCGAAAAGGTGTGTGACATCTACTTCATCAAAGTGACTGACTGGAACGGTTTTATGTGCAGCATCCATTAGATGGGATGCTATCGTCCTTCGTATACCGTTCAACGGTATTTTCTCAACATATCCATAGACATCATAGTCCCTTTTTATGATTTTTACACCTGAGCTTGTTTCCACGACAGAGGATGTTGCTACCTTTACTTCTCCAATTGAATGAAGAACATCCTCTTTTGTTACGGTTCCGTCCATGCCCGTCGGTGTTATGGTTGAAATATCAACTCCTTTTTCTTCGGCAAGCTTTCTGACTGAAGGCAAAGCCTTTGCTTTCTTCCCTTCTTTTTGGGTTTCCTTTTCTGCAACAGCTATTTGCGTCACTTTAGGTTCTTCATATTCTGGCAATGATCCGACGACGGAGCCTGCATCTTTCGGTTTTTTTGTTTCCTGTTTTTGGGAGGCAATTCCTTTGCTTCCGTCGTCAATGACAACAAGCACGGCGCCGACTTTCACATGCTCGCCTTCCTTTCCGAATATCTTTAATATCTTTCCAGCCTTGGGGCTTGGAATTTCAGCAATCGCCTTGTCTGTTTCAATCTCAAGAATGACTTGGTCTTGCTTTACTACATCTCCTTCTTTGACTTTCCATTTAATTATCTCTCCTTCCGTTATTCCTTCTCCAACATCAGGGAATTTGAATTCAAAGCTCATCGCATCACCTTACTGATTGCTTCTATAATTCTTTCTTCATTAGGAAGGTAACTTGCCTCATTTTTGTACAATGGCATTATAGTATCGAATCCAGTGACTCTTTTTACCGGTGCCTCTAACTCAAAAATTGCTTGTTCGTTGATTAATGCGCTTATTTCTGCTGCAACACCAAATGATCGTGGCGCTTCCTGCACTATTAGGCATCGTCCTGTTTTTTTGACTGAGTTTATGATTGTTTCAACATCCAATGGAGAAATTGTGCGTAAGTCAATAAGTTCTATGTCGTATTTGTCTTTTATTTGATCAATTGCCTTTTGTGCAATCCACAACATTGCTCCGTATGCAATGACAGTTATATCTTTTCCTTCTTTGACGATTCTTGCCTTTCCTATTGGTATTGTGTATGATTTTTCCGGAACTTCTTCCTTTATTGCTCTGTAAACTCTCTTCGGTTCCATGAAAATGACCGGATCGGGGTCTCGTATGGCGCTTGCCAGCAATCCTTTCGCCTCGTAAGGCGTTGCAGGAATTACGACCTTTATTCCGGGAATGTGGCCGTAATGGGCTTCAGGAGATTCTGAGTGATGTTCTAATGCTCGTATTCCTCCCGAATACGGGAATCGTATCACCAATGGGCATGTAAAATGCCCCCTGGATCTGTTTCGCAAACGTGCAACGTGATTGACAATCTGATTGAACGCAGGATATGCAAATCCATCGAACTGAATTTCAGCGACTGGTTTCAATCCATATAACGCAAGCCCGATTGACGTTCCGACAATTCCTGATTCTGCCAAAGGTGTATCGATAACCCTGTTTTCCCCAAATTTCCTTACCAAACCATCCGTAACCCTGAATACGCCGCCATCAACACCAACATCTTCTCCAAGGATTATAACATTTTTGTCTCTTTTCATTTCTTGCTCAAGCGCAAGGTTCAACGCCTCAACCATATTCATCTGTGCCATTATTTCTTGAACTCCTTTATGTAATCCAGCTGCTCTTTCATCGATGGTGTAATTTCACTATATAGATATTTGAACATATCATCCAATTCAGGTGCAGGCATAGCTTCCGCGGCTGCGACCTCCGCCTCTATTATTTTGTCAGTATCCCTTATGAATTTCTCTTCATTCTTCTCGGACCATATTTTTTCTTTTGTGATATATTTTTTCAGTCGTGCAATTGGATCTTTCTTTATCCATTCCTTCACTTCAGAATCTTTCCTATATTTTGTCGCGTCATCGGATGTTGTATGATTTGCAATTCGATATGTATACATCTCAATTAATGTCGCACCTTTTCCCTCTCTCGCACGTTTTGCAGCCTGTTCCGCTGCAGAATACATTGCAAACACGTCGTTTCCATCAACTTTTATTCCCTCAATGCCGTATGCAATCGCTTTCTGCGCAAGAGTTTTTGACGCTGTTTGTTTTCTCACGGGAACTGAAATTGCATATTGGTTGTTTTGGCATAAAAATATGGCGGGAACCTTGAACACGCCTGCAAAATTCATTGCTTCGTGGAAATCTCCCTCGCTTGTTGCTCCATCTCCAAAGAAACCAAGTGCGACGTTCTTCTTGTTTTTTAATTTCATTCCCCATGCCAACCCTGCAGTGTGCAGCACTTGTGAACCGACTGGAATTGTAATTGGCAACGTTGTTGGAGAATCCTCTGAGAAATTTCCTCTTTCATCACCGCCCCACACAAGAACATAGTTTCTTGGTTTGACTCCCCTGTAAAGTCCAGCTGCCATCTCCCTAAATGACTGAACCATCCAATCATCCTTTGTGAGGACAGCTGCTGCCCCAACTTGCGCTTCCTGTCCTCTAATTTGGGCGAATGTACCGATTCTTCCCTGTCTTTGCAATGCAAGAAGCTTATCGTCAAATTTTCTTGCAAAAACCATTGTTTTGTACAGTTTGAGAATAATTTCTTTGCTGATTTTTGGCATGAGTGCTTTGTCTACATTGCCTTTCTCATCAAGAATTTGAAGATACTCTATTTTAAACTCAGCAATTGTTTGCTTTGTCATACGCCTCTTTGTAATGGAAATCTCATTTATTCTTTATAAGGCTATTGCTCGGTTTTAGTATGTTTTTGATGAACAATTCCCCTGCCTTGTATGAGCTTCTCACAAAAGGGCCTGATGCTACAAAAGCAAAACCAAATTTTTCTCCTTTTTTTCTGTAATCCTCAAAAACATCCGGATGTATGTATTCAACAAATGGAAGGTGTCGTTGGCTTGGCCTTAGATACTGGCCTATTGTGAATATGTTGACTCCTATTTTGAGCAGATCTTTCATTGCTTGTTCTACTTCTTCTCTTGTCTCTCCCAGACCGACCATGATTCCTGATTTTGTTATGATGTTTTTATCGAGTTTTTTTACATTTTCAAGAACTGAAAGCGATTGCGCGTAGTTTGCACGGATATCTCTTGTCCTTCTTTGCAGTCGTTCAACAGTTTCTATGTTGTGGCTGATTACATCTGGCTTTGCATCCGTGATATTTTTCAATAATTTGATGTCTCCATTAAAATCAGGGATGAGCACTTCAACAATCATATTGGGATTCCCTAGCTTTATTGCTCTTATGCAATTCGCAAAATGAATGCTTCCTTGATCTTCCAAATCATCCCTGTCGACGGATGTCAGAACGACATAATCGAAGATTCCGATCTCTTTCAATGCTTTAACGAGCTTTTGTGGTTCTTCTTTGTCTATGTCCTCTCCTTTCGCAGCGGTTTTCACGTTGCAGAATCTGCAGCCTCTTGTGCACGTGTCCCCCAAAACCATGAATGTTGCAGTTCCTCCTGACCAGCACTCGGAATTATTCGGGCAATGCCCCTCTGCGCAGATTGTTGTCAGCCTATATTTTTTTATGATTCTCTTGACATCAGAAAACTGATTTGTGGAAGGCTTTATTTTGAACCATTCGGGCTTGTGAGAAATTCCCTTGAAGACTACGTTGGTGTCTGTCATTTTTTTATTTTAAAAATAAAAATTTACTTCCCTGTTGCCCAGTCTTTCAACTTACCATATGGTGCGAAGCCGCAGATGAACTTTCCTGTTTTTTTGTTTACGAAGAAAGGAACTCCGTTGCATTTGCCTATTGATTCTTTTTGGAATTCTGCCTGGTTAGCCGCATTGTGCCAGCACTCTTTCTTTACAACTTTAACACCTATGTCTTTTTCGAGTTTTTCAATGTCAGGAGCCATCTGAACGCAGAAGTGGCATTCTGTTCCATAATACTCAACCAAATCCCCTTCGCTTGGTCCTTTTTCTGTTTTTTTTGCCGCTGCCATATGATCACCTATATTACGAATAGATGAAGGGTTTAAAATGTTTTTCATAAGCAAGCTTTAAAAACACTGTTTGATGTATTTGTTCTTTATGGATGCATTCTTCAACCCAAAGACAATCGCAGTAATAGGCGCCTCTTCAAGTCCAAATAAAATAGGGAGGGTTGTGTTTGATACCTTGCTTAATTCAGGGAAAAAAGTTTATCCAATAAATCCAAATGCGGAATTGATTTCTGGAGTTAGATGCTATCCGAACCTAACTGCAATAGGCAAGGTCGACTTGATTGTCGTGGCTGTTCCTGTCCCTCAAACACTGGAAGTGATGGAAGAGGCAGGGAAAATAGGAATCAGGCATGCAGTGATCATAACGGCGGGATTCAAAGAGGAAGGAAATTACGATGCAGACACTAAGCTTACTGAAATTTGCTCAAAATATAAGATAGACGTAATCGGTCCAAACTGTCTTGGCATAATTGACACGTATTCGGGTATTGATGCGGTATTCCTGCCACCAAACAGGCTGAAAAGGCCTAAAAAAGGAGGAATAAGCTTCATAACACAGTCTGGTGCAACAGGCTCTGCAATCCTTGACGTTCTTGGCTCATTGGGAGTTTCAAAGTTCATCAGCTACGGCAACGCCCTTAATCTCAATGAAACAGATTATCTGGAATATCTTGCGAAGGATAGATCGACGAAAATAATCTGCATGTATGTGGAAGGGATCAAGGATGGACACAGATTTTTCAAAGTCTGCTCAAAAATAAAAAAACCAATTGTTGTGTTGAAAGGCGGGACTACAAAGGAAGGAGGCAAGGCAACATTGTCCCATACAGGTTCGTTGGCAGGGGATGCTGAAATATATTCTGGAATCTTCAAGCAATTGAATATGATTGAAGCTTCAGGAATAAGGGAAATGCTCGGAGCCTTAGAGTTGCTGAACAAAAACATTAAAGGAAAAACAATTGGTGTCATTACCAATGGTGGCGGTTACGGAATTCTTACCGTGGATAATTTGATAAAAGCAGGGTTGCATTTCGCAGGCCTTGTTGATTTATTCGGGGACGCGAGCAATGAGTCTTATAAAAAGGCGATAAATGCAATGAAATCGGACATTATTATCTGTAATGTTCTGTTCCAAACTCCACTTCTAGACGAATCTCTTGTCGACATACTGATTGATGAGGCAAAAAAGAAGAAGCTTGTTGTCGTTTCAACAGGCTCTGAATATGTTGATGTATTGAAGCACAAACTTATTGCTAATGGTGTTTCTGTGTTCGACACTCCAGAAGAGGCGGTCGATGCGTTGCGGTTGGTCGTTGAATGATTGAACGGATTGGGGCAATTCTTAGAGAACAAGAAATATTAAACGAACATGGAAACTTTTCAACAATAAGCAAGGAAACAGGAGTGCTTCTTTATGCTTTGGTTAAAATCAAAAATCCGAAAGCAGTCCTTGAAATCGGAACATCGATAGGTTATTCGAGCGTTTGGATTGCTTCTGCTTTTAAAAAAGGTTCAAAACTTATCTGCATAGACCGCTGGCCAGAGCGTTGTCACATTGCAAAGCAGTTTTTCAAGAAATCAAGATTGCCCATAACATTAATGGAAGGAGATGCTTTGAAAATTATCCCACAACTTAAGCAGAAGTTCGATGCTGTTTTCCTCGATGCAACTAAATCAGAATACCTCAGATACTTGAAACTTCTGATAAATCACAATAAGCTAAATAGGAATGCGATGATTGTTGCGGACAATACAATTTCGCATGCAGACAAGATGCGTGATTTTCTCGAGTTCGCGAAGAAAAGAAAAGCTATGACTCTAAGTACAGGAAAGGGTATAACTATTTTTTCTGTTTGAGCACAAAAAATCTGAGTAAAGTTTATATAAGGACTTTATTTGGTTATTTGTATGGCAAATATGGATATGTTTGACGAGGTAGGTCCTGAAAAGATTCTTGAGGTATATGATCCAAAGACAAAAGTGCATGGCTTCGTAGTTATAGATAATACGAAGCGGGGACCTGGCAAAGGCGGTATCCGAATGACGCCAACGGTATCCAGAGAAGAGGTTTTCAAATTGGCACGCACAATGACATGGAAATCTGCCATGGCGGACTTGCCGTTCGGCGGTGCCAAGGCAGGAATCATCGCAAATCCTCATGCTATGAGCAGCAAGCAGAAACAAGATGTGGTAAGATCATTTGCTAAAGCGATTTCCTGCATTTCTCCTTCATTATATGTCGCAGCTCCGGACATTAATACTGCTGAACAAGATATGGAAACTATCGCAAAAGTTCTTGGCCCGAAATCATGCACTGGAAAACCTGCATACATGAAAGGACTGCCTCATGAACTTGGTTCAACAGGATTTGGTGTAGCTCATTCAACAAAAGTTGCATTGCAGTATCTAAATTTCAATCCAAAGACGACAACATTTGCAGTAGAAGGGTTCGGTAATGTTGGCTGGTTTGCAGCGAAACAACTCGTTGACATGGGATTAATACTAGTTGCAGTTTCTGATTCAAAGGGAGTTCTCTATAATAAAAATGGAATTGACTTCAAGAAGCTCGCAAAAGTTAAAAAGCAAACAGGCAGCGTAACAAACTACAGGCCAGGCAGCTTGCTTCCAACGCAAGATATCATAAATGTAAATGCGGACGTACTGGTTACTGCAGCGATTCCTGATTTGATACGAATGGACAATTACAGTCGAGTAAAATCAAAGCTTGTCATTGAGGGTTCAAACATTCCCATGACGCAGGAAGTTGAACTTGCCTTGCATAAAAAAGGAATACTTGTCGTTCCTGATTTCGTTGCAAACGCAGGTGGCGTAATTTCAAGCTACGTCGAATATATTGGCGGTTCCAAGAGGGAAATGTTTAAACTCGTTGATAAAAAAATAACAAAGAACACAAAAATAGTTCTTGATAGGGCAAAAAAAGAACGGGTTGCTCCGCGAACAGCCGCGATGAAGATAGCATTGGAAAGAATACAATAGTTTCTACAACTCAAGATAACTTATCAATTTTACGTTCTTATTTTCTCTTAAGAAATCCTGCAGTCTTACTATGCAGTCGAATTCAGCTTCTCTTTGCTTGTTTAGGCTTGATTTGCTCGATGAATCATATTTTCCAGGATGCATTGCTATTTCATAGCTATGTCCATCATTCATTTTCTTTAAGAAATTGAGTATCTCTTCGTAGTCTCCTTTTACAGACACCAGCACACGATCTGTTGTTTGCTTTGTATCTGATGGAATATCGTGATTTCTAGTAGGAAGATTGTGTTTATGTGCAAATTCGTTAATAGTTTTAACTGCATTTTCATTTCTTGTCATTTTGTGCACGTCCAAATGGCTAGGTTTAAAACCAAATACTTTGATGAATTTATTGTATTGCTCTTCAACTTGTTCAGGCATTGGTTTTTCTAAATCAAGCTCTACGTGAAGTCCTATGCTAATTTTATCTTTCAAAGAAACAAGTTTGTTCAATTGTGTTCTTTGTTCTTCGGTTACCCTATTTATCATAACTGTTGTGGATTTGATTAATCTCTTTTCAAGCAGTTCGAGAATTTTTTCATTAAATATCATGCTCATCCCAAAGTCGTCGGCATTTATGATGAGTTTAATCATTTTGTATTATTAAAATTTTCTTGTCGCTGGTCTTTTAGGCAATTCCCTTGGTATCTCTGTGACATTATTGGTGGGTTCTTCTTTTGGTCTCTCTTCCAAGAAATGATCCTGTGCAGGAGTTTCTTCTTTTTTCCTGCTGAATAATGATTTTATCTTTTCAAACAATCCTTTTGTGTTTCTCTTTGTGATTTTTGCGATTTCCGATGTTACCTGCTGCCCTGCATTTCCCCATTCGCCGAACGCAACTGCAAGGTTCGCGATGTGCTCGCCATACTCTTCGAAATAGACAAACTTGCCTAATTCATATTTGCTTGATTGTTTTACGTTCTCAGCTGGATATCCTATAGTTACTAATGCATGGATTTGCGCAGGTGCTTTTATTTTAAGAACATCATTCAGTTGCTCTTCAGTGAATCCTACTACAAGCGAGCAGCCAAGACCGAGATTTGTAGCCTCAAGAAGCATGTTTTCCACGGAAAAAGAGGTGTCTTGTACCGAATAAACTTTCTCACCTTTTGTTCCAAAGAATTTTCCGAGTTTCTGGTTCTCAGAGATAATCGCAATTATCACAGGCGTGCTTTGCATCCATGTCTGGTTTCCGCATGCCTGTGCGATTGCTGTTTTTGTTTGATCTTTTTTTATGACAATGAAGCTCCTGTCTTGGAGATTTCCAGCGGAGGGGGCGAGGCGTCCTGCGTCGAGAATTAGGCCGAGCATTTCCCTGTCGACTGGCTTATCTGTGTACTTTCTGCAGCCCCATCGTTGTTCGATTGCAGCGTATGCATCCATGCAAGTATTGCATGAAACTTCCTATATAAACATATCGCTACAAATAGATTTTTAAATGTTCATTCATAATACCTGTACATGAATTATGCCGATTTGGTGGATGTTTATGAAAAACTTGAGAAGACAACAAAGCGTCTAGAAAAAACACATATTCTTTCCGAATTCCTGAAGACAGTCAGCATTGATTCCTTGCCGTATGTTGTTCTTCTGCTGCAAGGAAATGTCTACCCTGCTGTGGAAGAGAAGAAGATTGGTGTTGCTGCCAAGCTAGTTCTGAAGGCATTGGCTGCGGCTACTGGCATTCCTTCCAACAAGGTCGAAAACCTATGGGCAAAAACGGGCGATTTGGGAGAGACTGCACAACAAATGATTTCCAAGAAGAAGCAAGTCACGCTATTCAAGACAGACATTACTGTAAAGAAAGTCATGGAGAATCTCAGGAAACTCGCTGAGATGGAAGGTGAAGGAACCGTTTCAAGAAAAGTCGATTTGATTTCTGAACTGCTAACTTCAGCCACTCCAAGGGAGGCAAAGTTCATAATAAGGACTGTACTCGAGGAATTGCGCGTCGGTGTCGCGGACGGAACACTTCGGGACGCAATAGTATGGTCGTTCTTTGCGAAGGACATAGGGTTCACATATGAATCGAATGAGAATGATTTCGTTGTTAAAGACAGGCAACTCTACCAGAAATATGTAGATGCGGTGCAGCATGCATATGATTTGGTAAACGATTTCTCTGAGGTTATTGTTGTGGCGAAAGAAAAGGGACTTGCAGGCCTTGAAAGAATGTCGCTGAAACCAGGAGTTCCTATCAAAGTCATGCTCTATAAAAAAGCGAAAGACATAAAGGATGCTTTCGAGACAGTTGGAAAGCCGGCGCAGCTGGAATATAAATTCGACGGGTTCAGGATTGAGGGGCACAAGACTAACGGAAAAATAATTCTCTATACGCGTCGATTGGAAAATGTGACGCATCAATTTCCTGATTTGGTGCAGTTCATCAAGGAATACGTTAAGGCGGATAATTTCATCATTGACTCGGAGGCAGTTGGTTATGATCCGAAGACAAAGAAATATCTGCCTTTCCAGAAGATTTCGCAAAGAATAAAGAGAAAGTACGACATAAACGAGATGGCGGAGAAATTCCCCGTCGAATTGAATGTATTTGATATAATTGAATTGAACGGAGAGAGTTGTCTGCACAAACCTTTCAAAGAAAGGAGAAGATTGCTTGAGAAGATAATTCCAAAGCAGCAGCTGTGGAAGATTAAGCTGGCAAATGCAATTGTAACTGATGATGAGAAAAAAGCGACAAAATTCTATCATGAATCGCTTGAGGCAGGCAATGAAGGCATTATGGTAAAGAGTTTAATCGAAGGCTACCAACCGGGTTCTCGTGTAGGATACGGCATGAAAGTCAAGCCAATCATGGAGACTCTTGATGTTGTCATTGTGGGAGCTGAACATGGAGAAGGAAAGCGTGCGGGTTGGTTGAGTTCATTTGTCATCGCGTGCCTTGATGAAGACACTGATGAACTTGTTGAGATAGGCAAGGTAGCGACAGGATTCAAGGAAAAATCAGAAGAAGGTACGAGTTTCGATGAGATGACTGATCTGTTAAAGCCTTTGATTATCGAGGAGAGGGGGAAGATAGTGAAGGTTAAGCCAAAAATTGTCATCGAAGTTGCGTATGAGGAAATACAGAAATCTTCTGAGTATTCATCCGGTTATGCATTGCGGTTCCCACGCTTGGTTAGGTTAAGAGAAGATAGGGGTCCTGACGATGCATCCACATTAAGAGAAGTCGATATTTTGTACAAGAATCAAAGGGGAAGGAATGAAAAATAAGAATCTGATTGAATTTTACGGCAGGGAGTGCCCTCATTGCAAACGGATTGAGCCTGTTGTTAAGGAATTTGAGAAGAAGTTCGGGGAAATAACAAAGTTTGAAATCTGGCATGATGCCGAGAATAAAAGTTTATTTGATTCATTCGCTTCAAAGCGCTGCAATGGCGTTCCATTCTTTTTCAACACAGAGAACAAAAAATTTATTTGTGGGGAGTGTGATTTAGGGCAATTAGAAGAGTGGATGACTGGTTCTTAGTTTTTTCATAATGAGTTCATTCTTTTGGTTGCAACAATAGCTGTACCTGTAGGATAGTGGATAGTAATATTTATATATTGTAAATTTTCTTGAATTTATATGAGAATTCTTTTATCAAAAAAGTCAAGAAAATACTTGTTTGAGTTTTTGAAACAAAAATATGTAGTTGATACATTGCCATCTCTTTCTCATAAACTCAAAATTCCATATGATACTTTTAAGAAATGGGCATATGGCGATGTATACCTTCCGAGTTCCATAATCCCTTCTGAACTAACTGGATTGAAAGTTATTGATCAACGCGAGGAAGGTTGGGGTCGTAAAAAAGGAGCGTCAATAGGAGGAAAGAGAAATGTTGAAATCATGAAGCAGCGACTTGGCGAAAAGAGGTATTTTGAGGTCAGAAGCAAGCTCGGTACAAAAATAATGCATAGTCTGTGGAGGAAATACGGATCAAATCTGACTAATCGTGCGATTAGTGCAAGAATTCGAATACGGGAACGGAGTGCTTCACAACTAGAGGAACAACACAGTTCATTCTTTACTAATCAGATCGTTACATTAAATAATTCGACTATTTCATTTAGTAATGCAGACAAGAAGAAAAATATACAATTTCCAACCGAAATGACATCCGAACTTGCCGAGGAAATTGGAATTCATCTCGGGGATGGATGTATGTCTTACAATCGAAATTATTTCTCTGTGAAGTGCAATAAAAAAGAAGAAGACTATATGTGTGGTAGATTGTTTTATCTTTACAAAACTCTTTATGGTGTGAATCTTAATCTTATGAGACTGCCAAGTGTTTCTGGGTTTGAAATATATTCAAAAGCATTATGTGAATTCAAGAATAAAATTCTGGGTATTCCTCGTGGCGAAAAAGTCGGACGCATTAGAGTTCCTTCTGTAGTACTCAAAACTAAAAACAAGAGCATATATTGCTCTTTTATTAGGGGACTCTTCGATACGGATGGTTGTATTCACTTACGTTATGGAAAATATCCTGTTATATCTATTGGAATACATTCAGAGATACTAATGGCACAAGTTGGTGAGATGCTGAAGAAAATGGGATTTTTGCCAGCTGTGTATGATAAGGCAGTAATATTGAGTGGTTTCACCATGCTAAGAAAATGGTTAAAATACATAGGTTCAAATAATCCTGTCAAACTTAGGAAACTCAATTGGGCGAGTAGTTCAGTGGATAAAATTATCGGTTGCGGTCCGGTAGACCGGGGTTCGATTCCCCGCTCGCTCGTTTGATTCTTTGTTGTGATTTTCGCAAGGAAGAATCTAAACTTACATCTCGTCCATTTCTATCTTGAGAATATTTTCCTTCGCTTGTATTTCCTTAAATTTTTTGTCAAGCCTGAAGAAAGATTGTGAATCAATCTGCCTTTCGAGAATAGGGATTCCTTTGTTGATCATTGAGAAGACATGGGCCTTTACCGTCAATTCCGTGAGTCCTGTTCTCATAGAAATGTCCCCGTAACTAAGAGGGGTCTGCTCAACCGCATATAAAACCATGAACACTTGTTTTTCTGATTCCGTAAGGGAGAATTCCTTGTTCTGCGAGATCGCTTTAGATACCAAGAAGTGTATCTCATCAACCTGCTCCCTGAGTTTCTCGAGCTTCAACTCAATTTCATCAAGCTGCGATCCGTGATTAGTGAGTTCATCTGTATTTTCATTTATGGAAGTCAAATGATCATCCATTTCGTCGCGAACAGCCTTGAATGCAGAACGAACGTGTCTATCGAGCTCAACCAACTGAGACTCCTCTTTTTTACTTCTGAACATTACCATCCCCACTGAGACAATCACAAATTCATTTATAAATATTTATGTAGTCAAGATATGATGAAAATAATCCAGTTTTTATACAAATGCAGTGACGAAATATGTTCAATTTACTATTTCTAAACTCAAATTTGTTATTTATAAGCAAATCATAAAGGATATATATTAATCGCCTGTTGAAATCTACAGGGGGTTATTGGGTACATTATGGGGCGTTTAGATGATTTAAAAGAGAGGAAAATTTTTTCTTCAACAGATGTTTCAATAATATCGACTTTTATCTTATGCCTTATTTTTATTTTCTTCCTTCATTTCGTTACGACTCTTCATAATTCAGTCGGGTCGATTCAGATTGCGACGGAAAAGGCAACAATAAATCTTCAAAGCATCAATAACATTCAAATTCCTGCACAGGTTGTTTTCTACGGAAACACGACATCCAATAATCCCAAAATCGGTGCTGTCGTGACGCCGAAAGAGACGCCTGTGCTTCAAATTTCTTTCTCGGGTGCAGATAAGGACTCGATCAAAAACTTGAGAATCGAAGACGTTCCCAAGACAATACCAAAACTCGATGAAAAGCATGCCTGGGTTCAACTTTATGCCATAGATTCTACCGCAGTAAACTTCACAAACGCTACAGTGAATGTTGTCGCAAAAGGCACAAATCTCTATAAGTGCAAGTCATGGAATTTCGATAACCAATCCTGCAGCGGCACATGGGTATTATTCAAGACAGGGCTTGTTCCAGGACAGAAATATGAATTTGAGCTGAGTCACGATGATCCTGCATTCGCTGAGATTATTGTAGCGATAGATGCACAGCATCTGGATGAGAATTACACTTTCATTTCAGACATATATCCTGAAATCGAGGCAATTGACAATAATTGGAGCGAACCAATTTATGAAAATCAATATGTAAGAGTAACATACGCTGAGAATCTAACTAGTAGTAACTTTATTGACTATGTCGCTCGCTCAAACACTTCCGCATACTTCGATGTGTATATTGCTGGAACTGATCAGAAAGTCGGTACGAGCGATATTGTCTCTGGATCCCAGCAATACATCAATATGAGCGGGCTTAACCAACCAGAAGACACATTTGACTTCAAGATACAGGATCCTAACGAATCAGATGCGAATCCATTCATACAATTCGACTACATCCATGACCAAGCTCCCAACAATCTGACAGCAAACTCTGGCATTTATTTCGATGGTTTCGAAACCGGAACATTAGTAACAGATGGTTGGACGGTATCAAGTGGATGGGAGCGTAACATTACGGCTCCTTACGCGGGAACATATGATGTAAGGGATAATACAACAGTAACCACTGCAGCATATCTCTACTTGAATATGAGCACAGCTTACTATCAGAACATAAATATCTCATTCTATGCCAATACAACAGGAACATCAGTTACGAAATACATGGCAGAGTGGTGGAATGGAAGTGTATGGGGAGTATTAATGAACACAACGCACCTGGCAACATATACTTATTATAACTATCTTCTTACCGCAAACAATTCAAACAACAATGCAAATTTCCGTTTGATGTTCAATTGCACCGTTAGTGCGACTGCTGGACGGGGATGCTATCTTGATAACGTCAACATATCAGGAACCACAATGGATCCTAATATTACAGGAGTGATGAATTACAGTGTAACGAATCAAAGTGTCATGATAAACTGGACAACCTATCTCAATTCAAATACAACGCTGCGGTATGGAAACCAAAGCTCAAATCTGCTTAGATTTAACATATCTGTTAATGACAATGGGGCTGTGCACAATGTTTCTGTGTCAGGATTGATGAACGGCACAATTTATTTCTACAATGTGACATCATGTACTCCTGCAGGAGCATGCAACACGTCTGGAATCTATAATTTCACGACATTGCCATATAATATTCCTCAAGTCTTTGCTGTGCTACCAGTCAATGGCTCAATATTCAACACCAGTAACATCATTACAATACAGGCAAATGTAACTGGTCCTTTACCGGTAAATACAGTCTACACAAATATCACGTTGTCAAATAAATCGATAACGCAGCTCACTTTGCCGGAATACGGAACATCGCCACAATACAATGCCACTTACACGGCCCCCAACTTGCTTGGAACCTACAACGTCACTTTCATAGCTAATGACACATTAAACAACATCAACAACACCATAAAGACTAATTTCACCGTAAATGACATAATCCCTCCAGCAGTGTTTTCTGTACTTCCTATTAATGGTACTATCTTCAACATAAGCAATGTTATCACAATACAGGCAAATGTGACTGATAATATAAACGTGTCAACAGTCTACACAAATATCACGTTGTCAAATAAATCGATAACGCAGCTCACTTTGCCGGAATACGGAACATCGCCACAATACAATGCCACTTACACAATCCCTGCACTGTCTGGCCAGTACAATGTGACATTCATAGGAAACGATTCATCTGGAAATGTTAATTCTTCAATAACCACTTACTTCACAGTTGCATCTAGTATTTCGATTACTATACTTTCTGTTAATGCTACCCCTAATCCTGTGCTACCAAGTCAATTGGTGAATATAACTGCAAATGTTACTGATGGTGTCACAATCGATACTGTTTGGTTCAATCTTAATCTTATCAACATTACCATGAAGGGATGCGGCACAGGAATATATTGTAACGATACCATTAATGTCTCTTCTTTGTATGCTGGTATCTACAGTTATACGGTCTATGCCAACGATACTTCAAGTAATACCGCAACTCCAATGACTTCAAATTTCACTATATCTGCTGTTGTTTCAGTGAATCTGTATAACCAATCAATTAATTTCTCATCGGGACAAGTAGGCCAGACACTAAATGCACAACCACTATATGGTTTCCCGATGGTTGTCCAAAACACAGGAAACATAAACATATCTGTCAACATCAGCGGAACAAATCTTTCAGGGGCAACAAGTGCACGAATCACACCTAACTATGTTGATTGGTCGAATGCATCTGGATTTACGTCACTTGCGAATCTCAGCTATGCGCAGCAATTGGTTAACCCTCTTATGATGCAGCTGCAGACTACGAACATCTTTTTCAGAATCAATGTCCCGTTGGGAATCCCAAGTCAGCAGTATACTGGAAACATTACCATTGTCGCAGAATCGAAATGATATTCTTGATGTAGTGCTTAAAGTCGATTTCGGCAGGAAGATTCGATTTCTTGAGGGATTCGAACAACTTCTTGAAATACGTAATGTCATTATTCTCATATTTTGGCTCAAGAACGCTCCACATACTCTTCTGCGCCTCCATGTCAAATGCATGAGTTTTACGCCCAGAATATATCTTCGCTTTCTTTATTGTTGCTCCTTTGAACTGCAATCTGCACTCATCATTTTTGAAGAGATCTATGAATTTGCAATCATTTGATTTTACAACAAAGATATATTTGCTTCCACTCTGTAGCATGAGAGGCCCAGAACTCAAGGATTTCTTGAAAAAGTCTCTAACATTTCCCTTGAAAACCGAGAAGTCAAATCTTTTGTTTGAATATATGAGCTCGCTCTTTTCAGGGGACATATCGAAATCAACAACAGCCATAATTTGTGTTATTTCCTTCCCAGATAGCCACAATCTATTCTTAATATTGATTGAATTTTTATCGAGAGTGATGGACAGAGGAGAATTAATTTGGGGAAAGAAAAATTTATTCGCAAACCCGAACAACGTCTTTAACATATACAATATGATGATTATTCCAAGTATGATTGCGATGAATATACCAATGTATGTAACAGTCTTGGAAGAGAAGGAAGGAAGTATGGTAATTGATTGTTGTGCTGCGGCTACCTGTGTAACGTTGTTATTATCAACGTAAGCCACCGTCGCCCTGATTACATATTCCCCGTTTAAATTTGCTGGTATCTGCAGTGTTCTAACGACGCTGGCGCTTGTCTCTACGGCTAATGTAGTGATATCGCTGACAAGTAGCTTTGATAAATCTTGACTCCACAACCTAACAGTCAACTGTACATCAACTTCTTTTGCTCCTCCTAGGTTGTATAGCTCTATGGTTACTGGAAGGTCGTTGCCTGCCTGGATATTTTCATTGATTTGGCCTAGTTGTATGTCAAGTAGTTTTTGTCCATAATTAACAACGTCAATCGTCACAGGGACTGTTGTCATCATGTTGCCCAATGCTATCTCTATATTTCCGCTATATTTTCCGATTGGTGTATTGGGCTCAGTATTAATTATTATATTGATATTATTCGATTCTCCGGGGCCGAGTGTGAAATCGGTCGTTTCAAAGCTTATGAATTGCGCAATATTTCCTGTGACACTTACCTTAACCTCTGTTTCCGTTGCGAGGGTGTTTGTTATGCTTATTTCAGATGTTTCGTGTTCATTTTGATATGCCTCAATAGTTAGAGGCACAGAAACAATGCTCTGAACTTCTTGCATTGTTTGGTTTATTGCGGTCTCAACAGCTGTGGCAACTATGCCCGCACTCGTTCCGCCACCAGTACTGCTCGGTGGCAAAGAAGGAGATGGGGGCAGTCCGAAAATACCGAATATGCTAAGGTGCGTTGTGTTGGCCCAAACATATTCATCAATAGTATCAACTCCCCCCTCCGGCGGATTAAATACGGTCCACGTCTGACTACTATCATTGAAATACTCTAGCCTTAGAGAACCCTCGTCTAAATTTAATGCATTTACGGCGGCTTTCGAATAAAATACCTTTACAATTACATCAGTTATGTTATCCACATTTTCGCTAAAATTTACATATTTTCCATAAGGTAGAAGGAAGTAATCGGATGTGTTTGTAGGATTGCTCGCATAGAATGAAGTATTCACTACAGCAAGCTGCGAACTTGACGTTGATACTGTTGCTTCCACTCCATAATCAGAGCCACCAATAGTTCCAGAATAATTAGAGCCAATAGCTCCGGAACCAGATGAGGAATTGAGATTGAAAGCAAGAGAAGGAAATACACTTACTGAGCTTACTAAGGCCAAGGATAGAGATTCATTAGTGTCGCCATAAGCTGCAACAAAAAATAGACACGATATTATCAGAATACTAAGGCACAGTTTCTTGTTCATGTTCATTTGTATTTTCGCTCTTTTTCTTTTTAAATCTATCCCTGGTTTTTCGTTTAATCCATGATGAGAATCCATGCTGCTTGATCTTTTCATATTCCTTTATCATCCTTTTCTTCTTCTGTCTAATATAGCGCATGATTCTGTTCATCCGTATTCCTATATAGAATACGATTGTAAGGGCCATTAGGAAGAACAGTTCATTAAGCCACTTGTTTTGTTCATAGAATTTATCAATTGTCCTGGAAATCCAGTTGACTATTCCTTTTATGCCGCTGAATATCCCATTGAGTATTCTGTTTATGAAAGACGGTGGGTACTTGTAATCTATTTGTATGGATCTGGTTACTTCCTCTATTATGTTGAATGTTCCTTTGTTTCCGCTAGCAACAGACGTGCTTATATCGAGACTGTATGTTCCGGGCGTAATTCCAGTAGAATTGACACTTATTATCACATCGGCTATACCATCTTCGGCTGGGTTCCCTCTATGAATGACGGCAAGTGGCGGATTAATGGTCATTGTTTGCGGATATGCCGATGCTCTGTGCCCCAAATCACCACCAAAAGAAACGCTATATTCGCTTGTTTGTCCATCATTATTTATGATAGAAATGCTTATGCTGAAATTTTGTCCGATTGTCGCGTTGAATGTCTTTGAGGGGGGAATTGCCATGCCTACAGCAAACGCGCTGCTTGCAAGAATGAGAAGAAGTAATGGGATGGTTATGATTTTCTTCATAAATTTGAAAGAAAAAGTGGGAATAAAAACCTGTCGGTTTCAGGCTTATCCCTGAATATTAAATGTCATATTTCCAGTATAGTTTTGTTGCGATATTCCATTTGGCGTGGAGATGTAAAAGTATACTTTCTGAACGCTTCCTCCTGTTACTCCGTTTGCGATAGTTGCAGGAGCTGCAGATGGAAGTGCAATCTTTCCGCCTGCTGATCCAACTCCAGTATCAGTTATATTGAACGTTACATTTCCAGGACCTATGGCTTGGGCAGGCGTTGTCTGGCCAACCAAACTCGTTCCGTTGACGCTGTAGTTCGCTGGAATATTACCTGTATTGTTAAGAAGAAGTGGGAAACCATTTACCGTTCCGTAGTAGATCCCAGCTACTGCCGTTCCATTCTCTGCTCTTTGCGCAGTCTGACCGACTGTTTGGTTACCGAAGCTGATTGGAGCGTTTCCTAGTGCCGTCGAGAGAACGCTGCTGACAGTGAATGATGTTGCATTTACCACAGTAGCTATGCCATCACTAAATGTTATATTTACAGTCCATGTCCCTGCTGCCGCTGTACTTGGCAATGTGTATGTATTGTTCGAAAAGATTGCACCAGTCAGGCTGGTTCCACTAGCTAAGCTGAGGTTTGTGGGTCCACCCTGTGCTGCTCCTGTCGTATTGTAATAAATTATACTTGCTGTAATTGTATCGCTGTTATTATCAGTGATGTTCGCTAGAAACGTGAGTGTATTTCCTGGACTCGCAGGATTTGGTGTTACATTTGCATATACAAGAACAGGAGGAGTATTAGTGATAAACACAGTCATAGTTGTGTTCAAGTATTGTGTTGTTGCAAAACCAACGCCAAGCAATGCTATGCTCGCAATCACAAGAAATACGAATAAAACTAGATTACCTCTTGCAACAGTATGTCTTTCGTCCATCTACCCTCTTTGCTTTTTAGTTTGAAGTCTGATTTATATACTTTTCTCTTGTCTTTTTTGTCCCAGAATAGTACTTATTTTAGCTTTTTTACCCTGGAAACTACTTTTGCTACATTCACAGATAATTCTAATCTTATATTTCTCTTTCTTTGCAGATCTCTTCCAGGTTGCGTTTCGATATCTCCATCTCATCTATATCATCATCAGTATAGAGCTGAGGATAAATTTTGCAATACTTGACCAATGCCTCGAAAAAATCTCTTCTCATCTTAAGATATTCTGGCTTGATTGATTCAGGGACTAAATTTAGTTCCCTATCTAATGCAAGAACGCATCTGTTCCGTTCGTCATATCTTATTTCTGCAAATTCAATGTATTCGTGAATTGCTACATATTTTCTGAAGCCTTCTTTCACTTTGTCAGATACACCAATAAGAACTCCATCTTTTGGATCTCCACTCATTCTGAATGCAAAATTTTGTAAATTTGGGTTTATCGATTGTGGCAGGATGAAATAAGAAAAATCTCTATTTCCTAGTTCAACCCTCACTTCTTCGTAACCCTTACTTCTGAAATGTTTTTTCGTTTCCTCAATCTCTATTTTTGTGAATTTTTTCATGTTGCCAACTTCTGATTATTCACTTATAAGTTTTGTCTTATTTATTTTCTATATGGTGATTTATTCAAAGGTATAAACAAATCTCACTTCGTTGGTATTTTCCTTACAAAGTGTTATTCTCACTTTAGTTGATGTTCGAGATAATGCCGACATTTGTAGAAATCATTTGTGTAGGCATTCTGGATATTTTTGTCGACATTCGTATATTATATTGAACTCATGTCGAAATTATATCGTTAGTGCATTATACCGAATGATTAAAACATTTAATCACTAAATATATCAAAAAAATAGAGCACGAAATATTTTGATTAAATTATTTAATTTTAGCTTAAATCTTCTTGTTTATTTCTTTGTGTTGAAGCTATTTTTTCGTTTTTTATCAATTTCTGCAGTTCCTGAACATACTTCATTGATGTTTCAAGATGGTTATTGATTTTCTGCACTGCCTTCTCAAACGAGCTTTCCAAAGTGTTTCCGTTGAGCTTATACCCGATTATAACCTTTCCCTCATTGATATAGGACGTTTTGGTGATAAGATCAAGTTCTATCCATCTTTTAAGGTAATCATACATAGTTTGCCTAGTGATTCCTGCGTGAATCCCCATCTCCTCTACAGTCATCACAGAAGCTTCCGGGTGTTTCTCTCGCTGCGCAAGCTTCATTTTCTCATACAGCTCAATAAGTACGTTGTGCATTTTGTCCGTTGCACCCTCTTTCCTTGGCATTAGTCCCATCCTGTGCATTATCACTTTTGTGAGCTCCTCAGCAGTGGGATTCATGCTTGGTTCGTGATCTGAGATGATTATTTTTGCTGGCATTTTAACCTCTTTTATACCGAATTCTTTCGGCGTAATTTTTGTCTACTGTAGATATTATGCCGTTTGGTTAATAAGTCTCACGCGCGGTTGTCCTGTGGAAACTTATAAATTTTAATCAATGCTTAAAAGATATATAAAGAATCTATGTTTAAGGCCATAAAAACCACTTACTTCGCTTTCACGCCATAAATATCCTTATTTTTGCTATTTGTTTGCCAAAAATTTCTATGGAAAATATACACCTTCGGAATTATCCCGTAATTAGCTCTTTTTGGATCAAACTTGTTTTTACGGCAAAACACCAAAGTCGTGCACTATCTCGACATAGTCGGAATTATCCCTGTTCTTTGGAAATCATCCCGACAAAAACCATCAACCCTTGCCTACTCAGGAAGGGGGGTTCCGCAATCAAACATGGCAAAACTATGTAGATTTGGAGAAGATAGCGACACACAGGGGAGTTTCAGGTGTGATTTGGAGATTTTCTCGGCAGAATATATTAGTATACGAAAATATGATGTCAATTTCTAATCATTTTTGGTTGTAAAAAATCGAGTTTTGCTGCTCAAATGCATCTAAAAATTCACGCCGGAGCAATGCCCATGCTTGTCTGTTGTCAAAAGTGAGATAATCAAAATTGAATAAGGGTGGATAAATGTGGTCTGTATAAAATTGTTTTATCGCCATGAAGTCTAGGTCTTGTTCCCGTTCGTATTGTGGTTTGTTGGCATATTCCTTTGCAGTGACGAGATCCGTTTCTGTTATTGCATTTAGGCATTGTTTGAAGAAAATATTGAGCATCCAGTTATCTGTTCGGTTAATCCGTTCCTGAAGCTCAAGATGCTCTTGCCTCTTTTGAGCCATGAATTTTGTAAGTGGGTCCATATTCCGACCATAACTAACTTATATTTAAATCTTAAAGAAAAAGTGAGAGTTTGTCATCTTGCCGCATATTTCTGTTCTGCTGCTTCTTTTGTGATGTATGGGAAAGGGATAACTGTCGCCATTTGTCTCTTTTTTGTTTCTTCATATGCTTTCCTAACCAAGTTCTCAACAATTTCAAATCTTTTTAGTGGTCTTCCATGCTTTGGCCAATTTATCTCCGATAAAATACCAATGTGATCCTTTCCAAATCCATCATGATAACCTGAATTGGTAATTTCTATCTTGAATCCATCTCTTGTCAGAATATTGTACTTTATGTCTTGTGCAAAACGGATTTCTTTTTTCGTGAATCTTTCTCTTAGCTGAAGCTTTGTTCCAAAATCAAATGTGACTGATCGTTTTGAAGAATTTTCAATGTCGATTTTAACTCCATTTTTCTCAAGTCTATTTACGATATGCTCAATATCGAGTTCTGCCAAGTATTTCACTTTTCTTATGGTGTCGATGAAGAATGTGTGTATAATAGGCATTGTCGTTTCCTCTAGCTGCCAATATATAAATTTTGTGATAATTTGTTATTGGTAAGAAATAGAAGAAATCAAATCACAGTTTTCTATGACTTTTTGACTCAGCAAGATAACCCATAATTATGTGACTAAGACTACTTATTATTTTGCCATCTTTTGGTATTTCTTTCACATTCAATCGTCCAACTATTGGCTTCAATAATGGACTATTAAAATATGGGTCCTTAAGATTAGTGCCAATTAAAAATATTTTCGGGGAATAGTGGGTAGTGTGCATGATTTCGGCGAATTTACCTGCGCTATTAGGAATTAGCGCGGTGGCGTCAATTGCAATAATATCTGATTTTGAGCTCTTGATATGTTCGCAACCATAGGCGATACTTTCTGAATAATAGATTGCGCAATTATTTTTGAATATATCATTTAATAATTCACATAATTCTTTTCGACTATCTTTGTCTGGGTAAATTAACGCAAATTCAACCATTCACCAGACAAAACCAAGCTTATATTTAAAGTTTATTAGGTAGAAATTACCTCATTCTCCATTTGACAACGTCTTTATATGGAAGATTTCCGCCGAATATATCAAGAGCGCTCCCGATGGTGAAATCTATCTTTTCTTTCCCGAACTCGTGGATCGTTTTGAGGTCATCAAAAGAAGATATGCCTCCGGCGTATGTTAGTGGTTTGCTAATAGAGGAGTTGCTTATCCAAGAGCCTAATTTTGCTACTAAATCTTTTTGGATCCCTTGGCATTTGCCCTCAACATCTGCTGCATGGATCAGGAATTCCGAGCAATAACTTGCCAGCCTGTCAAGATTAGAATCATTTATTTGAAAGTCTGTGAATTTCTGCCATCTGTCTGTCACGACAAAGTAAATCCCATCTTTTTCCCTGCAGCCCAAGTCAAGGACGAGCCTATCCTTACCGATAGTAGAGACTAATCTATCTAGATTCTCGAAATTTATCTTGCCGTCCTTGAATATATAGGACGTGACGATGACGTGGCTCGCGCCGGCATCAAGGAACTTATTTGCGTTCTCTGCATCGATTCCTCCTCCAATCTGGAGCCCATTTTTGTATGCACGCAGAGCCTTCAATGCCTCTTCCTCATTCCCAGGACCAAGCATAATTACATGCCCTCCTGTCAGATTGTCTCGTTTGTACATATCTGCAAAATACGCAGCATCTTTATTTGATACAAAGTTCTCAATAAGTTTTTTAGAACTGTTTTCAAGCGTACTACCAACTATCTGTTTGACTTTTCCTTCATGGATATCTATGCATGGCCTGAATTTCATGAATCAGCGAGTTTTTCCTTATTTATTATTCTTTCGCATATAATCAGAATGTAATTAGCATTAAATAAAGAATAGTTTTAGATAAAGTATTCAGGAGCTTTATAAAATTCAGAACCTTTAGTTGGATTTAGCTCTTTTCTCGCAAGTTTGAGGGCATCATCGAAACTGAGAAGAACGGGATTGCAGTTCATGCCACTTATGATGTCAAAATCTGTTTCTTCTAATTTTGGAAGAGAATTCACTCCTTTGTTTGTAAACCTATAAATTTCTTTGTTGCACAAAATGTCGAAGTGAATTGTGTTTTGACATCTGTATTCAATCACAATTGCATCTTTAGAAAGGCAAGCCGTAGATATCGATTCTATGTCTGATTCTTCAAGGAACTTCTTGACTTTGTCGACAATTGACATTTGTCAAGCACAATAAAACTTATTCATAAATCTATCTCTTTTCTAAGTACTTGTCAAAATCTTCTTCCCATGGCTGTTGCTTCTTTTTTTTCTTTGAAGGTAAAAGCAGAATCACAATTATTACGATGAAAAGGATGCTCCCAATAGTAAGCGTTAAGCGATTGTTTGATTGATCTGTTGTCACTTGCTGAGCTTTTGGTACAGTGACATTCCGCGTAGCTGTCCAATTTATGTTTCCGCTTGTATCGTTCGCAGTCGCGTTGAATGTGTATGTTCCAGCATTCAGAGAAGTTATATTTATGAATGCAGGGCTTGATGAGAATTCCGATTCGTTGAGAAGTCCTGTTGAGTTGTATACATAGATGGTGATTTTATCCACTGCTATATTACCTGTTGCACTGACGTTTATAGGGAAGTAATTGCTGCTCAAGATAAGGGTGTTTACTGGAGTTGGATTCTGGAACTGTGTTGACGGCTGCGTAGCATAATTGACTGTAAAGTTAGTATTTGCCGTGTTGTTGATATCTCCTATTGAGTCATTGGCGACGAACATTACATTATACAATCCTATGACATTCGGTATGGTGTAAGTGCCATTCCAGATTATCGCGGATGATACATTCATGAGCGTAAGTTGTGTAACACTTGCGTTAGGCAGCGTGATGTTCGCATAAACTGTATCGATTGTAATATTATCTGTCACGTTTGCAGAAATTGTAATTACGTTGCTGGTATTAAACACAGAATTGTTGATTGGCCTGACATCAAATACCGCTGGTGGAGTTGCATATGTCGATGACATGGCAAGTAGGAAGAACAAGGACATAATGCTTAATATGTTGAATTTTGCTCTCATTTTGTTATTGTGATAATTTTTCCCATACATTCATCCTTCCGATGACGTACCCTCTTATCTTTCCTGCAATCTGCAATCTTAAGCAGTGTGTGTTGACAGAATGCCATGCCCTCTTTATCTCCAACGATATTTCTCTGCTAGAAACTGGCCTATCAGAACCGTTAATTACCTTCAGTATGTCTTTCTCTATCTGATTTCCAACTTTTGTCAATTCAACTTCAGTGTAAAGTATTTGTTGGAATTCTTAAACATTTATTACTATTTGTTAGTTACTAATGTTAGTACTTATATTGATACTTTTGAAGGTATGAATATTAGAACCAATATTAGCTAATTTAAAATATATTATAAAGAATATAGTTATGCGCTTATCTATTCACTTCTTTTTCTTAAAATCCAGGTTTCGGATGAATGTGTAGTGAACATCATTGAATTCCGTCCTGATTGCCAAGACAAAGGCGAGAACATTTTCTCTGTACGACAAGTACGTGACCCGGTCATTTGTTACTGCCTCTGGCCTGTATGCAATTTCGCCTGATTTTCTTTCGAATCCAGGTCTACGTATTTTATATTGTTTTTTGAATACTTCCTCAGTTTCATCGAAAAAATCATCAATGATTTTTGCAAATCTTTCTTCTTCGCCTGTTGGTGCTGTGATAGGTTTTGGAACGGGTTTCATGAAGCGATCAAATGTATCTAATATAAATAAGTAATGGTAAATTAAAAATTACATACGTCACAAGAAGTATTATCGATAGTGCTTTCCTCTGTTGTCGAATTATATTGCTCGTTATATATTGAACCTATCGTAAGAGGATAATTGTGCCATATGTCGCTCACGTTAGAACTTCCACTTTTATTTACGGCATCAATCTCTATGTCGTATTTGCCATTTGCCGGTATTTGAATGTTCACACCCAATGTGGATCCGACCGGAACTAAGAATGACATAGAAGACTGTTGTGATGGATTTGAACAGCTGGTTAGTATTAGGTTGTCAGGAGCATATATTGATTTATTGTTATTGTTATTGATAACAATTTGGACGTAATTCGATGTCGGTGCTACGGGTGGTTTGCATCCGACACCGAAAATGAACGTAAGCGATGCCAAGCCGATAAGAATTGGGGTTTTCACGTTTTCACATATCCTTTCAACGAGATTTTTTTCAGCCATAGGACTCTTATCTAATGCCTTTGTAATATATATGTTTTTTGATTTTATGACTGCTTAGCTTTTGTTAGCTATTTTCTTTAATACCGATTCCTTTCCTGTCCAGTCTATCAATTCTTCAAGAACCTCTATGATATTTTCAACAGTTATCACTTTTATCTTGCTCAACTTGTCCTTGTCCAGCACGATATCCTGTTCATTAGATTTAGGAACAATTACTTTCTTTATTCCTGCGTCAATAGCAGCCTCTATCTTGCTAGAAACTCCGCCGATTGGAAGAACTTCCCCTCGTATGGATAATGAGCCGGTAACTGCGTAATCTTGTTTTATAGGGACGCCTTTCAATGCGGAAATTATCGCGACAGCAACAGCGATGCTTGCGCTGTCTCCCTCGACGCCTTCATATGTCTGCAGGAATTGAACGTAGATGTCGTTTTTCTCCTTTATATCTTCCCCGAACAATTTCTTGATTATTGCGGATACATTCGTTATTGCTTCCTTTGCAATCTCCCCAAGTTTTCCTGTCGCTACTATTTCTCTCTGCTTTCCGCCGGGAGTTATTTCCGCTTCAATCGGCAAGATAATTCCGGACATGGCAGATTCTCCTCCAATTACCGCAAGGCCGTTGACCCTTCCCACTTGTTTTCCAGTGACCTGAATTATTTCGTATTCTTTTTTCCTTTCTATGTATTTGTCAGCTATCTGCTGCTCAAGTGTTCTTGCTATTTTCTTGGCTTCAAGAATGTGTTTTACATCTACATATTTTGATTTTTGCTCATGTGCTACATCGCCAGCTGCCCTGACTAAACCGCCAAGCTCTCTCAATCTCAATGTCAATCTTCCCTTATGATTTGCCATCTTTCTTGCTTCCTGAATTATAACATCCACTGCATCTTTAGTGAAGTGTGGTATTTTCCTGTCCTTTGTGACTTCTTGCGCCACAAAATATGCGATCTTGTCCCTATTTTCGGGAGTGTCCTGCATTGTGTCCTGCATGTACACTTCATAGCCATATCCTCTGATTCTGCTTCTCAACGCAGGGTGCATGTGATTGCTTGATTCAAGATTCCCTGCAGCGATAAGTATGTAATTGCACGGAACTGGTTCCGTTCTTACCATTGCCCCGGCTGAACGTTCCGATTGTCCAGTAATGGCGTATTTTCCTTCTTGCATCGACGTCAAAAGCTCCTGCTGAGTGCTTGGTTCCAAGTTTCCTATTTCATCGACGAATAAAACACCCATGTTCGCTTTGTGGATCATTCCAGCGACTACTCTTTCGTGCGGTGGTGTCCCTAGTCCGCCTGTTTGGAATGGGTCATGCAATATGTCTCCAAGCAGTGCTCCTGCGTGAGCCCCTGTTGCATCAAGGAACGGCGCATGGTTCTTTTTGTAATTGTCAACAATAATTTTTGGCATGCTTACTTTTTGGTTGAACCGTTTTCCCATGTTGATGAAAAGAACTGCAGCCACGATGAATATCATTCCGCCAAGGAAGAATGCCGCGAACATGACGTCTGATTTGTAGTAGTCGCGTATCCACCAGGGAGAAAACATGGCGAGGATTGCCAGTGCAAAAATAATGATGTTCTGTACCCTGAATGCTCCGGAAGATTCGAGCCTTGCCTGAGCGATAATCTGCCTTGCCTTTCCCGCGGGCAACGCCCTTATATTTGGCTGGTTCTCATCATCTGGATTTTGTATTGAAATGACGTCTTGCAGTTTTTCTTTTGGCAATAACTCTGCCATGGCCATGCCAAGCAAAGATTTTCCTGTGCCTGGCTCGCCAATCAAGAGAACATGACGCCTTTGCGAAGCTGCTTTTTTGATTATGTTGACTGCGCTTTCCTGTCCAATGACCTGGTGAATAGTATCTTTAGGTACCTTAAGCTCCGCGGTGGTTTTGTATTTGAGTGCCATTGAAAATTATTTCGTCCCCCAATTATGGTGATTAGGAGGCAATATATAAAGGTTGCGTGGCTTTTTAGAGGGTGTTTTGCCTTTTTTTGAGACAATGTTTTATATATTTCTTTGAACAGTTTGGTTTCATGGAAAATTCCAGGATAGCGGTCAAAGCTTTCATTGTGAACAATAAAAATGAATTGCTTCTAATCAAACGATCTGATGATGATCTGCATACACCAGGCGTATGGGAAATTCCCGGTGGGCGCCTGGATATGGGTGAAAATCCGTTCACTGGATTGCAGAGGGAAACAAAGGAAGAAACTGGATTGGATATAGAAATAATGAATCCGCTAGATATTCATTATTTCATGCGAGATGATGGTCAGAAAATAACCATGCTTATTTTTTATTGCCGTCCCATCACAAATGATGTTGTTCTAAGCGATGAGCATACTGACTATATGTGGATTCCTGTGGATAAGGCAGTTTCAAAAATAACTCCTAAATTTCAGGTAGTAGTCAGGTTGTTCCAGAAACACTTTTATAAAAAGAATCAATAATACAAGCTTCTTATAATAGTTAATAATTCCTGTTCGTCCTTCGCATTAATTATCTTCTGAGTCACTTCCCTGTTGTTCCTGCACTCTTTTGCCGTCCACAGTGCGTGATCCTTTAGTTCAGAGAAAGAGTACCGTCCTTCCTTTTTTTTGTAGTAGTCAAGAAAGTCCATAAAATCTTTAGTAGGATTTACTTCTCTTTTGTTGTATATTGTTGTCTTGTCCGATGTTATTATTTTGTCCTTGTACCATTTGTTTAGCTGCGTAAACACGGACGGATTCGCCTGTGCAGCCCTGGCAAGCATGATGTAATCGCATTTGGTGACATTGAATGCCTTGTCTGCCGAAAATGAGTTGAATACATCTCCAGATAGAATAACCGGAATCTTCACTTCTTGCTTTATTTTCCTTACAACACTCCAATCTGATTTATCCTTGTATCCCTGCTCTTTTGTCCTTCCATGTATCGTGATTGCATCAATTCCTATCTTTTCAGCTTCCTTTGCTATTTCCAACGCGTTCAGTGAATTCTCATCCCAGCCGCTCCTTATTTTTATGGTCAATGGCTTTTTGATGTTTTCTCTAAGCGTTCTTAGTAATTTGTATAATTGGTCCGTATGCTTCATCAGATAGCAGCCACCCTTCTTGCCAAGCATGTATCCAAGAGGACATCCTATGTTCAAATCAAAATAGACACAATAGTCCTTCAATGCCTCAACGCAGAAAAGAATATTCTTGGCCTTTGGACTTCCTAGTTGTATCACCAATGGCTGTTCATCATTTTGCGGATTTACATATTTCTTTACAGCTTCGTTAACAGATTTTTCCTTCGCGAATTCTGCAAATTTATCCGCATCGATCATATCTGTATAAATAACGGCAGCTCCCCTATCCTTGCATAATAGCCTGAACGAGGCGCAGTTCACGGCCTCCATAGGCGCTAGAAAGAACTTTCCCTTTGGCTGGAAATCTCCTATTTTCGGGAATTCTGTCATGGATTCATTGTCCACTGCATCTTATATAAAGATAGCGAGGAAAAGCTTTAAATATTTCAATTTATAGAAATATGGGTAAGGGGTGATATTAATGGCTAAATTAACAGCATGGCTTGTGACAATTATCGGAGTCCTTCTTTTGTTGCCTCCGCTAGGCGTTGCGTCAGTTACAGCATTGAATAGCTGGCTAGTTCCGTTGCTCGTATTGATAATCGGAATTGCAAAGCTTTCAAGAAATTACAGCGGTAAGCACGCTAGATAAAGCGTGTTTTTTTATTTTTTTATTTTAGGATGTGTAAAAATATCTTCTTTAGCAATCCACGCTAGAAATTCTGTGCTTTAGTAAGCTGTCTTTTTTGATGAGAATGTTATGGATTTGATCATAACTGATGTCTCCTTTGACAATGATCTTTTTCTTCTTTGCATTTACGCTTGCAGAGATGCCATGATTAGGATTTGCACGATTTATTCCACTAATTAAATGAGAAGCAGTGTATAATATTGAAATATCTTTCAAATTATCTATTGTGACTTCATATCTTCGTTTTTTCTTTAGTTCTAATTCGAGATTTTCTGCAGAAGCAAGAACTTTTGAGGCTATGAAGCTCAAAAATAGAGGATATGCTTCGTTTTTCGAACTGAGTTCCTTGTCTGACAGAGGTATTTGATGATCTTTTCTATTTTTGATTACGTATCCCATTGATGTTAAGATAGAGATCACGTTCATTCTCTTTTATGACTGCAGGAGGATATCCTCTTTCCTCGAGACAGAAATTCTGCAGTAAACGTGCAGAACGTCCATTACCATCCTGATATGGGTGGATACGTACCATTTCTGCATGGGCAATCGCTGCACGAACAACAGGATGTATGTTTGAAGCTTCGAGAATATTAACAAGGTTATCTATTTCACTTTGAATGCTACCGTAAGGAACTCCTACAAACTCTCCAAAAAGAACTTCTCCTGTGCGAAATGTCTGAGTGTTGTGGGGTTCGACTTTCTTTCCTAGCACAGAGAGAGAAGAGAGATTAATCCCATATTGACCAAGATATGATCTTGCATCAGCAAGTGCTTCAAGAGCCGATTCCCGATTAACTTCCTGTTCAATTGCAATGGAATATTTTGACGCGTCAGAGTCCAAAGAACGGATAAATTCTCTCTTCACACAAGAAGAATACTCGGGATGTGTGTTTATACGGGATACAATTTCATCTATTTTTTGGATAGTTCTCTTTACCATGGTAACATAGATGTAACGAATTACTTATATTTAAACATTTGGATTTTTAACTACTAGATAGTGGCAATATTATTTGGAAATTAATGCTCCAAAAACCTTATAAACCACCCTCTGAACCAAATCTCCATGAAAGCCATAATAGTTAATTTCAGGGGATCATACAAGCAGCAAAGGGCAAGCAATCAGGTCATAGTCAAGGCTGATGGCATACACACGAAAGCAGCTGCTGAAAAGATGATAGGCAAGAAAACATTATGGACATCCCCGAAAGGAACTGAGATTCACGGCGTTATTTCCGCTGCTCATGGCAACAAAGGTTCTTTAAGAGCTATTTTTGAAAGGGGAATTCCAGGCCAGGCGCTTGGAAAAGAAGTAAAAGTAGAATAAAATTATTTAGTTTTATTTACGAAGAAGCCCTTTGTATATCGCTTCAGCGATTTTGTCAGGGTTTTGTTTTAGGTATGCAAGATCCTCTTTATTGTTCATGCAGCCAACTTCAAATAAAAGAGCAGGATAATTTTTTGGTAATTCTTTTAGTATGTAAACCTCATCCCCCTCTCTATATAAATTATCCTCTTGAAGATGTTTATTTTTGAAACCATTGAGTTTTGCAAGCTCTTCAAGAACTGGTTCAGCAACATTATTCAGAACAGAAATATATTTATCATCTGGCAAAATCCAGAATGACCTGGAATTCGATTTACTGTAGAGGGCCAAAGTACCTTCCTTCCCTTCATCAATATGTATGCTTAAGAAAAGCCCATTACCAGGATGACATTTCGAAAGAATATTTTCTGCGCGTTTTATTTTTAGATCTTTGATTTGTTTATCTGTACACTTATTTGTATATTTGTTTTTTTCATTTTCATAAATAGTCATTCCAACTCTTACTGCAGGCGAATTCTTTTTTATGATATTATATAATGAATTAGTTATGTTCCATGTCAAATCAGATTCATCGGTGTAATGTTTACCAATAAGGTTGCCCCAGAACGTTTGATCTTCCTTAACTCCTCTGTTTGCCTCACCAACATGACCTGGATCAAGGACAATCGCTTCATATCCACTTAATGCTCCAATTCCTGCTGCGTAATCTTCGAGGTGGACTTTTTTCGTTGGCTTGATATTTTTTTGACTGTGAATTGTGGGCAAGGACAATTTGATATTGTGATAATCAGGACGAACTGCATAAAGACCGCTAATAAATCCAGTAATCGTGCCGGCAAGAACCATGGCTTTACCAGTCCTTGCAAGCTTATCATACCACTTCAGCTTGTTACTGACTTTCTTTTCGAGCTTTTCCATGCAACATAAAAAGTACTACACCTATATAAATCTTTAGATTTTTAACTACTATTAAGTAATTAAATTGCTTATTATTTCATAAATATATATTTATATATTTATATAATTAAAAAATGAGATATACAAATATTTATAAACAAAAAAAGAGCACTAAATGTCGATGTCAAAAATCACCAGGACGATAACAATAGATTTGGAACTCTGGAAGGATGCGAAAAAACTGGCGATAGACGAAAATACGAATTTTTCTGAATTGATTGAAGATTTGCTGAACAAAGAATTGAAAAAAAAGGTGAAAGATGAGCCTGAATAAAAGAGGAAGATAGGATGGGTCTCTTTTCGAAGTATGATTATAGAAAAGGGGACAACAAACTTAGATGGGGTACTATTCTATGGACTGTTGGAATAGCTTTAATTGTATTGATACTTCTGACTGCAGTTCCTTTGCTTGCAGCGACCAAAATTAGTGTGAAGACTCTTTTCACGAAGGAGGGCATAACGAATGCATTTAATGATGTTACAAAATATATTACAACATTTGTAAGCAGTGTAGGAACTTTTGTTAAAGATGTCATAGTATCAGTTATTGTCGCTCTTCCTTTGATTGCTTTTGGACGTCTTGATATCATTGATAAAGAGGATTCCTTCTTGTGGGTAGTGGTTGAATTTCTGTTGCTAGCATCATTATTAGCAACTAAAACACCAATTAAGAGTGTGATTGCCATTGCATGGCTTGCTAATTGCATTATTTTGTTGATTGCGGCATCCGATAAACAAAAGTCCATGAGGAGATCGCGTGTATGGCTAATATTTGGATTGATGAGTGCATTGTTCGCTCCAGTTGGTAGTGTGTTAAATAATGTACTTGCCTTGCAGATTCTTGATTTGAACCTTCTTTTGAGAAATATTGGAACGTGGCTTATATTATCTCTAGCAGGATTAGCTCTTACAAGTAATTCGGCTACTAGAACAAGCACAAAATATTGGAAGAAGACAAAATCAAAAATAAAGCCCATGATTGGTTCAATATGGAGCTTGGTAGGTGGATATTGGTCGTTTTGCAAAAATCAAATTGTAGTAACTAACAAACTAGCGAAAGCAGCAAAAAATATCAGTGCTTCATTAACTAAAGCAAATCAAACACTGCAGCAAGGGAATCTGAACAGTGCACAGCAAACCTTATCATCTCTTGTACCGATTGCTGAAAATCTGGAAAACTTTGAGGTTATTGATTTTCAAAAAACAAATGGGTTGGGCAGTCAAATCAACGAAATAGTTCTTGCACAAAAAAGTAATTTGGAAAAAATAAAGACAACACTCAATGACGTAGGTGCATTCAACGATACAAATCTCGGAAAGGCAAGAGATTATTTGCGTGAAATTGGTGCTAGGATTTCGCCGGAGATGAAAACTGGCAAGTGGCCTGAATTCATGAAATTGCGAGATAATAATTTCAAGGAAGTCTCAGAAATATTACAGAAGACCGGAAATAAGAAACTTGCTCGTCGTGGAACATATGTTGAAGCACACGCGAAGACGACGGGAATCAAACAATTCGCTAAATTAATTTTGGATTGTGTTCATGAGATCGATCATCAACGTGCAGAATATCAAAAAGAAGCAGATCGCTGCGAAAAGAATCTAGAGAAGTCAAGAAGAGTTGCAACATTTGCTGCACACAAGGTAGATGCTTTGATAGCGGAAATTCTGGAGAAGGCTGAATCGTTGAAGAAATATGATCTCCAAGCAAAGGATCAAATTAGAAAACTCGTTGAAGACCTCAGGAGTGCAAATGATCCAAAAATAATCAGGGAAGAACTGGCGGCGAAAATTGAAGATATGAATAAGAATGCAGATTCTATAACTGAGTACTTCTCAAATAGAGAAAAAGAATTGAAGAACATTGAAAAGATGATTGCTAATGCAGAAGATGAACTTGATCCCGCCTCAGAAAATACAGAACAGCTTGCGGAGCCAGCTTCCAACATCAATCATACACTTGATGAATTAATAGGAGAAGAAACAGCATGAGAAAGCAAATGAATGCATGGAGGATATTTGCATTTATCATCATTGGCGTGATTCTCCTGACAGGAGTTCGAGCTGCAGTAACTTCAGGGAATATAAACACCGTGCAAGTAAATGCAGCACAGACTGTTTCGACGCAAATTGGTTGGTTTGGTTACATTCCCGGGATGGTTCTTGTCAGATTTCTTATCGGATTCTTGAGTGTTTTTATCGGACTTGACATACTCTTCGGAAAAACAATTGCCTCATGGCTTGAAAAAAGTCTTCTCGTAACCAGACGCGCAAATATCTCTTCCAACTATAACTCAAGAGGTCAACAAACATGGTGGAAGAAAACGAAGGCATTCATACTTTACCCGATAAAAAAATTATACAAGGGGGCGGAAGGAAAAAAGAAGAATAGTAGAAGCGATATAGAGGAAGCCGGAAGCAAGATTGCCGACGAGGCCGCTAAGAAAAAAGAAGAATTCATCGGAAAAATACTGTCGATATTAAAGGCATTTCCAAAACTACAGTCATTCGTATTGAAGGTAATGACTAAAGTTCCGCTTTATTTGTTTTTATTATTACTTGATATTTTATACACTCTCTTATTTTCAAAATCATTGCTGTTGGGTTTGCTCGTTGCGATATTAGCTTGGTTTGTCGTATTTAGGACAAAACAATCATTGATTTGGATATTTAGGCTAGGTGTATTATGGGCAATATTCAGATTATCTATTTACCCAATAATTGAAAATTATGTTATAACGCCAGGCTTCAGCATGCCGGGGACTATGTTCGGGATTATCGAGGCAGTAGCGATTATTCTTGTCGGTTGGTACATCTTCGATGTAATCATTCAAATCATATATTTCTGGAACAAATTCAGGAGAAATAAAGACAAGAAAATATCAAGAAGATTGAAGGGAGCAGCTCACGCTCTCGTGGAACTCACCACACAGGCGCCATATCTCGAGAAATTAAACTCACCAGAATTCCAGGAGGACCTAAAGAAAAGCAAGGAGTTGTTGGAAAACAGAAGCGTCATAAGCCAAGATCTTAAGACGATGATAAATGCTTATACTGAGGCTCCGCAATTGGTAAAAAATACAAAAAACGCCTTGGTGAATGTGGATCAAACAAAAACTATACCTCAATGGATCCGTGATGAATTGGAAAGGACAGTCAAGACAGATAAAGAGATCGAAGATATTCTGAAAGCGATAAATGTTCTGAGGTACGACGCACTTAAGCATCAACTAGGAGGAGAAGGAAATGAGGATTGAAGACATAGAAAAAAATGTTGATCTACATATGAAGAGTATTGAGCAAGAGGTAAAGAACAGATTCTCTGCGGAGAAAGAAAATCAAGGATCGAGAGATTTGATGTTCCTCCATGATACAATCGCAAAATCGAGCGACGTCGACCTATTTTTAATTATGAGAAACAAAAGCCTTCCAGATGGAAGAAATCTATTTGAGCTGATAAATAAGGCTACGAACGATAGCTCGTTGGCTAATGAGACAGCAAATGTATGCAACAACACTCTCGATAAACTAAGAGACCTTATACAGAACGGGGAAATAATCAAACTGGAAAATATTGAATATCTTCTCAGGAATCCGCAAAGGAAACGCTCCATGGAAAAAGCACGAAAAAAACTCATTAACATATTTGAGAAACGAATAAGAATCGCATTGAAAAAAAGAAAAAAACTCGTTGAAAAAGCCATAAAGAAAGAGCAGGCTGGTTTCGTGACGGTAGCTGAAAAAGTGGATGAATTTGTGATACAAGCGCTGCGACTTAAGGAAGACATAATAGAGCGGCTTGAACGACTTCACGAAACTGTAATTGATGAATCAGTGTTGCAGAATCAAATGGTAAGAAAATCAGAGGACATAGATGCAATAGATTCAAAGGATATGATTGAGACAATTGATGAATATTCTGAAGTAATAGAAAGAAAGAAGCGCCTTAAGGAAGATATCAACATTCTCAACAATAAAATGCAGGAAAATATTGAGGGGGCAAAAAAGATTCTCGAGGGGATAGCACAGGAAAAAACACAGACAAATGTCATTTCGCTTGAAGAGGCGCGCAAAGGCATTATTGCCCGGGAAGCTGTTCAAAAAATACCATCAAATGTGATGTTATTTGCAGAAGAGCGTAAAAAACGAGAACTACAAAAAACCGGATGAGAAGAAATAACAAAAAATTGAAGTGTGTATTGTTCATAGTGGTTCTATTGAGTATGATGGCTATAGCTAGCACGCCAGTGCATGCACAGCAACAAGCAGTTGCAGTCTGGCCATATGCAGTAGCACACTTCAAAGCACACTTTAAATCTAATTTCCATGCCGTATTTTTACCGATAGAAGTATTCTTCTCCAGAGCACCAAGCGCGGCGGCAGGCTGGGCAGGAACTGCTATTAGGAATGCACTCAACACATTTGGTGGTTTTTTCCACATCGGGAATATAGGAAATACATTCGCGTCATACGTATCATGGATAAAAAATAATCCTTTCAGTGTTTGGGTTGTGTCCACAAGCTCAGCGATTGGCAATTTTATCTCTAAAATATTGCCAATAATATCGACTCAAGCCAATGCAGTTGCATCAACTAAATTGATTGCAGCGATTCTTGTCGGGATTTCGGCTGCGGTTGGATATGTAAGTGTAATCAAAGGTAGTGAGAAAACCACTCTGGTTGATAGAACGGCCTTTATGGCAGCTTGCGTTCTTGTGCTAATAAGCATAATAGCGATGATCAATAGCGATGAAAGCACAGCCAGCGGATCAATGATATTCATAATATTAGTCAACATAGTTTATCTTGGAGGAGTTTTTTTAACATCCGTATTCCGTGGATTTGCAGGAAAAACTACATCAGAGGAAGAGTCTGATGACAACAAAAAGAAAGGAAGCAAAGTAGAAAAAGTTTTCGGCGCAGTTTTTGGTGCAATAGGAGCTGTAATAGCTTTCTTGTGGAGAGTGATACTTTTCATTTTATCGCTTATATGGACTGTCATTACAAACCTTCCATGGAAATTAATTATCAAGGTATTAATTGGTTTGATTGTCGTTATGGCAGTATTCTCTGCGATACAAACTGTAGTCGACGTTACACCTGTGATAATCCACAATGTAGCTCAGTATTTGGGCAATACATTACACGCATTTGAGCAACAAGTATTGAGTTTGTTCCCAGTATGGTTTCAGAACATGATAATGGCCTTCCTAAGAGGACTTAACCCAAGAAACCCTCCTCTACCGACAATAGCTGCAGTAACAATATGCAACCATCCATTCGGTGCTCTTACAATCGATGCAGCCTGTAGCCAATTCAATAGCGCAAAGGCGCAGGCGCAGGCGCTAAAAGCACTCGAAACAAGTTGCACAGACGTAAGCACGATAGAAGGAAGAATAACTTTAATTAACAATGTATTTGGAGGATGTCCACAGGCGCAACAAGGATCATAATGAACGACAAATCAAAAAACATCATGATGTTGGTTGGAGCACTTATAGCACTGTGGCTAGTCTTGAAGTATATACACTCTGTGTGGAGAACGATCTCGGTTTCGCTAATTATTGTTGGATATCTGGCTATAGTCGTCTCGAAAATATCTGCAAGAATAGCAAAGAGCCAGAAACAGATCAAGAATAAACTCATGAAATGGACAAGGGAAAAAGACAAACTTATCACAGAGAGTATAAATTTAATCGAAAGGCCAATCGATAAGTACGGAAACATAAAAATCAATGAACTTGATGCGGGCTATTTCGTAGGTAATGGAGAGCCGCACAAGAGGATGAAAAAAATAAAACGCAACATGGAAATAGTAAGGAGGATAAATAGCATAACATCCATGGAAATACAAAAGCTTATTTCTATAGATGATGAAGAAAGAAAACGTGTTAATTATCTTCTGCTACATCAATCATCTCGAAACAAAGATGCAAAATATATAGACTACATCAGTTCTGAGGGTTCGGATATAAAAGGACCGCTGACGGAAAGAGAAAGGGAACTCATACAAAACATAAAAAGGATCAAAGACATCATAGTGAAGAATAAAATTGAAGTTAGCAAACGAATCGAAGCCGAAAACGTTTGGCACGACAAGCTCAGAAGTCTCCTTGTGCCGTATGAAATCAAGAGAACGAGGCCAAAAGATTTGATAGACGCAATAAAAAGTTCATTGCCAAGTGCATCTTCCGCGAGCGGATCGCAAAAAGTCATAAGAGCATCGGTCGATGAAATAGAAAAAATAATGCGTGGCATTGAAGCGACATTCATTGAAGTCAAGAAAAGAATAGTGGCAATAATAAATGATGTTTTCGACGATAGGCAAGAATTGCGTGAATTGCTGCATGAGCTTGCAGGAGAGAGGACGTCTCCGGAAAAAAGGAAGCTTCTTGTCGAGCAATCTAGTACTGAGTTTGATATTATTTTCAAAGATAATAATTCTATCAAAATAACGAACATAATTCAATTGATAATCGTACTACGTAGGCCGGATGCAAACCTAATAAAGCAATCTGTCGATGACATGATTAAATTCATAAAAAGCATTCCGAATAGCGGAGACCTGTCAAAAGAAATCGAAAAACAAAGCTTGGGTGGCAGATCAGGTATATGGCAATTATTAAAAACATTGGAGACATATTTCAAGATGGACTCCACAAACAAAAAAACATTCACATACCAAAAATGACTCAAAAAACAAAGAACCTGACATTGTATGTTCTGTTAATTATTGTCCTACTGTGCACAATGTGCTCTTCCTATGCCCAGTCAACTGCTCCATCCACACTTGTCCAGAGTCTGAATACCAAACTTGAAAATATATTCGTAATATACAAAATACAAAGCTATACAACGGATGCAAAAGGCAACCAAGTACCTGTATTTGATCCCCAATATCAATGGATACGAACGGCCATTGACTTCCTTGCGATTTTCTCGATTCTCGCAATAGCTTTTAGAAAGAACAAAAATATCAAAGAGGCGCTTGGAAACAATGGAAGCCTAATTGTCGCATTTGTGCTAGCTGTCGCATTCATAGGCAGCGAAGAACTATTCATAGGACAAATCATAATCATAGTGCCTTACATAATATTCATCGGCGCTGTATGGCTCATGTACGTCATGATAGTCGGCGCGTTTGGCGGCGTGGAAAAGGCAAGTACAATAAAGAAAATAATCGCAATCATAGTGTCTATAATAATAGTTCTAATAATAGCTATGATGGCATTCGGAGTTAGCATAGCAGGGATAAAACTTCCTTCCCTGTTTGCGTCAAGTAGCTCGGGAAGTAGTTCAGGAATTGTGATTGTACAAGCATCAAGAGTATTGCCTGTGAATTCTCAAGGTCAAGTAACATCAGGAACAACAACTGGTACGCCGACAGGAACAACAGGTACAACAACAACTCCGGCAGCACCACAACCAACACCACAACCAACACCACAACCAACACCACAACCAACACCACAACCAACACCACAACCAACACCACAACCTACACCACAACCTACAGCACAACCAACGCCACAACCTACACCACAACCTACACCACAACCTACACCACAACCTACACCACAACCAACACCACAACCTACAGCACAACCAACACCATCCGGTCCTTCGCCAAACTCGCTTGTAACTCAACTTATGTCTGCAGATCCTAGTCAGATCAGAACAATATGCGGACAGATTGAACAGTATATATCAACACCAGCCTATGCTCAGGCATCGAGCGACTATAAGGACGCCTATAATACATTATGCGTTCATAGAGGATTCAGGACATGGAACTGAGGAAACTAACAATACTTGTATTAATCTTCATTATACTAATTACTAGTGTCATGGCTCAGACTGGCCCTCTCGCATTGCAGGCCGCTAAAAAAAATCTTATCCTCACTGAATGGGACAAAAATGTTGGGAACATAAACACAGAATCCAAATTCAAGGATGCTCTTCTTACTCTTTGGGAAACTGATGCGGTAAACCCGTCCGTCTCCGTTGATCAAATAAATCAGAAAATCAATGGTATCTATACAAGTCTAGGGATATCAAGAAGCCAAGGATTAGGAAGCACATGGTTATGGATAGTTGGCATAATCATTATCATAGCTGGCGCATATTTCATCATCAAAAAAAACAGTGGACTAAATAAAGCAATGAGTGAGGGAAATAACATAATCAAAAAATTAATGTTGCGCATAAGAAAGAATAAAAGTGACATCTTGAATTTGTATAAGAAAATAAATGATTTATTTGAGGAAGCGAAGAAGAACCTTGAAGTGGCTAGATGGCTAGAAGCACAAGTCAAGGACGAGAAAATTGCTGAATTAAAAAGTGATAAGGCCACAAACAAAAAATACCAGGATGCGATCAAAGAGCATACAAGGAGGCTAAGTTCATGGATATCGAGTATGAATATTATTTCAGCGACAACAATTGAAATAGCAAATTATGGAAAGATAGAACTTAATAAATTGAAAGAGATTGAAATTAAAGATGAAGATGTCTTTAAGAGACATTACAACCCGGATTTATTTTCGAACGAGATAAGGGACAAAATAAAAATTGTTGAAAATGCTGTTCTTAAAGTAAAGCGTGTATTGGGTGATGAAGAAAAGAAATTACTTATATTAGTCAATACAGTAGGCAAGCTAAAATTGGGTCTTGAAAACTTCAAGGATGCATGTCTTGAATCTATGATTGAGTATGTGAAAAAAGAGAATGAAGAAATGAGAATTCTTTTGAAAGCACTTCAGAAAACAGACTTGCCCGTTATAAAAAACAGTGTCGAAAAAATAGTAGCAATCGCTTCTTCAATATATAACGGATTGAAATCAGAATATGTATTATATAACGAACTACAAAATTCAGAAGACTCTATTTTGAAGGATCTTGATGAGCTTGAACTAATACGTGCAGAGCGTACCAAACTAACGCGCGAGATAGGAGCTAACAGTATTCAGGCATTAGCTAGAGAAGTAATAAATGCAAAGGATGACCGGCAGCTGGAACTCATGGGAGAATTATACAAAGGAATGGGATCAGAGAGAAAGGTGAGACTTACATTGAGAGAGGCACTGATTGTGGCAGGAATAAGTGAGGGAGAAAGCAAGAAAATAGCAAAGGAAATCATGGATCGTTATAAGAAATTGAAGCTGAAAATGGAGGCCTAAGTGCGAAACCTTTATAAAGCAATTAACCCATATAAAAACAAAAGAGGCGAATAGATGGCTGAAACCGCTGTAAAAGTAGGACTGGAATATTCTGAGCATGGAATCATAGGGAAAGCGGTCATAATACGAATTCTCGCCAGAAGAAAGACAAGAAGGGAAGCGGCAGGGTCGGTACATGCAAAAAACAACATACTGCGCCTTTATCACATTATACTTAAGCTCATCCGCGAGCACAGACTTGAAGAGGTTCTGTCAAGATCTAAAGAATTCATCCACACGATGCAGTTCGGACTTCAAGAAACTTACGACGTTCTAATGGAGACGATGATTCTTCTGAAAGAGGAACTTCTGCAGAGCATAGTCTTCATGAGGAAGCAAGGTTCAAATTTAAACGACGAGCAGCTGAAAATGTACCAGCGATATCTTGAAGAAATAAAAGGAGCATTGCATGTTGCGGACAGGTATTATGAGGGAACGTTCCGAGCAACAATGGGGCAGAGCACTCCAGTATTCGGTGACATTGATCGTCAACTTGAAAGCTATGAATTGAGG
Organism: uncultured Candidatus Woesearchaeota archaeon; assembly: GCA_963835585.1. Classification (GTDB taxonomy): domain Archaea; phylum Nanobdellota; class Nanobdellia; order Woesearchaeales; family UBA10107; genus UBA10107. The sequence continues at coordinate 259,144 of CAWIGF010000003.1, forward strand.
GGTGTTTTCAACATTCTTCGTCCTCTTCTTGAAACGTTCAGCGAACGTAGAACTGCGGGCGCCATGTATAAGGTCGAAGCAAGGCTGATGAAGACAGAAGGAAAGAAAATAGACACGAATCCAAAGCAAGAAGAGAAGCAGGCACATGAATTGCTTCTGGAAGAGAAGAAGTTTGTCGAGGATTTGATGAAAGTTGTCAACGACATGTTCACATTTGTATATATCATAATCAAAAACAGCTACAAATTATCAGTCGAGATAAATAGCGCTTCAGATCCCGCAATGGGACGTTACGATTTACCTCTTGATTATAAAAGGTTGGCAATACCTATGAAAGAACTTCTCAAAGAGGAACAGGGTGCTCTGCATAGCATACACGAATCCCTTGATTATTTGTTTGACTTGGTTAACAAGGCGGAGCGATCCCTCCAAGAATCTCTTGTTAGAGTTGTACATAGCGAACGGGAAGGAAAGAAAACATGATGGACAAAAAAGGAATAACGGAAGCTAGGGATTGGATATCAGGATTGTTCGGATTAGTAATCTTCTTGTTGGGTTTATTTCCCATCTTGGAATCATTCAAGATCGTTTCCACTGACATCGCAGGCGTATTCTCATCTAGCGTCGCATTATCTGTGTTGCCATATTTACTTGCAATCCTCGGATTTTACTTGGCAATTGAATCGATTATCGAACTTACAAATTCGAACCACATAGGATGGATTTCATTCTTGATTGGAGCAGTCGTAATGCTTGTTGGCCTGATGCCCGTTCTTAGTTCATTTGGAATCGGCCCGGGATTGTTCGGATTGACAATCCCTGTGATGATATACCAGATAATATTCATGATAGAGGGATTTTTCCTTATGATTGCTATGTTCGCAATGGAATTGTAAAATGGATGTTGTTCTAACGAAAAAACCCAAGAACGTGTCTTTGCTCGAGGGATTTCCAGGATTTGGGTTGATTGGAACAATAGTAACCGAATACCTTATAGATCATCTTGAGACGGAATCGATCGGAACCATCATCAGCTATGACATCCCCCCTATGATAGCAGTGCATCAGGGAAATGTGGTGCAGCCAATCGAGATCTTCTACAACAAGAAGTTCAATCTCGTGTTGCTTCATGTCGTGACGAATCCGGCAGGCCTTGAGTGGGAGTTCGGCGATGCTGTGTTGAAGATAGCAAATATGCTCCAGGCAAAAGAGATAATTTCCATAGAAGGCGTCGGTTCAGCCAATACAGAGAGCAGAATGGAGCCAAATACCTATTACTATACAAACAGCGCCGCAAAGAAGAAAATCTTTGAAAGTTTAAACATTGACGAGCTTAAAGAAGGAGTCATTATGGGAGTTACTGGAACGATTCTTTTGAAGGCGAAGAACGCAGGCCAGACTTTGAGCTGCATCTTTTCAGAGACACATTCATCCCTGCCTGATTCGAAGGCAGCCGCTGCAGTTATACGGGTTTTGGACAAATATTTGGACCTTAAGGTCGATCCAAAACCACTTGAGCATGAGGCTGAGCAGTTCGAGCAGAAGCTCCGCGGTCTCCTTGACAAGAGCAAGGAAGCGAGCGAGATACAGCAGAGGAAGCAATTAAGTTATCTTGGATAAGGAGGCAAAAATGGTAGATGGGTATTGTATGAAGTGTAAGGAAAGCAGGGAAATGAAAGACGCAAAGCCCGAAAAGATGGCAAACGGCAGGGACGCTATCAAAGGAGTATGTTCTGTCTGTGGAACGAAGATGTTCAAGATAGGAAAAATGGAACCATCAAAGAAGAAATAAATTCTTTCTTCTTTTTCATTACTTTGTAATTGTTCCGAAACCTTTTTATATGAGTCGCTTCTAAATTGAGCCAATATGAATCCACAGGCAACCGAATGTCCACTATGCGCTAGCAGGAATATCTCATATAGCGAACGCGAGAAAGCGCTGGTTTGCAGGGATTGCGGCTCTGTTGTGGCCGGGATTCCTGTCGCGATTGAGCGGCCTAAAGAAGAGGTTGTCCGGGAAATTCTTCCATCATTCGGCAGGAAAGAGAGAAAAGTTTCTTCTAAAAAGACAAAAGGCAAGATAGCAAAGAAAGCGAAAAAGAAAACGAAGAAGAAAAAATCTGCAAAGAAATCTGTTGCAAAGAAAGCAAAGAAGAAAGTCAAGAAGAAAAAGAGCTTATTCAGGCGATTATTGAGAAGGCGCTAGTTTCTCCACGTCACGTTTACTTGGTCGGTTCTCCAGTGGGGAAGTATGCTTTCATTGTTTGTTTTGACTCCTGCCTTGAATTCAATCAACCCCAAGTAAGCTATCATCGCTGCGTTGTCGACCAAGAATTGATTTTCAGGAATGAAGCATTTGGCATTCCTTTCCTTGCACATGATTCTGCACATCTCTTTTAGCCTTGCATTGCACGCAACTCCGCCTCCCAAGACCAATTCCTTTTTGTTTGTGTGAGCCATTGCCCTTTCCGCGACTTCGACAAGCATTGCAAAAGTTGTTTCCTGCAATGAAAAGCAAATATCCTCGACCTTTTCCTGTTTCTTGTCGTAGATTTGCTTGCATTTTGTGAGTATCCCCCCAAAATTTACATCCATTCCCTTGACGTTGTACGGCAGTTCGATTAATTTTTTTCCTTTCTTGGCTAGTTGCTCTATTTTAGGGCCTCCAGGAAATCCCAAGCCAATGTATCTTGCGAAAGAATCCAATACATTTCCAATTCCCTGGTCAAGCGTTTCCCCGAAAATCCTGTACTTTCCAGCTTCGTACGCTATTACTTGCGTGTTTGCTCCTGATGCGTACAACAAAACAGGATCTTTCGCTCCTGTTATTTGTCCTATCTCAAGATGAGCAACGCAGTGATTTATTCCGATTAAAGGTTTGTTTATTTCCTTGCTTAATTTTAATGCAAAATCTCTTCCTGCAATCAAGCAAGGATCCAATCCTGGCCCTTGTGAGAATGCAACAACATCAATCTGGTTTAATTTTATGTTTGCTTTTTCTAACGCTTGCTTCAGAACTTTGTCCGCTACTTCTCTATGATGTTTTGCGACTTCATTGGGGATCATCCCTCCTGATTTTGTCGTGAATGAATCTTTCTCATTAGCAAGAATATTTTTGTCTTTGACTATTCCTATTCCAAATGTGTGTGCAGTCGATTCTATTCCAAGGCATATCATTTGATTATTCTCTTTTTATTTTATGTGTATAAATACACATATTTAAATGTTGCAATGGCTTCTTTACATATTTTTAGAATCTTCCAGGAATCTCCAGAACTGTGGCCAGCTTTTTATCACGCAATCTGGATTCATTATGCGTTCCTTGTTCCTTCTCAGCATTGCTATTGCTTGAACAACTCTGTGGTCTTTTGATGTCACTTCATTTTTCAAGAGTTCTCTTTCCATCTCTGGTATTCTATCGCTTTCATGGCCATGTAAATTTGGCCATAATTCTTCTCCTTTTTCAGCAGTAATGAGATTAAATGCCCTTGCGAAACAGTAATCTTCCGCCTGTTCAGGCGTAAACTCCATTTCTCCTCCTTTGAGCCATTGCACATATGAAGACGCCTGGGCAAGTATTGTTTCATCAAATCTTGGTTTCCAGCATGCTTTGCTTTCTCTTGCTGTTTCCCAATCCCTGACCGCATCATAAGTTACCTTGAGCTTGTAAGGTGAATTTTGCAATCTTTCTTTGTTGCCTAGCAACACAGAAGCGCTTGCCCATTGTGACGTTCCTCTGTCGAGAGTCAGCAGTTGTTCCAATGACCAATTAATGATTTTCGGATCATCGCAGATTTTCCTGTCATTCAGCGTTCCGCTAATAATAAAATTCTTCTTTATTTTAAGCTTCCACGATGCGAATTTGAGAAATCTGTACAAAGTTCCTGACTCGCCAACATCCAAGGCCTCTCCATGTTTCCATTGAATTGATGCCTTGTACAGCGAGAGCAAATCGCCATTTAGTTCCTCTTTATGATTCTTGAGATAATTTATGCTGTCATCATATCCATGAACTAAATCGAGAACGCCCATTCGTATCATCCATGATTTATCCAAAGGAATATATCCTTTCTCGATCAAGTCCTGTTTCATGGGGTTGATTAACGTAGCAGATATAAAAAGATTGCTAGAACATCCTGGGCTTAAGAATTATATTTTCTTTCTTTGTGGTCCACTATTAGCATGCTGACATACATTAATATGCCTGCTATCAACAATATGATTGGAACTATTTTCCTGGTTAATGGATTGCTGTTGCTCTGTACCTTTGCTGTTGCAAGGTCGGTTATCTTGTTGCCCTGTTCTTTCTGAATTTGTGCTGTCGTATTTGCGTGATTTGCCTGCGCTTGCATGTTTTCTTCTTTAGAGTTCGCTGTTTGTGTCAGCATAGACAAATCCAACTACAAGCAAGAACAGAATTATACATAACGACAGCTTTAATGAACCCAACTTACCCCCTGATAATCACGCTATATGGGGAATATACTATGTCTCTTTAGTCAATATAATCTATATTGTCCATATTTTTCACTAGTGTATATATTCACAAAGCATATAAATATATTCATCTTATCTTTGCCGTTGGGTGGAATATATGAAACGAAAAATCATAAAACAAGGTCACAATACATATACCATAACGCTTCCTTCCGCGTGGACAAAGAAATTGAACCTGAAGCCAGGGGACGAGATAGATCTTGCGGAGCAGAGTAACGGAATTTTCATAACCGCCAACGGTCATGCAGGAGTAAAAAGAGCTGAGTTCGACATATCTGAAATGGACATTCCCATGATATGGAAGCACTTCATGGGTGCTTACAGGGATGGGTATGACGAGATTCTTGTTAATTTTACTCCAAGGGTTGATTTTGACCATCCATACAAATTCATAACGACGCATGCGACCGATCCGAGATACGGAAGGGACAAGGCAAAGGAGACTGTCTTGGAAGCTCTGCATAGCATCGTAAACAGATTTATAGGAATGGAAATTGTTGAATACGGCAAGAATTACATTCTTATCAAGGACATGGGCGAGGTGACAAGCAAGGAGTTTGAGAACTCAATGAGAAGGATATTCCTCATCATTTCGCAGATGATTAACGAGACTCTTGAGGCCACAAAGGCAAACAAGCCCGAGATGCTTCTGCACATACATGATGTTGACATTACTCTCGATAAATTCCATGATTACTGCATACGCGTGTTGAACAAGACGGAATACAAAGGGGACAAACGGTCGCGATTACTTTGTTCCATTCTATATATAATGGAAATGATAGGGGACGAGTTCAAGAACATAGCAAATCATTTCAACAGGAACTTCCAGGGAAAGAAATTAAACAACCTTGTGCTATTTACCGAGCACATCAAAAAACAGCTTGATGTATTTTACGACCTGTTCTACAAGTTTGACAACGAAAAGGCAAAAAACCTGTCTGAGCTGGACAAGAAGACGTATTCCTTGTATCCTATAATCTACAAAAAAGCCACTGAGGAAGAAAAGGAAGTGATACATCATCTGAGAATGGTTGAGCGGTACATAAATGCTCTTTTGGAGCGAACAGTTGAATTGGAATATGCAACTGAATGATTTCCTGTGTTAAATTATAACACATATAGATTATCATTACGATAAATTCAATTAATAAGAAATAAGCACAAGATGCTAGGTACACTATGAAATCGATAAGAAAAAAGATTGCGGCGGCATCGCTTTTGCTCTTGCCTATTCTAGGGGGAACGGCGTTGCTTCCTTCATGCACTCCTGGTCAAACTACACAACCAAAACAGCCAACACCCACTCCCATTCCATGTTCTGATTGCAACTGGGGATATAACCAAGTGGGTAACGATCTTCAAATAGCTTACGGTGACAGCAGCGGTGGCTGGCCGCAGTATGCCTCATTGAATGTAAGCAACGGATTTTTGAGGTTGAATTACGGGCCAAACTGCTCTTGGGCAACTAGCATAATAATTGTTCCAACTTTTTGGTCAGGAGGCAGTTTGCATCAAGGGACTCCAATCAACGCCTCGTCACCTGGTTATACTTGGGCTGATTTCGAAGTTGATTTTTCTGGCAACAACAATGGAGTGTCCTTCAATGGAGTACTGACTCTTTTTCCTCCGTCCATAAACAATTCGATAGATGCGTCAGTGTCAGTGAATGCGACCGGTGGTCCGACCCTCGACAACAGAGTTTGCGAGGCGTTCCAGGTTGTAAAACTTTCATCGATGAACATAGACGGCCTTTATCCCGGATCATCAAGTTTTGATGCGAATCAGGCATACATAGGAAGCACAGTGTATCCTCTGACAAATCTTGATGCATTGATTGCTCCCTGTACTAGCGGCACAAAATTCGGAGTTACAGGCGGAACTAATTGCTCAAGAAAAGTCCCGAATGTTGACATAACATTGAACCAGCCTATGAGTATCAATGGGTATGTAAGCGGGCCTCTTTCGGGAATCCCAACTCCATGCACGAGCGTAGCTCCATGTTCTGGGGCGAATGGAGGAGCATGCGACTGCGCAAGCCAGGCAAATTGCGACAATGTAGGAATATGGGCAGCCTCGAATGCTGTGCCTTCTTCGTGGTCCTATTCAATACATGTTTCTAAATAATATTGGAGATTCAGACAAAACAATTGTTACGATTCTGCAATTATATCGAGATTCCTTTTTTTCTCAAATTTTCTTTTAAGCTTGCTGCATTTTTGAATAACACGGTCTTGAATCCTATTTTCTTTGCAGTGTCTATGTTCTCCTTCAAGTCATCGACAAAAATGCATTCTTCTGGCTTTAGTTTTAACTTTTCTAGTGTGATGTAAAAAATCCTTTTTCCTGGCTTTTTATGCCCTACTTCACAGGAAAGTATTATTGGGTCAAACCAACGGTAATGATTTTGTTTTCTGATATGATTCATGCTGTGCTGAGACACATTCGACAACACCGCTAATTTCAAACCTTTCTTCTTTTTTAATCTGTCAAGAAGGACAGACATACCCTTCATGGAGCGAATACGTCCAATGCATGCAGATAGCTTCTTCTCAACGTCTTTTTTCGGGATTTTGTATTTTTTGGAGACATATGAATAAATATATTCCTGCGAAACATTTCCGCGCGTATATTTCTTTGAAGTGCTTAGGTCAAGAATCCATTTTCTTTTTCCATTCAATCCAAATTGTTTCTTGTATTCACCCGGAACATCCGTAGTATCTATAACAACATCTCCTATGTCGAATATTATTGCCTTTATCATTTTATTCCCCATCCAGCATAAGCTGCGCATAATGTCAAGAGCAACAAGGCAAGAGTACCGAACCACAAATATAATTTCATGCTTTTATTTGTTTTCAGGAATGATGTTATGGATGAAATTATGATCATTAATCCAGTCAGGCCGGCAAATGAAGAAAATAACTGCTGTGCTGTGCTTTTTGAGAAAAACAAAGCCAAGCAAACTATCACAAATAATGTAATTCCTGCCTTTTCCTCTGATTTCATATTAATTATTCGCTTATTCGTCTTTTAAAAATGTTCGGATAGACTTAAATAATGGTTGTGTGTTTGCGAAATCATGGGAACAAAAATACCAGCTGAAAACAGAAGAATTGCGATTTCTGTAACTGGTCCGGATATGTACACTGCGCTGTGCGATTCAGATAAAATTGCTTGTTATGCGGCACTATTTTCAGAGTTTGGAATAAAAATAATTGAAGAACTAAGACTGGATTTGATAAAAGACCTAAGTCATAAAAATCTTGATGATTTGTTGTCTCACAACGATTTGGAAAAGATTGCGACAAATAGGTCTTCTGCTGAATTGTATCAAGTCGGCGGCGGATTCAATGGTTCTGAAGAAGAACGTTTGGGATATCTGGTGCATGCTGCGATGAAACATATAGCCTTCATTGATATAGAAGCCCGTCATTACAACCAGTTCAAATTGCCGAGCGGTTCTGAGACACGATTAATTGTATCAAAGCATGATTTCAAGGAATCACCACTCAATTTGCGTTCATATTTTCATGACACATTTGACGGCAAACCTGGAATCCCCAAAATAGCTGTGACGGCGCAGAAGGAATTTGATAACGAGCTAATGTATGATTTGATAATGGAAGAATCAAAACGAGGGAGTATAATCGGAATTAATATGGGAAAAATTGGAAGAGATTCAAGAGTATATGGTCCTCTGCATGGTTCATTATTGACGTTCGCGGCGATAGATGGAGAGTGCGGTTCTGGGCCAGCACAATTTCCCGTCGAAGATTTGGTTTCTCGATGGCAGAAAGAGGATTTAATTTAATTCTATGAATCGGTTCATAAGGCATATGCTTATTATTCTTTTTGCAACACGAACTCTATCAATTTTGCCTTAATGAATATGCTTTCATTTTAAGATATCTTTTTGCTCATAATGCTTTTCGTGAGAAAGAGCCAACTTGCGACTGGGTATCCTACGTGGCGATGATGGATGATGTCTGTTATGACGTGAAATATGAATCCTATGCTCACGGGAATCAATATCGGAAATATAAATGCAGCGAGGAGCAAAATTACGTTGAACTCAATTGAGTGAAGTGGAAAATTTATGCCTTTGAACATGCTTGGAGTTTTTTTTGTGTTATACTCTTCAAGCTCTTTCCTAATCACTTGTCTTATTTTATTGTACGTGAAGGCTTTGTTTCTGATCAGCAAAGAAACATGATCAATGTCGACTACAACAGATGCGATCATTGCAATAAAGACTTTAGTTCCGAGAAACGGATAGAGCAGAAGCAAAACGAAACTCATCAAAATATGTCCTATTAATTTCATAGATCTAGCTACATTATGTATTGCATAAAAATCTTTGCATAGCTCACGCTACTTCTTAATTATGTTTTGGAAAGAAAGTGGTTCTGTGAGTTTCAAATCCGCGTACAAACCGGAGCTCAGCATGACCTGGTAGTGCAGTTTGTAATGTTGGTACTTCTCACTCGACCGATCAAACAATAGTTTATTTATTATTTATATTTTTGCATAGCTCACGCTAATTCTCAATTTCTACAATTTTTACATAGATGAATCAAGAGATGATTTCTAAATAAAAAAAGTAGAAACCAAAACATAGTTGGAATCGAACTATTGGTACTTGCACGCTGAATGCATCGTTACCTTTGCACGTACACGCCAAGTCCATCAAACGAGTCTTTTACTCGTGTTCTCTGAAATCTCTTTTCAAGGAGAGCTTCATACTTAGATGCTTTCAGTATTTATCTCCCATGGCGTAGCTGCTCGGCATGCCCTGTTGGACAACCGATCGACCAGAGGCCACGAGACTCCGTTCCTCTCGTACTAGAAGTCCCTTCCCTTCAGATTTCAAACAATTCCAGTAGATATCAAACCAACTGTCTCACACATGTTTTTCTCCAAATCTTTCGATTGGCATGGACTATACCACCATCCTTTCCTTGCTGAAAGGAGACCGACGTTTTAGCCTCGCATTATATTGCGAGACTCTCGAGCCAATGCTCTCAGTCTCTACAGGGGCAAATGATTTCTTGATTGACGCAACAATTTTTTTTGCAAGAATCGCTGCGTCCAAAACCATCGCCTTCCCTCGGTATTACCTTGTTCTTGAAGACCCTCAAAAGAATTTAGGTTCCACCGATATGAGTCGATTTTACTTTTTCGTATCCTTACGGAGTACGCAACGCTGTTGAAGACTTTCTTCAACGTTGTGAACCCAGCTCACGATCCCTCTATTACGAGATTTCGGCCATTTTTAACAATAGCAGTCTGAAAATTCTTGTCGTTTTAATTAAGCATTCCAAAAATTTACAGAATTTACCATTGAACTTTGGGCTAATCTCTTTTAATGGGTGAACACCCCCACCCTTGGCCACTTCTGCATGGCCAGGATAGGAAGAGCCGACATCGATGTAGCAAGCCGCGCCGTCGATGTGAACTCTCGGGCGCGACGACTCTGTTATCCCCGGAGTAACTTTTCCGTCACATCAGGGCCCCACCAAGGAGCCACTGAGGATCGCTAGACCACACTTTCGTGTTTGAATTTTGAGTTATTGAAAATTCAATCAGGCTGACTTTTGCTCTTGCACTCTCCACCGGATTTCTGACCCGGTTGAGTCAACCATTGGGCACTGTCGATACCATTTCGACAGTGTGCCGCCCCAGCCAAACTGTCCGCCTATAGTTGTTCCTTTTGCAAGGTAAGTGGAGTAAATCTCGGAGAACGGTGTTACATTGTTGCGTATTGCATCTCCGAAGAAATGCACATGACCGCTGCCGTTTACGCTATGCAACAAAATTCACTCCACAGCTACAAGTTACAGTAAAGTTTCACGGGGTCTTCGCTTCCCACTGGAATTCACTGGTCTCTACACCAGTATAATGTGTTCAGGGGGATTTAGATAGGGACAGTGGTGACCTCGTTACACCATTCATGCACGTCGTCATTCAAACGACAAGGTATTTCGCTCATCTGTTACAACTTTCCTATAGAAAGCGCACAAACATTTCTGTCTGCGTCTTATCATCGCTGATAAGTTCGGATCATATCTTCATCATCATTGATGTTTGGCATATGATCTCTGAGGATTTTTCTTTTTCAAGAAATCTTTCCTGCTGATTTTCTCTCCATTTTCATTTTAAGATATTTATTCTGTCGCCAAAATAAATTACTAGAAAATTTCTTCGAGATGTTCCAGCATTTAGCCAAATTTTTATCCAATTTTCTTGTGCATTTGTTTACCACTTTGGACTTAAGGCAGCAATTCCACCTTAAGAGAGTTATAGTTACTCCCGCCGTTTGCCTGTTCTTGGCTCCGTTGAACCGGAGTTTCAAATGCAGGTACTGGGCAGATGTCACGTTGTATACACAGCTTTGCAGCTTAGCACAACGCTAAGTTTTTGGTAAACAGTCGGGCCACCCTAGTCACTGAGCCCTGCTTTCGCATAATATTTTTCAAAGACACAAGAGCAGGGACCCCATATGCCGAAGGCACGGGGCTAATTTGCCGAGTTCCCTTATCTAAATTAATCCCTCACACCTGAGGCTTCTCACCTAGGGGCACCAGTGTTGGTTCTGGGTACGAATGCCTGAAATTTTTCAGCTTTCCTTTTTCAGTGGCTCTGGGCATCAACGAAATAGTCCATAAGACTACTATTCCCTGATTAATCGAGTTCTCATCGTTACGATACTCCCTCGATTTGTCATAGTTAACACGCATAACGATGTGTGTTCGTCTAGCCGAAAGCGTCAGAAATGCCGCTTGTGTTGCCACGCATATTCAAACAGGAACGGAATATTAACCGTTTTCCCTTTCTAATAATCCAGTTAGGATATCAATTAGGATCGCCTAACCCTTGGCTGATTTACATTGCCAAGGAACCCTTGCCCTTTCGGTGATGCAGATTCTCACTGCACTAAGTTCCTACTACCGCCAGGATTCTCTATCATGGAAGGTCCACAAATCCTCTCGGACGTGCTTCTGCCCTACCACGATGCCTACCTATCATAATTCTTCCGAATATCTACAGTATCGGTAATCAATTTAGCCCCGTCCATTTTAATGGCTTACATCCTTGATAAGTAAGCTGTTACGCACTTTTTAAAGGATGGCTGCTTCTGAGCCTACCTCCTCACTGTCTTAGGACATAAACGCATTTTACCCGTTAGCACTTAAATGATATTTTGGGACCTTAACTGTAGTCTGGGTTGTTCCCCTCTCGGATTACAAGCTTACCCCGTAACCCCGTCTCCCGAAGTCTACGATGTTAAGAGATTTGGAGTTGGACAGGAGACCGAGACCTTTCGGTCCCTAAATCTCTAATCCGTATCTCTACCTTCTCAACGATCTCGTTCGAGGCTTGACTACGGCCAACTTGGGTAGGAACCAGCTATCTCCCGGTTCGATTGGCTTTTCACCCCTAATCCTGAGTTAGAAGAATGCTTGCACACAAAACCTCTGCAGGCCTCCATGAACTGTTACATCCACTTCACCTTACTAAGGATTAGATCACCGAGTTTCGAGTCATATACCTGCGACTTTTGGCCTTTTACAACCAGACTCCTCATTGCTTGCGAGTTCTCGCTTTCGCTTCGGGTGCTTCTTTACAAATTACCCTCGCCGCAAAAATAAACTTCCTGGCACGTTATTCAAAACGTACGATAGAATACCGAAGTACCCTATCACGCGATAGCTATTAGGTTTCAGGTTCTCTTAATTCCCCGCTAAGGGTTCTTTTAAACTTTCCATCACTGTACTAGTTTTCTATCGGACTTACTGTGTATTTAGAGTTAGAGGTTGATGCCCTCCATATTCCCACCTCGTATCCAGGAGGCAGTACTCGGGATACTTCCACATCCGGAAATTTTTCTTACGGGACTATCACCCTCTGCGATGTTTCTTTCCAGAAAACTTCAGAAAAATTTCTTGGGACTAAAAGGAAGTCCATACTCCACATCTCTTTCGCATTACTGCTAAGATTCGGTTTGCTCTGTGCTGTGTTCGGTCGCTCTTACTGACAGCATCTCAATTGATTTCTTTTCCTTCGGGTACTGAGACGTTTCACTTCCCCGAGTTCCCTATCCTTTCGGATCTGCTGTGATGTCACATTCAGGAATCTCCGGGTCAAAGCCTGCATGCGGCTAACCGGAGCATATCGTAGCTTGCCACGCCCTTCTTCAGCAAGTAAGCCAAGTCATCCACCTAATAGCGTATTTTCCAACTATGCTTTGGTTTCATGAACAGAAGAGTTCACTTTCTGTCTCTTAAACCTATTACATGCGAATTTTGCAATAAGCATGTGCATCATGTTTAATGAATATGATTTTTTTCGTGATCGTCTTTTCCAAGACATAAATTCAAGTGGACTCGGCGGGATTTGAACCCACGACCCCCGACTTGCAAGGCCGATGCTCTACCGGACTGAGCTACGAGCCCAATTTTTTGATCATAAAAATATGAATAAGTTGAGCCAAGAGATTTATTTTCTGAAAATAAATAAAATTATTTTTCATATAAAATGAAAATAGGAGGTGATCCATCCGCAGGTTCCCCTACAGATACCTTGTGACGACTTAACCCATCTCACTGAGCCTAGGTTCATTTCAATCACTTGAACTGAAATTCACCTAAACCCTGCTCGAGTGGTTTGACGGGCAGTGTGTGCAAGGAGCAGGGACATGTTCACCAAAATATGCTAAATTTCGATTACTAGGGATTCCGACGTCACGAGGGTGAGTTACAACCCTCGAATTGTACTAAGATAGGATTTAGAGGCTTAGCTTCTCCTTTCGGAGTTGCATCCCATTGTTCCTACCATTGTTGCGCGCGTGTAGCCCAGGGGATCCGGACCATACGGACCTACCGTTGCCTGCACCTTCCTCCTGGTTTCCCAGGCAGTCTCTTCAATGGGATCAATCCACTTTCGTGTCGTTATCAATTGAAGACACAGGTCTCGCTCGTTACCTCACTTAAGAGGACACCTTACGGCACGAGCTGACGGCGGCCATGCAATACCTCTCGGCTCGTCAGGCAAGCCCTTTAGACTGGCCTTCATCCTGCCGTCGCTCCTGGTGAGATTTCCGGCGTTGAATTCAATTAAACCGCACGCCGCACCCCTTGTAGTGCTCCCCCGCCAATTCCTTTAAGTTCCAGCCTTGCGACTATACTTCCCAGGTGGTGAACTTGCACCTTCGTTTCGATACAGCACAAACACGAAGTTTATGCCATATCTAGTTCACAGTGTTTACGGCTAGGACTACAAGGGTATCTAATCCTTTTTGCTCCCCTAGCTTTCGTCCCTCACAGTCGAATCTGTACTAGTAAGCCCCCTTCGGCACTGGTAGTCCTCTCGGGATTATAACATTTTACCGCTCCCCCGAGAATACTGCTTACTCCTGCCAGTTCCAAGTCTTGCAGTCTTTCCTGCATTCTGTTACGTTGAGCGTAACAAATTCACAAGAAATTTACAGGACCTGCTACGAACGCTTTAGACCAAATAAACCTGATCCCCACTTGTGGCGCTGGGGTTACCGCGGCGGCTGGCACCAGTCTTACCCACCACTTATTCTCCGAAGTATTTGCCTTCGGCAAAAGCCTATGATAAAATCATAAGCACTTAGGATTCCCTTATCACACTTGCGTGCATTGTAAAGGTTTCGCGCCTGCTGCACCCCGTAGGGCTGGGACCAGTATCTCAGTGTCCCTCTCCGGGCTAGAACTCTCATTCCCCGTACGGATCATAGGTTTGGTGGTCCATTACACCGCCAACTGCCTAATCCGCCGCCATCTCATCCTTACGCGTTGCCTTTCAAAAAAGATTCATTCCAGACTTCTTTTTCTATCCGGTATTAACCTCAGTTTCCCGAGGGTATCCCAGACATAAGGGCAGATTAATGACGTGTTACTGAGCCTGTCGCTTCTCTTGCGAGATAACTTGCATGGCTTAGTCGAATCCTAATAGCAGCGATCTCCTGCAGGATCAACAGGAATTCTTGTCGCTTATTTTTTATTTCTACTTGGGCTGAAACTTAAGAACATTATTTCTGCTCTTGACTCAACTATTTCATACTTAAGTGAACACTTAAGCATACATTTTTGATTATATGTAGTGTATACATTGGTGCTGATTGTCATGCTTTTTTCGTTTGTGTGTCGCGGATTTGAATACCGCAGAAAAAGTTCAAACGGAAGATTTTTCCTCCTTTTTCCTCTGCATGACATTTGCTTTTCTAAGCGATAATTTTTACTCTTGATGTCCTTTATAAAAGTTTCGATTACGGGGGCTTATAGCATGTTTTTAGCCCCAACAACTGGCTTTTTGTCTTCTTTTGTTGAATATGAAGTATCAAAATTACTAAACTTATAATTGCTTTTTGCAGAATCGACTCCTGATTTGATTATATCCTCAAGAATATTTCGTGTTTCCCTTTGAATCCCCGATTGTTCAAGTCCTTGCAGAGTTCTTTTTGTGTGGAAATAGATTGCTATGTTTTTTCTCTCACTCCTTATTTTGTCGGCTTGCTTGATTTGTTCTATAGATAGAGAGTTGTCTTTATGCTCCACGACTTTTTTGTATGCTTCGCATAGTTTTTGATTTGAATAGTCTTCTACCTCGTATTCTTCATAAGGTTGATTGCAAAGTTGGTTATTTGTGTAAAATTCCATTGCTTTCCCGAATAAGAACTAGTTATTAAGGTTATTTGTCTCTAGAAATTTGTTTGCTTGCTTTTTAGGCACTAAAAACCGCCAGCACCTTTTGGTATGTCATATTCTGGTTTCTTGCCGTAGATTGTTGATAATCCTAGGAAACCTGTTGCTCCAAACATCATTGATATCCCCAGCAATTCACGATCTAAGCACGCTTGGTTGGCTTGGTTGTATGCTTTCAATGATGCCTCAACCTGCGTTCTGCGTTCCACAATTGATGTCTGTTTGAGTTTGTTTTCAAGACCATCTGGTTTCTTCATGAACTGAGCCGAAACGGTGGTTCCCAATCCGGCCATCATTGCGAGTGCGCATATTTTCAAACTGTGCTTATAGATAAATTCCCTTAATGCCATGCGTTGCGGATAATGAACTAGAATAAATATCTATCGTTAGGACAATGTGTTATTCGCTCGAAATGTTTAAATAAATCCCAAACATTGATGTCGAAATGCTAGAAACAAAAACGCCAGATACAAAAACTGATCCGCGACTACAGCGTAAAACTCCTTCTCTTCTTGAATCAACCGTCGCCTCAGAAGAGGGTGTATTTATTGGTGTGTTTACGAAGCTTGTTGATCCTTCCACTGAGTGGGTGCATTTGTACGTGCGAATACCCGAATACGACATGAAGGGAGTGTTGCTAAATGCATACGGTCATTTCAATCGTCACATACCTGGTTGGAAAATTGAAAGCACGTTCAATCGTTTGATTGGATACATCATGTCCGAACCTCTTTCTACAAGCGGGTCACCTCAGATAAAAATGGCTATCTATTCAGATCAAAAAGAAAAGCAAATATTCTATGATGTCGTACGTGAATTTAGATAAAAAAGAACTTTATGTTATTCTTGCGATTCGGCGTCGTTTCTCTTTCTTCATTCGCTTGCGCTGCCATTTCCAGCGCATCTGCCCTTTCTTTTTCCAACGTCGTGAACTTCGCTTCATCTATTTGAATTGATTTAGGGCTGGTTTATAAAGGTTTTGGAATAAATTAATTTTAAATTTTTTGATTGCGACATAACTCTTAAAAACCCAAAAGCAATATTCATCTATTTAGCACATGTGTGCTGAGGTGTCAAGATGGCAAGTCCGGTGTTAGATCTTATAACAGACAAAAATAGTGTTTTAGTTCTGGTAGATTACCAAGCAGCGATGTTCAGGGGAGTTGGTTCAGGAGACAGGACTGTAATCAAGAACTGCGTTGTTGCAGCTGCAAAAGCGGCAAGCATACTCAATGTGCCTGTTGTTTTATCCACAATAAACCCTTCCATGAACGGAGAGGTAATAAGCGAAATAAAGAGCATCTTCCCGAATCAGGAAGTCTTCGCAAGAAAAATACCGAGCTTCGATGCCTTCGAGGACAAGGCGACATTCGATGCCGTGAAAAAGACAGGAAAGAAAAAAGTAATTGTTTCTGGATTATGGACAAGCATGTGCTTTGCATATACAGCTCTTCACGCGTTGAAAGAAGGATATGAAGTTTATGGGTTGATGGATTCTGCAGGGGATTCAACACCTGATGCGCATTATTATGGAGTTCAAAGAATGTTTCAGGCAGGAGTTGTTCCTATCACTTTAGTGCAGCTGACTTCGGAATGGATGCACGCATGGAGCAATCCGAAAGCAGGCGAATTGATCAAGGAAGTATACTCGAAATACGATGCGATGCTCGGCATGTAGGTGACCACGCTATAATTTTTTGTGGTCACCTATGTAACGCCTATATTCCTTGACGATCAGCTCGACCATCGGCCGTATGTTGCCTTCGTTTTGGTACGCTATCAACGCGGAATAATATTCCTGGCGCTTGGAAAATTCGATGTTGACAGGAGGCAGTCTGTGCTTCAATAAGATATTGTTTAACAATAATCTTCCAACTCTGCCATTTCCATCCTGGAATGGATGAATGTTCTCAAACTGATTATGGATAACCGCGGCGAGAAGTATTGGCGGATATTTATGCTTGTGCTCGTTATACCAACAAGTTAGTTCTGTCAAAAGGCTTCGTATCTTTTCAGAGGGAGCTCCGACATGGATTATGTTTCCAAGTTTGTCTTTTATCGCGACTTCAACGCCCTTTCCCCTGAATTTTCCAGCGAATGCTTTTGTCTTTCCGAATACAATCTTGTGGATTATCTTTATCAGCTTAACGGAAACGTGATGTTTATCTTTTCTTATGAGCCTTATAGCTTCAATGACCCCTTTCGCTTCATCAATATCATCCATGCTCTTGTCTGGATTCTTGTTCTTGTCAACGATGTTTTTTACATCCTTCAGCGTTAAAGTGGAACCCTCGATTGCATTTGTGTTGTACGAGAATACTTCCGAGAATTTGGCCCAGTCTTGTTCATTGAGATGGATTACCCTGAATTTGCTTTTTTCCTCGAGAAGTTTAAGCTGGTGTATCTCTGCTTCAGTCAAGGGCGTAGTAAGAGGATCCCTTATCTCCTTGTAATTCTTTATCTGCTCGTTGATGAATGTCTCTGCCTGCTTTTTCCTCTTTTCAAGCTCCTTCTTTTCAAGGTTTTTTCCCAGATAGCGGCGTATCTTGATTATCTTTGGGCCTTCCCTCAGTGAGTAGACGGCGTAGAATTTCCTCGTAGATCCCTTTTTTCGAACCTCGATGAACATACTACATTATAGGTGACCACGCTATTTAAAGTTTCCTATTTATGTGGTCACCCTAATTGGCATTTTTAGGGCAACAATTCGAAAAATTCATATATTGGCTGTTCTGTTCTGCAGGCATGAGATGTGCGTACTGCGAGCTTCCGGAGATCAAGGCCAGGAATATAGCTAAAGATATAAGGAAATACATCATCAATTAAACCGCTATATTTTTATAATGCCCTATTTTCTCTAACATATGATATACAACGATATACCGGATGGCTTTAATCCTGTTTTCGACGTTGTAAGTTGCTTTGCTGAATACAACAAAAAGATACTTCTTCTCCTGAGGCAGGACCACAAACCGGAGGGGAATAAGTGGGGCGTTCCAGCTGGAAAAGTCAATAAAGGCGAGGACATTCTTGAGGCGATGGTGCGGGAGTTTCGCGAGGAAACAATAGTTCCTGTTCATCCAGAACGTTTCAAATATCTCAGGAAGATATTCGTAAGGCAGGAAAAAGATTTCATCTACCATGAGTTTCTTTTACAACTGGAGAGGATGCCCAATATAATTGTAAATCAGAATGAGCACAAGGATTTCACATTTGTCCTTCCTGCCGAAGCGCTAAAGATGAATCTGATAGAGGACGAGGAAGCGTGCATAAGGTTGGCATACAGCTTACAGAAAACTTAATATAGCACAACTTTGTTTTCTTTGAAATGGTTTTTGAGACTTCAATCGACGGCTTGATAAGATCGGGGCTTGAGCTGGACGTCAACAACTGCACATCCATCATAGCAGTTCCAAATGATGAGTTCATCAAGAAGTGGTTCGAGCCGGAAGGGAGCAACAGGAAAATAATAGTCATCCATCCGACAAAAGGGAGTCTCAGTTGGGCATATCACGGGATAGATATCAACAATCCCCTGGGCAAGTCCAGCAAGAAAAACAATTTTTACTTGCTTTTTACAAAATGGCAGAATGAAGAGCAGATTTACCGCATAAATCAAAACGCCGGCTGGACGGAATGGCTGAAGAGCCAGCCGGGAGCCGAGATAATAGAAAGCTCTGAATATCTTCTAATGAGGGAAGAGTATGCAAGGAAGTAATTTCTGAATAAAAATACGGCAATGTACAATAATTATGTCTTTTTAAATGCTGATAAAAACGTTTATAAGTCAACGATAAATGCGTTGCTACGAAATGGTTGAAGGAGATCAAGTTGGTATTCAGCGCGGTCTGACTGACTCGCAGAAAGACAAGATTCTAATGCTTCATGGATAAAGAAAGAACGAATCTGAAATATCAAGAATGCTTGGCATAGATCATGTCCGCGTTTACGAATTTCTAAGGCTGGAAGAATTGGCGTCCAGTCAAAAGCCTTCAAGAGAAATATCGCAGAACCTTGAGACAAAAGTCACGCAAACGCAGAATAGCAAGTCGTATTCAGGTAATATTGGCGGACACAGGTATGAAACGAGCCTTGAACAAAACATTGCCACGCCGTCTCCCATAACTGAGCCAAAAGAATTCGAGATCGAAAAATCCGCACATACATCACTTATTGGTGATATCAATGAATCAAAGATGCAAAAATCTGAAGAGGATTTGATAAGGCTTGTTAATGAAGACGTAGAAAAATTAAACGATCCCGACTACATGTATTGCGAAAATATAAATTTAGATAATGCAGCATCAAATGCTGGCGTAAATAAACATAAGTATCTCAAATATTTCAGGAGGATAACCAACAAATCATGGGGAAGTTACGTAAAAATGCAAAAACAAGAAGTCAATGATGACGTCAAGGATATGTTAACAAAAGAAATGAAGCTTGATGCTATATGTGCAGAGCTCGGCATACTTAACGTCGAGAAACTGAGAGACGGCTTCCTGGCTATGAACGAAATCAGCATAAGCGAGTATGAGGCGATGTTGTTTAGGAAAAAACAGACTGTGGATGGCGCATTGATAAAAAAATATCTTAACTCGAAGAAAATTAGCATAGAAAAGTTTGCAGATCTAGTTAGTTGTTCCCCATTTAAGATGAGAGAATTTATCGATGGTACTTCAAAGCCAGGAGATTAAATCGCCGGGCAGATATGTTCGGCAATGGGATTGCAATCCCCTAACACATTTGTCGATAAAAGACTTACTCCAGCAGAACGTGCACGTGAAAAGGAAAACGCTTGGGCGTATAATTCCGTTGAGCTACTTCTTCACTATGCTAATCTTGGAGTGAGATCTCCATCAGCGGCGACAAGCAAAGATCTCGAAAAGAATCCAAAGGAATACAAAAATGCGTTCCTGAAAATAATGGGTTCAACGCCTGATGATTATGTTCAAGAAATAGAGAGACTGATAAAGAATGAATCCACTCCTGAAGAAATATGTGAGAAGAAGAAAATTAAAGATGTGAAGTGGCTTTCAGAATTCTACGAAAAAATAAAAGATAAGATGTACAATAAGTTGAAGTAGTTAACTCCAAAGAATGATTGTCAGAAACGATAAACTTATTCTTGGAACTAGGCGTTTCAGGGACGTTGTTTTAATGGATCAAATTTCTGCTTCAGAAGATTCTGTATCGGGAGGAAAAGAGGATTTGGCAGTTTGTTCCATTCGACCCATTCCCATCTCTCGCACTTGTTCGGCTCCATGACCTTTGCTTCTCCCGACTCGAAATCGGATGTCACGAAAAGAGTCACGTAATGTTTTCCCTCTTTCTCGAATATGTCATTGGTGAATGCCGCCTTTCTTATGTTTTTTATTGAGATTCCTGTTTCTTCCATGACTTCCCTTGTAGCACATGTTTCGATATCCTCATTGAATTCAAGATGGCCGCCTGGAAAAGACCATGAACCTTCGCCATGAGAGCCCTTTCTCTTGCCGGCAAGGACTTTACCGTCCTTTATGACGATGACCCCAATTCCTATTTTAGGCCTTTCATCCATGATAGAATTAATCCCTCTTTTGTTTTTATACCTTTCTAAACAATTAACGTGAAGCGATTTTGGTGTCGATTTTCTTTATGCCATGATAGAAAAACCATTTCGTGCTTTCCTCGGGATTTATCATGGTGGGAAGTTTTCCATGGGATAAAAACTGTGTGATCCCTTTCTTCTCAAGAAGCTTGATGCAGTCGTCCAGTCCGAACTTCGTGTGCATCCTGTAGCACGCCTCGTTGCCGAGTCTTTTCAGTTCTTCTTTCTCTTCAAATCCAGTCCATCGGATAAGGAACTCATCCATCTTCATCCCCTTCATATCATAATCTATGATTCCCAGATGGCCGCCTTTGCTGAGCATAGAATTTATTTCCTTGGAAATCGCGTTTGGGTTTTCATGAAGCACGGCGTGCGCGATTATTGTATTATATAGAATAGGAATTTTTTTGTCAATGTACAATACTTTGTTATCCTTGTATAATTTTTTACATTTCGCTATTTTCTCGGGATCGTGGTCATATGCGACAATATTAGGCGTATTGGGATTATGCTCTCTTATTGTCGATGGAAGGTTGCTTGTTCCGCATCCGAAAACAAGCGTGTCCCCAAGTGAACGACCGTTGCTCAGGCTTGCCAAAAGATTCCCTGGGATGGTCAATGTTTCAAACAGTTTCTTCTGCTTTTCAGGATCAGGAAGCTGTATTTTTTGTTCTAATTCTGTCATGGCGTTTGCACATATGGCTTGCTTATGAACTTTCTTATACATTTTAAACCTTTCTTTTTGTAGTTACTTTAAGGTAGTAACAAAATCAAAAGATTTATAAGTAAGTAGTACGTCGTTCAAAAAGACATGAAAACACCCAATGTATGCGGAAGAGTGCTATTAATGGCTTACAGCCTCAAGAACGAGGCCTATTTTGGTGCTTATCGTACAACTGACAAAGATGATTTCCTCTGGTTTGTTCAAGGAATAAATTTCATGAATGCTTCAGGTGGAAAATTCACTGAAAAAGATATTGATGATCATAAATTCGGTCGTGGTCATTATGTGTGTTATTTCGAAATGGATTTTAACAAGAAATTTCCTTCTTGTGTTACTATAGATCTGGGCAAATACAAAAACAGTAAAGCGTGCTATAGAGCGATACTCAAAAAACTTCCTAATCTTCCTGTAAGTGTGAATCCTCATGTTCCATTTGACAAGTTCTATAAGTGGATGAACACACATCTTTTGGAGACGGGTAAAATTTCTGTCCTAAAAGAACTTGGACTTCATGACACGAATGATTCTTACACCTCTCAAAATTATTCATATCTCATTCACAACATAAACAAATGGGATGAGAAGGCACAGAAAGAATTGTTTAGTGCCGAGACGATAAATAAATTGTATGTAAATGAATTGCATAAGGACCTGAGCTCAAACTCACCCAATGAGGATACGCTTGATTTGATACTTGGTCTTGAAAACCGCGTCGAATCAATCAAGAACGAATTCAAGGAACTTTCTAAAAAGAAATTAAGTCCAAAACATCTTCCTGTATTGCTGAATTGATTGAAGATATCATGAGAAGAATAAAATCAATTATGCTCATTTGTATCACCAGTGATTAAAACTTTAAATAATTAACCGTGAATATGCATTTTATCCAGCCCAGTAAGTGCTTACAAATGAGAGGGTATAGATGGCCAGAAGAAGAATGGAACTGAAAATCCACAGCAGCTGCAGATTTTTATTCTTAATTGAAGCACCCAAGATATATATGGGGAACAAGACCAGTATAAACCTGCCGATAGCCATGGTCGTCCCGCTGCTTAATACAGTTGCCAATGTGGCTAACATGTAAAGACCGTAAGATATCCGTAATTTTTTAAAAACAAAAAAAGTAACTATAAGGACAAATATTAAAAAGAAAAAATCTAAACAAAAGTTAACTATCGCAGCATTTGTTGCGAGCGAAAAAAAGTCGCTGCTCAATTTAAAAAAAGGCCTATTCCATTGGCTCTCTGTAGTGAAATACAAAAAGAAATTTCCGAATTTAAAATAATCGTAAAGGAAAAAACTCAAAGTTCCAGCCGGCACAAGAAAAATCGATAAAATCTTTAAATTCAAAGCACGCGAAAATTTAAAATCATAATTTTTGAAGTATTCCCAAACAAGCGGGATAAACAGCAACATTCCTGTTATGCGGGTCAGAGAAGCCAAAAATCCAAGAACGCCAGCCAGAAAAAAATTCCCTCTTAACCCATAATAAAAAACAGCCAAGGAAAGAAAGAGAAACAATGATTCAGCATAAACAGCATTAAGAAAAAAAGAGGTTGGAAAAATCAGCAAAAGAATAACCGGCAAATGTGGATCAATTTCTGGGTGGAATTCTTTAACGAGTTTGAAAAGGTACAAGCATGCTAAAAAGAGGAAGATTGTGCTTAGTATCCATCCGGTCAAAACAAGATTTCCGCCGGTCAAAAATGAAGTTTCCTTGATAAGATAAGGATAGAGCGGAAAAAAGGCGACATTGGGGAGCTGTTCAATACCCCTGGGGCTAAGCAGATAGCCTTTTTGAGCGATGTCTATATACCAGTATGAATCCCATTTCTCATGAATTGAAACGACATCCCATGTTTGTGCAGAGGAAAAATTATTTTGCGCAATCCAGCTAAAAGAAGTATCTTCATTTAAATTAAAACGATTAAGAGAGAGTATGGCAAATACATTGATAACTATGAACCACAAAATGAAAATAACAACTAATTTTTTCATGGATTATCAAAGGTGTATGCCTATTTAATCTTTTTTATTTGTTTCGAAAAAATTATGCTATCATTATGCCTGTAAAAAAAACAGCGCATAAGAGAAAGACATAACTGCCTGCTGTGCTGAGTCTCCAGAGGAAAAGCGAGCCCGAACTGGAATCACTGATTTCTTTTTTCTTTATATCGTCAAGTGATAAATATGAGTTCCAAAGAAAAATGCTATTTACTATAATATAAAAGAAAATCCAAATAAAGATAGTATAATACTCTGAGTTCAAAACCGGGAAATGGCCACTGCTTATTGTTAATCCAAGCATGCCTAAATAAACCAAAAAGACAAATGCGTTAAACTTAATCAACGTAACATAAGATTTGGAGAATTTATCTTTTATGGCACCGGTGGGCTGCCAGACCAATGGTTTTTTTATTATGTTTAAAATGACAGAGTATGCACAGCTGTTAGCATGCGCTGTTCTGGCGATAATTGTGCCGTATTTGACCTTTGAAATTCTGAACAGCGGCAGCACTACGAAACCAAATATGAGAAAAGGGAGGAACGGCAGAGCGTGCACAAGGCTTATGAATTTAAAGTTCCAAAAAAGCAGTACAAATACCTGAAATGACATGAGTACAGCGAATGCATAACTCACATAATACAAAAATCCAGAAATGAAGCATAATTTCTGTGAATTTGTGAGTTTTGATTTCCAGAACTCAGGATAAAATAAAAGGCTCATGTTGCCGCTGCACCATCTATTTTGCTGGTGGAAATATGCATGCATGTTTTCTGGACACAGGCCAATTGCAAGAATAATTGGGATGTATTTTATTTTCCAGCCATTATTGACTAATTTAATTCCTGTGTGTATGTCCTCGCTGTGCTCAATTTGAATTATGCCTCCAATGGAATCGAGTGCTTTTCGCCTGTAAATCGCATTTGATCCAACGCAGACTGCCCCGCCAAAATTATCTCTTGAAACCTGAATGATGCGGTAGAACTCCTCCTGAACACTGCCTGCGCCATATTCAAGTGCTGAACGCTGATGGATATCGTTGTCTGTTTGGAAATATTGCGGTGATTGGACAATAGATACAGTTGCATCTTTCATGTATGGAAGAAGCTCTTTTATGAAATCAGGATTGGGAGCGAAGTCAGCATCAAATATTACGATAAATTCTCCATTTGAATTCTCAAACCCAAATTTGAGATTTCCTGACTTCTTCATGTATCCTTTATTTTCTCTGCTCAAATATGAGAATCCCTTTGATATTGCCAAGGCCTTGTGTTCTTTGTCCCCCTTGTCGTCAAGTACATACACTTTTTTGTTTTTGTAGTTTATTTTTGATATCGCATGAAATGTTTTTTTGAGAATCTCGGTGCTTTCCCCACAAATGGGAACGAAAATATCGACAGATGGCAGTTTCTTTTTTTTGTCCCAGTATTTTTTAATAAATGCATTGTGCTTATCTAAATCAAATGATTTATAAAATAAATTAATGCCATAGCTGACAAGATAATGTACAGTAAAAATGCCGACAATCGGGGCAATAGTTAACCAATATATTAATTTAAGATTAAAAAAAACAACAAATCCGTAAACAACAAAAAGCCAGCATATGATTCCCAGCAAATAAATCGTCCGTACTTTCCATGCATTTTTTATGATATACTTGTATTTATCTATATTTTCCGGTTTAGTGTTGGCGGATATTCTGCTGTTTAGGCGGACGTTTGAAAAATAATCTTTTAATAGGTTATTGTCATTCATTTTACCCCGTACAGATTATTTTGTTATTCAAGACTGATTGTCATGCATACATTTTGAGGTATATAAATATTAACACTATTGACAATATTCAGAATATACATGATTTTATTTCATCAGAAAAAATGTAATACCCCCAACGTGCGGGAAGACTTCGTTCAAAGCACTGTGGTTTATAGCGTCTGTAGCTTGCTTTATACGCATTTATAGACATTCAGACTATTTTAATCTTTTCTTTTCATTCGTAATTTATTGAAACTCTAAAAAATATTTTTAGAAATTATGATTGTGCATTTTTAAATCGTTTCCCGACCCTGTTCAAGCCGCGACGAGCTGAAACAATGGCAAGGCCGAGCCTGCCGACCCTACATTTCTTCCCCATATTGACTGCGCCACGGGAGAGAAACCTGGCAAAATGTTTCATGCCTAAACGGCCTAAATTTCGCCACTGTCCTTTGAAAAATGCATTTCACGGCCTAAATTCGATTTAGATAATAACAACATACCTCTTTGCTATCATTAGGGCGGAGCAGGCCGTAGCTAGGCCGATGTGTAAAAATTCTATCCTCAAAAAATAATTTTTAAATCGTTTCCCGACCCAAATGAACGCCTAGTTCGCCGAATGTCAGCCGACGCAGAGCCTGCCGACCCTACAATTTCTCCATATACTGACCGCGGTCCGGGACCGAGCCATCTCTCTAGAACAAAATCAAAACTAATCAATCATGCATGAATGATGCGAAGAAGCAAAGAAAGTCCGTGAAAGAGCCAAAAGAACGCGACACGTAAAGCAACGGACCACTTCACAAAAGGCATGAGTTTCTCATACCACTTTTGTCTTGACAACCGCTTTCAATTTCTGTATGACCGCAAGGAGTTTGTCTTTGTTGTTGCGTACATATACCAATTCTATCTGTTTCCCCTCGTACATGCTCTTGTTCCTGCGTATGCGCAGGTCATCGATGAGCGCGATCTCGTCCTGGTGGAGCTCATGGTAATTTGAAAGATAATCGACGAGGTCCTTGTGCGCATTCTCGCCTGCCGTCTTGTAACCGTCCGCAAGCGCGATGGCGGTCATAAGTTCCTTTAGTATCTCATAGTAGCTTTCAGCGATCATGGTGGGGAACGTATCCATGTTGATATTTTTTGTATACGCTTCCCGTTGCTCGACGAGCTTTACGATCGCCTGTGCACGTTCCTTGTCCGGTGTTGTCTTGATTATCATGTTCAAAAGAGCTTAAGGTATCCTTTCAACACGATGCCATTGATGAGGTTGTTCTTGAATTCGCCTGACATTTTTGTCTTGTCGGACTCGATGAGTATATTGACGGTCTTATGCAAGTATTTCTCGTAGCTTCCTATATCAATTTTTCCTTCTTTCCCTATTATGAAGATATCGATGTCCGAGTGCTCAGTATCCTCTCCCCGTACTGCAGAGCCGAACAAGATGATGGCCTCGGGAGCCAACGTGTCCCACAAATAATCGATCAATCCAGATACATGTAATTCATACAAGATGCTTACTCTCTTGAATAGTTTGAATGATTCGTCATCCCGATTTGCCCGATAGAACGGGACACTCCGTTTCTCGTATCGTGTGACAAGGTGTTCCGCTTGAAATTCCTTGAGATAATTTGCCACCGAAAGCGGCGCGATACCGCTCAGTCTGCTTAATTCACGCAACCTGAAATTTTCCAACGGGTTATCGAAAAATACCTTGAGGAGTTTGTATTTGTTATATTTTTTGAACATATGTTATAATATTATAACAAGTGATATAATAATGTTACGATTTTGTCAAATATAATGATTGTAACTTAATAGTAGTAACAAATAGAAAGATTTATATATCTGTACTATTCTCGTAAAGCCACCAGTATCAGGAAAACCTTGCAAAAAATGAAAAATCGTGCACAAGTTGCACGTGAACAACTAACCACAAAAAAATAAAACGGCCGTAAAAGATGCACACAAGGTTTGTAGTAGCAAAACAGGATTCTTAGGTTCAAGGGAAGTTTAACGCGGCCGCCCGGATTTGAACCGGGAAGTCTTTCGACACTGGTTTTCAAGACCAGCGCAGTACCGGATTGTGCCACGGCCGCATATAGACGTCTTTTAAGGCATTCTTGGACGAGTTTTGTATATAAAGCTTGTTGCCCGTAATAATGTAGTTACTTACTAGTAGTTACAAAACGAAAGGTTTATATAGTGGTATTACTTATAATATATTCTGAAAAACTCGCATATGAAACAGGTAAAATGCCCAAGACACTGACTTTGGAAAAAGGACGTGAACCAGCAACTAGACCTATGGCGGGAAAACAACCATTCATGACTCATGAAAATACTAACTTGAAAAGCGATGTAGATCATCCTAGTAAAGGCAGGATTGCTGCAATCAAACAATTGCAAGGACCGTGTGATATTACTCATGCTCCGGGATTTTTAGAATTAAGAGAGCTCTATTCACAATATAAAAAATCAATTTCTGATATGCCAACTGGGCCTATAAATGTCATTTACCTAATTTGCGATCCAAGTTACGAGATTATGAGAAGAGAACCAACTGGCATAGAGAGGATGTTAAGAAAATGAAATACAGGATCTCAATCTCAATCAGCGAACCAGTTCTTCTTAAGTTGAAGGAGAAGATGCGTTCGGAACGCATCAGAAACCAGAGCTCGCTTGTTGAAAAAGCAGTCGAACAATTTTTGCAGTAAATGCTACTAATATTGCCTATACACAGTCCAGTCAATTGGCTGCGTATTTTTAGGGTCTAATTCTATGCTAAATTCTCTATTGTCTTTTCTGGAAAGATAATTTCTCTTGAATTCACCGGCAGAAATAATCTCGAGTCCAACCGTTAGTTGCACCAAATCATCCAATTCTTTCAATTTCTTGTGATTTTCTGGAGTAAAAATAAGCGTCCTTTTTTGAGAACTTCCATTGCGGTTTACCGTCCAAATCCCCAAATATTCATTTGTTTTATGATTTTTAATTTCTGCTTCTTCTATCATGGTGAGATTTATTTTAGAATATCATATAATGTAAACGCAATACCAGGGTACGCACAAGCGACAGTGTAAACACTTAGTGCTTTACCGCATGAATATCTAGGACCTGTGAGGTCTTTGTTCTGCTCTTTTATTGCATTTGCAGCATCACGTGTAGCTTTTGTGAAAGGAACGCTTTTCATCATCCCTTCTAAAAATCCTTCCGTAAATTCGTCAGAAGGTCCAAAAACGCCATCAATTGTTTTTGTTTTCATGAGTTGTAAACTTATATCTATCTTATAAACTTTACTCTGCTTTTCAACCTTCTCGAATCAAAACATATTTAATATAGCATAAAGTGGCAATACAATGACGCAAGAAATTCTTAAAAGCAGCAAACGCGGAGAGGTAATACACTTTCCTATGTCCGATGGTGGGTTAGTTCTAAAAACACCTTACTCGTTCGGCGACAAGAAACGTTTGAATAAGAACAGAGTGGCCTTGCTCAGGAATGAAGCTCAAGTTTTGGATAAGGCGCAGGGTAAAATAAACGGAAGTTTCGCAGTTCCTCTTCTTTCCGATGAAGAATTCAGAGATGGAATCATAGAAATGAATTATGTTGACGGAACTTTTTTTGGAGAAAGGAAAGCATACGATATTCTTGTTCTTCCTCATGATATCGTTTCTCCTAAATTTGTTGATTATCTTGTTACATTGGTAAATTTCAATCCTGGAGAGTTGCCATATGATTCAGGATTCAGAAACCTGGCATTTCTCAACTGGATTTCATCCGAAAAATGGTTAAAACCTATATGGCTTGCGAAATCGCTAGGATATTTGGCTGGAATCAATATCCACATTGGAGAGAATTTGTTTTCTACTATCATAAATAGTAAAATCTCGCAAACAGGATTTAATCACTGCAACATCCGCCCTGAACATCTCATAAAAACAATCGATGATTATGCATCAATTGACTGGGAATGGGCAACTAACAAATTCCCGAAACACTATGACGTATGCTACTTGGCTGATGTACTTGGCATTGCTCATGGACGTTCCTATTTGGCAGAGAAATTATTGCATTCTTACAGGGAAGCACTGCATCCTTCCGAACGGCAGTATTTCGACGATACCTGCTATGGTCTTCTGGCAATAAGAGCGCTCGGTGAATTGAGAGATATGTCAAGTGGCGTCTCTATGCACAAGGAACATTTCTTCGGAAAAGGAAAGGGGAAGTCAGGATTAGTCCTTGACCATTACATTGCTCATATTGTCGAAGTTGGCAAGTTCATTTCAAAAATAGAGACTAGAACTCTTCTATGATTTTTTAGTGTGGTAATGAACTGTTGCCAAATCCTTCTTTGTAATATACCTCGACGAATGTCCAGAACAACGAGATGATTAATGGACCAATTATGATGCCGATTGGGCCCATCACGAAAAGGCCTCCAAGTGTTCCGATCAGCACGACGCCTGGATGTATGTTCAATCTCTTTCCTATCAGCATAGGCCTTAGGAAATTATCCGCGATTGTTACTATGAATAATCCAGCAATGAGGAGTATGACTCCCTTGCCTGTGCTTCCTTCTATGAATAATGTTATTGCCGTAGGTACCCAAATCAATGGTGATCCGACGATTGGAAGGAACGCGAACACTGCAATGGCCAATCCTGCGAGTATAGGCGTCGTTATACCTAGAAGATAGTACGTCAATGCACCCAATATGCCTTGTATTGCCGCGCTGACGACATGACCATATAACGTGGCATGCATGAATTGGCTAAACTGGTTTATTATATGGTCGACGTGGTGCTTCTTCAATGGGATTGAGCGTTTCATTTTTTCTATGAGAAGCTCCCCGTCAATGAAGAAGTAATAGATTGAGAAGAACATAACGACAAAGAATATGATAAGATTCGGAAGACTGATGATGAAGTTCGATGCCTCATTCACGATGAATGAGCTGAGCTTGCTTGAAGCGTCCTGGATATAATAAGCTACCTGAGGATTTTTCACCAAATTGACAAATTTGTTCGTGAGGCCGCAGAAGAGATATGGTGTCTTTTGGCAGTTAATGTTCAGTTGCTCCGTTGTCGCCAACTTCTGTTTTATCTCAATGAATAATCCATAACCTTCCTTTGTTATTGCTTCCGTTATGTAGTACGACGGGACGACAATCAATATGATAAGCACAATCACGAGAACGAATGACGCCACCTGTTTTGAACGGAACATCCTTGCACAATACTTGTATACTGGATAGAAGAAATATGCGAGGACTATCGCGCATAATAAAGCGTTCATCAAAGGATAAAGGACCATAAGAGTCAGGACGAGCAGCACAATCAAAAGACCCAGGAAAAAATTCTTAGAAAATCGCTCCTCTGCCATGATAATTATTACTTCCTTTTATGATTTATAAATCTATTGCTTGCTATGGCTCATATACGGTTGTACAGGCCTCGCGCGTAGTCCGTCATCTGCTTCAAATACGTGAATGTCTGTTCAGGGTTAGTGATGCCTTTTATGGTGAGATTCGGCTGCATTGTTATTGTTCCAGTCCTAAAAAACGTGTCTATGAAATTTTTTGAGAGTTTGATGTCATTGACAGTGTTGAACATGATGTAATTTTCTTTTTGTCCAACGAATTGGATTCTGTTTTTGTACACATAGTATTTTGTATGTGATGTGCGAACATATGTCAGAAGCGCCTGCATTATCACCAACAGTCCCAAAACAGAAAATATGAGCACTGTTATTGATCCGGGAACCTGGATTCCAAGCAAGTAGATATTCAATGCAATGCCCCCATAGAACACAAGAGCAAGCACGAACGTAACGACTATTGTAGGAACTATCGCCCTGAGTGTATCTGGTTTTATTATGTATTCGGGAAACTCCTGTATTGCTTGGTTTGGTGCGTCCATGTATATAATGGACCCGCCCGGATTCGAACCGGGGACTCCCACCACGTCAAGGTGATGTCATAACCATTGTCCGCCATGATTGGTGGCTCTAGACCACGGGTCCTTTTATCTTAAAAGGTAGAATAGCATTCCTATATAAGTCTTTTTGATAGTACTGTGTAACTTCATGCCGATATATGGTTTTATTTTCAAAAAATCGCAAATAGAACCGAACGATGTGTCTGAGATTTGAACTTCCTACTTTTCTGAAGTAATTTAAAATATTCTCACCCTTGTTTGTTCCAATTTGGGTCTCATCTTTTGATACATAACTGAATAAGTCATGCTTGTCTGATATTTGTTTTACTTGCCGGATTAGATTTTTATTATGAGATGTGAAAACAATACAAAATTGGGAGCCATCTCTTCCTCTGCGAGAAATCGATCCATCAGTATCAATAAGCCCCCTTAGACAGGCTAGTGATAATTTAGAACTTTGTAATATGCTTTTAGGGATCAACGTGTTATTCCTGATTTTATCCCCATATTCTATTCCAAATTTGTCGTGTAGGAACATACAGAAATTTTTTGAAGAAATCGTAAGATACAATGTATTTCTAGTTTTATCATTTTCTTTTAAGATGTGTGCATCTATTCCAAAAATATCAAAAATTAATTTTTGAAGGTAGTTGAAATACGGCAAGTCATATCTGGCATCTCCCGAGATTTTAAGAAAGTATTTTGTTAAGGTTCCATCTCCTAAGTGCGCTCCAATGAACTCTGCAAGTCGTTCATCAAGGATGGGTATTTTAATCTGTTTTGCGTTCGAATAGTGGAATTTTGATATGCCTTTTTTTCTCCATTCAACTAGTTCTCTTTTGTATTTTCTTAGCAATGTTTTTGCTCCTTTTTGTCCGCCAATGCGTTTCCCCCAATTTTCTGGCAGATAAGATGCTTCAAAATCTTTTTCTTTCTTATGAGATAATTTCAAAAGTTTTTCAAATATTTCCTTGGGCAGCAGCATATTTTCTTGAAAATAATTCTTTAGGGTTGGGTATGGAATTTGCAACCGTTGAGCAACAGTATTCAAAGAATTATGTTTTTGCATTGTTGCAGCAATTAATTTACGTTGTTCTCCTTTTTTTAGCTTCACCCTCATACTTTGTTTTAGACTATTCTAGTTAATAAATTTATTGATTTAATCATAAAAGTAGACTGTCGGTCCTTTGGAGAAGGTACATTTTCAAATATCAATTGTAGTTCATACACTCAGCATATCTTTCGGTAATTTTTTGAGTTTTGGTTTCTTGATATCTTTGTATCTTTCTTTTATCGCGGTAAAGTCGTTGTTCTTGATCTTTGTTAGAATCCAGATGTACTCAAACTGATCTGGATAGAACGGCATATATTCTTCATTTTCATATCTATTGATGTTTTCGTCTATTGCGCCGTTTGAGAAATAATAATCTTTGGCAATCTTGATGTTGCCTTTCTTTTTTATGTCGATGTAATCGGATCTTTTTAATGATTCTTCACCAAGCATTCGCACGATTTTTATTTCGATATTTTCAGTATTTTCGTATATGGTGAGATTCCCTATTTCAATTTGTCTGTTGGACATTATTTTTTTACCGTTGCCAGTAACGAATATGACTCCATTGTCATAGACTATTTTTGATACTTCTTCGGCGAGATTGCGATTATGTTTATTTACAGCATGGACAAATGTGCTATATGTTCCTATTGCTGCAGAAAGTCCAAGACATCCATAAATGGCAAGCTTCTTTAAATTCATGAAAGCGAAAAATAAAACTTGGATATAAATGTGTTGTTGAGAGAAGTAATTATTCAACGAGTTGTTTTGAAAGCTTTCGTGTCTTTGGCGCTCCGCGTACCCCACGAACAAGATAGTAGCCAAAGTACAAGAGCCTGTCGTAAACGTAGAAATCCGAGTCGTAGTTGAGACTCCTGAGCCACAAAAGGCGAGCAAATGGCTTGTCTTGTTTTTGAGTGTAATCTTTGTCAACGGTCAATATAGGAACTTCTTTGATGCCATAGTCCTTCAGGAATTTTCCGTATGCTTTTGCACTGTCATTCAGCGAGAAGTTTGATAAAGGATGATCGGCGAGTGCATCGACAGAGATGTTCTTGATGGTGCTTCGTGGAAGCAAAAGAACACCGTTCTTTTTTCCGTCTGCTGTTGCAAGTTGCCGCAGCTTGTCAGCTTCGACATAGAATTCTTTTCCGTTTCGATGTGCATTTGTCGCTTCACTTGGCTTCTTGAGGATTGGGTTGTGTTTGCCATCAACAACAAGAATGTTGTCTAGTTCTTTTGGCATGTACAGGAATCCTTCCTGCACATAGCTTCCATTTTGGGAGACATCGTGTTTTGATCCTAATGCTATTCTTGCTTGTGCGAGTTGCTGCGTTGTTGTTTGAGCATACCCTGCTTTGTTGAGAACAACGAGCGCTGTATCGAATACATTCTGCTCTGTTGCGATTGTGACGTTTTTCTTTCCAATTTTGTATGTTGCTGTAATCATTTTTTATTGCCAGATCTTTCTTATTCCCAAGAATAGCAATAAACCTATTACAACTGTTGCGATGCTTACTCCTACACCAACTGGGACTGATGGTGTTCCGTGTGCTATCTCTCCTGATATTTTGATTACGCCGTTGGCTACTTGCTGAGGCACTGAAGGCGTGCTGACTAACGGAGTTGCAGTAGGCTCTGTCATGAACAACTTCAAATTGACGTTCGTATTCTGGTCAGGCTGTTCATAATTGACTCCAAGGTTCGTTACGAGCAATTGTCTATCCTTTACATTGAAATTGTAAACATCATTCAGGTATCCTGTCCTTGTAGCATCTGAAGGACTTAGACGCAACATTACTTCGTTGCCTGTTCCTATTTTGTCCACAAGCAGGCTGTAAGTTGTCCCTTGGTATACGAACATGATGGTATCTATTTCACGTATAGATTTTGTCAATGGATTCTCCTGGGTTATGTTCCACAAGTAGTGCTGTGGCGAGACTATGGTAGGATTGTTGACTGAATTAAGCAAGCCTCCACCTGAAGATGATTCTGGCAATATCATTGGTTGCACATCGACATTAGTCTCTGTTGCGTTTGCTGAAAGCCCGATGTTATCGGTGACTTTCAGAGTGACGGTGTATCTTTCTATGGCCGTATATGAGTGAGGTACTGATGAATGCGAAGAATTCAATAAATTAGTTCCATCCCCGAATGTCCAACTGTAAATAAGAGGACCATTTGCGTCACTTACTGTTGGCGTGAACACAATGTCCGCTGGATAGATTGTGCTTGGTGCGTAACTGAAACTTACAACTGGTGACTGTGGTGGTATGCCATTGACAGGTCCTGTGTATGTCACATTGTTGATTGTCATGTTGCCGCTGACCAAATTTCCGTTTGACACGTTAGCATTGGTGAAAACAACTCCCGTTGCTGTCGTGTTGTCAATGAACGAATTTGTCGCGTTGACATTGTTCAAGTTTGAGTTGGTGATTGTTGAATTTACTGAAACAACATTCACAAGCGTATCGTTTATGACCGTCGAATTTTCTATGTCGCTGCCAGTTACCTGTGAATTTTGGACAGTGCTTCCTGAAATGGTGCTGCTTGCAATTGTCGATGAGGAGACATTGCTGTCCGATACCGTTGAATTTGTAATTGTTGATGAATATATGTTGCTATTATCTGAAATGGTTGAGTTCGAAATTTGTGAGTTGTTGACTGAACTGCCGTCTATTGAGCTTCCTATGATTGTTGAACTTTCCGTTACGCTTGAACCATTTGTTATGTTCGACTGGCTTACAGTTGAATCTTGTACTGCTGAGTTGTTTACTAACGAGTCGATTACGTGTGAATCATTGATATTAGCTCCTGAAAGGTAATCGTTGATTATTGTCGAGTATGTGGCATTTGAATTAAGCACAGTCGAATTTGTTATTGTCGAACCTGTGGTTACGCTGTTCATAACTGTTGAAGGGTCTATTACTTCATTGAGGCAATTGTACGATGGTTCATTTTCATAAATAGAACCTATAATTGTGCAATTGAAGAGGCTGTTTGCAATAACCATTGATCCTCCTAAGACTGTTGAAATATTTATACTTGTTATTACATTTGCAGTTGAATCATTTATTCCTGATTGCGAATCTATAGCAACGCTAGTGATTTGATATGAGGCGTTTGCTGGGTAATATACGCTGTTGATTGTTGAATTGAAGATGTTGTTTGTAACATTAACAGGCGGGATTACAACAGTTCCGTTGTTCTGCAGTGTCGTGAAAGAGAATGGTCCTGCTGTCGAGCAGTTGCTGATAAGATTTACATTGCATGCAGTTATGTTGTAGCTGTATGTTGTTGCATTCAAGAGTGCGAGAGGGATTACGCTGAATGAAGTTCCTGCTTGGTTGAATGTTCTGACTCCGAATAGATTAAGCGTGCTATTTGCCAAAATATCTGTGTTCCAACCTATTATTACAGAACTATTCGTGATTGAGGAGTTTGTGACGTTTGATATCACTGGTGCTGCGGTGCTGTTTGTCATGTTTATTGGCGGAATAACAATACTTCCATTGTTGTTCAATGTCGTGAACGAGAACGGCCCTGCTATTGTGCAGTTGTTGTATATGTTGCATGCTGTTATGTTGTAATTATATGTTGTTGAGTTTACAAGTCCAGGCACGAAAACTGAACTATATTGAGTTGTGTCATTAGTGAATGTCCCGACTCCGAATATGTCCAATGTGCTGTTAGTTATCTCGCTTGTCGCCCAATCCAAAGTGACTGAATCGTTTGTAGCAGTGACGTTAGATAATACGATGAATGGTGTCGAAGTGTCGTTGCCTGGCGGTATAACCACCGATCCGTTATTGTTAAGTGTGGTGAACTGGAATGGGCCTGCGGATGAGCAGTTGATGTACATGTTGCATGCCGTTATGTTGTAATAATATGTTGTCGAATTTGTAAGATTGCTAACTGGAACCGAGTATGATGTTCCTGAGACAAAAGTAAGTCCATTCAATACTAAAGTACTGTTGGTTGCTTCATTTGTCGTCCAGTTGATAATTGCAGATTCATTTGTTATATCAGAGACATTTACATTTGAGATTACTGGCGCCGAAGTATCATTTACAGGTGGAATTACGACTGCTGTACTGTTGTAAGTGTAGATTGCAGTTACAGCTCCATTGCCGTTTACACTGATGTTCGTGGTTTGCGAATTAGGACTTGTAACGCTTACGTTTCCTGTAGTGTTCCATGAATCGAACACGTAGCTTGCGTTCAATGGATTATATGTTACCGTGTAGTTTCCTGAATAAACTACGCTTGGTGTTGTATTTGGAAGACTCATTAACAAAGACTCTGGTGTTATGATGCCGTTGAGAATCACAGTGACATTGAACGTGACACTTCCTATATCTGAAGGATTGCTTGCGTTAGTGTCAATTCCATCGAATGAAACTGAATACAAAGAAAGAGGAGGTCCTGGTATAGGAACTACGATTACACTTTGCGTTGCTGATGTGCCGCTGACTCCTTCTGCGTCAGTCGCTGTTAGCGTTACATTGTATGTGCCGTTAACCAAATACTGATGAGTCGGATTTTGCAGGTTTGATGTGCTTCCGTCCCCGAAATTCCATGTCCAATTTGTGATTGCATAGGGTGAAGATGAAGTGTCCGTGAAGTTAAGAGTGTCATTTACATTCACTGAAGAGCCATGGAGATATGCGAAACCTTGGATTGAGATATTGAAATTGGCAACTACATTATCGTAAGTGTAGATTGCAGTTACAGCTCCATTGCCGTTTACACTGATGTTCGTGGTTTGCGAATTAGGACTTGTAACGCTTACGTTTCCTGTAGTATTCCATGAGTCAAACACGTAGCTTGAGTTCAATGGAGTGTACGTTACTGTGTAGTTTCCAGGATATACACCTGTTGCAGTGACTGGAAGAGGTGTCTCATTGGTAATTATTGTGTCGACCCCATTTACGACAGCTGTAAATCCGCTGAACGTGATGTTTCCAAGATTAGTTGGATTTGTGTCAGCTCCGTTGAATGAGACTGAAAATGTGGAAGGAGCAGGCATAGGAACAACAAGAACTGTCTGCGTTGCTGATGTGTTGCTGACTCCATCTGAGTCAGTTACAGTAAGGTCGATGTTGTATGTTCCAGGAGTCGAGTATTGATAAGTTGGATTTTGTGACGTTGATATATTTCCGTCTCCGAAATCCCACAATCGGCTTGCTATGTTGTCGTATGAATAAGAATTATCCGTGAAGTTAAGAGTCTGATTTACAAAAACCTGATAGACTGGAAGAGGAGGTGCTCCTGAAAGTGAAATAGTGAAATTAGCGATTGGAGCTATGTCATTGACTGTGATTTGCTGCGGTACTGGAGCAAATCCAACTCCGTCAGAGTCAGTTACCATAAGTGTTACTGGATATGTCCCGTTCTTCAAGTAGGTATGAGTAGGATTTGTTTGATTTGATGTCTGTCCATCGCCGAAGTTCCATAACTGTGAGACGATCGGATCAAGCGGCGTTCCTGGAGTCGAAAGATCAGTGAACGTGATACTTTGATTCTCTGTTATCGTTGTCGCGCTTTGCGTGAACGCTGTGTTCGGAGCTACATCACTGACCTGCACATAGGTTATATTACTTGCACTCACACCATCAGTGTCAGTTATGGTAAGATTGATTGCGTATGTTCCTTTCAAGAGGAATGTGTATGAAGGCGAAACTGTATTTCCGAAGACAGTTCCGTTCGAGAATGACCATACATACGTCAATGGCAAATCATAGCCTGTCGATAATGCTCCGTTGAATGTTACTAGTTGATTTTCAAGCGATGTCTGGTTCGCTCCTGCATTTGCGATTGGAGGTATATCATTTACAATAATGTTTTGTATACTTGAATTTGTAACGCCGTCAGAATCAGTTGAAGTAAGATTGATTGTGTATGTTCCGTTCTTCAAGTAAACGTGATTAGGATTTTGCAATGCTGAGGAACTTCCATCTCCAAATACCCAATTCCATGCAACTATTGTATCATAACCATGAGATAAGTCAGTGAAATTGACCTGAGCTCCTTCGTTTACTGGATTTGGTGTGAAACTGAAGTTTGCGACTGGAGCTATATCAGAGATAGTGGCAGTAGTGCTTACTGTTGATGATCCGTTGTCAGAATCGGTAGCTGTGAAAGTTACTGTGTATGTTCCGTTCTTCAAGTAAACGTGATTAGGATTTTGCAATGCTGAGGAACTTCCATCTCCGAATGTCCAGTTGTACGAGACAATTGTATCGCCATCGACAGGATCTGATGCTGTTCCGATGAATTTTATTGATTGATTTTCAATTCCATTGTAAGGTCCGTTTGTAATGGATGTCACAGGCAGTGCGTTCTGGATCGTTACCTGGCTTGAGCCCTGCAAGGCGCTTGGTATGTTGATTATTTTTCCGCCAACCATTGCAACTGTCGAGGCAGACCATACTTCGCATTTCCATACATCACCATGAGTGGTATATGCCGAACTTAATGTTGAACCGATTGTGTCAGAGAATAAAACGCCGTTCTTGAACCATTTGTACACGTATTGTGAACCTGAAGGTGAGCAGCTCAAATCCTGATTGTGGAATGGAGTGCTTGGCGTTATTGTTACGCTGAGTGCCGCAACAGAAGCCAAACTAATCAAAAATAAGAATACTATTGAAAGTAATTTTGTTTGCTTCATGTGCTTATTTTCCGGAAAATATGTCGAACAGATTTCTCCAGCTAAGTCCGACTGTTCCTTCAGGACCTGTCTGACTTGAATGTATGTCTGCATCTGTTCCCATCCCATATGCAACATCAACATCAAAACGTAAATCTTTTGCCCAATTGCCCAAGAATGCAAAGTCGTGGTTTAATGCAGCGTGGTATCTTGTGAAATTATTTCCTTCTCCGGTGAAATTGTCTGCTCCACCGCGAAGCTCTGTCCCATCGTGAAGAATTACTCGTGCTTCCAGATTAAGGTCTTGCTCGGAAACTGGATATTCGATTCCCATGACATGACCTGCTCCTGTTCTGTCCAGTATTTGTGCAGTGATCCTTGTTTTTGTTGTGTTAGTATTGTAATCAGTTCCAAACACAAGGTTTAGTCCATTTCCTTTTTGATCGTAAGGTCCGACGCTTGGAGCGTTTCCATCAGTGTTTTGCCAATTCCATCCGCCAAGCACAAATGGTGTTATACCATTTCCGACGTCAATGCCTGCACCGAGCGCAGCATCTCCTGCAAGAAGACTGAGCGTTTGTTTGTCTCCATCGACATCCAAGCTTTGTTTTGGCGCAAATTCGCCGTTAAGTGAAAGTATGATTGATATGTCGTCCTTTTTAACAACAGGTCGTGCATATACTTTGAAATCAGGTCCGTTGTTTGTTGCGACTGACTTGAATGGAGCGGCTCCGCTTCCTTCAATTGGTTGTGAATTTATTTGCGAATATGTCCATCCTGCGAATCCGCCGTCTTCCATTGTGAAATCAGAAATATTTTTTGCAGTTGCAGAATTTGATTGTGCAACAACTTTACTCATATCTATGACATTAGGTTCGTAGACTGTGGGCGCTCCTGCATTTTGCGTGAATGTTACTGGTGCGCCTGTTGCAGATTTTCCGTCAGTTGCGTATGCATTTAGAACTCCTCTCTTAACTCCTCGTATTTGCGCAGGATTTATTTTGAGAGTGACCTTGCGTCTTGCTTTTGTTTTCTTGATAGGGCTTCCCTTTATTGTATTTCCATGATTAGGTGAGCTTTGATCTCCATTTAAGATATCTATATATGTAACTGGTTGCGAAGGGGATTTTGGTTGAACATATACAGTGATATTTGATTTATCTGCATGGTATTGAGCATTATCTATTGTTGGTTTTGCGTATGCAGAACCTATTGCTAAGAATGTCGCAGTAATTGTTGGTGCGACGTATTTGACACATTTCCCGTACATGTTTCGGATAGTATTCATTGTTATTCCCCCAACTAATTACACTTTGTTCTAACCAACCCCTCGTACTTGGATATGTTACTCATATATAAATGTTTTCATCAATAGTTATTATGTAGTAGTAACAAAATAAGGTACTATATATTTTCAGTATAGAAAACAATTAACAGCATTCAGAGGGGATGCCAAAAAGGAGTAAAGCCTCTAAATTTTATATACTGTGCAGGTAACGTAGCATGTTATTTTAATATTTCTTTGCCAGAAATCCGCACACTTTATTGGTTGCTTATCGAGAAGCTTTCTCATACAATCTCTTAGCTTGGGCTATTGTCAGTAAGTTATTCAGTCCATTCTTTTTCAAGCTCTTTGGTTCATTCGATTCATCGAATAAATTAACACCTACCGAGGCAGCCAGTTTATCAATTGGTCCTCCGACACTGTAATCTTTAGGTTTAATTTCACTTAACTTTTTCCCTGTTTCTATGGCATATATTCCAGTTAAGCCATATTTTCTTGCAGCTACTAAGAACTCAGGTTCCGTGTACTTTGGAACATTTGCTGATGGTGCAGTGTAACCTGCCTTATTTTCGATATGTCTAGGAACGCTTTGTTGTGAAGTAGTGGTTGTTTTGTTTGAATTCACGTAAACGCCTAATCCTATGGCAAGAACAGCCGTTGCAGGAACAAGATATCTCAAAATTCTATTTTTATAATTTTGATTTTTATTTGTTTCATCTTGAGTTTCTTTTTTGAAGACCTCTTCGAGAAGCTTGTATCCTCTTGGTAATTTTGTAAGGGATTGCTCTAATTCATATTCGTGTCCAGGTGCTAAAACACTTAAAGCAGGTTTTGTTACTTTCCAACCAGGACCGCTATTTAGAGTTTCTTCTCCAAGCCCCAACGTTGACCAGTCTTTTGCAGGGCCTGCATGATGTTTGCCTATTGCTTCAACCACTAATTGATTTTTCTTCGCTAATTGTCTGGCTTTTCTCTCTATCTTTATTTTTTGTAATGTTAACATGATTTTAGGCAAAGGGGAGTAATATTTAATCTTTTCCTTTGTTACTTCTATTAAGTAAATAAAATCAGAGCCTCCTCTGGGAATTGCACCCAGGACCTGCTGCTTACTAGGCAGCCGCTATAGCTACTAAGCCAAGGAGGCATGAAGTGCGGGAGAAGGGATTTGAACCCTCGTAGGGACTAACCCACAGGATATCTTCCTATGCAATGGTTATCCATCGCCAGGTCTTAAGTTTCGCAGAAACGACTTTCATCATTTCACCTGCGCATTTGACCAGGCTCTGCCACTCCCGCATGGCATGAATTTTCAAGGCGTTATTTCATTTATAAACCTTCCTTACCTTTGAAGTTCTGTGCGAGAATTTGCTTATTATTGATTATACCTGATTTCTAAAATAGGCAGTTAGTTTTTCTCTTAGTTTATTATCGGGCTCTTCTTGTATTTTCTTCGTAAAATCGTATTCAGGAAATGCTTTTTTCAAACATTTGGCAATAAAGTCAAATCCGACGCTTTTTTGGATTCCATCAAGAATGAATTCTTCGTTTCCTTTGGCAATATCAAAAATCTCAAAATATATATCGATTGCTCTCGGATTTTTTAGTATTTCGTAACCCCTGATAACAGCAGCCAACTCACTTCTTTTGTTCCATAATTTATCTACAAATACAGAAACTTCTTTTGAGTGCGATTCGCTGTACCTCAGCATGCCACTCGCAGCCCAAACTATTATGAACGCTTCCTGTGGAGGATTGTCTTCAGTCAATGGATTTGAATCAACGATGTAATTTGCTGCCTTCTGTACCACATCAAATAGATTTTCATATTTTCCACAAGAAGCGACATTTCTGAATGATGATCTGAACTTGTTGCCCGCTTCTAAGAGTTCTTTATTTGACTTTAAGCATACTTCCTGCAGATTATCATTTGTTTGTTTGATTATTTCCTGAGTAATTTCATGTTCGGTAGGAACATTTTCAACGATTTTTACCAATTCTTCGCAAGGATCATAGACTTCATTTTTGCCATACGGGAAGACTAGCATCTTTAGCAGTTTGCCTTCTCGCTCTCCTTCTCTCAATTGCTCGTAATCCAGCAAATCAGAAACTTTTCTGCTCAAATCTCTTTTTTCATAAGGAAGTATTTCTATCTCTTTTGGCATCTTGGAAGCTAAATGTAACATGTATATAAATTTTTAGAATCCGTTTTGCATATTCAGGGTGCAGGTATATATCTGCTCAGATTCAAGTACGCTTTCAGTTCTGTATGTATGTTTTCGACGTCCTTCATCAGCCCTGCATCGTATCGTTCCATGTATTTTTTATTGACAAACTTGTCATAGATTGTTCTCAAAAAGAAGAACAGCGGCTTTGACTCCCATCTCTCGAGAAGGTCAGTAACAAGGAATGCACTGAAAAGTATTGTGATTTTTCCCTTGTTTATTTTTATTGGCTTGTTGTCTTTCTTGATTTCTGTCTGTATCATGTCCTTGATCATTACGCGAATGTCGATTTCATACTTCACGTAATCGCTCATCTTCTTGTAGGGCATGATCTCATAATCGATTGTTTTGCCTTTCTCTCTTACACGTTCCGTATCCCTTATCTCTTGTTTTTCATATCCTTGATTGTGGAACCATTCATCCATGAGTTTGAACAGTTCAAACGCATCAAACAGCCCTTCATATTCTATTGTCAAATCACTGATTAGTATCTTCCTTTGCGCCATGGATATGCTGTGGATTTACTCTCGAAAT
Source organism: uncultured Candidatus Woesearchaeota archaeon (assembly GCA_963835585.1). Lineage (GTDB taxonomy): Archaea > Nanobdellota > Nanobdellia > Woesearchaeales > UBA10107 > UBA10107. The sequence continues at coordinate 302,131 of CAWIGF010000003.1, forward strand.
CCAGTACCTCCTTGAGTTTTGTTTGTAATTCGTAAGCTTCGTAGTACATCTTCTCTTCCCATTGCTCTATTTTCCTTCGTATTATATACCTATGAAAAAAATCCCTCATTTTCCTCCTGAATGGCGTCTGATCCCATCTGCCGTTGCCTTTTTCCTGCTTCTTCCAATCCATCTCTATTGACGGAAACAAGTCAATCCTTATCATGCTTGCCTTTTTCTTTTTCTTTTTCTCCCCATTCTCGATGACCTCGACGTCTTCGACATTATTCCCCTTTATTTTTATCTCCATGGCGTTTCTGACATAATTTGTCTCCTCGCGCTCGCCAAGAGCCTCGTATTCCATCTCATATCCGTACGTTCCTATCTTCGACACGTTCTTTGTCTCGTAGAAATCGTATTTCTTCTCCCTGAAAAAATCAAGAAACGTGTTGTATAGCCTCTCCCAATCGAAAATGCCCTCATATTTTATCCTGACCACTCCAAGGTTTCGCTTATCGTTCATTACCAAGGAAATCGGCACTGGCATTTATAAATATTGTCGTGTTTTTGGCCGGAAAGAAATTCAGCGAACGCAGTTCATGCACACAAGGACATCTTTCTGTGGCACTAGCCGCTTGGAGTAGTTTCCGCACTGCTGGCAGATGCCGTCGTTTCCAGATAGCTTGCTTTCCTGTTCTCTTACTGTTATATTGTCAACTATTAACTCGAACAACTCAGGTTCGATTTTAAGGACATCCTTAAGCGTAAGTATTCCAATCATCTTTTTTCCATTCATTACGGGAAGCTGCTTGATGTCCTTCTCCATCATAAGAGTTACCGCATCAAATATGTCTTTCTCAGGACTTATTGTGATTAATTTTGTGGCCATGTGCTTGTCAACGGTTGTCTTTTTCGGATCGATCCCTTTCGCAATTATCTCATGAACAATATCTTCATCAGTTATGATTCCTTTCAAGGAATTTCCTTCCTGTATCAGTAGGCTTCCGACACTTTCCTTGCTCATCAGTTTGGCGCATTCTTGGATTGTCGCATTATGCGAAACTGTTACGGGCATGCTTGTCATAGCATCGCACACTTTGTATCCTGTTTTCATAGTACTTGGTAAGTGATTAAATCTTATAAAATTATAGTATATATTTTTAGAAATTAATTGATAAGGACTTCAACGTCTTTTCCGAACAGCTCCTTGAGATTCTCAAAGATGCCCTGCTTGACGAATACCTTGTTGTTTACCTTTGCGCTTGCAATGAATTTTTCAAGTTCTTCAATGCTTGATGCCTCGACTGTACCAAGGCTTCCATCCTTGTTTATAGCCGCTCTTTGTATTTCTTTTTCCTTAGCGTCAATATCATATGTGATGAATGCGACATCGTCAAAGAGCAGTATCTCCCCATATTTCTCCCCATATTTAACGCGTATCTTTGCCCGCTCTATTTCCTGGCCTCGCCTTCTCTGTATGTATTCAATCAGGATTCTGTTGAATTCTCTGCCTTCTTTTGCCACTTTCTCTATGTCTACCTTTGAAAGCGTCGCAAGCCTTTTTTTGGCGGCGAGAATCTCATTCAGTTTTCTTCCATACCTTTGAGGTATTTTTCCCTTGTCGACAAGTTCCGATTTGAATATCTTCAATACATCATCCTCTGGAATTTTTTTGATTCCTTCGATGATTAATGCGTCCCGGACAATGCTTATCGTGCTGTCATGAACTTCAAGAATGCTTTCTCTTAATTTCTTTGTCTCGATTTGCTCGAACAGCTTTTGGATTCGCTTCAAGTAATCTTCCGTGTCCCGCAGCAAATCATCAATCTCCTTTCCTGTGATCTCCTTTATTTTCCCGTGTTCAAGGTCTTTGTAATAAGTTCGGATGCGCTGCAATATTTCGATATATTTCTTCTCCAGCATTTTTTCCTTTTTCACGAAAATCTCTTCCATGATCTGGATGGTCTCTTTCGGTGTTGGAGGAGGCACGCCGTAAAGCATGAGCGCTGCCTGGCTCGGGTTCAAAGTGGACCAGTATATTTCAGTGCCCACAAGATCCTTCAGTTTGTCCTTTACCCTGAATATGACTTGCTCTCCTGAACTCATGAACAGATCGATTGCTTCCTTGCTTGGCCTTATTCTCCCCATCTGAAGCAACTGCTTCCATGGCATGAAAATTCCCCTGTCAAACAATGGAACTCCGTCCCTCAAAAGCGTGTAGAAGACTGGGTTTGCTTCTCTCAGACCTTCCCAGAAATCAGTCAAGATGTATGTCTGGATGTGGAATTGTTTCCTAACTCCTGTTATTTGTGCCGCTTCATAGCTCATGCTGTATATTATCGACCTTAGCTTGTCCTTGAGCTCTGCTCGCGACATTCGTTTGACATCAGTGTCATCAATGATGATGTACGTGTCGATGTCATTCGATTTTTCTCCCCTGAATAAAGTTCCCGCTCCCGCATAGGCAACAATGTATTTTTCGAACTTCTCAAGGACCATGCGTTTGTGCACTTCAGATACCTTGAACGCGCCAATGACATCGCGAGGATCGTATACAGGTTGTGATTGCGCTATAGTTTCAAGGACATCATACTTTCCATCCTCGCAGTTTGTCTTCACTTCAGTTATGAGGTGGATCTCGACGGAAAGATTCGCATCAACTTCTTTTGCCTGCTCAGTTATTATCTTTGATAATTTGTCAAGGAGTTCTTCCTTGCTCATCTTCGATGATTCGTTGTCATCGATAAGGACAAATACGTTAATTTGATTCTTCAGCTTCTCTTCCTCTTCTTTCGTGAGCGTCTTTTTTTCTGTCTCTAACCTCTTTTTTTCTGCTTCGATATTTTTTGGTGGAAGCAATGCTATGCCAAGAATATATTTGTTGAATTTTTCAAGAACTTTTTTCTGGAACTTCTCTACTTTCTGCTGTATCGCCTTAAGTTTTTCCTTTACTTCCGGAGGAAGCTTGTTGAACTCCTGGACCAGTGGATCTTCTTGTTTCTCTTCTTTTTTAGCAGACTTGTTATTTTTCTTTCCTTTAGAAGATTTTTTCATATATTTCATAGAATAGATAAAGGCTTTATAAAGGTTTCCCCAAAGATTTGGAGACAATGATATTATTTTTGGAAAATAAATTTTCAAGTTTTGCCGTGTACAAATGATGCCTGTCTCTTGTGACTATTTCAGCGTTGTTTTGCAACGCGCATGCAGCGAGCACCGCGTCGCTCGGATCAGAAATTACTTTCAATAAATCAACGCTGATAGATTCGACATATGTTTTTTCCTCGAGCCTGCTTCCAGGATGTACAGGGATTTCGATGATCTTTATGTTGTTTTTTTCAAAGAATTGTTTCATCTTGTGCCGAAGATGTTCGTTTATCTTATGGCGATGCGTTATGTAAAGAAGCTCCTCCTTGTTGAATGATGTTACGGCAATACCTTCTTGCAATAATGCTTTCTCCTCGTTGTTCTCGAACAATCGTATTATCTCGCAAGTGTCAATCAATTTCATAGAAGTTCCGCGTCATCTTCGCTGTTGATGAATTCCTCTTCACTTGGCGTTATTTCGTCATCATCTTCCAGTTGTGCAGCATTCTCATCTTCTGGGTTTGGTTCTTCTTCCTCTTCGAACCTATCTTCATCCACTGTAAATAATCTTGAATCGGAAACTTTGAACAAGGCAATCCTTGCGCCTGCGTCAAGCCAGCCATGGGCGTAATTCAGTGCGCCAAATGCCAGGACGTATTCCCCTTTTTCATGGAAGTGTTGCGCATCGGAGCAGTATCTCTCGGCCATGTCCAGGAAATCTTTTGCCTCATCTTCTCTAAGCTCGTCAAACCCCTTTTTCTTCACCATCGCTATCGCTTCAGCTGTTATATCGAAATACTTCTTGAGTTTTTCTTCCGTTATGGTGTTGTCCATATCATAAAAATAGCTCTTGATGAATATATACTTTGCGTTCTTTAACAGCAGAAATTATTATTCAGAGTAAAGCGATTTGTTTCTCTTCATTAATTGGTTCTTTTTGATTCTGTCCATAGTAATAAAATTTTTTGACAGTATCAAACCACTTTCCGAAACTACTTTTATTCGTCCATATTCGTTTATATTCATTTTGTTCAGGGAATTTGACTCCGAAGTAAAGAAGATTGCCTTCTTTGTCAGCCACTTTTGCTATTCTCTGCCTTTCGTTCTTTTCAGTTTTTAATAAGTAATTACCAAGAACGAATGTCTTTTCATTCCTTTTTTTTGATTTCTTCCCGAATTTATCGGTGAGCTCTTCTATTATTTCACCTATGTCATTTGGCATGGCATCCCAATTGCATGGTTTCTTATAAATTTATTGATAGAAAACCACGCGCTGAAGTGCGTGAATGAATGGCAAACTATGTCGGCATAATCCCTGTCCACAACCCACAGGACAACCTTGCGCGCCAGGCTTAAATAATTATATTCATTCTATTTTCACATGGCAATGCACACATATCGCTATCGCTTGTATCCATCCAGCAAACAAAGAGTAAGACTCATCACTTCCTTCAAGGTATGCAAATCAATATACAACGAACTCCTTGCAATCAGCATCGACGCATGGAAATTCGGCAAGATTTCGCTAAACAAATTCGACTACAACAGTTATGTAAAAGATAAAGACACCAACCTATTCTCTCAATCAAAGCAGAACGTTTCCGACAGAATCCATAAGTCATTCCAGAATTTTTTCAGACGTATCAAATCCAAATCAAAGAAGAAAGGATTTCCTAGATTCAAGAACAGAGTATGCAGCATAACTTATCCACAAAGCGGATTCAAATTGCTCAACAAGCAATTGCACGTTTCCAAGGTTGGAGACATTCCGTTAGTGATGCATCGCGTTCCAAAAGGAAAAATTAAGACCATGACAATCAAGCAAAACAAGGCAAACCAGTGGTTTGCCACGTTCGCATGCGAGATAGAAATCCTGAAGAAGCAGCACAAAGGAACCAAAATCGGCATCGACATGGGCCTGGAAAACTATGTCGCGACATCGGACGGGCAGTTCTTCGACAATCCAAGGCATCTTGTGAAATCAGAAGAACGGCTGAAACTCCTGCAAAGAAGACTGTCCAGAAAAGTCAAGGGAAGCAGGAACAGATACAAATCACGATTCAGGCTAGCCGTTCTCCACGTCAAAATAGCAAACCAAAGAACAGACTTCCTGCACAAACTATCGCACCAGCTCACAATCAAATATTCATTCATCGCCGTCGAAAACCTGAACATAAAGAAAATGCTCCAAACTCACTCTCTCGCAAAACATATCAGCGACGCTGGCTGGAACCAATTCATTGCCATGCTGTCCTACAAAGCAGTAACATGCGGTGGACAAGCAATAGCAGTTAATTCAGCCAACACGAGCAAGCGATGCAGCAGATGCGGAGCAATGAACGACATGCCTCTAAGCAAGAGAGAGCTTATCTGTTCCGACTGTGGTTTTGAATGTCATCGCGATACCAATGCGAGTATGAACATATTAACTGTAGGCACGGACTGTGCCGAACATAACGCCTGTGGAGATTCAGTCTCTACAGCTGAGAAATCAGCTGCAAGCAGAATCGTAGAAGCAGGAACTACATGCAAGTCAATTGCATTGACCTCTGCTGGAAGCCCTGTTATTTAGTGCTGGGAGGATGTCACTGATAGAAAAAATAAAAAATTAAGCGGCTTTTGTCTTCGCCCGCTTGATCGTTATTGGCAGCACATCCTTTTCATACTCAAGCTTCGCTATTTCAAGCGTATTGTACTTGAGTCTTTCAAGGTCTTCCTTTGACAATTTGACCAAAAAAGGAGCACCCATCGCTATCTGCAACGCGCGAGCCCCGATTATGCGCGCTTTCTCGTATTTTGTGTACTTTTCCATTATATCCTCATAATGCCTTTCGCAACACTTTTATGTGTTTTGCAGCCAAATCAATCATTTTGTCGATGTCGTCGATAGTTATTGGAGATTCTCCTCCTTTCTGAAGTGAACAGATTGTGCCATCTTCCTTTGTCGTTACTGTGAGTCGTGCATCGATGAGTTTTTCTTCCTCATTTGTCGGATCAACAAACAATTCCTTGCCGATCTTGTACACAGTAACAGCTACTGGCGTTTCATCCATCGGCAATTTCTCTTTCGTTGGCGTCTTATAATCAATGACATCGCCATTCAACTTTGGAAGTTTTGTGTCTTTGATAGCAGCCAATACGGCAAGACTAGATGCATCAAGGATGTTTCCTGCATCATTGATGATGCAAATATCAGCCAGAACCGTCCACGCTTTCTCTCCTTTCTTGATTACGAGTTTGTGAACGTCGATTGCGTGACTTTCTCGAATTCCTCGATCAACGACTCTTGCAACTTCGACTGCCCATTCGCTTGGGGGGCCGGACTCAAATTCTGGGGATGATAGGGGAAGCAATTCTGCTCCGACCATCAAGCCACCTTCATCTGGTGTGTCAGGATAAGGCGTTCCAATTTCCATCTTGACTCCTGCGATAACAATGGTATCACCAAGAGTTACCCGTGAGGATCCTTCTGCCGTCTTTGATATTCCATACTCGACTTTTACCTTTCTGAATTCGTCTGCTTTTCTTCCGTCAAATCGCATTCCTTTCGCAAGGACATCAATCATTTTTTTCTTGTCAATTATCATTTTACATTCCTTCCACTGCGTATTTCTTTTTGAGTGCAGCTTTCTGTACTTCGTACATTTTCTGTGTCATTTTTTCAGCTAGTTTGAGTGCTTCAAGAAGTTGTTTCTTCGTTGCAGGCCCATCCATCTGAAGAAGTGTTATTTCTCCTGTTGATGGAATCATACCTATTGGTATGTCCGCTACTTCTCCTGTCTCAAGCTTTTCTTTCGCATAAGTTGGGTATTGCTCTTCCTCATAATTAAGATCAGCAACAATAGTATTATCGACGTTTCCTATGGCGACAGCGTTGACAAGATCACTCATTGATAATCCGGCATCAGCCAGTGCCATTGCAGCAGCTGTCAATCCAGCGCATCTAGTTCCTGCATCTGTTTGCGGAAACTCAATGAATATGTCAACGACGGCGTTAGGGAAATCATTGAGATTCAGAACTGGCAACAACGCATTTCGTATTACCATTGCAATTTCCTTGCTTCTTCTGTTTCCGCCTGGCTTGACTCTATTTCCAGCGCCGGAAAATGGCATCATGTTGTAATGCACTCTCAAAATTCCTTTTTGAGGATTCTGCATGAACCTTGGAACTAATTCCCTTGGTCCGTAAACAGCTGCTATTGCTTCTGTTTTTCCGATCTTGAATCGTGCAGAGCCATCAGCTCGCTTTATGATTCCGACTTCAGCTTCGATTTCTCTAAGCTCGTCTTGTTTTCTTCCATCTAATCTTTTCTTGTATGTCATTGTGATTCACCATTGTTGAATTCTTTATGCTCGAATTCACGTCGCGGCTCTGTATTGACTGTATTGAATTCAATTTTTTTCCCTGTCTTCTTTTCAAGGAATTCCTTGATTCTGTCAGTCAATCCACCTATGTGGGCTTCCAACTCTATTTTTCTTATCGTCTCGACAGCAAGTGCTTCCATTGCTGGATCTTCTGAGTTCAACCATACCAATCCGTTCTGGCCGACGACAATCATACATCCTGTGGCTTGTTTTATCATTGAAACCATGCTTCCAGATTTTCCGATTATTCTCGGAACTTTGTGTGTATTGACCTCTATGATTCTTCCTCCTCTGAGTTTTCTAAATCCAGGTCCTTTCATTGTCAAATCGATTAGTTTCTGCGAAGAGACATTTGCTATTCCGCAAACTAGGTAATCATCGAAGTTGAAGATTCGCGTGAGATTTGCACCTTTTTCTATGAATTCGTTGCTTGCATCCCTTAGCATAAGCATCGCTGAATACGGCGAATTGATTTCAATTCTCCATCCGTTCATGGAAACATCGATGATCTTTCCGATTATCGTGTCTCCTCTTTTAGGCATATAGCGTCCACTAATGGAAATTAACTTCAGAACCTTTCCCTCAACTTGAAGAATTCCTAGCTTTCCCGCCCGTATATTTTCTCCTTCCCTGTATGTGCCGTAGCTTGGAAGGTAGTCCATTCCCGTAGCCAATATCTCGCCCGGAACGACGATTGTTTTTTCATTTACTTTTAATTCACTCATTTTTCCTCCTAATCTAGTAATTTCATATCTATCTTTCCGCGAGTTGCGTCATTTATCTTGTTCATGAGCTCTTCTCGCAATCCAGCCGGAACAGATATTGTCGCTGTTACGCTTCTGTCCTGATTCCATGTTTCTCTGGTTATTCTTCCTATTTTCTTGCAAATTTCCATGACAGTTCCCGCAAAATGCGGAGCGACGTTTACAACCTGAATGACCCTTTCCTCAAATTTTATAGGGATTATCTTTTTCACGCTTTTTATAGCTTCATTCAATTGATCGTCAACTTTCCTCTCGTCAACATTGAATTTCGACTGGTGCAATGCGTCCTCGATTGTTTTCTGCGGAACAGGCTTCAATGTCCTCGCATCGACAGCGTTCATCGCAATCAATGCAACAATCCGCTTCCACTTATCGTCTTTTTCTTTGTCCCTTTGTTCGCTTGTTGTGTTGATTGTCCCTTCCTTTAGAATTATCTCGGCTACTTCAATGATGTCGCTTGTTTCAAACGCGCTTTCAAGATCTTTCTTGGATGCCCTTTTTCCCTTCCTTGAATCCTCAAAAATATCCTCGATGGCAAGAATGCTGCTCATGTCTATATTTTTCCCTTCTTTTAGCAGGTTTTTTGCGTTCTGTGCGGCGTTAGGGTCTACAAGAATTTCAAAGCGCTTTCCTATCTTATTTACTCTTGAAATGACCGCCTTGTCAATCGGAATCATTTTACTTTCCCTTCTTTACCGCAGCGACATTCTCTTCGATTTCTTTTTGCGATATTTTTACGAACTCTCTTGTCTTCGCGTCGATGTATGCTGCATCAAGCCGTTTCGCATCAAAATCTTCCAATGCCCTAGTTAGTGCCTTGATGGAAAGTTTTAGTCCATCTTTGACAGTCATTGTTTCCTTGTATTCTTTGTGGAGTATTTCATCAACGACGGATTCTCCCTCTCCTATGACTGTTGCCTTGTATTCAAAGAATATTCCTGTTGGATCCGTCTCGAACAATCGTATCCCAGTATCATCGACTCCGCCGATAAGCAATGAAACGCCGAATGGCCTGTATCCACCTGATTGTGTCGTGATTTGTTTCAAATCACAGATATCTTTTACAATTGTAAGCACATCGACTGGATGGTCGTATGTTACCCTATGCTGTTGCGCCGTTAACTGGGCTCTTTCGACAAGGACTCTTGCATCCGATAGGATTCCTGCAGCGGTTGCCGCGATATGATTATCGATCATGAATGTCTTTTCAATCGATTCGACGACTATCAAGTCATCAACAATTCGCTTGTCTGCGACGAGCAAGACACCGTCTTTGCAGCGTATTCCAATTGCAGTGCTTCCCTGCTTTATAGTCTTCTTTGCATATTCAACCTGCAATAATCGTCCGTCAGGACTGAACATGGTGATGGCCCTATCATATCCCATCATTTGGTGTTGTTGTGGTTGCATTTCTTCTTTTGCCATAATGTGTACCTCTTACGCCTCTGCCTTTTTCATTTCATCATATTTCTGTGTCGCTTTTTTTAATGTTCCTGACACTATTCTTGTTCTGAAAATAGCGTTCGTGTCATCAATCTTTTTGATGAGCATTAATGCCGTCCTGACCTTGTCCACATACCGATGTCCTACTCTTATTGTGCCGTGGTTGTCATGGTATTTGTCTTTCAAAAAAATTATGCCTGCCTTTCCTGCATCCAACGTTCCGAGCAGTTCAAGTGCGCTTTCTGAAACGGCATGAGCAACTTTTTCAGCTGGAAACATGCTTTCTGAGATAATTTCAAACGACAGGTATCGCTTTTTTTCCTTTAATGCCGGCAGCAATGGTTTCAATTTCATATTTTTTTGTAAGGCCTGTTTATACAAGAAAAGCCTTGGTTCTTTCTATCTCTCTAAGCAATAATAGTTTGGCACGAGTTTATAAAGGTTTTGTTAAGGTTTATATATAAAGCGGATGTCGCACGGGTATGCATAAAGACGCGTATAAGCCATGCAGTGTTAAAAATGCCCTAATGCTAGATCATAGGATAGATGCTTTCTACCTGATCAAAGGCGTTGTAACAGAATTGCATCAGGTCGGTGAGGGATATTCAGGCGTAGTTGAAGATGAGTCCGGAAAAGCCAATTTTTTCGTTTTTCCGGATGAAAGCAATTCAATGCAAGGAGTGCTCAACGATTCTCTTGATAAAAAAAGGCAACTTGAGGCAAGAGTCCAATGCGTCCGTGACGGACAGGAAGAAAAGAACCTATTTCTCATAATAAATTCTGTTGCTCATCATTTGGATGGGGACATATATCGTTTCTGATTAAATCTTGTTTTTGTTCTTCAAGTCAGAGACCGGCTTCCTGAACTCGTAGTCTGATTTCATTTCATACCACGAGCTTATCGAGTCTTCTCCGAGTTTCCAGCACAGGAATATCTCTTTTCCATCGTGCATTGAGAAGAAATTGACAAGCCCTTGATCTATGTCCTTCAGGACGACGCCATCCTTGAGCAAAGATTCGACTTCCTTGCAGAATTTCAGGGAGAATTCGTGGAATTTTTTATTCATCGCGACGTCTTGCTTTATTGTTTCGTACTCATCCTCGTATTGTATGTCGATTGAATCGAGCAGATCGATAGCTCTGCTGAGCTTCACGAGACGAAGTATTCTTTCCCTTAACTTTGGTATTGTGTTTTCAGCCTCGGAAACAGAATAATATTTTTTCATAAGCACTCAGATTTTCATTAATTTAAATAGTTTGCCAATGTTTAAATATAGAAAATTATCAGTTATTGCATGGCAAAATGGCTGTATTATTTCTGTGCGTTCATCTGTCTATCCTTGTTTGTTTCATCTTTGACTGGAAAATTGTTCATTGACTCTGTTGTAGCGGGTGCTGATGCGGCAAAGCAAAATGCTTCACAACAGGTTGATGTTGTTGTCAAAGCATCTCTTCAGGATATTTATTCACATATGAATCAGACGCAGTTGCAGCAAATACAGCAAATCAATTCGTTGACGTTAGATCAGCGTAAGCTTTTGATTCCGGGTTGCCAGGCAAACAACGAGACAAATCAACCATTCTGTGATTCGCGGTTCATCGCAGGAACTATGACCTTCGATGACATTATGAAAGAAGGCTTATCACAACAATTTTCCAACGCTACAAACTCCTCTATTGATGCTGTGGAAAGTCAAATAACGAAGTACAATTCATATAATCTAGTTTTGATTGCTGTTGTGTCATGCATGCTCGGCCTAATTCTCTATGTTGCTGCGAAAGGAACAACTGGACTGCAGATGTTTTTCGGAAACTTGTCTTGGTTGTTTTTACTGTCCGCGTTGTCGTTCAAGACTATGCCTGCACTCATCAATAAACTAGTATCTTCAGCGAACCTTGGCAATGACCCAACCACGCAAAAAATAGGATCTGTATTGATAGGAGTTGTTGTTGACTGGATGAAGCCGGCGATGAATCATGTCGCGATGGTAAGCATAATTCTTGCGATAATATGTCTGGTTGTATGGGTTTCTATGAAAGTGTTCAGAAATTATGATGTGAGTGTGAATTAATCATTTGCCAGTTCATCTATTCCTTTTGATAACTCAGAAGTATCTTCATTTGTATTTCTGTATTTTGAGTTTCTTTCTTCTTCTATGTATTTCGTAACCTTTTCCCTGACAATTTGTTCTGGCAGAACGCCTCTTCCAACTCTGTCTTCGAGGCACTTCGTAAGTTCATCAACTATTTTTTCCATTGGTCTTCTTTCATCAGGTCTCGGTTTAAGTGGATTATTAACCATTATGTCTAGTTCTTTTTCTGTAAATGATTTGTTGAATTTCCTGACTGGAAGATGATGACCTTTAAGGACCCTTTCCTTGAATAATTCTCCCTTCCCTTCAAAAGGATGATAGTTAGTAATTAATACGAAAGAAGGAATACCTATTGCTTCAAAGACGGCAGATTTTGGATTGTATTTATATTTTCCTTCAAACCCTCCATTTGCACGCGGTTTCTTTATATTTATTTTTTCAGGAGAGAAATATTCCATACTTCCTTCTGTCTTTTCGCAAAGTGGGTCGATTTGATTCACTATTCCATCAAAACCTACTCTGAAGTTTGATATATTGTCATCATCGTCCATTCCATTTTCATCATATTCATCTGGAGATATTTTATTCTTCATGTATGATTTTAAAGCGGCAATCTGGAGCATTATTGCTATTACCGTCTCTGGGTGCAGAAACATTTCTCCTTTCATTCGCCATGCCATTTCATCTGAACTTATCATCTTTATCAGATCCATTCCGTCGACAAATCTGGCAACATGATAAATTCCTTTTTTTGTCTCTCCATATGGAGGTATTATTTCAGGTATGTTCGGATGATGGAGTCTAGACAGGAGCGCGTATTGTTTTTTGAAATTATCTTTTGTATCTGGATGAATTCCTCCTCCAGAATCAGCAGGGGTTGTCTTTACAAGACAGATGTCTACAAATGGAGCTTCACAGTTTTTTCTCAGTGCTTTTGTGTTGTGTATTGGAGTTGTTCCGTAAAGTTCTTTGCTGAATGCACTTATTGCGGGAATTAATGTGCTCTCTACATATGGCTTATTCGCAAGAGTTTTTGCAGGATCATTTTTGGGCTGGAGATTCCTTCTTTTTCTTTCGAGAATCCATAGCCACTGTCTTGGAACCGCATTCGGAAGGTATATGTCTTTCGCTATCTCAAGCTGATTAAGAGTTTTATCATCCTCAAATTTTGCAATGAGTCCTTCCTGAACAATTTTTTTTCCACCACCACCGCTGTATGCACCGGCAACCAAATTAGGTGCAATATATTCTCCAGGTTCAAAGACTGGCCTCTCTTCAAGATTTATTTTTGTGAGTTGTTCCTTCAAATCTTTTTTAAGAGAATATGGTTTGCTCATTTATGTACTCCTAGCCAAAAGCTTCCCTCTCCTTTTTCTCCTTGCTTGTCCATTGTGTACGCTTCAATAAAATATTTTCCAGGGTCTAAGTTGCTTGTTTTAATTTCTCTCTCTTCTTTAACTTCTTTATCACCATTGTATTTTTTATCCAGTAAAAATTGTTTCTCTCCTTTTTTCTTTCCTGGGTTGATTATGATATAAGCATGCATACTAGTTATGCCTCTCTTGTCATGGGCGTTGAACTTGAGTAAAGTTTTATTCCTATCTGGATAAAAGTCAACTATTGTTACCTTTGGTTCTTCATTTTTATTGGAATAATTTTTATGTGTTTGCTTCTTTTTCTCTGTCGTTTTTCTAATTTCCGGTGTTTCCTGGGCAAATTGCGTTGATGAGTAAGAATCTGTATTTGTAACTGCTGTATGTTTTCTTTTTCCAACAAGATTATATCCTCCGTAAATCAATCCTGCAATACCCACTATCGCCGCTACCTTGAATAAGTTTCTTGAGATTTTTCTCTGTTTCTCTATTTTTTCGACAGGTTCGCATGCAGTTTCATAAGGATTATATGAATTTTGCATAGTGAAATATGCGGGAGAATCGAGTTCTTTCGAGATTTCTTCCAATGATGCTCCTTTTAATGTGTCATCGCAAAGAACAATTATTCTCGAATCTAGGCCATGTTTTTCGGAAGCAGTGCGAATTGCATCAGCAACGTTTTTGCCGTTGTTTTCTGAAATCGGTTTTTCATTCTCTTTCAGATAATCTTTTACAAATTTTGGATCTCCAAACAGAACAGTTCTCGAGGCAGGATTGAATATTTCGATGCCCGGCTCCGTATCTTGAATTACTTTTTGGAATTTATTTTTTCTTGCTTTTTTTGCCAATTTTGATATTTCAATTATTGTCGTTTTTTCAGCTTCCTCAATCCAGTTAATTGGCTTATGATATTCTGTTTTCGTTCTTAAACCTAACATCTTTTGCTGTCCTTCTTCCCATTTTTCTCCCAATGAAGAGGGTATTTCGGTTTCGTTCGCTATTTTCTCTCTTGCTGAATTTTCTGGCGTTCCTACTATGTATATATCATATAACATCTTCAGATCTACTCCTCTCATTTCTTTATCAAAATGTTCTGTTTTGTCGCTTTCCAATCTTAGTTCATTTGCCGGAATAAGATTTCTGAACACGCAAGGGTCTCCGAATGAAAGAAAAATACCTTTGCCAACTCTTGGTCTGCTATTGATCTTTAGCTCAACAACATCGCACAATCCTCTTAATTTTCTGACTCTTTTTTTTTCAGCTGGAAGAGTATATGATTTTCTTTTTGTGTATGGCATAATTTCCCCTTCTTCTATTTCTTTTCCGAGAAAATTAGCTAAGAAAATACCAAGCTTGGTTCTCAAATTGGTTCCAATATTCTTTGTATTAGATGAATCGCTCATAAATATTATTTATTTTCAGCAGGTTTTGTAAGGATAAGTCTATTATCATTGTAACCACTATCTGCTAAAATCAGTTCAGCTTCTTGTTTTTCATTGCTGTCCAGATCAAAAATAATGTCTCTGCATATCGGCGAATTATATTTTTTCACTTTTGGGTGCATTCCCATTCTGGTCGATACTCCATCCGATTCTTCTTTGATGAAATCCTCGATATTTGCTTTGAAATCATTCCTTGTAAGCGCTGTTGGGTATTTTTCATCAAGCTCTTTCTCTCTTATTATGTTTCTCAAAACGTCATCATATTTCACTCCATGGTGAATTACTTTTGTCCCGTTTTTTGAACAGTTTACATATTGCAACACTTTTCTTTCCGTTTTATCATCCCTGTGCACTATAAAGAACCCATGAGCACGATATTCAGGAGCTTTGCCCTTTTCTACTATCTCAGTGTATCTGCTTATTAGGCTGGCTTCAATTGCCAAGCGGTCAAGGTCAAGGCATTTAAACTTGTCTTTTCCGAGAGTGGTAAGATCAGGAGTTTGTTTTGTGTTCGTGTAAACATATTTAAAATAAGGCAAGATAAAATTGGTCAGATGAATTCTTTTTTTATTGGCCCCGTACCCAATTTGAGTTTTAAACATTTCAACTCGATTTTCTTCATTCGGGGCAATTCCACTTAGTGTAATCAAATCGGCTAAATCGTCTTTGTTCTTTTTTTCAAGTTCATCAATGAATCTGTCAATTAATCTTGGGTTTTTTTCTATTGTTCTCCATGAAAGAAGTTTGCTTCTAAGGCCCATGCCCAATACTCCTACTCCTTCCGATACGAGAAGATCTTCTGTTAACCCGTAGTGGTTCATGATGTCGTCATGTTTTACAAAATCAATCATTTTGTCAAGACGTAAGTCTCTTCTTACTGTAAACGCAGAAACTTTCATTCCTCTGACCAATATTGGGTAAAGTTCCGCCTTTTCATTTTCCGTTTCAAGCCATTGGATAATCTGAGAATCGAGCTTTTCCGAACTATTAGGATCCATCACAAGATTTTTCTTCATACTTAGAAAAATAGGAGTACCTGATGCTTCAATGAGTCCATCTCTATATGTGGTCCGCATTACTGTTGAACTTGTTGATGGAGTTGGTTCGCTATCTCCTAAAAGATCTTCTTCTGGGGGTGCTCCTGTGTTGTCTTCGTTCATTTTTAATCCTATTCGCCTCGCCATTCGCTCCACGGCTTACTTGTATTTAAATCTTTTTGTTATGTTAGTACTCGATAGTGATGTATTCTCCTCATATTTAAAGTACTTTAGTAAAGTAATTTAGTGCTTCTTTTGAAAGTATTCCTTCCAAAAACTTCTTTCTCTCCTTCATGTTCTTGAAATCATCCTTCTTGTTTTCTTCTAATTTTAACATGTTGTTTGCATCTATTATTGCTCTTTTATCTCCTCTTTCAATCCCACTTTTCAACTTTACACAATTAATGTCCCTGAATTTATGATAGAATTCATATGGAATTGACCCATAGTCAATAAACTGAGAATCCACCGTTTTTATTACTTCTTTATATAACTTATCTTTTCTCTTTGTAGGCTCTTGTTTGATTTTTTGAACACTTTTTTTCTTAAGAGGTGCTTGTTCGATGTTTTTAACGGATGGTTCGCTTGTTTCTTCATAAAAGAATTGATCAAAAACTTTTCTATGTTCTAATTTTCTCCCTATTTCCCCCATTTGTATTGTGCTCCTATCATCATCTATTGCAAACCATGCTCCGTATTCATTTTCTTTCCCGTCTCTGGCTTTTTCATAACCATCACCTTCTGTTGTTACGAGGATTACCTGTCCATGTATGGGTTCCATTTTTATGACAGGAGCAGTATACATTCTTCCAACATATACTTTTTTACCTTCTTTTTCAACATAGACATTTGTCTTTTCAACATGTTTTTTCCCAGAAATATCGATGTCTTCTCTTATCTTTTCTGCGAGTCCACTGTGACCTGAAATAATTCCGTCGAGACCCGTATTCTTCATGAAAGTTCTATTGTCCTTCTTTGAAATGATTCTAATTAGTCTTTCTTCGGTTGTCTCTTCATTATTGTTGCCAATTTTGTGAACAACGACACGCTCTATTTTTCCCATTGTTGCTTGGCCCAAAATTGTCTCGTTATACCAGAGTAGCATTTTTTCCTCGTAGTTTTCCTCATTTGGTCTTGGGGGTGCCCTGAATTTGCTCTTAGAATTTTTTTCATCGTAATCAAAATGCACTTTTTCCGCTTCTGCTATGTTTTCTAGTGCAGGAATTGCGCCAGCATGGGTGATTGCTTTTCCGTTTGCGAAAACAGCAAAAGGAAGGGAGCTTATTTTATTTTTTAAGGCAATATTTTCCTCATCTGTTAGTTGTCTTGATATTGTTGTGGAAAGATCATCTCCGTATTTGTAAATTTTGAATCCATCAAAAAGCAGAGGAAGTTCATGATCTCCTATAGTAAGTTGAAGTCTGTCTCCGACTAATTCTTTTAATTTAAAGAGAACTGCGAGATTTTCTATTGAGTTATCCGTATATAATGGGAGATATTCTCCTTTTTTTTCTGTATTTCTTATTTTGAGTCCATGACCAAAATCTCCATCGACAATCAAATAACAGTCTCTTTTACTTTCATCTTTGCTCAACCATTGTTTTATTATGGCTCCTAATGGTTTGAACAAGTCTTCTTTCTTCCCATGAGTGTCTGCAAGAATGAATTTAGTTCCAGCATCCGGGAGTATCACTAGCCTTTTATTTTGTGGTTCAATTCTTACTTTGCTTAATTCATCCTCAAAACCACTTTTTCCGACGTATTCATACAATGGAGAAAGAGTTGCTCCTGAAAACCTGTTTATTCTTAGGGCCCTATTTTCTTGCACAGTCTCTATTTGTGCGGATAAAACTTTGCTAATTTTTAGTGGCTCTTTTTTATCATTAGGTGGTTCAGGCATGCACCCTCCACGTTGCTCCCATATAAATAGCTTTTCTTAACTATGTCGTAGCAAAAAACAATGTTTTTAAGTAATCCACGAACCGCTCATATACTATTATTATGGCACTACAGCCTCTGTAAAGCCATTTGAAAAAGCAAAGTTTTATATAAGAAATCGGGTTGATTTTTACCATGGTGGATGAATATAGCGCTCAAAGCATAACCGCGTTAGAAGGCTTAGAACCCGTGAGAATGAGGCCGGGTATGTTCATAGGTACAACGGGAATAAATGGCCTCCATCATCTTGTCTATGAGGTTGTTGATAATTCTATTGATGAAGCATTGGTAGGTTATTGCAAGAACATAACGGTAATAATCCAGAAAGACGGATACTTAACTGTAATTGATGACGGAAGAGGTATTCCTGTCGATATACATAAGCAGTACAACATGTCTGCGTTGACCGTTGTTCTCACAAAACTTCACGCAGGCGGTAAATTTGATAAAAAATCATACAAAGTGTCTGGTGGATTGCATGGTGTCGGTGTATCTGTCGTGAATGCGTTGTCTGATCATCTAATTGTCCAAGTACGCAGAGATGGAAAGATATTCGAGCAGGAATTCAGGAAGGGAAATCCTGTAACCAAAGTTAAAACAACAGGAACAACAAATGAACACGGTACAACAGTTTCATTTTATCCGGATTTCTCAATAATTGAAAAGAATGAATTCAGCTTTGATACATTGTCCCAAAGATTGCGTGAACTTGCTTTCTTGAACAAAGGAATTAAAATCATAATAAAAGATGAAAGATCGGGGAAGGAACATGAGTTCAAGTATATGGGAGGCATAAAAGAATTTGTTGAGTACCTCAATAAGAATAAAACCGCCGTGCATGATGTTTTGTATGTCGAGAAAGAGAAGGACAGTACTGTTGTTGAAGTTGCTCTGCAATATAACGACACATATAACGACATAATATTCTCATTCGTGAACAACATAAATACTGTTGAAGGTGGGACGCATCTTGTCGGATTCAAGAGCGCGCTAACTCGAACGATAAACCAGTATTCTGAAAAAACGAACATTTCGAAGGGTCTGAAAGTATCCAGCGATGATGTTCTTGAAGGACTTACTGCCGTGGTTTCCGTAAAAGTCCAGGAACCTCAGTTTGAAGGTCAGACAAAGGCGAAACTCGGGAATTCGGATGTAAAGGGCGTTGTTGATAATGTCGTTGCCTCGTGGCTGAGTTCATATTTCGAGGAAAATCCATCTGTCGCGAAAAAGATCATAGAAAAATGCGTCAATGCCGCTGTTGCAAGAGAAGCCGCAAAAAAAGCAAGGGAACTTACAAGAAGAAAAGGAGCTTTGGATTCATGGTCATTGCCCGGAAAATTAGCTGATTGCTCGGAAAAAGATCCTGCGAAATGCGAGCTGTATTTTGTGGAAGGAGATTCCGCGGCCGGGTGTTTTTCAGGTGACACTAAGATAGCATTGGCTGATGGAAGAAACATTTCTTTCACTGAATTGATCAATGAGAACAAAGAGGGAAAAGAGCATTACTGTTACACAATCTTGGATGACGGAAATGTAGGTATACAAAAAATATCAAATCCAAGAAAGACAAAAACAAATACAGAGGTCATAAAAGTTATTTTGGACAATGATGAAGAAATTATATGTACTCCAGAACATCTCTTTATGTTGAGAGATGGAACATATAAATATGCTCGTGAGTTAAAAACAGTAGATTCTTTGATGCCTTTAAATAGGCAAATTTCGCGATTGGGTAAGAGAATAACAATAGAAGGATATGAGTTAGTATTTGACCCAAAAGAAAACAGATGGATTTTCACTCATTTGCTGGCAGATAAATATAATTTGAGAAATAAAATTTACGATGAAATGTATGGAGCACACCGCCATCATAAAGATTTTAACAAGCGAAATAATAACCCAATAAATATTTGCAGACTGAATAAAGAGGAGCACCTCGCTTTGCATTCCATGATTGCTAGAAAGAATTTCTTAAATGTGGACTTTCAAAAAAAGCTGAAGGCTTTGCACCAAACACCAGAATATAGAGAAAAAATAAGGAAGAAAATGCTTTCTATGCATGAAGAGCTCAGCAGGCGCTCAAAACAGATGTGGGAGAATGAAGCATATAAGCAATACATGGTTGAGAAGTTCCTCTCATTTTATGCTTCAAACCCAGAATATAGGGAAGAATCATTGAATAGACTAAACCGTGCTCAGAAAGAATATTGGTCATTGACTGTCAATAGAGACAAGCAATCTAAACGGGTTAAATTATTTTTTGAGAAGAATCCTGAGAGAAAATCAATTCTTTCCGAGGAAGCGAAAAAACAATGGGAAAATGAAGATTTAAAGTTATGGCGAAGTGGCAAGACAAAAGGTCAGTGGACTCAAGAATTCAGAATTAAAAGAAAGATTGCTTATAATAAGACTTACTTTGAGAATACAATAAAAGTTCTTAGGGCGATTTACGAAGACAAGAAAGAGATAGGCAGAGATGAATTTGAGAAGGTAAGAAAGCAAAAACATAACAAAAACGTGTTGTCATATGATCTTTTTGTAACTCGCTTCTTTGGAGGAGATGAAAATAAGCTTGCCGAAGCCGTTGTAAATTATAATCACAAGATAAAGGTAATAATTCCAATGCAGAATAGAGTTGATGTATACGATCTTGAAGTTCCAGGAACGCATAATTTTGCACTTGCCTCAGGTATTTTTGTCCACAACAGCTCAAAGCAGGGAAGGGACAGACAGACTCAGGCAATCTTGCCGTTAAGAGGAAAAATATTGAACGTTGAAAAAGCAAGATTGGATAAAATAATGGCTAACAACGAGGTTGCAACAATGATTGCGGCCTTGGGAACTGGAGTTGCGGATGAATTTGACATTTCAAAATTAAGATATCATAAAATAATAATCATGACTGATGCCGATGTAGATGGAAATCATATCGCTACATTATTGCTCACATTCTTCTATAGATATATGAGGCCATTGGTTGAAGCTGGACACGTCTATATCGCAATGCCTCCATTGTACAAGATAAAGAAAGGAAAGTTCGAGAAATATGTATACAATGACGAGGAAAAAGACAAGATTATTTCTGAAATTGGAAATGAAGGTGTTTCTATACAGAGATACAAAGGACTTGGTGAGATGAATCCCGATCAGTTGTGGGAGACAACAATGGATCCCAATGCGAGAACATTAAAGAAAATAAACATCGATGACGCCGTCGAAGCTGACAGGATATTCACGATTCTCATGGGAGACCAAGTGGAACCAAGAAGACAATTCATAGAATCGCATGCAAAAGATGTTGAGGAATTGGATATCTAAGATTCTATTATCTAATTTAACCATTATGTTTAAATATTAGTCTTTCATCGAGGACAACCTCATGGAAATATATAATCGATGTATGGAGAATCGGCGAGGGAAAGAAAACGTTCAAAAGTCCTCTCGAGTTAATTTGCTGAATCTTGGAGTAGCTCTGGTATGTACCTACGGAGCAATTGCATTTGCATATAATCCGTTGCAATCGAAAAAACCAGAAGATTTCCTTACCCATGCAACATCAAAGATGAAAGAGATGGTTGCTGAAGCAAAACCACCGAGAAATCTGGAGAATCGATTAAACAAAATTTCCCGTTATCCTCTTGATTTTGTCAATTTCATAAGAGCCACGCCAGGAGCCGAGGAATTTTACGTTCGTGTCAAAAAACCTTCATCAAAAGGTGCAATAAGTATGTGGCAACTGAAGCGAGAAGCTGTTCAGGATGTTGTGGAGAAATTCTTTGACTATGGCAATAATTTTAACACTCTCACTCGTGATCAAAAAACAGCGTACCTGCTAATCAGTAATCAACTTGGAGGTTATTTACGGAATGCAACAACTGAGAATTATTTTGTGCACCATAAACAACAAATAACAAAACGTATGTTCAACCGGGTGAATAAATCCTGGATCATGAGTGATAAATTCGGGGTTTCATGTGCTGCATTGAGTGTAGTTTATGCAAAGAATCTATGCAGACAACACGGCATTCAGTATTCACCTATCGTTCCCTTTGCGGTATGGAATTATGGCTATGGCAATGTCGATGGCTTAATGAAATCTTTAGGTACACACTGGGCGAATAAATTACCAAAAGAGACTCGAAGTCACATTACAAAAGGCCTGTTATTTGAAGACAAGAACAAGTTGGCATTAGGTATAAATCATTCTTCTCATCGCAACCTTTATAAATGACTCCCTTTCATTTCAAAGTATGGCTAATGAAGTCAAAAAATCATCGCGAGTAATTGATACTTGGAAGCAAAAGAAATGGTACAGCATACTTGCGCCTGTCTTGTTCGGCTCAGGCCAAATCGGAGAGACCGTTGCGATAGATGATGAGCATGTTATGGGCAGAACAGTAAATACGAGCCTTATGACTGTTACTGGAGATCCAAAAAAGCAAAATATAAACGGAACATTCGAAATTTATTCGGTGAAGAACGGTGTTGCAGAAACGCGATTAAGAAAACTAGAAATTCTTCCTTCATCTGTCAGAAGAATGATAAAGAAAGGAAAAGACAGGGTTGATCTGTCGTTCATATGCGCTACGAAAGATAATGTTGTTATACGAATAAAACCATTGCTGGTAACACGATCGCATACTGGCGGTTCAGTACTTACTGCAATGCGCCATATGACTGATGCTGTATTCAGAGTGGAAGTAAATATGCTTACATTTGATGAGCTCATCCATGATATTCTTACAACTCAATTCCAGAAAAAGGCAAAGATTAGATTGAACAAGATATATCCTTTAAAGGCCGTTGAAGTACGCTTGATAGAGATTACGACAACATCCAAGCCAATTCCTCCAATCCCTCATCTCGAAGAATTGAAGGAAGAGGTTGTCCAGGAGACAGAAGAGGAAAAGATAGAGAAGAAAGTCAAGGCTAAGAAGACGACAGAAGAAGAAGTCGTTGAAGCATAATTCTTATGAAAATATTATTCCAAGGAGCAGAGGCTAAGCTCTACAAAGAAAAGGATAATTTAGTGAAAGAAAGATTCTCGAAGAAATACCGTCACACTGTTCTTGATGAAAAATTAAGAAAATCGAGGACAAAAAGAGAGGTAAAGGTTCTGTTGAAATTGAAAGAGTTGAATTTTCCATGCTCTCATTACATAAATCACGATGAAAACACTATGCAAATCACAATGGATTTCATCGATGGCTCGCTGCTCAAGGATGTATTCGAGAAAGATTTCAAATTGCATGCGCAATTAATAGGGAAGAACATAGCATTGATGCACAAGAACGGCATAATTCATGGGGACTTGACTACTTCAAACATGATCTTTTACAAGAATGAATTGTATTTCATTGATTTCGGGCTTAGTTTTTTCTCAAATAAAATTGAAGACATGGCAGTTGATCTGCACTTGCTTAAACAGGCTTTGGAGAGCAAGCATTATTCCGTCTTCGAAAGAGCATTTGATATTGTATTGAGCGAGTATGCTAAATATTTTAAAGATGCCGATAAGGTTGTGAAAAGACTTAAAGTTGTTGAGAAAAGGGGAAGGTATAAACAACAATATTAAGCAGGTCTTGGAACGAGGTCTTCCATCATTCTCGCTAGCGCGCTATGCTCCTCAGCAAACTCTTCTGGAATTATGCTTTCGTATGGTTTCTGTATTGCTCTATCGTTTGTCAGATCTCTGACAGGATAATATTGTAAACCTCTGCGGCGGTACATTATTGTTAGCTCCATATAATCCCTGATAACAACATTAGTGGAGAAACTTCCCTGTCCTATTTCGTGATATTTTTTTTCACTCTTAAGTTTAAGAATGTCCTTCAGCTCCAATACTGGGAGCAATACATAATCTTCTAGTCCTACAGTGTCCATGGCCTCTATATTAGGTATATATTGTTAAGAATGACTAGTATATAAACATTACCAGACTAGCGGCTCTGTCCTAAATCTCTGTAATTCATAAAACTAATAACCCAGACAGCCGCTAGGCTGTTCTGGGGTGGGGAGTGAACCCCCACATGGGAAAAGAAACAAAACTAATACAAAAACTTAAGCGTTTGTTGAGGAGATTGGGCTGTCCGAGATGGCTGCACCATTTCGGACCGAAGACGTATGAATTTCTGGAGCATTTGCACGCACTGATCATCAAGGCATATTGCAGATTGTCCTATCGCAGGGTCCGGGAACACTGCGATTTGCTTGGCATACGATGCCCAAGCAAATCAGCGTTGCAGTATACCGCTGCAAAACTCGATACAGCTTTCTGGCAGAAAATATTGAGCATAACTTGTGGCAACTCGCATCTCGTTGCCATCGACAGCACAGGTTTGTCGAGGACAAATCCGAGCTATCATTATCTGAAGCGCATCGACGGGAATTTCCCTTGTATTCCCATCAAACTAAGCACAGCATTCGACACGCGAAAAAAGAAATTCTGCGCTGCGAAGATTCGTGTGCTTCCAGCACACGACATCAAGGATGCGAAATTTCTCTTAAAAAACAGTAATCCGAGGATTGCTGTGGCAGACAAAGGATATTCTGCCGAGTATTTGTTCAAGTTTGCGCATGAGCACAACATGGTGCTCATGGTTCCAGCGAAAAAGAACGCAAAGCGAGGTCGTTATCGTAAGAAAATGGCGAGGCAGTATCGATTGAGAACGTATCATCGAAGATCGCTTGTTGAATCAAGCAACAGCAGTATAAAACGCAAGTTTGGAGCTAGTGTCAGCTCCAAAACTGTGCGGACAATCCGCACAGAAGTATATTTGCGGCTAGTCTGCCATAACTTATTTTCTTGGCTTTACCGACTTTTAGGACAGAGCCCAGACTAGCTAGTTGTGGCAGCCAAACAGCCTTATCTTGCCTTGTGCCGTGTTAAACTACCTATTTGGAATACCTTTTCTATGTATTTCCCTCTGTGATTTATAAATTTTGTCCAGTTTTCCGGCCTTTACGGGCGAGTTGGGACGAGTACCAAAAGAGGCACAATCGTCCAGCTTTCTGACTTTACTTTTATGTTGTTGTCCATCATAAGTATGGCATTAACCAATGTTTAAAAACCATGCGACAACATTTATATAGTCCCTTAATCAATATATAGTTATGGAAAAAAGACGCTTTAATTTGATTATTGAACAAGATGCGGCAGGTTGGCTGGTTTCTGAGGTGGTTGAATTGCCGGGTTGTCATACACAGGCGAAGACGCTTGACCAGTTGATTGAAAGAACCAAAGAGGCGATCAGGGCATACCTGAAAAGTGCGGTGGAACTCGAGATTTCTGAAAAGTTTGTTGGAGTACAGCAGATAGAGGTGTGATTCTTGACAAGATTGCCGAAGCTGACGGGCAAAGAATTAGCTAAGATTGTCGAGAATCTTGGATTTGTGCACCAACACACAACTGGTAGTCACATGGTGTTCAAGCATCAAGATGGCAGAATGACTGTGATTCCATTTCATGCAGGCGAAGAGATTGGCCCTGGATTATTGACCAAAATTATCAAGAAGGATTTGGAATTGACACGAGAAGAGTTCTTGAAACTGGTATAGAGGCAACAACACCTAGATGCGAATATCATTAAATCGCTCAAAGAGTGGGACGAGTACCAAAAGAGGCACAATTGTGCATAAAAGTGGACTTAATGTATGTTGTGAGCATTATGAATCTTGGTTTGAGCATCAGTTCTATTCGTGATGCTTCACATAATCTTCAAGATAGCTATTAACGACTGGCGCATCACGCCCTAGATTAATATCTTCCAGTTTGACGCCTTTTGCAAATTTTACTGATTTCTTTAGTTCTTTTTCAGGTATCCATGTCGAATTCAGTATCGAAGCGTATACTGTTTCGTCGAGTTCTTCGAGTTTGTTGAAATTGATATAAGATGAAGGAGTTTTCGATTTCTCTTCGCCTTTCGCTTCTTCTTCTGACCATCTTTTGTGCATATCGTCCATTGCCCTTTCTACTCCCCATGTCAAGGGGCAGAGGTGAAGGATCACGTCTATCAATTTTCCTTCTCTTGATAATTCATTCCAATCATCTTCGTAATATTTCAAGATGGCGTAGTTCATCGTGCTTTTGAGAAGTGGCTCTCTGACATAATATTGTCCGTCACTTCCTTTTGCGATAGCATGCGTATGTGGATCATCGATGATATTCGTGCTTATTCTCGTATCTGTGTTCGCATAGACTTTCTTTGCTGGCAATGGATTGACATCATACACTACATCTGATTCATTATTTATTTTATTGATCTTTACGCTCCTCAGATTTCTAATAAAACTGTCAGGATTATTTGCATCGAACACAGAAGAATAACCACGCATATGCGCCTCACAGCAAACATTATCTAAGGGAACAAATTTGTCGTTGCCCACTTTACTGAACTGTTCTCTCCGGCCACCTTGACCAACAAGAGAAATGCAATTCGGATCATTTACTTCAACAGCGATTATGCGACTTACTTCTCGTTCCTTTTCCTGTTCTCTGTTTTGAATGCCCCATTCATGCATCTCGCCTGCAAAATAAGAAAGACTAGCAACAAATCCCAACACACCAATCGTCGGAGCGATAAACGGACGCAATCTTGAAATCATATTTAGTTTATTTTTTGTTGTAGGAATTGATTTCATGATGCACCTAAAACTCAGAAGCTTCGGTTGACTTCCCTAAGATCATTATATTCCTTTAATTGTCCTTTATTTGCAAAAAACCAACGATAGTCTTGTAGTGCGCGATCAATAGAAGGTTGGGCCTTTTGTAGTATTTTTGCTTCCTCTTTTTCTGGAGTTATCGCCTCTCCCTCAGCAAATATCATGGCAGTTGTTTCACCTGAATTAACAAAAGCATATTGTAATTTTCCATCACAATAGTCAAGATTGATTGAACCTTTGTCGCCTTTTAGCCAAAGCGTTAACATATTCACTATTCCGTCAGAATGCAAATCTTCAACGTCAATTCGGTCCAGTCCTTTGCATGCACTTTTATTTAATGGGTGAATATGCAAGAAGAGTGTTTCTTCTCCTTTGTCTTTCAATATGTCTGCTTCGTATTCTGCGTTGTTTTTTTGATAGCTTGCAACTGGCAGCATTTCTGATTTTGATTGTTTTAGATGTGTTGTTGCACAGCCATTCATTCCAAGAAGTCCTGCAAGTCCAAGTGCAAACATTGTATTTTTGAATTTCATGCGTAGTACAGACTAAAACCCATATATAAACCTTTCTTTTATAGCTACTTATAAGTAGTAAACATAGAAATACTTAAATAGATGCTCAATATGGTTCCTGCAATGAAAACACTTGCCAAACTCGGAATCGGAGCAGCGGCCGCTTTAGGGCTTGGCATAGGATTGGATTTTTTTGTAGGAAATTATTACATCAAACATCCCGCTAAACTAACCAAATTCGTCAAGGAATATATCGAAGCGTGCTGCGAAGAAAATTCCCCGGGATGCACCTCGCACAAGAACGATTGTCTCGGCGAAGACGTATATCGTTTCGATGGCGATTATCGTGAAATTCCTTTTTTCCAAAAACCAAAATTGGGAGAGAAAATCTTGGCTGATTTCGGGAAAACATACACACTAGTGTGCGCTCCATTCTTTTCTGAGTCATTCTTCCTTTATGACAAAGGAAACAAAGGATCAGTTGATGCGGCGATCGTAGCAAGAAAGAAGATAACCGACAAAGAGAGGAAAGAGATAGCGACGAAGATTCCTTGTTTGTATCCTCATAATCTTGACAAGCTGCTTAAGAAATTTCCTAACCTTCAAATAGAAATTGAGCATTCTCCGATAGAAAAAAACCGCGCAGAGTTTTTGGATCATGAATATGAGGCGGATATGTTAGAGACAGAAGTATCAGAGATGCTATACAATCCGAAACATTGAATTGTACGTCTGAATGCCGTACAAATTGTTAATTAATTTTATAAAGAGGAAAGACAGCATTGCACTATAGTCACTAGAAAAAGACATCATTGGCTTCAATTAGGCTCGTTTTTACCTTTATTCATATTGTTCGTTATATTGTTTCTATCGCTAAGTAGTAATTTTTAGAAATATTTAAATATTGGCTTGTTTCTGCGACAGTGTATGAAAGCATCGGAAAAAATACGTCAATTGGTTGTTGATGGAAGATCAGACAAATATATCTGCAAAAAGCTGGGTTTAGATACAAGAGAATTGGGAGCGTACAAAGCGCACATATCGCGAGGCTTGCAAAAAATATTGTATCCTAATGAGGATCATTTTACGCTTATTTCCGCTCCTCAAGCACATCGCTTGCCCCTTCCAATGCAAATTGAACTAGCTGACATTGTTACAAATTTACAAAAAGGATCGAATATGACTGCGAACAGGCAGGGAGTAGGTGCCTTGGTCAAGGGAGGAATAAGGAACATCATCATTGAACTTAAGGATAGTGGAGTTTCCCATGAGGATGTTTATAAGGACCCGCGACTCAGCGACGTCCCTCAAGGAACAATTAGGGCTCATCTTGCCCACTATGGACGAGGGTCTTATAAATAATTTTTAGATTTGTTCTTTATTTCCCACTTATCAGTAGTTAAAAATCGAAACACATAAATACTACCTTTTGATTCAGCACAACTATGGGCGGAAAACCTTGGGAACCAAAACAAACAGACCTTCTTCTTTTACGTAAGGAACAAGGTGTTCCATCTAAAAAAATATCGAGAGAATTTCGAAAACAGTTCAATGTAGTTAGAACGCCTGCAGCAATTGATGCGATGTATTCCTCACTCATATCATCACCTAACAGCACCCCACAACTTCCAATCGGAGATAAGCGACTTCTTAGGAACCTGAAAATGAGAGAAGATAGCTGCTACCAGCACATGCTTCACCAAGCGGACATAATAAAACGATATGATTTTTTTGAGAAGTCACAGAACATGACATTAAAGGACGCGCGCAACCTCCCAAAAAACGAACGGGATGCAATACAGCAGATATTTTTATCAGGAAAATCCCCTTCTGTCGACGTTGGAACCATAGAGCTAATAGCATTGCCTGTTGAGGTTGATAATCTCAGTAAGGTGCATTTGATTCTTCCTGTTTATGCCAGCGAGAATGAGCAATCAAAAAGAAGTCTTGCTTCCTCACTCAGTGATACTGCAGCAGCAATAATGAGCACCCGTCTTGGTTATGAACTTCTAATCAAAACCAATTTCAGAGAACTTACACGATTCGACTTCAGAGGACATTCACTGGACAACCAACGACTGAGCGAAGAATTGACCAAGGATATAAAAAAAGAGCATCCAACCATCGATAACATACTTGTGAAGGTGGATAATCCTTCATTCTATTCCATTCATTGAATTGAGGCACAATGACAGATGATTTCGATATCACGGCGTTAAGAGAACATTGCATACAGAATGGACTAAATTTCTTTACAGAATTGAAAAAGATCCAGGACGCAAAAAAGGAAGGATTGGCACAAGCAAGTTTCTTGATAGAAAAACTGGCTAAAAAAACACAAATATCTCCTGATATTATTATTGACGAAAAATTACGAGAACTTGAAAAAACTCAAGCTCCATCTATGTCTCTAGATAGATTTGTCGATATAATTAAAAAATCACTCGAGGAGGCAAATATCCCCGCAATATACAATTGCCCGCTCCGAGATTACGTAGCAAACGCCATATATAATTTCATAGATCAAAAAACAAACAAGAAACACACAAGAGAGGAGATAAAACAGAAGACGCTTGGTCGTTTGGATGATCTTGCAATCACAGAAATATTGGGCGAATTGCGACCAGAATACATACGGCAGAAATATCCTCTCAATAAATCTAACGAATTCAGGGATGCACGTGGTACTTCTTTTAACGTCGGAGGAACAGAATGCTGGCCAGGAAAGAAGAAAGAAGATACGCGAGAAACGTTATTGGATTTTGTCGATATTCAGTTGCTGCAAAACTGTGAATTAAACATCGACAGAGAAAAGGCAGAAAGCAGAATAAATTCCCTAAAACAGCAGCTTGCTGAACTAGAGGCAAATCGGAAAGATAAAGCGCTCAATTTCGAGGTATCGCATTCCGGCGGTGGTGATTTGCATTCATTCATAAAATATTTTGTCAAATTTACGACAGAAAAAAAGAAAATAAACATGACTACTTCGTATCAAAAGAAATCAAAAACTGCTTCCTTGCTGTTCAAGTCACAGGAAGATAAAAATAAATTCCTTGGAGAGATTAATGATGCGGGAATACGTCACAGATACAAGTATCTCAACTCAATTAGGTTGATTCCGATGCAAACAAAAGAAGAACAGGCTGTAAAAGAAAACTTGGAGAAACTAAGTGTGCCAACGAGAGGTGATGGTATGGCAAAATCAAGACCAGCTATACGTTACCTAGGATTGGAAGGCCCATCTTTTTGTAGTTATCTACAGCTCTCAAATATGTTGTGGAAAAAAGGCGTCAACATGACTGGGTACGTAGTAGAGTACAATCAACGACATTACAATCTCATGAAAAGTATAAAAAATGCAGGACTGATCACTCCATTAAATAATGTCAAGCTGCGATACGGAAACATTGACGATATGATATTGTTAGATTTTCCAGATGATTCAAATATTACTCTTTCGGATGACGATACTGTTGCATTTAAACAGCAAAAGATGCCGCTCGAAAAATACCATTCGGTCATAGCTGCCTTGAATAAGGGGACATCTTCTAAGGAGATATCTTCGCAGTTCGACATCTCGGATGCATTTTTGAAGGCGATT
Source organism: uncultured Candidatus Woesearchaeota archaeon (assembly GCA_963835585.1). Taxonomy (GTDB): domain Archaea; phylum Nanobdellota; class Nanobdellia; order Woesearchaeales; family UBA10107; genus UBA10107. The sequence continues at coordinate 332,426 of CAWIGF010000003.1, forward strand.
GCAGACAAGGATACGCGTAAATTTGATGTAGTCTTCCTTGATTTCAATGGGCCAACATCTCAAAAGCGCGAGAAAGCCATGGAATATCTGATTAAGAATCGCTTAAGCAATAACGCAGTAATCGCAGCAACACTCAATATTAGCCATTTTGTGAACCCCGCTCGACACAAAGAAGTCAAGACATTAAAAGACAGGATCACAAATGCAATCACGAACCCATTCTTTGCCGAAGGATATAATTGCAGGGATGACATCAATGACACGGCCTACACGGATAACAAATCTAACATGTACTTTGTTGTTTGTCGCGGAGAGAAGAAATAAAATCTTGAGGACATTATATGCAACTAACGACAAAATACCTGGAAGAAAAATTGAAACCATTCGGTTGTTTGATTGAGCTGTCTGATTCTAAAAAAGCAATCATACGTAAAGATTTCTTGGCTATTAACGGAAATATACAAATAAACGAAAAAACTGCGAAAAAACTCGAGAACCTTATTATGCCTTCTGATACGCATGCTTGTCTTGAGAGAGTGGAGCAAGGAGACCCTCGACTTTTTCCCATTTTAAACAATCCCGGCCAATTCATGACTGATTCTGAATCACTGGGAATAGGACTCAACGATTATGGCTATTGTAAGCATGTGGTGAATGATATTTTTCAAGGAATTCTTGCCTATATTGATTTTAGAGCGCTCACACAGAAGGAGTACTCAAAGTATCTTGCAAAAATAAATAAAGCGATTGAGGATACTTCGTTGGATGAAGTGACACTTGATAGCATAGCCGATCTCCATTCAAGTACTTCTGATTTCAATAACTTTCTCCATAAAGAATTTGCTCTCCGTTCCAGTCCAAAAATAAGGAAAGCCAAATCTTTGTTGGAAAATATTGATACACATGAGCATTCAGACTTTAATAAGTTGGTTCTAGCCTATGCAGGGATGCTAGGTGGGTTTGACTCAAAATTATACTCTCTTACTTTGAATTTAATGTTCGATCGTTTTGACGAACTGAACAAGATTAGCGTCATTGATGCATTAAAATTGTTGCTGCTTTCTAACGAAAATGAACCCGAAATCGCAGCTAAATCTGCTGCGTCGCCTCATGACGAGGATGATGACGCTGATATGATAAAATCTCTCTGTGCGCGAGCGCGAAAAGAGTCCGACATCTACCTGGATTTGGTAAGTAAGTACAGGATACAGTCAAGGGAAACAAAACCTATTCCTTGCCAGAACATGCTTATCCCTGTATGTAATCAGATTCAAAACGGACAAACAGATTATGATTTGTTTGAAACAGCCATCACGGGCGGTGATACAGCATTACTTGTTGATGATTCCAAAAAGAGACTGAAATATTTTGTGCATGAAGACCTTCTGCGATATGGATTTTCCAAAGAAAATATATCAAAGTTACTTGAGTCTTTATCAAAATCCAAGTTGTACAGGATGATAAAAAGAAACGAAGTCACGCCGTTGAAGTTCAGGAATATCCTTGATGATGTTGTTTTAAAGTACCTAGCCGCTAATAAAATCCCGTCAGAACAAGATCTTGAGCAAGTTTACAGAAATACATAAGGTTTGATGCTGTCATTATTTTCCCTATCTCTTTATTGCACTATATCTTGAATAGATTAGAATGCGTAAACTCGACAGATAGTTGCTTTAAGTTTCGCTTTTTCAGATGCCTTAAAAATACTTATTTCTGTCATTTTTCTTGTGATGTTGTCTTCACAAAGAACATCAATTAGTTTTCCATGACTATTGTTGGTGAGTTCCTTCATTCCTGATAATCTGCGAAATTGGTTCATGGTTTCTGGATTTGTTATGAGCTCTTTTATTCCATCTTCAAGATATTTGAAAACGCCTCTCATTTTTGTTGACTCTTCTGATTCTCCTTCTAGTGGCTCGTAAATACCTACCAATTGATAGAGATTTCTCTCTTTTCCTTCTTCAGGTACTTTATCTGTGAACATTCCACTACCTAGATATTTTACCTTTTCATAATCAATGCATCTGAATGTTGTTTCCATCATTATTTTGTTGTTTAAGACGTTCTTTTATATAAATGTTACTACTTAGTAGTAATTATTATATTTATTTTCAGTATAGAAATTATTAAACCAAAACATTAATATAGTTTAAGCATTACGAAAACATTACAATGGTAATGGAAACAATCCAAATAAGGCTTACATCAGAACAAATCGAGGTTCTTCAGTCCTTGGTGGCTTCTGGGATATATCCAAGCAAATCTGAGGCCGTCAGGGATGCGGTAAGAAAATACATTAGAGCATGGGAATTAGGTGTTCCTGAAGGCATAGAAACTGCTGAAAAGAAAGTAGAAGAGGAGTTCGTAAAAGCGATTGAAGAAGAGGCAAAGGAATATCAATCCGTGAAAGGGACTGTTGATTTCTATCCCGAAGAGAAAGCGATGCGGGATGCATTATTCAACGTTCTGAGGAATACTGCAAAAAAGTTCAATTTCAGGGAAATAGAATCTCCTGCATTTGAAACATTAGAACTCCTCACTACCAAATCAGGAGAAGAAATCAAGACACAAATATTTACTTTAGAAAAAAGAAGTACAGAACAATTGGGGCTCAGATTCGATTTCACAATTCCCGCAGCACGTATGTTTGTCCAGAAGCAGAAGGAGCTCCCCAAACCGGTCAAGTGGTTTGTCATAGACAAAGCATGGCGGTATGAAGCGCCGCAAAAAGGAAGATTACGGGAGTTCTATCAGTTCAGTTGCGAATTGTTTGGTTCTGATAAACCAGAAGCTGATGCTGAAGTCATCCGCATGGCTATCGAGTTATACAAGAGCATTGGCTTGACTGCATCTGATTTTTATGTTCGCCTGAATAATCGTAAGCTTCTCGTTAGTCTTTTGTCCACTATACCGCAGGAAAAAATAAATTCTGTTCTCCGTGTCGTTGACAAAGTCGAGAAACTTTCCGAACGAGAATTCTCGGAAGAATTGAAGAAGCTAACTTTGAACGACAAACAAATAAACACGATAAAAAATATCACGCTTCTCAAAGGAAAACCAGACGAAATCATCAAGAAGATTCCTCTTGATTCAGAAGACGCTAAAACTGCTGTCGATGAGGTGTTGAAGATTATTGACGGCCTTGCTGGTTATGAAGATTTCATCACACTCGATCTCTCTCTTGTCCGTGGCCAGGATTATTACACCGGAACTATCTTTGAATTCTTCGACAGGGAAGAGAAGTATCGTGCCATAGGAGGAGGCGGCAGATACGATAATCTCATCGAACTTTTCAAAGGAGAACCGACGCCAGCGACTGGATTTGGCATTGGTCTTGTCCCAACGATGCTTTTACTTGAAGAAAAAGGCTTGCTTCCAAAACAAGAACTTGGTCCTGATTATTTTGTTGCATATTTTCCCGATGTCAAGAAAGAAGCATTTGAACTGATCGCAAAACTAAGAAAGAACAATATAGTCGAGACAGACCTGATGCAGCGGAATTTCGGAAAGCAGATGAATTACGCAAATACAATAAAGGCAAAGAAGCTTATTGTCATAGGGGAGAATGAGATAAAAGATAGAATTATTAAAGTAAAGGACATGACAACAGGCAAGGAAGTAAGCAAGAAATGGGAGGAATTACAATGATTGGATATCCGTTAATAGCTCAGGGCATTTTTAATGGAGGATTGTTTTGGATTTTAGCACTGATTGCTTTGTGGGAGATTCCCTGGAAAGGCGTTGCGATGTGGAAAGCCGCAAAACGAGGCCACCTCATATGGTTTTTGGTGTTCTTGATTGTGAATCTTGCCGGAATACCGGAAATTCTTTACATATTCATCTTTGCCGACCGGAAAAAGACAAAGAAGAAGCATTAATAACCATTTCAAAATGTTTATATAGAAAGATGCATAGTTATATTCATGCCTAGTCAACAAGAAAAGAAATGGGTCCAGGATATGCTTGTAAAGGCGGCAAGCAAGCCGAAGACGGAAGCGTCAGGGAAAAATGATGTTGATCCTGCCGAAGTCGAGGAGCTGACGAACAGCATACGAAGAAGAATTCAACGCGGAGAATAGATTCTTATTTTGTTAATATCTCGCAACCGGTTTTTGTTATAAGAACTGTGTTTTCCCACTGCGAAACCATGCCTTTTTTTGCCTCAATCAATGGAGGATATTGTCTTATCATATCTAGTTGAGTCATTTCTTTAAGTGCGACGCTAGTTTTCAGGGCTCCTATTTTCTTTGAGAGCCATCGTGCACTTGTAGGCAAGCCTTTTCGTTCCTCAAGAAGTTTCAGCGCATCTCTTGTTATTTGGCTTCTTACCGGATGTTTCTGAACCAACGAGAATATTTCAGCGTTGCTGGATTCATATATTATTCCGTCGCCTGTTGTTGCGAACGGTTCAATGGCGATTACTGTGTCTTCTTTCAGCTTATCTTCATTACCATCATCATAATTTGGGACGGTGACTCCTGCATGGACAGTGTAAAGATCTAGTGAGTGTCCTGAAAGGTTTCTTACGGGCTGAAATCCATATTTCTGTATTATTTTTTCAATTACCTTCCCTATTTCCCTGAGCTGCAAACCAGGCTTGAGTATTTTTATCGCTTCATCACGTGCTTCCTTGCTTGCCTTCGTTAATGCTTCATATTTCCCAGTCAAATCAACTGTTACTGCATTGTCACCGATTGCGCCATTTACTTCGGCGCCAACATCAAGTTTAACCAAGTCATTAGTCGTGAAAACACGTTCTTCGTTCGAGAATGGAACATCGTGAGCGGCTGTCGCGTTCAACGAGATATTAACAGGGAATGCCAAATCTGCACCCAGTTCTTTCAATTTCTTTTCGACAGCGTCCGACACATCGCTAAATTTTGCTCCTGGCTTAATCAATGAAGCGCCGTGCATCAGTGCTTCGTGGGCTGCATGTCCTGCTTTTCGCCAGTCTGCGAGATTTTCCATAATTAGAAGAATAAACTACTGTTTTTAAATATTTCCTGGCCAGAGTATTTCTACGTATTCCTGATATGCATTTGAGAGATTTTTATGTGCATTTGATATTACGTGATAATTATAGGAAATATCTTTCGCCATTACTGTCATTGCGTCTACGGATTTCACAAACTTTTTTCCAATCTTTGGATTTTCCGCAACGGCCGATTCTAGAATATTTATGCCTCTTTTTATCATTTCTGAAAATTTTTCTGTGATTTCCGCTCTTTCTGCATTCCTTTTCACTTCCTTCTCATAGTGCTTTCTTGGATTTATCGTCGGTATATGTAGTGCTTCGATAAGTATACGAGTTTTTCTTATAAGTAAATTATTTGTGGGTGAGCTTAGTTCTAGACCAGTCCGTAGTTTGCTGTTGTACTTTTGTGTATGATATATCCATTCATGAATTGTTTTTGGTATGCCATTAGCACATACTGTGTGAATTTTATGACTCACTTCATTTATTGCAAAATAAGTTATAGGGTTAGTTAGTAACCTCTTTTTACTGTATATCAATTGTCCGAACGGCTTTTCTATAATTATCTCTTCCCCTGTGTCAATGGCACTGAACTGAATGTCTTTATCAAGAAGCCAATTCTCATATTCCTTAAGCGCAAGTTCAACCTTCTCGTTGAGTTCTTTGCTCAATGGGATTTCCATATTAATAGATTATTCCAACAAGAATTCCTTTTATCTGGCTGAACCGGACTTTATCAGGATCCTGGATTGGATTATTGTCACCTTTGAATATGAAATATGTTCCGTTATCATCAGTTCCTATTTGTATGACTCTGTGTATGATTATGTCTCCGTCAGTTGATTGATATGAGACTATGTCTCCGACATGAATGTCGCTTTCTGAATTAGGTTTTATTTCGAGGCCGTTAGATTGCGAGTCGAGAACAGGCTCCATTGATTTTGTATCAGCGAATCGCGACCATGTTGCATTAGGAATGTCAAGCTCAATGCCATCTGAGTAGACTTGTATTTGTGATTCTTGTATATGATTTGCTGGAGATGGTTGACTTACGCTTTTTCCCTGTGCAGCCGCAGCAAGCGTTTCTATCCCAAGAATGGGGTTGCTTCCTGTGCTTAGTGGTTTTTGGAGCTGACCGATGTTTCCTAGTTCATAGACTAAGCTTGTACAAAGTGCTCCTAGTGAGAATATGAGTATGAACAATGCCACATTTCTTAATTTCATTCAAAGCTTCCATCTAAACACTTTTCGGTCCAATTATTGTCCTTATTTAAAACCTTCTTTTTGTAGTCTTTTTATAGTAGTAACAAATGGAAAAGTTTAAATATGAGTATTACAGTAAAACTAACATGGTCCAAGTCTCAGTCTACAAACAACCTGACCTTTTCAAGACAGCACCCTCTGTTGTAATTCTACCTGAATGTTACAAGAAGCATGCAGGCAAGAGTGTCGAAGAAGTCGCAATCGAAGATTATGCTTATTTAGTCGGGCTCAAAAATAGTAATTTAGTTTGGGCAAAAAAGGATCATAAATTGAGTGTTCTGAAAGAGCGTGTAAATTTTGTGTTGTTCGCATTGAACAACTATGTTCCTGTAACGAAATGTGATTTAGCTCCTCATTGCACCAATAATGCGGATTACTTCTCTTCGACTTATAACCCAAATGAAGGAAATATTGTAGGAGATCCTGACTATTTGTGCGAAAAGCATAGGAAATCAAAAAATCCAGGTACAATGCTTCATCTTTTGAAAGGGGATTCTATTCTTTTCTTCCATGCCAGAGAACAACCTGCAGCGACAAAAATTATAGTTCATTCTGCAGGTATATCGCTGAATTTTAATGGAACAAAAGAAGATCTTGCCAATATTGTCAATTCTTTACATTTTAGATAATTCATCTCAATCTTATTGATTCGAGATTCTTAGGGGCTGTTGTTTCTATCCTGAATTCCTTGTGCACCGAACTTGCGAAATCCAGACAGCTTCCAGCCTCTCCGTGATTGATTATTACTTTCTTAGGGCGCGGATCGCATTTTGAGATGAAATTCATCAATCCGTTCCTGTCAGCATGGCCAGATATGTCTATCTTCGCGACTTCCATGTTGACTTTTAATATTTCCTGCTTTTGCCCGTTGGCGAAACCGATGTCTTTTTCTCCTCTGAAAACCCTTCTTCCTAGAGTTCCTTCTCCTAGATATGAGCTAAATACAATCATGTTCTTCGGATTTTCGGCGAGCCCCTTGAAGTACTCGACAGATGCTCCTCCTACTAACATGCCTGATGTCGCAATGATTATGCATGGGCCTTCATCTTCGATAACCTGTTTTCTTTCCTTGCCAGAACCGACGCGCTTGAACACAGGATTGAGGAAAGGATTAGTGTCCTTGCTCATGAGTCTTTTTCTCATTGAGTTGTTCATGTATTCAGGATATGCTGTATGAATTGCAGTAATTTCCCAGACGCTTCCATCGATGTACACCGGAACATTCTTCATGCGCCCGGATCTGACTAAATCATCAACGATCACCATCACGCTTTGAGCTCGACCTGTTCCAAGCACCGGCATCAGAAGTTTTCCTCCTCGGTCAATTACTTGCTTGATGAGATCAGCTAGCTTTTCATCAGCCAGTTTTTCTGGCTCGCGAATTGCTGTCTTGCTTCCGTAAGTGGATTCTATCATCAACGATTCTAATCTAGGGAATCTTGTGTCTGCCGGATCGAGTATCTGTGATGTTACAAAGTTGATATCTCCTGTGTACATGAAATTATGAAGTCCATTGCCGATGTGCAAATGCACCATCGCGCTTCCGAGAATGTGGCCTGCGTTGTAGAATGTTAATCTAACATCTGGTGTTATGTCGCTTACCTCCTCGTAATTCAGGACAATTGTGTTCTTGACGGAGAGTTTGACGTCTTCCATGTCATATGGAGGTTCTTTCCCATCTGATTTTGCTATCTTGATTACTTCTATCTGTGACAATGCCGACACGTCCCGTGTTGGAGGAGTGCAGTAAATGGGTCCCCTGTATCCCATTTTGAATAGGAACGGAACCAACCCGACATGATCAAGATGTGAATGTGAAAGAATCACTGCGTCCAATTCATTAATGTCAAAATCAGGGCATTCGAGTATTGGATATGCATCTGCTCCTTCTGCCGCGACGTTGATTCCGCAATCCAGTAATATTCGCGATTCGGGCGTCTGCAGCAGGAAACCACTTCTTCCTACTTCTCTTGCTGCACCCAAAAATGTGAGTCTTACCCATTCATTTGATCGTGCTCTAGTCCAGCCGTCATATATTCTGTGGCCGACCCTGTCCAGGAATTTTCTTCGTTCCTCTGAATTTGCATACAAAAGCGACTTGATGTCATCGACCATGTTCGATTTAATCGAAGGTGCTCGTCTTATGAATGGAGTCCACAGCGTTTTTTCCTTGATTTCCTTCAGCAACTGTCCTTGTTTCCCAATCGCTGCTCCTGGCTTCTCCGTCTCAATAGTAACGACTGACCTGGCTTTTTCAAAGAAAACCTCGCCCACCCCAGATTCCTCGTCAAAAATATTTTTTATTAATTCCTTTGATTTCTCCTCGTCGAGAAGGATTGCTGGATCCGCCCTCAGTTCTATCCTTTTTTTTACGGAATCAACTGCGCTTTTGACAGTTCCTTTGTTGTCGAGAAAGTACTCTCTGTCTTTTGTATATAGCACAATATTCGCGCCTTCAAATGCATTGTCGCTTACTTTTCCCTCGGGTAAGCTCTTCAATATTTCCTTTATTATTTCATTCATTGTACCCTACTCTAAACACTTTCTTTTCAGTGAGAACTATAATTCAGCTTTTGGTGTGAAATCCTTTGATATTATTTTCTTGAAACCTTCGCTTGTTACTGTGTAAACGTCAAACCCATTTCCTGTTGCAGAATCCCGCAACTGGGCTTGGTTGATAGCTTCAACAGCTAATTTGATTCCATCTTGTGTTGTGATTCCTTTTTTGTATTTTGATTCTATGATTGGTAATGCGAATACACTTCCAGAACCATCTGCTGTGAATCTGTCATGCTTTGTGAGGGTTCCATCAGCGCCAACTTCATACAAACTAAATCCATTGACATCTTTTCCGCCTACAAGGAAACCTGTGACACCCCATTCTCCTAATTGACGCACGCTCATGTATGCCATGCTATTGAGAAGGTTTGCTGCATCCTTGACTGTGACTTTCCTGTTTGCTCTGACTTCAAGTAGCTTCAATTCTGCTCTGGTGAATTTGATTGCCCTCTGAATCTCAGAAACCATGCCGGCAATTGTGACAACTATATTGTCAACCAATGGAAATACTTTATCGGCTTCCCTATTTACAATCATATTGCCGCCTGTCATTCGCTTATCTGCTGCGAGAACTATTCCATCGGAACACACCATTGCAATAGTGGTAGTTCCTGATTTCGTTGCGCCTTTGAGTGCATTATTTTCTTGATTCATTGTGCTCAGAATGCTCTATCTATTATTTTATGGTGCTGACGCATTTATAAAGGTTTCGGTGCAGTCGCTGCGGATCTGTTCGAACGAGTTATTGTGTCTTTTCTTTCGCCATCAAGATATATCTCATATCTGGCTTCCTCATAATTCCCATGGGAGAATTTGCGTTTCTTGACATATAATACACCTTTGTTTAAGTAGTCAGTAAGGACAAGTGATATCTCTGAAGGAAGATAGTGATTATTGAATGCGATTAATTCATTATTATCGCTCGTAAATTTGCTTTTATACTGCTGCACAAGTCTTTTTCCACAATCCGATACGCCACGTGCATAGAATCCTGCTGCCAAGATCGTTGCATATCTCAACGCATCCATAGGTAACAATGATTCAATGAATTCCCGCTCTTTTCCTTTTGTTTGGTTGCCAGTATGACTCCTTGTGAGTTGGCGACATAGCTTTTCAACGCGGTCTCGACTTTCCCGCACATTATTCTTTGGAAGATTAGATATGAATTTATTCGCCCGGTGTTCAAGATTCAATTTAGGTGGCTCGGTCATTTTGGGATGCGCTCCGTACTTGTCGCTTTTTTATAAAGGTTTTCCTTGCATCCACGTAATCTTTATATAAACGAGCATTTCTTGCGAGAGTCTATGACAGAAGAACAATATAGTTTAATGATAATGTTAAAATACGGTGCAGCCTATATCGAGATTAAAGATGTGACTGGAATCCAGACAGATGAGCTGGAAGACACAAGACATTTGAGAAGAGGAAAAGTAGACAAAATCGAATATCATCCACATGCTCCTATGCACCCAAATGGCCCCGAATATTACGAGGTTGGAGAAAAGAAATTGAGAAATAAACTTAAAATTGATTTTCCTGGGAATCACGGCGTGCTTTGGGAAAGTTTGGTTAGTAAAGTAGATGAACTCGAGGAAAAAATAGAGAAATCAAGACCTCAGTTTGCGACTTCTAGTAAGCCTTAGCGAAATAGATATTGAACTTCGCTTCTTTGCCGCAATGAACGCATTTGCTTCCTTTCTTTGGAACAGGGTCATTCAGAGGGATTCCTCTTGCGGTCACTCCTTCTGTCTCGTCCTTGATTAGGTCTTCGCATTCTGAGCTTCCGCAATGAGGCGCCTTCACGAACTTCATGTTTTTATGCGCTTTCATGAACTCATTCCACTTCGAGACTTCAATTGTGCTTGATTCCAAGAACTTCTTTGATTTTTCATACATGTCTTTCTGCATCTTTTCAAGGACTTTATTCACTTCTTCTTTTATTTTACCTAGGTTTGCGAATATTTTTTCTCCATTGTCTCTTCTGACCAAAACAGCTTGGTTTTTCTCCAAGTCTTTTGGCCCAATCTCTATCCTTAATGGGATTCCCTTTAATTCCCATTCATTGTACTTCCATCCTGGCGTCCTGTCTTCCCTGTCGTCTACAAAAGAATTTTCAACAACTGCATTTATTTTTTTTGCAGCATCTGTTACAGCCTTTTTTGTGTCTTCCTTGCATATAGGGACAATCACTGCTTTTTTTATTGACATTTTGGGAGGAAGAACAAGTCCCTTGTTGTCGCTGTGCAACGCAATCATCACCCCGAGCATCCTTGTCGTAATTGCAAATGTGTTTTGGTATGGGTTCTGTTCCTTTCCGTTTTCATCCAGGAATTTTATGTTGAAAGCCCTTGAGAATGTCTGGCCATCAGAATGGAAGTCAGGCCCCTGTATACCTTTTCCGGATGGAAGGAATAGTTCAATTGAATATGTGGCGTCCGCTCCTGCGAATTTTTCTTTTTCTGTTTTCTTTCCAATGACTCCGTACAATGCCATGTAGTCTCTCAAGAAATCGGAATAAATCTTCAATATGACATCCCTTTCGGCGTCAGCTTCTTTTTTTGATGCGTAAACTGTGTGCCCTTCGTTCCAGAGAAATTCCCTCGTTCTCAATAATGCGACTGGATTCTTGAATTCCCATCTTACAACATTGTTCCATTGGTTGATTTTCAAAGGCAAATCTCTCCAGCTTCGTATCCATCTTGAATACGAATCATACATTATAGTTTCAGAAGTCGGCCTTATTGCGAGCCTCTCGCTCAATTTGGTATCTCCCGCTTCAGTTACCCATGCCACTTCTGGTGAAAAACCTTTTATGTGCGTCGATTCTTTCTGCAAAAGTTTTTCAGGTATGAACAAAGGGAAATATGCATTTTGGATTCCTATTTTCTTGAATTCTTTGTCTATTAAGCTTTGGACAACTTCCCATAAAGCATAACACGCAGGTTTCAGAACCATGCATCCTGAAACAGAGCTGTAATCAGCCAAATCTGCTTTCTGTATAAGCTCAGTATACCATTCGGAGAAATTGACTTCCTTCTTTGCCGTGAACGTGTCTGCCATGTGAACCTGATTTGTTGTTATGTTTATAAATGTTATTTTAAATGAAATTAATAGGTAAAAACTTAAATATAAGCTAGGTTTTACAGGGGCAAATAAGAGGTGTTTGTCATGGAAGAATATAAAGAGAATTTTATTAGGTTTGCACTTGCAAACGGTTTGAAGATTTTTGATAATCCTTCTGATGACAGAGTGTTGAAAAGCAAAAGACTGTCTCCTTGGTTTCTGAATGTCGGTGATTTTGATGATGGTAATACGTTATCTGCATTAAGCGAGGCTTATGCCGATGAAATAATTGCATCTGGTGTTAATGCCGATCTTTTGTATGGTATTCCCGAAAAAGGTGTCCCTTTGGTTGGGCCTGTTTTGACGGATTTGTCAAAAAAAGGAAAAAATATGGCATATTTCATAACAAGAAAAATGCCAAAAGAACATGGAGAGGCAACAGGCAAATCAGATTTGATAAAGCAAATTGTCGGAAGAGTTCCAAAAGATGAGCAATCCGTAATTCAGTTGGATGATGTGTTTACCGCAGGAGATGCGAAATACCTGGCAAGAAAAGATTTACAAGCACTTGGAAATTTCAAGCTTCCTTTGTTGGCAATCGCTTTAGACAGACAGGAAGTCGGAATAGACGGCCAGAACGCAATAGCTAAATATGAAAAAGAAACAGGAACAAAAGTAGTTTCTGTTGTAAATGCTACAGATGTTCTGAATTATCTTAAGAAAGGTTACGAAAAGAACAAGGAAATATTGCGTAATAGTGGAAAAGTGTTTATGGATGAACAGCAATTGTCAAGAGCCATAGAAAGATTATCGACTTATCTGAGAGTTTATGGAACAGACGAAGCAAGAAAACAGTTTGGAAAACTAGAGCAGAAGATAATAGCACAGGATAAAAGCGTAATTCCTGCATGCGATATATCGAATCTTGATGCTTTCGAGAAACTTGTAAAAGATACAGCAGACATACCTGGTATCGGCGGCTATAAAATAGGATTTGAACTTGGACTTACACACAGTCTTGGGAAAATAGTTGAGACGGCAAGAAAGTACACAAATAAAACGCTAATCTACGACCATCAAAAGGCAGGAACAGACATTCCTGATACTGGAAGGAATTTCGCTGAGGTCATGAAAAAAGCAGGTGTTGATGCTGTAATTTTATTCCCGCAAGCAGGTCCGGAAACAGAACGAGCATGGATTTACCATGCACTAGACAACGGATTAAAAGTTATTGTTGGCGGAAGAATGACTCATCCCGCATATGCAGTCAGCGAAGGCGGATTCATCACTGACGAAGGCGCAGAAGAGATGTACAAGATCGCTGCAAGAGCTGGAGTCCAGGATTTTGTCGTTCCTGGAAACAAAATAGAAGTCATAAAGAAAATCAAGGATATTGTGATGGCCGAAGGAGTGACTCCTATATTTTATTCTCCTGGGTTCGCTGCTCAGGGCGGAAAAATACCTGATGCAGTACAAGTTGCAGGAGATAATTACCATGCAATTGTAGGAAGGGCAATACTGCAGGCACAAAATTACAAGGAAGCGGCTGAAAAACAAGCAAAAGACCTGAATTTATAATTTTTTGTGAGTCTATATGATAGCTCCGCATGTTCACTTCAGGGATTGGAACGAGTCACACAAGGAAACAATAGCTCATGGTCTTTCTGTTGCGGAAAGGGCAGGATTGTCTGCAGTTTTCGACATGCCCAACACGAACCCTGCAATTACAACAAGGGAACTTGTTGAAAAGAGATTAAAGTTGGCTGATGAAGCAAAAAGTCCTGTTTTCTATGGATTGTTTGTAGGATTGACGTCAGATGAAAATCAAATAAAGGAGGCAATTAAGATACATCATGACTTCTTTCCAAGAGTTGTGGGGTTCAAGCTTTATGCAGGGGAATCAGTCGGAACGCTCGCAGTAACTGAAGAAGAAGACCAAAAAAGAATATATGAGATTTTAGCAGGAGAAGGATTTAGCGGAGTGGTTGATGTACATTGCGAGAGAAAATCATTGATGTATCCAGGCATTTGGGACCCAAAAAAACCAAAAACACATTGCCTTGCCAGACCACCTTGGGCCGAGGCCAAATCTGTTTATGATCAAATACTTTTTGCAGACGATGCAAAATACAAAGGAAGACTGAATTTTGTGCACCTGTCTGTTCCGAGATCAGTGGAATACGTAATTGACGGAAAAGTAAAACTTGGCCTGAAATTGAGCTGCGCAGTAACACCACATCATTTGCTGCTTGATTCAAGCGTTATGGAAAACCAAAATCAAGAAATAAACCCACTTTTGTACAAAGTGAATCCTCCTCTAAGAGAGAGTTCAGATCGGAAGGATTTAATTGGATACTTGAGACAAGGATGGATAGATTTCATTGAACCTGACCACGCACCTCATACATTGGATGAAAAATTAGGAATAGAGATTGATAAAAAAGAAAATCCTATGTATATGTCAGGATTCCCAGTAATTCCCTTTTATCCTCATTTCATAAGATATTTGAGAAAAGAAGGATTTTCTGAAGAAGCGATAAGAAGACTGACGCATGACAATATATGCAAGATTTTTGGCATGGATATACCGAACATCGAAAAAGAACCGGATTTTAATCTTCATGAAGAATATTCAGTTGATGTTTTCAAGAATTTGAGAGAACTGTGCAAATAAAAAAGATGAAGATAGGAAACAAGGAAGTGATGCCGTTCACAATACCTTCTGGGATAATAACGACGGACATGCGTTCACTGGAGTTGATTGCGAATGATATTCCTGAAATAGGAATTTTAACCACTAAAAGCATAGGTCCGGAAGAAAAAGCAGGAAATAGGGAACCCATATTTGTGCAATATATGCTGCAAAAGTACATGAATGCTGTCGGATTGACAAATGAAGGGGCAATAATATCTGCAGAAAAATTAAGTAAGGCATATATCCCAAATAATAAAGCAGTTCTTGCCTCTACCTTTGGAAAAAACGCAGAAGAGTACGTGAAAGTCGTAAGAAAATTAGATCCTTTTGTGGATGGATTTGAATTGAATCTTTCCTGCCCTCATGAAAAAGGAACAGGCATGCAACTTGGCCAGGACCCTGAAATGGTTTTCAAAATAACTTCTGCTGTTGTGAAAGCGACAAAAAGGCCAGTTTTTGCAAAGCTCACTCCAAATACAGACAGGATTGCTGACATTGCGGAGGCAGCGATGCGCGCAGGAGCACATGGAATTTCGGCGATAAACACAGTTGGCCCTGCAAAACATAAAGTTAACGATAATGATGTTCTATCAAACAAGGTAGGTGGTATGTCAGGAAGAGGCATAACTCATATTGGAATCAAATGCGTCAAAGACATCACAGACAGGCTAGGACCTATTCCGATAATCGGCATGGGAGGGATTTTCACTGCAAATGATGTGATTGCGTATTCAAATGCAGGGGCTTCATGTTTTGGGATAGGAAGCGCTCTGGCGGGAATGAATCACACTGAGTTAAAAAAATACTTCTCTACTCTGGTTTCTGATTTGGAGAACGGAACGAACAATGCAGCTAGTTTGCTGAAAACAGTTGATATGGAATATGAAAGATTCAAGATCAAAGATACTCTTTCCTATGCGGATGATTTTTACATGCTGAAAATGGACAAGCCGATTGATGCAAGAGCAGGTCAGTTTGTGTTCGCATGGCTTCCTGGAAAGGGCGAAAAGCCTTTTTCAGTAGCGGACAATAATCCATTGACACTTTCTATCTTGAAACGAGGATGTTTTACGAATGAGCTTTCAAAATTAAACAAAGGCGATGAGATTTACATCAGAGGACCGTACGGGCAGTCTCCTCATATAGAGAATGATAAAAAACTGGTTCTTGTTGGAGGAGGTTGCGGGGTTGCCGGAATAACATTGTTTGCCAGCGAATACGGGAAGAATAAGCCGCAGATATTTATCGCCGCGAAAGACCGCAGTCATCTTTTCTTTACATCTCAATTATGTCTTGGAGGTAACTTACATGTCGCGACAGAGGATGGATCCTACGAACACAAAGGGCGGATCACAGACATTCTCAAGAATAACCTGCACGAAGGAGATATTTTCATCAACTGCGGCTCTGAAGATATGATACAAGCAGTATACCCAATTGAAAAAAAATTCGCAAAACCAGAGAATATTTGGTATTCAGTCGACAGGATGACGAAATGTGGTGTCGGTATCTGCGGAAGCTGCGCGGATAAAAAAGGATTAAGAACCTGTATTGAAGGACCTTTCATGAACAATTATCTGTGATAGCTTCTGTTGTTATTTATCATGAATGATCTGTACAATTGCTCTATGAAAAATAGCCGTGCCATCTCGTGAGTGAATGTCATCTTTGACAACGCTATCCTTGGATATTTTCTTTTTAGTTCGTCGTCCAGCCCTTCCGGACCGCCAATGACGAACAAAATATCTTTTGAATCCATCATTTCCTTTTTCAAGAATTCAGCGAATTCGACAGAAGAGTGTTCTTTTCCTGTCTCATCCAATAAAAACACTTTCTCGCTCTTTATCTTTGAGATAATTTCATCTGCTTCTTTTTTCTTGTCAGAATCTTTTAATTCGATTATTTCAAAGCGAATGAATGGATTGAGCCTTTTTTGGAATTCAGAAATGCCTTCCTTGATCCATTGCTCTTTTATTTTTCCAATGCATACTAGCTTAAGCAATTTTTCCTCTCTGCCAGTCCATAAGGATTGTCCTTGAAGCACTATCAACATCAGGAACCCCACCTTTTCTGAACCTGTTCATTTTTCTTGCGATATTATCGAGCGTAACTTCAGGATCATCGTTCACTTCAACACCATAATGTTTTTCTACTCGCCCGTGCAGCAGCTTGATAAGATGCACAGCAATTAAATCCGGTTCCTTGATAGCCTGGGGATTTTTGGAACCGATCAATGTGTGCCTAATTACATCGTTATCTTCAATTGGAATTACCCCTGGAGTATCCAGCAGCATAATCCTGTCTGAAACTTTTACCTTCTGGACGCCTTTCGTGAATCCGGATGTTGGCGATGTCCTTGCTTTTTTTGATCCTGCGATGCCGTTTATTACTGAACTCTTTCCAGTATTAGGATAACCCACTACGCCGACAAGAACAGTTTCTTTTCTTCCCACTTCCAATATCTTTCTTTTTAATATGGATGTTCCAAGCCGTTTCTTAGATGAGACAAACACAGGATTTGTCAATTCTTTCAACTTATCTTTTATTGAGTTAATATCAACAAGGTCAATTTTATTCACTACATGGATCAGTTTCTTATGCCGTTCTTCTATGATTTTTTCAATTTCTTTGTTTCTTGTCTCGTCAATCAGGCGCGCGTCAAGGACTTCAAGAACTACATCGGACTCTCCGATAACTCTTTCTACGATGCTCCAAAAATGAGGCTTTGCCATATGCATTTATGGCTTGCTCAAATATAAAAGCTTTTACATAGAAACTATTGCTTCTTTGCGTGCTTTTTCAAAAGCTCTGCTATCTTGTCGAGTTTCGCTTGATCTGGTTTCTCTATTTTCTTGCCTTCCTCGAAGAATGCATGATTTGTGTAAAGCAGAGGCATCTTGTCCGAAAGTGGATATAACTCAACTATCTCCCCTATGAACGTTATATGGCTTCCAGTTTTTATGATCTCCTTGACTTTGCATTCTGCCTGGAACGCTGCTCCATCAACCATATATGTATTGATTTTCTTTGCTTTTGAGAATTTATAGCCGAGTTCTTTTAATAACGCAATCTTGTCAACAGTTTTGCCTGAGTTTCCTGCAACACTTGCCAAAACATTCTGGTCGACTGCGGCTAGATTCACGCCGAATTCTTTTGTCGCCTCGATATTTTCAGTGCTTGCCTTTCCTGGACCAAGGACAACAGCAATCATGCCTGGACTATACGAGACATGATGAGTCCACTCAGCTGACGTCACGTTCTGCCCATTCGGCCCGTTAGTTGTTATCAAACCTACATTTGTAACAAATTTCCACTTGCGTTCATCCCCCCATTGTAAATCAATTGCCATAATAACACCTCCTTGTGTCCGATATGAATAACTCAATTAAAGCGAGCGTGCGCGGATTTGAACCGCGGTCTCAGGGTATCTTCAACAAAAATTGAGTTATTTCCGAAGCCCTGAATTCTGTCCAAGCTAAACTACGCGCCCTTGTTTAAAGTTGAATTTATGTCATTATTTAAAACCTTTTGTTAGATCATTAAGAAATAAATAAGAAAAAAGACGTCTAGTCGACGTCATAATAAACTAGTCCTTGAGCATTAACTTTTTTCTCAATTTGTGCTGTCCTGTTGAATCTAAACTCAAGCGAATTCAGTCTTTGATAAGCCGCAACATAGGAGCTCCATGCCAGTTCCGCTGGTGACTCTCCAATATTCACTGATTGAGATAGTATTCTCGGTTTCGATGAGTAATCTGCGACATTGATTGTATTTGCAGAACTCACCACCATACTTGCGCTTGGCATCGGTCCAACTTTCACAGTTACCGCGTCAGCATACACTAGGCAACCTAGTATAATAAGCAGTATCGCCGCTGATGCAACAATTGTTTTTTTCATTTTATTTTCCTCTTTTTGAGCACCTTAGTATTAGGGCCTCAGTACTTTTCTCCTTTATTCTGTTTAAATATTTTCTTATGGATGAATACTTATTATCTAGTAGTGATTCGAGAAAAGTTTATATAAATGAATATAATCCGCGGTAAAATGAATAATCAATACAATATACTTTACTATGATGATGATATGGAGCGGGAACACATATATCGAGCCATGATCGCCTGTGTTCGAGATAACGTCATGTTGATTGTGTCAATTCCGTTGATGAGCTTCTGCGAAAGGATATTCAAAAATACCAATCGATATGCATAAGGACTTCCGATAAGGATGCGTTACATACAGTAAAAACTGCTCTTAAAGATAATCGTTATACAGGAAAAATCCAGAACATGGACGAACCAGTTGACGGCAAAGGGGAAGATGAACTTAGCAACATCATAACTTATTTACAGACATTTATGCCATAGGTTTTCTTTTAATGTTTATTTCAATCGTAGAAACTCTTACTTTCCTGCCTTCTTTATTTACTAACTCTTCAGATCCTATCTTTACACCATTAAGCTCTGCCTGGTCTTTCAGGAACCTGTTAAGGATAACTTGCGAGGCATCGATTGCCCTGTTCATGAATTTTCCTCGCGCCTTCAGTATTATCTCGGAAGAGTTTCGCGACGTGAAGTGCATGACCGCCGCAGTAACATAGTTCATCAACGGCTTGTCTCCTACAAAGAAGGAATCGTTCGTCTTTATTGTATCATTCATGAGCCTAATCTTTATTTGCCCTGATTATTCTTGTGACGTAGCCGGCAATGACGTTTCGAATCTTTTTTGATTGTACGTCTGTTCGTGCAGAAACTAACTTCTTATTCTGTTCAAAATCAGCAGTAAAGTCCTTCTTGTACTTAGCGACCAAATCATTTGTTACTCGCTTTATAAGTGCTGTTTTAATTCGTCCCATAAGGCTTAGAAAGCACTGAGGGGATATTTAAAGGTTTTGGCTCAAATTAACTCTGTCATTAATCTAGCTGCCAACTTAGAAGTCATATTAGAAACATCCAAGGAAGGATTGACCTCGACGATGTCGATCATCTTTATGTTTTGCAACCTGTTCAATCTTTGTATGAAATAAATAATTTCTCTTGAACTTAAACCGCCCGGTTCTCTGTAGCCGGTTCCTGGAGCAAAAGCTGGATCTACTACATCGATGTCTATACTCAAATAAACGGATGGCCATGTTCTGATTTTTTCCATGACAGCATCGCAGACGTTTTCTATCTTGTGCTCGAATATATTCCTCATGTAATGGATCTGCAATTTTTTGGAATCAATGTATTCTTTTTCCTGCGAATGGAAATTTCTTACCCCTATTATTATGACTTTGTCTTTTTCGACAATTCCATCTTCAATTAAAGCCCTGAGCCAGTCCTCCTGTGAATTCATTCCAACAGAATCCATTAAATCAGGATGCGCGTCGAAAATCACTATTCCTGCTCCCTTGTTATTTTTTGCGAATGCCTTGAAGCATGGATTTGATATCGAATGATCTCCTCCTAGAATAGTTGATTTTGAACTTAGCTTTGAAATTTTGTCAAAGATGTTTTTGTGTGACTCTTCCAGATTGGAATTGTTGACCTTGACGGATTCGAATTCAAATGCAGGAACTTTTCCTGATTCGCCTGAGTAGATGTCTTTTAGGTTCTTCTCAATAGAATCTGGAGCATCCCTCGCTCCATCTCCATGTCCTAATCCTCCTCCGCCAAAAGGGATTTTGATTACTTTCATAGATAGATGTGAAAATCGGTGTTATAAAAACCTTGCTCTGTTTTGACTTTGATTCACAACATTAAAATATGGGTAACTCCTTGCTGTTGACACAGTCAACGAAGGATAAAATGCCCATACATGAACTTGCAGGGAAACCAGCTCCCAAGGAAATGTTGCTTGATGTTTCTAAGCTAAGCAGTGCGTACTACGATAAAAAACCGGTTTCTAGCAACGATAGTTTTGTGACATTCGGCACTAGCGGTCACAGGGGATCTCCATTAAACGGCACATTCAATGAAGGCCACGTTCTTGCGATTTCTCAGGCAATCTGTGATTACAGAAAAAGCAAAGGAATAAGTGGGCCACTTTTTATGGGAATGGATACACACGCGGTTTCTCCTCTTGCTGAGATGACTGCGCTAGAAGTTTTTGCTGCTAATGACATTGAGATTTGTTTAGCAGACAAAAACATCCCGACTCCGACTCCAGTCGTATCGTTTGCTATTCTTGCTTACAATCGCGAACACTTAGATGGATCCGCTGATGGTGTTGTAATAAGCCCATCCCATAATCCTCCAGAAGACGGCGGATTCAAGTACAATCCACCGAATGGCGGTCCTGCTGATACGGACGTAACAAAATGGATCCAGAATCGAGCGAACGAACTGATTCAAAACAATAGCGGCATAAGAAGAGTTCCATATAATTTTGCGCTTAATTCACCTTCTACCCATTTGCACGATTTCATAAAGACATATGTTGATGCGCTTGTCGATGTTGTCGACATGAACATAATAAGAGAATCAGGTATTCGTATTGGTGTCGATCCGCTAGGTGGGGCATCACTTCCATACTGGGAACCTATAAAACAGAAGTATGGTATAAATCTAGATGTGGTCAATAATGTTGTCGATCCAAAATTTAGTTTCATGACGCTTGATCACGATGGAAAGATACGCATGGATTGCTCGAGCAAGTACGCCATGGCAAGTCTCGTTAAATTGAAGGATAAATACGATGTCTCATTTGCAAATGATACTGATGCTGATCGTCACGGCATTGTCGTGCCATCTGGATTGATGAATCCAAATCATTTTCTCGCTGTCGCTATAGATTATCTGCTCACTAATCGTCCAGACTGGTTGGGGAACGCTGCTGTAGGGAAAACAATTGTAAGCAGCAGCCTCATTGATCGTGTTGCAGAGCGCAATGGTAGAAATTTATTCGAAGTCCCTGTTGGTTTCAAATGGTTCGCTCCAGGTCTGTTCGATGGCACTGTTTGTTTTGGTGGGGAAGAAAGTGCCGGCGCCTCTTGTCTTCGTAGAGATGGAAGATCATGGACGACTGATAAGGATGGGTTGATTATGGGTTTGCTTGCTGCAGAGATCAAGGCAAAAACTGGAAAAGATCCTGGTGTATATCGTGATGAATTGATGACAAGGCATCATCCTTCTTTTTGCGATCGTAGTGAGCCTCCTGCGACGCCTGAAATGAAAAAACTTCTTGAGCACATTGTCCCTGAAATGATTACTGCGAAGACGCTCGCAGGGGACGCCATAAAGAAAGTGTTGGTAAAAGCTCCGGGAAACGACAAACTAATAGGTGGTGTCAAGGTCATCACAGATAATGGATGGTTTGCAGCACGACCATCAGGAACGGAAGACAAGAACAAATTCTATGGGGAGAGTTTTGTCATCGAACAACATCTTGAAGAGATATTAAAAGATGGACAGAATATATTGAATAGTTTGTAATTTATTTGAATGTAATTTGATAAATTAAATCAGGTGTTTTTTCGCATATTGAATTCACAATATCTGTTAATAGTTTTGACGCAGATAGAAGATCTTCATTAAATGCTTCTTGCTTTGTTATGATTTTCTCAGATGCTCCATTAGATCCAAAATAAAGATGATGTCCCAATGAATCATTCTTAAATACTGCTTCAACATCTCTTTTATTCTCTTTTAAGAAAATTATGCCTGAGGAAAGCGCAATTAGTTTCCGTTTTGATTGCAAATCCAGTCCTATTTTTTTCATAACTTTTCCTTCGTTTCCCATATCTATAGGAACGAATTGAAACTGAACGTCATATACATTCCCATCAGAATCAACATGTCCGCATACGTATTCCAATGGAGGTGGCAACAATAGGTATCCGCTTGAAAATTTCACATCCCTAATTACGGACAAATTTAAATTTTCAATTATTTTTGTCTTCATTTCCTGGTCAATATCACAGGAAGAAATTCCATATTCATTCAATGCTTGTGCTGCCTCTCTCTCAGCGTTTAATGCCTGAATTTTTTGGTATAACCCGTGCAAGTCTCCAGGTAGTAATCGTATCATAATTTTACCAGTGGTCTTACTCATATATAAGCTTTTCTATTTGTTACCACTCTTCAGTGACTATATAAGTAAATACCAACCTTTATAAATCACCTCCTTCGACAAACATGTTATTGGTAGAAAAATAAACCAAAATTGAGAAGCTGAGGCTTCCAACGGGCGAAAAGAAGCAATTAACTTCAAAAATCAATTTCTTCTTTTCTAAAATTATACCATAGCCTACAAGGCGGAGATAGCTTACAGCTATTGAAAAGTAAAATGAATACAAAAGAAATAGTATTGCAACCAGATGTAGAAAAAGCAGTTATGGACCTAGGATTTTCGGAATTTACGGAAATCCAGTCAAAAGTAGTCCCTTTGATACAGCAGGGAAAGGATGTAATCGGACAGTCAGCAACAGGTTCCGGTAAAACAGCGGCATTCGGGCTTCCAAGCCTCGAGAAATTAACGCACGGAAAAGGACTTCAAATGCTAGTCCTTGTTCCAACAAGAGAACTTTGCAACCAAGTCGCGAAGGAAATGGTAAAATTCTCCAAATACAAAAAGATGAATGTTGTTGAAATATATGGCGGGGTCTCGATTGGACCGCAAATAGACAAAGTTCAATACGCAGATATTGTTATCGGAACTCCAGGAAGAATGCTCGATCATATGGAAAGAGGAACAATCAATCTCACTCGGGTTCATATTTTAGTTCTTGACGAAGCAGACAAGATGTTTGAAATGGGATTCATTGATGATGTTAAGCGAATAGTGTCTCAAATCCCGAAAGAAAGACAGACAATGCTCTTCAGCGCGACAATATCAAGTGAAGTTCATGACATAGCAAGGAACTACATGAAGAATCCTGAAAAAATAAAAGTTCAGTCATATGTTGACAAGAGCAAATTGATACAGCATTACTATGATGTTGATTCTAGGGATAAATTCTCCTTGCTTGTTCATCTTATGAAAAATGAAAAAGTTGGGCTTACACTGATTTTCTGCGCCACACGTCATATGGTTGATGCGTTGAGCAGAAATTTAGTCAAATACGAAATAAAATCGCAGCCATTGCACGGCGGCTTGACTCAGAACAGGAGAAAGCAGGTCATGGATGCATTCCACGCAAATAGGCTTGATGTCGTTGTAGCGAGCGATGTTGCAGCAAGAGGGCTTGACATAAAGAATGTTGGTCTTGTTGTCAATTACGACCTTCCAAGAACATCACAGGAATATGTTCATAGGATAGGAAGGACAGCACGAGCTGGTTCGGAAGGTAAAGTCATATCATTATTGGCCCCGCAGGACCATGACAATTTCAGGCATATCCTTGAAGACAGGTCATTGATCGTCGAGAAACATCCTTTGCCACAGTTTGAAAGGATAGTTTTCGTAAAGAATGACTCACGTGGACATGGAGGATTCGGAGGAAGACCTCGCTTTGGAAACAGAGAAGGCGGAAGAGGTGGATTCGGCGGCAGATCTAGTTTCGGAAACAGAGAGGGACATGGATACGGAAGATCTGAAGGAAGAGGCTATGGGAGCTCAGAAGGCAATCGTGGCGGATTCGGCGGAAGAGGAAGATTCGATCGGGGCAACAGTCATGGACGTCGTGACAGGGGCAGCGATATGTTTTCAGATAGATAATCCGCAATAATTTTATATTTTTTGATGGTTCAGGGAAGATTTACATCTTCTCAATTACGTCTATTCCGAGCAAATTCAATGCATTCTTGAGAACTTGAGAGAATGATTCGACTAAAACAAGTCTGAATTGTTCCTCTTTCGAGCCAATAACGGGACATGTATGATAGAATTCGTTGAAAGCCTGTGCGAGTTCATTCGCGTAATTTGCAATCGTTCCAGGAGCGAGATTCTTGTATGCCTGCATAACGGCATCTGGCAATCGCGTCATATGTGCAATCAATACTTTCTCTTCCTTAGTTAGATTGGTAACAGTATATTTCTTTTTCATATCGAATTTTGCTTTTTCAAGAATGCTTCTTGATCGTGCATATGCATACAATAGATATGGCCCTGTATCCCCTTCGAAGCGCATAGCTTCCTCTTTGTTGAATATGATTGGTTTGTATGTATCCTGCTTTAGCATCGAATACTTCAGCGCGGCAATCGCAACAGCCAATGATCTATGTTCGAGCTCCTTAACACTCAAATCCTCATATCTTTTCCTGATCTCTTCTTTTGCATTCTCTACCAGTTCTTTCTTGAAATCAGAATACAGGATATTTTCTCCAGTTCTCGACGACATTTTTCCTGTCGGAAGCCGAACTTCCGTGACAGGAACATGATAGCAGTTCTTTGCCTGTTTGAACTTCATTAATTCAAGAGTCTTGAACAATTGTTGTAAATGAAGTGTCTGAGAGCTGCCAACAACATAAATCGCCTTCTCTATTTTATGATCCTTGAATTTCTTCTCAGCCAGTGCAAGGTCTTTTGTCGAATATAACGCAGTTCCATCTGCCCGCAACAAAACCCACACGCCCATATCATATTTTTCGAGGTTGATTATTGTCGCGCCATCATCGACTTCTGCAATTTTCATATCAACAAGCTCTTTCGCAACTTCCTTTCCCCTTTTCTCGAGCTGTGATTCAAAGAAATATTCGTCAAAATGTGTATTGAGATCCTTGTAGATTACTTCGAATGCAGCCAACGAATCTTTTCTTGTTTCCTGCCATAATTCATTTAGCGTTTTGTCCTTTCCTTCATCAAGTTTCCTGTTGATTTCATCAACTTCTTCCTGCAGATCAGGATTTTCGGCGAGTTTCCTGACCGCCTCGACGTAAATCCCAGCGATCCAGCTTTCGTCTTTTTTTGGTTTTTCATCCTTGTGATACTTTGTGTAGCACCATATCCATTTCGCAACATGCATGCCTGTGTCCCCTTGGTAATTTGCGCGTACGACCGAATCCCCGCATGATTCCATGATTCTGGCTAGGCTTTCTCCAAGCGAAGTTCCCCTTATGTGGCCGATATGGAATGCCTTATGTGTATTTGCCTGCGAGAATTCAACCATAACCTTTTGGTCTGAATATTTGATGCTGCCGTATCTGTTCTTTTCCTTCTGGATTTTCCCCAGTGTATCTTTTGCAAGAATAGTTTCATCAATGAAGAAATTGACGTATGGTCCTGTTGCCTTAATCGATTTGACTCCTTGTATCTTTCCTAGTTTGCCAACAAGCTCCTTTGCAATGATTGGCGGGGCCTTTTTGAAATCCTTGGCGAGAGAAAAGCATGGAAACGCATAATCACCCATTTCTTGGTCAGGAGGAAATTCAAGAACAGGATTTGACACTCCTGCCTTCTTAAGGGATTGACATATGTTTTGTCCAAAGTCCATATTAAAAAATTGACAATAAAGAGTTATAAATGTTTTGGCTTAAATGCACATGGCCATTCATCATACATATCGCGCTTGATAAAAGAAGGAGTATTATGCGTTTCGGACTTAGTCATCTCAGGATGATGTGGAAATTCAACATAATTAAGCCCGTCCATTCGATTAAAACGATTTTTGCCATTGCTGTTCACATATCCAATCCAAATTTTACCATCCCCTGTTTTTTCAGAAGGATGTTTTCCACTGTACGTAAGACTAAATATTTCATTGTTTATCATGAATATCGTGTATTTGCCAAAGATATCTTCTTTTGTTCTGACATCAGCCTCAAAAAACTTCATGCCATTCTTTCTGTCTTTGACTGAAATTTCTCCAAGCCCTACTACTTTTTTTAGAAGTCCGCCAAGCTGCTCAAGAAATCCTTGTGGTTGATTTCCAAGCAATATTTCATTGTCAAGTGCATCCATGACCTGCACGCAGACATACTGTTATTTAAGCTTTTTGTCAATCACGGCTTTGTGTATAAAGTCGAGGCAAATTAGGACTTTTTTACAAGGTCCTGTTCTACGAAATATTTAAATATAAATAGGTATGCGTCGTGTCATGCCAAGTGCAACAATATCACCTGATACGCTTGAAGAAGCGGTTACCTTAACTAAATTAGGTAAACACATCGCATTCATCCAAGGAAAGGGGAGTGACCGTGAGTTACCTTTTTGTACAACAAGAGAGAGGTATTTCAGGCTTGGTTTTCTTGAATTCACATGCAAAACTGGAGGGAACATCTATGGGTATGCCAACCTTTTGATAAAATCCAGAGGGCATGACGTGCTTGATGTTTCCTGGGAAGGAGATGGTGTCTCGCGTAAAAATATCTCTATAAATTGCTACAAACCAAAACTAGAATGGACTAAGTTGGTTTCGGAATGGGGGAAAAAGAATAACCCCGAAGGATACTTCATTCTCGTTCGATAACTAATGGGATAATCAATACGGAAAGAAGTGTAAATTATTTCTTAAAGTGTGTAAAAAGTCAAGAGGATTTATGACTTATTACACAAAGTCGTCAATCACTGCCTGTTGTAGGCAGTCAGAATATCTGGCTCAATATTCGATTTCTTCTTCTATTACTTCCTTTTCTTCAGCCGGATCTTCTGTGTCTTCCTCATATCCTCTCAGGAAACCCCCTTCCGCACCTGAATACTCCTCTTCCTCTTCTTCTGTATGCTCTTCGCTTATTGTAGAATCATAAAGATCATCTTCGACATCAATTTTCATTTGTGTACACCTCGTTAAAAGTTATTCTTTTGCACTTTGAACCGGTTATATGTATTTGCAATATATACTATATATGATTATATAAAATATATATTTTTTATAATATAGATATATTTTGCATTAATTTCAAAGAATACCTATTTGCTGCCCTTGTAAGGTCTAAATATGTTGTCTTCACATCATCTACCATAGATTTACCTCTTACTATTATGTAATCCAGTAGAAAACGTAAATCCTCTAAGCCCATTTGCCGCTGAACCTGACTTCCTTGTGGATATACTGCAACAAGGTCTATTCCTTGTCTTAGCTCTAGAGGCAATCTGTTGTAAGCTTCCTCTATTTTAGGTTGTATTGATGGATGAAGTATGAGAACCTTTGACTCAAGATCATTAGTGATTGTTGCTTTCTGAACTCCCTTTTGAAATATTCCTGTCCTTTCAGAACTAATCGGTTGTACTTCTAGTCCTTGTTTGTTCAGTTCAATGTACAGATCTTTATGGTTCATTTAGTCCTGTTGGGTATAATATATATTTTATATATAATTTCATCAATTGTATATAGGTTTAAATATGGTTATATAGAAGAACTATATAAATATTTATATACTGAAGTATAGAAATTACAGAATTATTTTCTATAAGGAATAATTTAGTGATATCCTCCCCAACTAAATTGCGGGGTTTCCAGCAGAGGTCAACATAATTGACTTGCATATAGTTCCTGCTTCAACCACGACGGCCTCTTTTTCAAGAGGTCTTACACCGTGTCCACGGGCGTTATGTTCGGCACAGTCCGTGCCTACATTATTTTTTATCTGATAAGCTTTGTCCACCGCGAGTTACCGCTTTGCAGGACAGCTTTACTGAATATTACGGAATAAAAAAGAATATTTAAGCATGTCGCCAGTGGTTGTCCTGTGGTGTGTCGGGATGATATAGAAATTTGTTCGTCATTCATCCAATGCACTAAATTGCAGAGATTTCTGCCGAACATTTATTAAATCTACCTTTTGCTTTACTCTTATGTTTGTAGACAATATCAATCCAGTGCTTGCCACTATTGGTCCTTTTGAGATAAGGTATTATGGCCTGTTCTATGTCATAGGCTTTATTCTTGCATATTTCATCCTCAAAAAACTTGTTCGGGAACACCGACTAAAGCTTTCGAACGAACTAATTGAGGACTTCCTTGTATATGCAGGCATATATGGTATTCTTGGAGCGCGTATATTTTATGTTCTTATATACAACGGCGCATATTATCTGAATAATCCTCTTGAAATATTTGCTATTTGGCATGGTGGCTTAAGTTTTCATGGCGCCTTGATTGGAGCGCTAATCGGAGTTTATCTATTCTCGAAGAAGCATAATTTTGATTTCCTCAAATTAATGGATATTGCTGTTATTCCGTTTGTGCTTGGATTGGGCATAGGAAGAATTGGCAATTTCCTCAATGGAGAATTGTACGGAAGAATCACGTCCGTTCCCTGGTGTGTCAAGTTCCCTTATGTTGACGGATGCAGGCATCCCTCTCAATTGTACGAGAGTGCATATAGTTTTTTCATTTTTGCAGTCCTTTGGACAATTAGAAATAAAAGGATGAGAAAAGGTATGCTTACCTCTTGGTTCATCTTGTTGTATTCGTTATTGCGGTTTTTCACAGAGTTTTTCAGGGCCCCTGATCCGCAGCTCGGGTTTATAGTATTCGGATTGACAATGGGGCAGGTATTGTGTGTAATTATGTTTGTCGCGGGACTGACACTTTTATACTCCGTAAAACGGCAAAAGTTATAAATAGTTGTTTAAAACAAAAATCTATGAAAATAATTCTTGACCAGAATAAGTGCATCGGCTGCGGGGCTTGTGCTGCGTTGGACCCGAAGAATTTCAAGATGAAGAAAAATAATTCCAAAATAGAATTAATTGGCTCAAAAGCGACAGATTCGAAGATTTTTGAGAAGAATGCTGAATACACGGCTGATGCACAGGATGCGGCTGACTCATGTCCTGTTCAATGCATATCTATGAAGAAATAGTGTTTATTTCTGCTTTCCGATTATCATTAAGTTTTCTGGCTTTCCCTTCTGAATCTCTATCTCAATCTCTTCAAGATCGTTCGCGAAAATATCGGATCCACCAATCAAGTAATTGACGTCCATGCCCTTTATGATTATTTTCTGTATCTTTTGGAACTCAAGAAATTTCAACGGAGCTTCTGTTGTTTTGTGGGGATCATTGACAGAAAACAACCTTACAAACACAGGACCCTTACCATCTTCATCCCGTTTCCCCATTCTGCCCAGGATTAGGCTTTTTGCTTTGTATTTCATCTTAGTTGTTTTTAGAAAATCGTTGGTTTATAAAAATTTGCTTTATGTTATTTAAGCTTCTCCTATCCTAACGCTCATCACATGAGGCATTGTGCTGAGTTTGTGCTCAATTTCCTTGAGGAGGTCTTCCTTGTCGGCTTTGACCTTCATAATCATCACAACGCTTGCATGGTGGGGTTTCATGTTTACTGACAGAACATTAACACCTTCATCTAGTAAAAAATCAAGAACTTTCTTCACCAATCCGTATTCGTCTTCAACATACACATGCATTCCCTTGACCAGAGATGGTGCAACATTCCATTCTGCTTTGACAATCTTGGTCTGATCCAACAAGGTTACATTTGCGCAGTTTTTCTTATGCACAGTTATCGCTCCATCTTTTGTCTTGAAAGCGATTATATCGTCTTGGAATTTTGGATTGCAGCATTTTGAAATTTTCAAGGGCCCCTTTTCCTGGCAGGAGATGTATTTTGCGGTACCTATCTTCTCTTCTGTGTCTTTTCGCGGAGCTCTTTCTTCTCCTTCTATTCCAAGAACATTCCTAATCTTCTGTTTTGCCTTGTCAGTCTTTACAAACGTAAGCCATGCCCTTGACGCAGAAATCTTAGTTCCTGTTGCAATATTTATTACATCTCCTCCATGCAGCGCTGAATCCAACGAAACAACTTTTTTATTGACTTCTGCGCGTGTGCAGTAATCTCCAACCTTGCTGTGGACTGCATATGCGAAATCAATTGGTGTTGCACCCTCTGGCAGAATAATAGGATCTCCTTTCGGCGTGAACACAACAATCTCGTCCTGAAACAACTCAATCTTAAGGGATTCGAGGAATTCATGCGGAGTTTTCCTTCTCCATTCAAGTATCTGTTCCAGCCATGAAATTCTCCTGTCAAACTGCTTATCCCTTTCTGTTTCCTTGTATCTCCAGTGCGCTGCCACACCGTATCTTGCCGTGTTATCCATTTCAACAGTTCTCGCCTGTATCTCTGCCGTTGTGTCAAAGGGCGTTATGACATCTGTGTGCAATGATTGGTATCCATTTGGCTTAGGAACGGCAATATAATCTTTGAATCTTCCCGGAACTGGTTTCCACATTTGATGGATGATTGCAATTACTTTATAGCAATCAGGAATTGTTCTCACAATTATTCTTACTGCCATCAGGTCGTATATTTGCTCAAACGTTTTCTTGTCTGTCATCATTTTTTTGTGGATGCTGTAAAAATATTTTGCTCTTGCTGAGACATCGACAAAATCAACATCTTCTTCTTTTAATTTTTGCTTGATCGCGTCCAGGATTAATTCTGCCTTTTTCTCCCTTTCTGTCCTTTTTTCATTTATTTTTGCTTTCAATTGTTCGTGCACTTCTGGATTTATGTATCGTAGTGCCAGATCTTCCAACTCACCTTTTATCGAATACATTCCCAATTTATGCGCCAAAGGAGCATAGACATCAAGAGTATCTTTTGAAACCCTTTCCTGGGTTTGCTTGTCCATAAATTTTAGGGTCCTCATATTGTGCAGTCTATCTGCTAATTTGATGATAATTATCCTGATATCTTTTGTTGTCGCAATAAGCATCCTTCTTAGATTCTCAGCATTTTGTTCTTCTTGGGATTCAAAACTTATTTTAGCCTTCTTTGTCAGCCCTTCCACCAATAATGCTATTTCATCCCCAAATTCTTTCTGTATCTCTTTTATTTCGACTCCAGATTGTTCTACAACGTCATGCAGGAGGGCTGCACAGACTGACGACGCATCTGCTTTCAGCTCAATGAGAATTTTTGCAACCTCCAACGGATGCGATATATAATCTTCACCTGATTCTCTTTTCTGCCCTTCATGGGCCTTTTTGGCGAAGTTGAAGGCCTTCTTGACCAAACCCATATTTGAGAATTTGTCGTATTTCTGGATTTCCGCGATTAAATCTTCGATATCCATAAAATCTTGTAAGCAGGAAGTAATTAAAAGGCTTGCTAAGTTTATTTTTCAGGCTCATAATGCTCAGAAATATACATATCAATCTCTTCATATTGTTACTACTTTATAGTTAGAACAGAATAGAAAGATTTATAAAGCAGAGTTCCTTATTATGGATGTTACGAACATAAGGGGCAAGTACTAAAAAGGCCAAATGCTCCATTTCACAGAATAAAAAGTGTGTGCTTAGACGGAAGGATTAAAATGCCTAGACGTCGAAGACTTCAGTCGCTGAAAAATTTTACCTATATTGCAGATGCAGATTCTAACGGGCGTAAGTGGAAGAAAACCGATAAGTGGAAAGAATTCGTGAGGTAATCATGCCTGACAAGACAACCCTTCCTATTGTGAAAGAAGAAATTCAATCTAGTTTTGTGAAAGGAATTGTCGGCAGGAATCTTTTTCCATATGTTGTCAGTACGCTTCTTCCTAGTATAGCGGAATATAATCCATTAGTTGAAAAAATTATGCTCACATTCGCAGAAGAGGCCAGAGGAAGGGCGATTGAAAATATTCCTGTAAGCAATCCTCCAATTGATCCCAAAACTCTTGATTCTTTAGCAGAAACAGTGAGACGCGAATCACTAATTGCAGCAGCGTTCGTATACATGCTTTTAGAGGAGCAGGGCAAAGCTGACAGAGCAAAAAAAGTTTGATGTGTCATTCATCTTTCTTAGTTAAAATTTGACCTCCTCCCCTTGCGGGAAGGAGGCACTTAGGCCATGGAAGAAACTTATACGGAACCGTAGCCCCTCATGAATGCTTCTTCGGCGGGATTTATTTCTTCATCCTCGAGAAGCTCTTCTTGAAGTTCACTCGAATAGATGTCATCTTTTTCTATCGTGCTTTGCTCGAGCACTTCTTCGTCAATTATGTCAACATCTCTCATAATTGCACCCCCTATTGTGTATATTCCGGATATATTATCCGTTGAATATGGTAAGTTAACAAATTATATATAAGCGATGTATAGACCATATATATTAGCAGAAATGTATATATTTTCGTAAAGTTTTTATATTAAGCTATATTACACTTCTAATTGGGGGAATTATATATGGTTTTGACTTTGTCAGTATCCGTATAGATTGTTACAGATGAAACGAAGCGTCATACAGCTAGCTGGGCGAACATTGCTTGTCAGTTTGCCGGCAAAATGGGCCGATGCGAACAACGTAAAGAAAGGCGATGAATTAGAGATAGTAGAAGATGGTCACAGGTTAGTCGTTAATACAGAACAGAAATCATCAGTAGAGACAGCCGAACTTAACGCGGATATTCCTTCATCTTTGATCAAAAGGTATCTTTTTGCCCTATACAAAAAAGGAATAGATGAGATTAAAATTACGTTTTCAGATCCGAAGGTAGTAGAAATAATACGAGATACAATTTTGAACGAAACTGTTGGATATGAGATTGTATCCCAAACTCCGAAAAGCTGTGTCGTGAAATTAATAACATCTGGCGGAATGACTGAGTTCGATAATTTGCTGCGAAGAGTATTTTTGCTTCTCCTTTCAATGTCCGAGGAGGCATTTGATACAATCAAGAAAAAAGAATTCGATCACCTCTTGAAAACAGCGTTGCTTGAGAAAACAAACAACAGACTTACAACCGTGTGCAGAAGATCACTGAATAAATGGGGCACAGACACATATTCAAAAACAGGTCCAGTTTACTACATTGTCGAAGAGCTAGAAAATGTCGCCGATGAATACAAGTATCTCTGCTACAATCTCAATAGAAATGGGAAAAAATCAGAAATACGACCAGAAGTGTTGGCTCTTTTAGATCGTGCAAACAAGATGTTTAGGACATTTTATGAATTGTTCTATTCACCTAACCCAGCAAAGTACATGTATGTCCTTGGAGAAAGAGTAGATTTTATCGAAAAGGTGCATAATTTAATGGACAATAAAAAAATAAATTCTGCAGAGAATTATATAATTCATCATAGCACAATTATCATGGATAAGGTCTTTTGTATGATGGGGCCATTCCTTGTTCTGGCAAAGTAATTACTCTATATTGAGAATATCTTCAAGCTTTATATTCTTTAATAAAAGATTTCTCTTGAGTTCATCAAGTATAGCTGTGTGTAGTTCTCTGCTATTTACTGCAATGAATCCCATATCATACTGCATATTTTCCCTGCCCAAAAAGTCTGTAACAACTCCGCCTGCTTCTCTTACTGTAAGAATTCCTGGATTTACATCCCATGAATTTGTTTGGTAAGGAGGGAAAATAAATGCTTCAGCCACTCCTTTTGCAACGAGCGCAAATCTATTTCCTGTGCTGGGCACAGTTATTACATGTTCACTAACTTGATATACTGCTTCATACAATAAATCTTTAATCGTCTGCTGAAGAACCTGCCCCGATACATTTGTTTTGAATTTATTTGTTACAATAAGTGAATCAGGAAGTGCAGTTGTTTTTGAAACGTATATTCTTTGATCAAATTTCTCTCCATTATCAATGTAATTCCCATGCATCCTTGCCCCTTTTCCCAAAACTGTTGTTATGAACTCTTTTCTCTTTCTCTTTTCGCTTTCTTGTCCAAATGGTTTGTCATCGCCGAATGGTTTGTATATTGCTGCGGCAAGAATCTCTCTTGTTGATGCGTTTGTCACATCAGCTTGTATAGTAAAGCTATTCCATCCTTTTGAAAATCCATTAGATCCATCAATAGGATCGATACCTATCGTATGTTTGCTGTCTGACTGAATCAGCTTATCTCCTTCCTCAGAAATAATTGAGAACTTCAATTTTAAGTCATACTTTTCAATCAGAGAAGAGTAAATATGCTTAACTTTTTCTGTTATGTGTCTGTCCGCAGCTAAATCGGCGTTTGTAACAATGCTTTTTCTGCCGCATTCCTCCTTATACTCTATCTTGAGTCCTTTTTTTCTCAAGTCAAGAGCGATATCCCCTGCCTCCTCAAAAACAGGGCAGAGCTCTTCAACAAAATCTTCTAGTAGCACGAATTCCATTTTTTATTTTCTTCCGGACAATGTATCGACCAAGTCCTTCATTTCAAATGTTGACATTTTCTCTATGATTTCTTTTGCCGCAGCAAATGCGTCATTTTGTTTTTGGGTTATATTTATCCCAGATGATTTCAATAACTCAAGTTTGTGGCTTGACTTTTCATCGCCATATCTTATGAGTCCCTCGTAAAAATCAATTATTGGTCTAGCCTCCTTACCTGATCCCTTTAATTCAATGTATTGCTTTAGGAATTTATCATCTACTCCTCTTCTGACACTCATCAAATTAAGGAACGCCATAAGATGATGCTGTCTTTTTGGAACTTGATATTGACGGGATTTTCTTAAATAATTAAGGAAATCATCAGAAGTATTTGTTTCAAACATATTTTTGCCATCAAATTTAACTCTTGTTTTATAGAAGACATAAGAATCTCCTATGTTAAGCCAATCCTCTGATTTGTAACCGTATGCTCCTGTATCTACGAAATACAGGTTATCTGCTGACATTTGATCTATTATTTTTCCTATGTTGCTTTCATTTGGCGTTCCTTCATTATGTTTTATTACAGCATTCCATGGTGTGCAGTCAAGTTTTCTTGCATATTTTGACTTGTCGGAAGGCATCAATTCTTTTATAACTGCCCTGATTTGCTTTGCCGATTCTATGTCAGTTTTTGTCAGTTTTTGTGTGTATTGCGTCGCCGATTCTACCGCTTCTACGAACGCATTTAATTTGTAATTGTTTATGTCTTCAACCATCCTTTCCAATTTTTTTGGATCGATATCTTTAGGGTATTTTGCATTTTCCTGAAAAATTGGTATTCTCTTGAAAATCTCTTTTATTATTGTCTTTATCTTTTCCTTTTTGTTATTAAGAATACTGTGGCTGGCTGCAGAAATTATCTCGGCTATGTTGCTTCCTGGAATTTTTTTTTGAAATTCCAAGTATGCTAAGATTTTTGATCTGGCCAATTCATCTGAGACTGATGCACTTCCATATTCTTCAGGAAAGAACGGATTATATACATACGGTAGTTTTATTTTCAATTCAGGATTCCTTACAACAAAATAATTATAATCATTCAGGTCAATTCGAAATATGTCAAGTCCCGTCATCGGAACTATCGGTGCCTTGAGTTTTACGGCGATTTCTCCACAATCTTTCATGCCTCGACGAGCATTCACGAATTTCCACATATCTATGCTTGATTCTCTTAACAAAGGTTCTTTCGGCCATGAAAATAGTTCAAGGACACGTTTTTTCAACTCTTTCTGTTTTTCATCGTCTTGTTGCTTTTCTAATTTAAGAACTAATTTGCTTATCATTAATTTTTGTTCGTTAAGAAGTCTGCTCGCTTGCTCTTTTTCATTCAATCCCAATCTTTCGTTCAATGGTTCTGCCAACTTAAATCTCCTTGCATCTAATCAATTAAACATTCCCCCAAATACTTCTGCTCTGTATTTAAGACACTCTTATAAACTTTTCCATGATGTTTTTATCGTTAAGTAGTGAATTAACCTATTGTATGTACAACATGCTAAGAATACAACCTGTTGTTATTTCTTTTTTAACGATATTTTAACATCAGAAACGTCAAGAGGTTCTTTCTTGACCTCTTCAACCTTTGGCTTCATTGTCGGAAAGGCTATGACATCCCTTATTGATTCTCTATTTGTGAACAGCATGGCCATCCTGTCAATTCCAAGCCCCAAACCCCCTGTAGGGGGCATCCCTACCTCTATTGCATGGATGAAATCTTCATCCATTGGATGTGCTTCTTGTGAGCCTAAGCGAAGCTTCTCAGCCTGTGCTTCGAGCAGTAATCTTTGCTCGATTGGATCGTTGAGCTCCGAGTATGCGTTGCCGACTTCCATGCCATTGATAAATGGCTCAAATCGCTCGATGAGTTCCGGATTATTTCTGTGTGTTTTGCACAACGGACTTGTTTCTCTTGGATGATTTGTTATGAATGTTGGCTGTATTAATTTGTCTTCAACAAGTTCTTCAAATATTGCAGCGATCGCCAATCCTCTTACATAATCCCCTTCGTATTCGACATTGTAAGTATTCATTATGTCTTTTATCTCGTCATCAGATAGTTTCGAAATATTCCCTATATTCGTATGCTCCTTTATTGCATCAATCATGCTTATTCTTCTCCAAGGTCTTTTCACATCAATCACATTATTTCCAATTTTCAATTTTGTTGTTCCAAATAATTTCAATGCAATCCGTTCATACAATTCTTCCGTAATCTCCATCATGTCATTGTAATCGGCATATGCCTGGTACAGTTCCATCATTGTAAATTCAGGATTGTGGGAGTGATCCATGCCTTCGTTCCTGAAATTCTTCCCGATCTCGAATACTTTTTCAAATCCACCGACAACCAGTCTCTTAAGATATAATTCAGGGGATACTTTCAGGTACATATCGAAATTGAGAGTGTTATGATGGGTAATGAACGGCCTTGCATTTGCGCCTCCATAAATTGGTTGCAGGATGGGAGTTTCAATCTCAATGAATCCTTTTTCCTCAAGGATTTTTCTCATCTCAGATATGATTCTGCTTTTTATTATTATTGAGTCCCTTGATTCCTTATTAGTAGCGAAGTCTGTATATCTTTGACGGTACTTGACTTCTGGATCTTTGATGCCGTGAAATTTATCAGGCAAAGGCCGAAGTGATTTTGCTAGAAGAGTGATTTCTTTTGCCTCTATTGTTATTTCTCCTGTCTTTGTCTTGAACACAAGACCTTTGATGCCGATAATATCTCCCATATCAAGTTTCTTGAATAATTTATATGATTTGTCCAAATGATCTATGCTTGCATATATCTGTATGGTTCCCGTCTGATCAGCTACTGTCGCAAAGCTTGCCTTTCCCATGTCCCGCTTCGTCATTAATCTTCCAGCAACTACCACTTGTTCATGTGTGTGCTCTTGCGGGTTTAGCCCTGCAAAGGAATTCCTTATTTTTTCGGCACTGGTGGTTGGACTGTATTTGTAAGGGTATGGATTGATCTTCCAACTTCTAATTTCCTTGAGTTTGCTGATTCTCTCTTGTATGAGCGCTTGTTCTGGGTCCATGAGTTGAGTTTTGGTTACCGACTATTTAAAGGTTATTTTTTAATTGAATCAATTTTATATATGAGTGAGCGGTGCTAATTACAAATCATATGGACTCAAAAATACTTGTGTGTTTATTTTTCTTTGTTTCATCTAGTTTGATATTTGTATTTGCGCAATCTAATATATCAGCTGATACCCAGAATAGCACAATTAACAATTCAATATATGAAGTACAAGTGAATGCAAGCAATTCAGTTGGAAATCATACCGTTAATGAAATTCAGAACAATGACCAATTGAATAAGACTGTTGTGCCGCAGACATCAAATACTCGATCTTATGTTATAATAGGAGCTATATTGTTGGTGATCATAATGGCCATTCATTATTTTGTCTCCAAGAATTAAAGCATTTTCAAATTGCCGGTAATTTTGTCGATTTTTTCGTCGTCATCCGGACCTATACCTAAGCAAGTAATTGTTCCTGGCTCGACGACGGTACGGCCTGCATCAGTTATAATCGCAGCAACAAGCTTTCCTGCTTTCGCCAATTGCTGGTATTTTTTCAATTCATCAAGATCTTTTACTTTGAGAACAACTTTCTTCATTCCTTCATTGTGCCATTCCTCAACTTTTGATTTCGACGATCTGAGAACGGCCTCTACAGCTGCGTGCGCAACTTGAACTGACATCTTCCCATTTGGTAATTTCAAATCTTCTCTTACAAGAATCACTTGTTTCATATGTTGGTTTTATCTTTGAACGTATATAAACTTAACTTAAAAATCGTTCTTCTTATAGAAATAAACCTTGATGATTTCCACAAGCACTAGGTACACCACGACTATGCTGATTATCGCGATAATTGCTGCGAGTGGAAGTGGCTGGAATCCGAAGAATTTTCCGAATGGAAGATATACCAATAACCAACCAAACGCTACACATGCAAGGGTATTCAATGTTAGGGATTTGCTTGGTTTGCTCTTGAAGAAAGGCACAGATTTTGTTCTTATGAAATAAATGACCAATGTTTGTGTCGTCAATGATTCTAGGAACCATCCCGTTTGAAACACAGCAGGAGTTGTTTTGAAAATGCTATATAATACAAAAAATGTCGCAAAATCGAACAATGAACTGACTGGACCAAATATGAGCATGAATTTCTTGACGAATTGTTGGTTCCATTTTTTTGGTTTTTCCGTATACTCTACATCCACGTTATCTGTTGGTATTGTTATCTGTGAAACGTCATACAATAGATTATTCAATAGGATTTGGACAGGAAGCATAGGAAGGAACGGCAAAAATGCAATTGCTCCGGCCATGCTGAACATATTTCCGAAGTTCGAGCTGAGTGCCATGAGAAGATATTTCATAGTATTTCCAAATGCTTTTCTTCCTTCTATGACTCCATCTAGAAGAACAGCTAGGTTCTTGTGCGTCAATATTATGTCGGATGCCTCTTTTGCGACATCAACCGCGTTATTGACAGACAGTCCTATGTCTGCGGTCTTCAGTGAAGGTGCATCGTTTATTCCATCTCCAAGATAACCAACAACATGCCCGTTAGATCGCAAGGCGTTTATTACCCTATTTTTTTGTTGTGGGGTGAATTGTGCGAATATTGTGGTTTTTTCTACTCTTCTTTTCAACGCATCATCCGTTATTTCTTGGAGTTCGCGGCCAATCATGATGCCCTTTATGTTGACTCCTATGTCATCGCAAATCTTCTTTGTCACAAGCTCATTGTCCCCTGTGATTATTTTCACTTCAATGCCGCTGTTCTCGAGCTTTGTGAGAATGGACTTGACATCTTTTTTTGGAGGGTCGAAGAATCCTAAGAATCCAATTAGTGTCATTTCCTCTTCATCTTTCTTTGTATAAGCTTCTTTTTCCTTTACTTTCTTAGTTGCGATTGCAATAACTCTGTATCCCTGCTTGCTTAGCTCATGATATTGTTTTTTTGCCACTTCTCTTGCTGAAGAGTTAAATGCAATAGTTTTCTCATTGAATCTGCATGAAGTTGATATAGAAAATATTTCTTCTGGAGCTCCTTTTGCTATTAAGTATCGCTCGTTCTTTTTCTGTACGACAATACCTATTCTTTTTCTGATGAAATCAAATGGAATCTCGTCTATTTTTTTATTTCCATCCAGCGTAAGATTGCTTCCGAATTTCATTATTGCATTATCAAGTGGATTCTTTATTCCGGTCTGGAAGCAACTGTTGATGAAGGCCTCTTGAAGAACTTCCTTGTTTTCTTTCCCGCTTATTCCAATGTATTTTATTAGTTTGATGTTATCTTCTGTTAAAGTTCCAGTCTTGTCAGTGCATAATACATCCATGCTACCAAACGTTGGTATCGAAGATAATTTTTTCACTATTGCCCCTTTTTTCCCCATCCCGATGGAACCCTTTGCCATAGTAATAGATACTATCGCCGGAAGAAGTTCAGGAGTCAAACCTACCGCGATGGCCATAGCGAATAGAAATGCTTCAAGGAAATTCTTCTCCACCAAGCCCCCTACGAGCAAGATGAATAGGACAAGAATTATTGTCGCTTTTATAATTAGATAGCCGAATGATTTTATGCCGATCTCAAATTCGTTGTTGGATGATGGCCCAGAGATACTCTTCGCAATCTTTCCAAATTCTGTTTCTTTGCCTATCCGTATTATGACGGCCGTAGCTGTGCCGCTTATGACATTTGTTCCGCGGAAAACTATATTTGAGAGACTAGTTAGTGAGTATGTTCCTTCCCTTAATTTATTAGCATCTTTCTCCGAAGGAGATGATTCTCCAGTAAGTGCAGCCTGATTAACGAAGAAATCCTTCGCTTCAAGTATCCTTGCATCGGCAGGTACAAAATCTCCTGCGCTCAAGAAAATTATGTCGCCAGTGACCAATCTTTCGAATTTTATTTCTTTTTTTTCGCCGTCCCTGAGAACTGTCGCTGTAGTGGTTATTCTCTCTTTTAATTTTTCAGCCGCCTTGTCTGCTCTGTATTCCTGAATGAAGTCAAGAAGGACACTGATGATGATAATGACACCAATTATAATCGCATCAATGTGATTTCCCAAAAAATACGAAACACCAGCTGCAAAAAGAAGTATTAATACCAATGGATTCAGAAAGTTCGAGAGGAGTTGCAAAACAGGATTTTTTTGTTTTTTTATTATTATTGAATTAGGCCCAAATGTTGCAAAACGTTTCTCAGCTTCATACTGATTCAATCCATTTTCTGAGGAATCAATTCTTTGAAGAACTTTCTCTAGGGGCAATGCTGCAGCCATATCAAGAGATACCTTTGCAAGCATGTCTGAATTGACCTCCATGCCCTTTTTTTGATTCATATAAACATTAAACCAATTATTCAGTATATAAAAATCTAATCATGTACAGCAACTTTTTTAAACAGGGTTCTTTCTATTCTTGACATGGGGATTCAGGAAAATATTCAAGAGCTTGAAGATAGAATAGCAAATACAAAATACAACAAAAGTACTCAGCGCGCCATAGGCCTTTACAAGGCTCAATTAGCCAAATTAAAGGAAGATATCGTGAGAAAGGCCTCAAAAGGAGGAAAGTCGGAAGGGTACGCCGTAAAGAAATCTGGTGACGGAACTGTTGTTCTTCTTGGTTTTCCGAGTGTCGGAAAATCGACAATTTTGAATGCATTGACTGATGCGAAGTCAGCGGTCGCTGCATATGAATTTACGACATTAACATGCATTCCAGGGGTAATGAAGTATAAGCACGCGAAAATACAAATTCTTGACTTGCCAGGGATTGTCCGTGGCGCAGCATCGGGAAGAGGTCGTGGAAAAGAAGTTCTTGCCGTAATGAGAAATGCTGATTTGATTATGATAATAGTTGAGGGTAAGAAACCAGAACACTATGAGGCGTTAATGTCCGAAATCTATGATTCAGGAATACGAGTAAACCAGAAACAGCCTATAATCAAGATACGAAAAAC
The DNA here is from genome assembly GCA_963835585.1 of uncultured Candidatus Woesearchaeota archaeon. Lineage (GTDB taxonomy): Archaea > Nanobdellota > Nanobdellia > Woesearchaeales > UBA10107 > UBA10107. The sequence continues at coordinate 373,963 of CAWIGF010000003.1, forward strand.
GACAAAAGACGGCATAAAGGTTGGAAGAACAGTAAAAACAGACGTGGATGATGATACAATCAAGGCAATACTGAAAGAATATAAAATCAACAATGCCGATGTCGTGCTTCGAAGCAACTTCACAATAGACCAATTCATCGATGCAGTCGAGGGAAACAAGATATATCTTCCTGCCATCGTGACAATCAACAAGTCTGATTTGCTCACTGAGGATGAAATTGATAAGGTAAACAAAGAAATCAACCCAGATCTGTTCATTTCCGCCCAGAATGGAATTAACATAGACCGGTTGAAAGAATTGATTTTTGATAGGCTTGAACTGATGGAGATTTTTTTGAAGGAAACAAAAAAGCAAGCAGACATGGAAGAGCCTATGATAGTTAAAATTGATGCAAAAATAGTGGACATTTGCAACAAATTGCACAAGGATTTTGTCACAAAATTCAAGTTTGCTAGGGTATGGGGCCCTTCTTCGAAATTTCCCGGGCAGAAATTCAATTTGAATCATGTAATGAAAGATGGCGATGTTCTTGAGATACACTTGATGTAAATTTCGATGGAGACAACAATTCAGAATATTGAGACATTTTCTAAGAAGAACGTAATTAATGTGGTTAAATTATAATTTTTTCCATAAATTATTAAAATAATCTGCTAAAATCCTGCCAAGGGTCTCACTCTTGAACCAGACGGCTGAATAGTCGCTTTTCTTAGATTCTTTTCTCAATGAAATTATGATCAAAGAATTATCATAAACTGAGAAATGTGTTTCTTTTAAGTCATAGTTTTTTATTTCAACTCCTACTTTCTTAAGCCATTTGATTGCTTCATTGTTTTTTTCTATTGGTCCCAAGGCATGCACAACAACACCTTCTTTTACTTTTTCGCCGAGTAATTTTATCAGTTCTGCATCGACTCTCCAATGCTTTGCAGTATAAAGGATAGATTTCTTTGCTTCTCTAACGGAATCCTTTATCTTCTTGAAATAAGCTTCCCTTGTTGTTGTTATTTGTATTATTTCTTTTTCAGCAGCAGGAACTTTCATCTCTATTTTCTCAAGGTCGTTCTTGATCTTTTCAATTTCTTCTTTTTTTCTTTCAAGTTCTCCTTTAATGATGTTTTTAGGGTCATTTGCCCTGTAAGAAAGTGGTTTCTGCGATATTTGGGTTATATAGCCGTTCTCATGTAACCATTTGACATTCTCGTATATCTTGCATGCTGGGACTTTGCAGTGCTTTGCAATCTGCTGTATCGTTCCTGACCGTATCTGGATCAACGCAAGATAGGTTTCTGCCTTGTAGCTGCTTAATCCTATGTCGGCCAGTATTTTCCTAAGCTCATCCATATTACTACTACTAGTAGTAAATTACTTATAAATGTTTCCTTCGGCATATTTTTCTTATGGACAAATACAGATACAAGTTAGTTGCTTTTGATGTTGATGACACTCTTGTTGAATCTCCTGTTTATTTCCCGCACATCTGGCGGGTTCTGAATCAAAAATTTGGGACAAAAAAAGAAGATGATAAAATTGAAGCTAGATATAGAAAAGGGGAAATAAATTATGAGCAATGGGTTTATGAAATTCTTTCCTTGTATAAGAAGAAAGGAGTGAACAAGAAGAAAATGATGGATGCAGTAAGCCAAATTAAGCCAGTAAAAGGAGCGCATGAGACACTGAAGCGACTGAAAAAAGCAGGAATGAAGCTAGGCATAATATCAGGAAGCCTTGATATCGTCCTAAATACTGCTTTTCCTGATGTTTCTTTTGATTATCTTGAAATTAACAAGATTTTTTTTGATTCTAATGGCAAAATAAAAGGATGGAAACCAACGCAATATGGGGATGGAAGTGGTAAAGCAAAGGGACTGATTAGCATGGTAAGAGATATGTATGATATTGATGAAACAGAACGTGTGCTTGCGAAAGTTGATAGCAGTAGTCGAAGTTATGTGAAAAAATGTATAGATTATTATTTGGAAAGGAGTGTTTACGTAGGTGATGGTAGGAATGATGCACTTGCAATCAAGACCGCGGGTTGTGGTATATTGTTCTGCCCACATCCTGATGATTCCGAATTGAGAAAAATAACCAATGTTGTCATTGAAAAAGATGAGCATGGAGAAAGAGATTTGAGAGATATTCTGGGGCCAATCTGGGAACTTCATATGATTACAAAAAATAAAAAAGTCAACGTAAGCAGAAAAACATATAGATTGGCGCAGAAACTAGTAAATAAAGGCGAGAGTGTTGATTTAATAGTGTATCGTGCGCTTGCAAGCAGGTATGACGAACTAATAGAGGATGGGGGTAAAAGCATGGATTCAATAGCGTATGACGCACTTGCAAACAGTTATGATATAATCAAAAAGCAACAAATCTCGCCTAGCGATTTAAGTGATTCAGCCATGATTCGAAATTGTAAGTTTCTCGGAGAGTTTCTCAGGGATCTTCCTGAACTTCTGCTTGATGAGGCATTATATCCTTTTCGAAAATACGGCTTTTTTGATGGCATAAAATATTATTTTGAATATCTATATGATCCAAGCCATAAAAAAAGAGCTGACGTGGAGGAATGGGTAAATTGCATGAAAGAACCTGATTAGTATTAAAATAAATAGAAACCAATAAAAACACCCAATAATCCTTAATTCTATGAAAATAACCTTTCCAGACGGTTCAGTAAAAGAGTTTCCAAAAGGAACAACTGGCCTAGAAATCGCAAAATCAATAGGCGAAAGACTTGCCATGGCGGCATTGGCCGTTGAAGTCAATGGAAAATTGCAGGACCTCACAAGAAAGATAGATTCTGATGCAAAGATACGGATTATAACTTTCAAGGACAAGGAAGGCGTTGAGGTGTTCAGACATTCCACTGCTCATTTATTGGCGAATGCAATAATTGAATTATTCCCTGAAGCTAAGGTTACTATCGGCCCTGTTGTCGAAGAAGGATTCTATTATGATATTGATCATCCACCATTCACGCCATCGGATCTTGAGAAAATAGAAAAACGAATGGGGGAAATTGTCGCAAAGAAAGTCCCGATTGAAAGACTCGAATTAAAAAAAGAAGAAGCGCTAAAAATATTCAAGAACAATCCGTATAAAACAGAGATTGTCAAGCAGATTGACGCGAAAGACACAATCTCAGCGTACAAACAGGGAAATTTTGTCGACTTGTGCAGGGGACCGCATGTTCCGAACACATTATATCTAAAAGCATTTAAATTGACAAAAATATCTTCAGCATACTGGAAAGGCGACGCAAAAAATAAACAATTACAACGTATTTACGGGATTTCTTTTCCAGAGAAGAAACAGCTTGATGAATATCTTAAAAACGTCGAGGAAGCGTCAAAACGAGACCATAGAAAGCTTGGAAAGGAACTTGAATTATTTATGTTCGACGATTTATCTCCTGGAAGTCCGTTCTTTTTGCCGAAAGGAACCACACTATACAATGAATTGTTGAAATTCATGCGTGAAGAATATATGAAGAGAGGTTACAAGGAAGTAATCACTCCACAGATATTCAACAAGAAACTATGGGAGACATCTGGGCATTGGGAACACTTCAGGGAAAATATGTTTATCTTGAATGTCGATGGTGAAGAATCTGCACTAAAGCCCATGAACTGCCCGTCTCATCTTGTCTTGTTCAAAAATTCAACAAAAAGTTACAGGGATTTACCTTTGAGAATCGCTGATTTTTGCATGCTTCATAGGAATGAATTAAAAGGAGTGCTTGGTGGATTAACAAGAGTGAGAAAGTTTTCGCAAGATGACGCCCACATCTTCTGCACTGAAGACCAGATTGAAGAAGAAGTCTTCATGATGCTCGAGTTCATAAAATATGTATGGGAGAGAGTGTTTAATTTCAAGCTAAAGTATTATCTTTCGACAAAACCAGACAAGGCTCTCGGAACGGAAGCGATGTGGAAAAAAGCGGAAAAGCAGCTTGCAGGAGCCTTGGAAAAAGCAAAAATTCAATATGATCTAAAACCAGGAGATGGGGCATTCTACGGACCAAAAATAGATATAGATATTCAGGATGCGTTTGGAAGGAAATGGCAGTGTCCGACATGCCAGCTTGACTTTAATATGCCATCGCGATTTAATGCAACATACGAAGCGAAGGATGGAACGAAGAAAAATCCTGTCATGATTCACAGGGCTGTGTACGGAAGCATGGAACGCTTCATTGCCTTGCTGATTGAGCATTACGCAGGAAAATTCCCGTTATGGTTGAGTCCTGTTCAAATCAAGATACTGCCAATAGCCGATAGGCACAACGAATATGCAAACAAAATCGCTTCGATGATGAAAAACAAAGGAATCCGCGTCGAGGTTGACACACGGACAGAATCTACTCCTAAGAAGGTGCGAGATGCGCAGCTTGAACAAGTCAATTACATCCTTGTTATCGGGGATAAAGAACAACAAAATGGTACTGTAAACGTAAGAACCCGCGATAATGTCGTCCACGGCGAAAGGAAAGTTGATATTCTTGTAAAAGAATTGCTCGATGAAATAGCTACAAAAAAAATTTAACCTACTTTTTTATGCAATTTTCTCAGCATAAATACATCTTGCATATAACGCGTTGCAGAGACAAGTCCAACAACTGCGGTAAGCAGCACAAAGTAGACCGAGAAATCGAAGATATGGGAGAAAAGATTAAGGACGAGAAGCGGGAACGCTATGCCTTGCAAGGTCGTTGTTAATTTACCTATAAACCTGGCGTGAGGTATACCAATTCTTGAGAAAAAAGCATAGATTGCAAAAGGAGCAGCGAGTATTTCCCTTGTCATTATTAAAAGGATTTCAATAAAATGAACCTCATTAAGAAATAAGCTTTGCCTTGACCAGATTACAATTGCAATAACCGTACTGAGCAAAAGAATCCTATCTGCCACTATGTCAAATTTTCTTCCAAATTCAGTTACCTGGTTCAGTTTTCGAGCCATATGCCCGTCAAGGAAATCGGTAATCGCACCGACAATAAATGCAATGACAATGACATTGAGATCTACCTTGAAAAAAATAAGAGACAGGATAAACGCAGAAATTATCACTCTTGACAATGTTACGGTATTTGGAACATTGTATATGTTTTCCTTCTTCTTCATTATACACATAATAAATAGCAACTTTTTTAAAGGTTGTTGTTAAATATAGTCATATGGGGTTGAAATATGAGTCAAGTGCTCCAGAGTTCTCGCTCAAGGACAAAAACGATGTAGTGAATAAACTCAAGGACGTCAAGTCAGAGTACGTTGTAGTCTACTTCTATCCCAAGGACAATACACCTGGATGCACCATAGAGGCCATTGATTTCTCGAAGAACATGCATAATTTCAAGAAAATAAAAACTACAGTTATTGGGATATCTGGAGGAAACAACAAAACGAAGGCGCAGTTCTGCAGCAAGCACAATCTTAGATTAATATTACTTTCAGATCCTGATTTCAAAGTTGCAAGAAAATACAAATCATATGGACAGAAATCATTTATAGGTAGGAAATACACAGGTATATTCAGGAATACGTTCGTATTGGATAAAAACCACAAAATAATAAAAATATTTGAAAAAGTCAATCCTATCGGTCATGCGGAAAAAGTCATAGAGTTCATAAAAAGTAAAAAATAAAGGAGGGACACATGTACATAGCAAAAGACTTCAAGCAATTAATCGGAATGGAAGGACTCAGCGAAAAGCTTCTGACAAACCACTTCAAATTATATGAAGGGTATGTTACGAACGTGAATAAGCTATCAGATATGTTCAAAACAACAGAGCAAGGGACTCCTCAGTATGCGGAACTGAAACGAAGATTTGGATGGGAGTTTAACGGCATGAGACTGCACGAATTCTACTTTGAAAATTTATCAAGGGTTTCATCAAAAATAGATATGAAATCAAAATTGGCAAGGCAAATTATAGCTGATTTCGGCTCTATGGAAAATTGGGAGAAAGATTTCAGGGCAAGTTGTGCAATGAGAGGAATTGGATGGGTCATCCTCGTGTATGATTCTGTTGCGAAAAGATTGTTCAATCTCTGGATAAACGAGCATGATGTCGGCCATCTAGCTGGCACGATTCCTATTTTGGTCGCAGATGTCTTCGAACATGCATACATGACTGACTACGGAATTGCCCGGGCAGACTATATCAACGCATTGATGAAGTCAATAAACTGGAAAGAAGCTGAAAGGCGCCTTTCCTAATTATTTTCTTCACTCTTTGTAACTATATTTTTTTGAACAATAATATTTATAAAGAGAACCTGACCAAACACACAATACCTTGTATGCAATAAGGATAATCCATACAACATATTGATATTTTCAGTATTGGTCAGTGACTAAAAAGAGGGTTTAGGACGAATGAAACAAGAACAGATTCAGGCGAAGGCATCGATTGATTCTATCAGAAAAAGGGATGGAAGGACCGTTCCATTTGACAGCGCAAAGATAAAGGATGCTATTATGAAGGCATTTATGGCTATGAAACAGCCGTATACAGTAGATGTTCTCCAGAAACTTACCGATGATGCTGTTTCCTTAATCAATGAGAAATTCAGCGAAAGAATTCCTTCTGTCGAAGACGTCCAGGATTTGGTTGAGACAATTCTTATCATAAACAAATATGTTTCCGTCGCAAAACAATACATCTTGTACAGGAGTGAACGTTCGAGATTAAGGAATAAACGATCTTTGATTCCTGACAAGACAAAAGCTTCATTCGATGAGAGCAAGAAATATTTCCATAACCCTCTTGCCGAGTTCGTCTACTACAGAACATATTCGCAATGGGTTGACAAAGAAGGAAGGAGAGAGACATGGACGGAAACGATAGACCGTTACATGGATTTCATGAAAGAGAACATAGGAGAAAAATTAACCAAAGAAGAATACGAAGAAGTGAGGCAGGGAATACTCAAGCTTGAAGCGATGCCTTCGATGCGACTCCTGCAGTTTGCGGGAAAAGCTGCACGAAAGACAAATATATGCTGTTATAACTGTTCATTCATTGCGCCTTCGCAGCTCCAGGATTTCGGAGAAATAATATATATCCTTATGTGCGGCACCGGTGTTGGATTTTCTGTTGAGCACCATAATGTAGAAGCATTGCCTCAGATAAAAAATCAAACCGGAATTAAGCTTCCTACTTATGTTGTCGAGGATACACGAGAGGGATGGTCGAATGCGCTCATCACAGGAATGAAAACATGGTATAATGGACAAGATATTGACTTTGATTTCTCTCAAATACGGCCCGAGGGAACAAAATTGAAAACAATGGGAGGAAGGGCATCAGGTCCTGATCCGTTGCGTTCGCTTCTTGAATTCACAAAAAGAAAAATAATTGGGAGACAGGGAAGAAGGCTGAAGACAATCGATGTTCATGACATAATCTGCAAGACAGGAGAGGTTGTCATTGCAGGCGGAGTCCGAAGAAGCGCACTAATATCATTATCCGATATTGATGACGTGGACTTGCGAGAAGCGAAGATGGGTGCATTCTATATGCACAGTCCACACAGAAGCATGTCAAACAATTCAACCGCATACAAGCAAAAACCTTCCCTTACTGAGTTCATGGAAGAATGGATATCCTTGATGCGCTCAGGAACAGGAGAAAGGGGCATATTCAACAGATCAGGATTGGCGAGACATTTGCCACAAAGACGAGTGAATGCGATAGGTAATGCTGTAGAAACTCTTGGTTCGAATCCATGTGGAGAGATTTTGCTGCAGTCGAAACAATTTTGTAACCTAACTGAAGTCGTGGCGCGTCCAGAGGATACAATCGAGTCATTGCTTAGAAAAATACGTCTCGCGACAATTCTTGGCACGTATCAGTCATCATTAACTAATTTCCCATACCTTTCAAAGGAATGGAAGGAGCATTGCGACGCAGAACGTCTTCTTGGAGTTTCGATATCAGGACAATGGGATTGCCCTGCTTTGCGAAACGAAAAAACGCTTCAGATATTGAGAGAGGAAGCGGTAAAGGTCAATCAAGAGTTTGCAAAAAGATTTGGTGTAGGCCAATCAATGTGCATAACATGTGTTAAGCCATCAGGAACATTGTCGCAGGTTGCTGACTGTTCTTCAGGAATACATCCCCGTTATGCTCCACATTACATAAGAAGAGTGCGAATTGCCGCAACAGATCCTCTATTCAGGTTGCTCAGGGACCAGAAAGTTCCTTTCCATCCGGAAGTAGGACAGACACTCGACAATGCAACGACTTATGTCCTAGAATTCCCTGTAAAGGCTCCAAAATCATCTATATTCAAAGATGATATTGCTGCGCTTGAGCAGCTTGAATACTGGAAGAAGGTAAAAATGAGCTATACCGAGCATAATCCTTCGATAACAGTTTATGTCGGAGATGATGAATGGCTTCAGGTTGGAAATTGGGTGTACCAGAACTGGGACATAATTGGTGGAATATCATTCCTTCCAAGGTCAAATCACGCATACAAACTTGCGCCATATGAAGAGATCACCAAGGAAGAGTATGCTCGATTGAACAAAAGCTTCCCTGATATTGATTTTTCCGACTTGATACTGTATGAAAAAGACGATGAAACCGAGGTAAAGGCCGAATTGGCATGTGCTGGCGGCGTCTGTGAAATGCAGTAATCTTTTCTCGTTTTTTCTTTTTATTTAGATTTTTTTCGATATAGTTTTAAAAGGAAGGGCTTTTCTGCTTTTATGATGAACAAAAAAGACATAGAAATAATGTCGCCTGTCGGTTCTTATGAATCTCTCATGGCGGCAATAAAAGCAGGAGCGGATTCGGTATATTTCGGTGTAGATCACCTTACGATGCGTGCACGCGCAGCGGACAATTTTAGTCTCAATGATCTGAAAAAAATAGTCTCAATATGCAGGAAAAACAAGATAAAAACATATCTCGCATTGAATACGCTCGTGTACGATTCTGAATTGAAACTGATGAAAAGAATATGTGATGCTGCGAAAAAGGCTGACATAAGCGCAGTCATCGCCACAGATATGGCAACAATAGAATATGCACATAAAATCGGGATTGAGGCCCATATTTCAGTCCAAGCCAATGTTTCAAATCTAGAATCCGTTAAATTCTACTCAAAATATGCTGATGCAATCGTTTTGGCAAGGGAACTGACATTAAAACAAATAAAAGACATCTGTACTTCGATAAAGACTAAGAAAATCAAAGGACCGAATGGAAAATTGGTCAAGATAGAGCTATTTGCCCACGGTGCATTATGTGTCTCAATCTCTGGAAAATGTTATATGAGCCTTGCAACATACAACGCTCCTGCAAACAGGGGTGTCTGTTTGCATAATTGCAGAAGAGCATACAGAGTCATTGATGAAGAGACAGGAGATGAATTAAAGATAGAAAATAAGTATGTAATGTCTCCAAAGGATTTGTGCACCATTGGATTTTTGGACAAACTTATTGATGCAGGCGTATCCATTCTGAAGATAGAAGGAAGAGGGAAAGGCCCCGATTATGTTTATACAACGACAAAAGTTTACAAGGATGCCGCCGAGAACTATCTGCATGGAACATATACAAAAGATAAAGTAAAAAAATGGATAAAAGACCTTGAAACAGTCTACAACAGAGGATTCTGGCAAGGAGGATATTATTTGGGAAAGAAGCTTGGAGAGTGGAGTGGCATAGAAAGTTCGAAAGCAACAAAGGAAAAGCAGTTCATAGGTGTCGCTGAAAATTACTATATTAAAAATAAGGTTGCCGCGTTCAAGATCCAGGCAGGAAAAATAAATGTTGGCGATGAAATCGTGATAACGGGACCCACGACAGGAATCATAAAGATGAACATAAAGTCAATGAGAACTGACGAGGGTAATGTTTCTTCGGCAGAAAAAGGTGATGTCGTCACGATTCCTATAAATGAGAAAATCAGAAAGAACGACCAAGTTTACGTTCTTGTTGATAGGGAAGAGGAATAAATGGCAAGTCCATTGTGCCCATATTTCGGAGAATGCGGGGGTTGTTCCCTTCAGAATATCGAATACCAGTATCAGTTAAAAGACAAAAATCGCGCGCTGCAAAAGGCGATAGATTTCTATGAAACTGAAATTTTTTCAGATAAAGAATATAAATACAGGAATAGGATGGATTTCATATTCCATAAAAATGGTCTTGGTCTTAGAGAAAAAGGAAATTGGAAAAAAATAGTTGATGTCGAGGAATGCAAGATTTCTGATGAAGGAATAAACAGGCTGCTGAAAGAAGTAAGAGACTTTTTCAAGGAAATTGATTATTTCGATTTAAATAAACAAGCGGGAACTTTCAAATATTGTGTGATAAGGACAGCGAAAACATCTTCAATATCTTTTGTTTTGAACGAGGAGTCCAGTAGATTGGGAGAATCAGGAGATAAAATAAGGGAATTTGCGGAAAAAACAACAGCGGATAATGTCACTATAACCTATGTTCCTGCAAAAAGCGACATAAGCATTTCTTCTGAATTCTTTGCTGTTAAAGGAGGAGAAGAATTATATGAAGAATATCTTGGAAAGAAATTCTGGTATTCTGTCCAGGGATTTTTCCAGAACAACCATGCAATGGCTGAAAAAATGCAAAGCTACGTTCACGAACTGCTTATAAAATATGATACGAAAAATGCGCATCTTCTTGATCTATATGGAGGTGTAGGGACTTTTGGGATAATTAACTCCGATATGTTCAAGGATGTCCTTACTATTGAAAGTGTGAATGAATGTGTTGATTCAGCTAATAAGAACATAATTGAAAATAACATAAATAATGCAAAGGCAATTGTTCTTGACGCCAAAAACCTAAGGAAGGTTCCATTACAAAGTCCATTATATGTGATAACGGATCCTCCGAGAACTGGAATGGATGATAGGACAATTACACATTTGAATGTCCTCAAGCCGAACGTTATTGTGTACATATCATGCAACATTGACCAGCTTCAGAAAGACATACCTAAATTCAAGGAATATTCGATAAAAAGTACTGCTTTGTTTGACTTATTTCCGCAAACACCCCATTCCGAGGCTGTCGTTGAATTGATTCGCAGATGATTCTAATTTTTTGTAGAATACTTTATTTTTCATCAAGAACAGCAACTACTTTCGGATATTCTTTGTAGCCATCTTTTAGCGACATACGTAGTGTTGAAAACCGATCTCTGAAATCGTATCGCGACCACTGTTTTTGCGTCTCAAATTCGTTTTCCACTTCAGCCATGTACTTCATAGGACTTAATGCATGGCCTAAATGTCTTGAATTTACAAGATTTATGTGTTCGCCGTCTTTTACATATTTCATTCCAAGTGCGAACCCAACAAATGTAATGAAGTCAATCTCTGAAAGAAGTGTTCCTACGCCAATAAAATGGTAGTTTCGTTTTGGACCGGATTGAAGAATGACACCTTTTTTCAATTCAGTGAATTTTGGAATATATGTTTTAATGGTATATAACAGATCTTGCTCACTCATGAATGAAAAGGGTTTATCTGTGTCGAAATCAAGAACAGGTATATGCGCAAATTCTGTCATCAGTGTATCGAGTTGGACTTTTGAAGTCAATCCACTTATCTTTGTTTTATCATCTAATTTAAGCAAGTTACGTACATCATCGGAAGAAATAGGTTTTGTAACATCCATATGTGCATATAGATCTATTTCTTTGCGCGGTTTTTGCCTGTCATAATCAACGAATATTAGCGTCTTCAATTTTTCTTTTTTGGGAAGTGCGCTGTTTTGCAAAGTCCATTCAAAATTAGGAAGCTGCGCAACTATTTCAAAAACATCCTTTCCAATAAGCGATTCGAGCTCCATTGTGACATCAAACAAGAGGTATTATTTAAAGTTAATTCAGTTCTATTCCAACAGGAGCATGGTCAGAACCCACTACCTTGTCAAAAATAAACGCTTTTTTGAGCTTATTCTTCAAAGAACTTGAGATAATAAAGTAATCTATTCGCCAGCCGATGTTCCTTGCTCTTGCGTTGAACATGTAGCTCCACCATGAATACTGGACTTTATCAGGATTTAACTCCCTGAATGTATCGATAAAACCTGCTTCGATTATTCTGTCAAAATCAGAGCGTTCTTCTGCTGTAAATCCTGCGTTGTGAATGTTATCCTTTGGCCTTGCTATGTCTATTTCCTCATGCGCGACATTCAAGTCTCCGCAAAAGATGACTGGTTTCTTCTTTTCCAGATTCTTTATGTAGCGAAGGAATTCAGCATCCCATTCCTGCCTATATTTCAGCCTTGTCAGTCCTCTCTGTGAATTAGGAGTATAAACGTCAACAAGATAGAAATCCTTGAATTCTGCAGTAAGAACACGCCCTTCCTTGTCGTGGTTTTGTTTTCCAATTCCAAGAACTACTGAAATCGGTTTTATTTTTGAAAAAATAGCTGTTCCTGAGTATCCTTTCTTCTCTGCTGTGTTCCAGAAATGATTAGGATATTCCTCAAGCATTGTGTCAACCTGGTCAGGATGGGCCTTTGTCTCCTGGACGCAAAGAATGTCAGGATTCTCTTTTTTTACAAATTCAAGGAACCCTTTGTTGAGAATAGCTCTTATGCCGTTGACGTTCCATGATATAAGTTTCATGATATAGACTTCATTTATCGTGTTTAAATATCTTCTGCAATTATTTTAGCACGGAGAGCGTAGCCTGACTTCTTGCCTTTGTATATTTCCTGACCTAGATCCAACACGACATATTCCAAGTTCTCTCCATTCCCAATTATCGTAAGATCTTCTGATTTAAGCGCCTTTGGGTAGCTATGCGCAGCGACAATGTGCCTGGGAGAGAAGTGCATATATGTATGGCCCTGTCCGAAATAGCGCTGAGTATCTTCTCCGGATGGTTTTTGGTCTTGCCTATTCAGTACTTTCGTGAACATACTATCTAAAGAATCTTCTTCCAGCTTGCTGTCGTTCACGTCGAAGAACACTACCGAAATGCAGTATTTCTTATCAGGTCTCAAATTTAGTGATCGCACAGCATCTTCGACAGAATTGAACATGTACTGCGACTCTTTTTCATAAGCAAGCTGCTTATCAACAATCTCAGGCAGCATGTAAATTGTAGGTTCCTTGCCAAGAAGCTCAGTCTGTTTTTTCAGCATCAGGCTTCCATCTTTCTCGGGACTGCATGTATTCAGTGAGCAAAATAAATTTCTGAGAATGGGATCATATATAGAAATATCTTCTGATTCAGAAAGTGTTGTCCCTACTATTAATTTTTCACCAGGAATCAAACTATCTCCAAGTCCTGGATATGGTTTCACATTCAGAATGGTAAATCCATTCGCACGGAGGCTCTCTATTTTGAAGTCCATCAAAGAGCGCATCATATCTGCCAAATTTATTGGTTTATTAGGCAGATGAACATCGTGATAAATGGATATTATTCTGTTTCCCTTAGAATACTTCCTTTCATCTACTTCATCGGTCGCTTCAGCCATTTGTTTTTTATTTATTCTTTTTATCATTTAAAAATGTATTTATATTTCTCTGAAAAAAATATTTTTTATTTTCTTGAATATTTTCATAAAAATAGGCATTTATCATCAAAATATTTAAATATGACTTCCCAATTAACTATAGTTATGAAAAAAGCAAAAATGCTACATGCTGAACAGAGAATCACGAAAGATATGACTATTGGCGATTTGGTGCAGTCGTATCCTTCTGTTGTAGAAATACTGCTTGATGAGGGCGTTCATTGCATAGGATGTGGAGCTTCTTATTTTGAGACGATCGAACAGGGTCTTCTAGGGCACGGGAAATCAAAGGAGGAAATAGACAGGGTCGTGAAAAGTCTTAATGAGGCAATTCCAAAAGAAACTGGAAGCAAAGATGGCATTATTGTTACCGAAATCGCAGCAAATAAACTAAAAGAGCTGCTGAAGAAAGAGAAAAAGGGAACTGCATTGCGAATTTCGATATTAAAGGGAGGCTGTTCTGGATTCCAGTATGAGTTTGCGTTTGATGACAAAATCAAGAAGGCAGATAAGGTATTTGACATATCTGGAATTGCATTTGTCATAGACAAGAAAAGCTTATCAAAAATAAAAGGAGCAAGAATAGATTATTTGGATTCTCTTACGGGGGCAGGGTTTAAAGTGTCAAATCCTAATGCCTCAAGCACATGTGGATGTGGGCAAAGCTTTAATTAAAAAAGATTAAAAAAGCAAAACCCTTAAATATGGTATCGTTGACCCGATATATATATGAATAGCATAATATCCGCTAAGAACGTAACTAAAAAGTTCAAAGATTTTGTAGCTGTTAATAATATTTCTTTCGAAGTTAAAGCAGGAGAGATCTTTGCGTTCCTCGGTCCAAATGGAGCAGGAAAAACAACCACTATTAAGATGCTCACTACTCTTCTAAATCAAACATCAGGAACAATAATTGTGAACGGATTCGATACCAACAAACAGGCTGACGCAGTTCGAAAGTCGTTTGGAATAGTGTTTCAGGATCCGAGTTTAGACGACGAACTTACTGCATATGAGAACATGGAATTTCATGCTGTTCTATACGGCCTTTCCAAAGAGGTAAGGACAAAAAGAATAAAGGAGCTTCTAGAATTTGTGGAATTGACTGACAGAAAAGATAGTTTAGTGAAGGAGTTCTCAGGAGGAATGAAACGAAGGCTTGAAATTGCTCGTGGATTGCTCCATCATCCAAAAATACTGTATCTTGATGAACCTACTATAGGTCTAGATCCTCAAACAAGAAATCATATCTGGAATTATGTCCAAAAAATGAGTAGAGAAGAAGGCATCACTGTTTTCTTTACAACGCACTATCTTGAGGAAGCGCAAAAAGTCGCCCAAAGGATAGCAATAATGGACAATGGAAAAATAATCGCAGAAGGAAGCTCAAAAGAATTAACAAAGAAAACACACACTAAAACACTAGAAGAAGCGTTCTTGAAATTAACAGGAAAAGACATACGACATGAGGAAGTAGGAAGCCGCGGGATGAGAATGCGCTGGAGAATGCGGGGACGTTAATATGGGAACAGCAAGCGCTATTTACATACTGTGGTTGAGACAGGTAAAGAGATATATGCGTTCAAAAGCGCGACTCATAGGTTCATTCGGTCAGCCATTGTTGTTCTTATTGGCACTTGGATTTGGATTTGGCCCAATATACCAGAAAGCAGGTGGCGGAAACTATATGCAATTCTTGGCTCCTGGAATCATAGCAATGGCGATATTATTTACTTCGGTGTTTTCAGGCATTGAATTCATATGGGACAGACAATTCGGATTCTTGAAAGAGACGCTAGTAGCACCAGTATCACGTTCATCAATCATAATAGGAAGAATATTAGGAGGAGCTACAGTCGCCACTTTACAGGGCGTAGTTGTATTTATAATAACACTATTCGTAGGATTTACCCCAAAAAATATTGCTATGCTTCCTCTTGCGCTCATATTCATGTTTTTGGTAGCAATCATGTTTACAGCATTTGGAACTGCAGTTGCTTCAAGAATGGAAGACATGCAGGCATTCCCAATAATATCGAACTTCCTTGTCATGCCAATGTTCTTCTTATCCGGTTCATTGTTTCCTCTTAGCGGACTGCCCTCAATCATAGAAATAATCGCAAAGATAGACCCCTTGTCATACGGTGTAGATGCATTCCATGGAACATTGAATAATTTAACCCAATTTGGACTGTTTACAGATTTTGCAGTGCTTGCTGTGTTGACGATAATCTTGATCGCAATATGTACATTCTTGTTCGACACAATGGAAGTTTAGTCAAATAGAATTTTTCAATGCCTCAAGTCCAGGAAGCTTCTTTCCAGCCAAATAATGAACCAAAGCACCTCCGCTGAGGCTTATGTAATTGATGTTTTTCTTGTTTATTCCGAACCGATGCATTGCAGTTGTAGTATTTCCTCCTGAAATGACTGTAAATGCTTTTGTCTTTGCCATCGCTTCAAGAAGTATCCTTGTTCCCTTTTCGAATCCTTTCTTCTCGCACACGCCGGCAGTTCCCTTGAGAAATATCGATTCTGCGTGCATGATCTCTTTTGCATATCCCGTTGCTGTCTGCGTTCCTATGTCAAGAATATCGTGATTTGTAGGAAGTTCAGTTACTGCTATTTCCTTTCTTCCCTTTGAATCTATGGCAACATCAATTGGGGCACCAATGTGTGTTATATTTTTTTGCACTTCCTTGTATGCGTCTCTGAAATTATTTTTTATTGCATTGTTCTTTCCCAGTGAATATCCTTCCGCAATCAGGCAAAGATTTCCCAGAATGCCTGTTGTAAGAATTTTCTTATTTCTTAGAAGAAGAACATCATCAAGCTTTGCTCCACCAAGGACGAACAGGCAGTCCTTGATGCGAATTTTCTTGAGATTTTTGAGCTCATGCTCCATTAGTCTTCCGATGCATGATTTCAAGTGTTTTGGAAATTCAGTTATTGATGATTGCTCTCTATGTGAAACAGAGAACGCATCATTGACATAATAGTCGAACAATGGAGCAAGCGTCCCTACAAGTCTGTTGTTTTTTCCAGGGTTCAGTTCTTCTTTTGAGAATCGGATATTTTGAAGGAGGATTGCTTCGCCTTCCTTGAGATTTTGTATTGCAGTTAACGCCTTTTTTCCGATAATATCGTCTATGAACTTTATTTTTACGAATTTATTGAGCAGTGCTGCATGCTGCCTTAACGAAATGAAATCCTTGCTTCCTGGTCTTCCTTGGTGCGCAATAACGACAACCTTGGCTTTTTTCTTGATTAATTCATTGATTGTTGTGGCTGACTGTTTTATCCTCTCGGAAAGAACGACTTTGCCGTTTCTGATCTCGCTGTTTATGTCAACTCGTACAAGAACTCTTTTGCCTTTGAAGTCGAATGAGTCGAGTGTTTTGTAGCCCATGTGATTTCTCAAACAAACTTTTTCAGCATCATTACGACGTCAACTACCCTGTTCGAGTACCCGTATTCATTGTCATACCATGCCAAGACTTTCACGAGATTGCCTGATTTCTGTGTTGATTTCGCGTCAAACACTGCTGAATTCTTATTGCCAATAATGTCGCTTGAAACAAGCTCTTCCTCGCTGTACTCGACGATGCCTTTGTATTTCTTTTCAGAAGCCTTCTTGAAAACATCATTGACTAGTTCTATTGAAAATGGATGGCGCAGTTCTGCAGTCAAATCAATTAAAGAACCGCAAATAACAGGAGCACGGACAGCCAATCCTGTCAATCTTCCTTTCATTTCAGGCATAACATCTTCAACAGCATGTGCCGCTCCTGTCGTCGTTGGAATCAAATTCATGGCGCCTGCACGTCCTCTTCTTGGTTTTTTATGGTCTGAATCCTGGATTACTTGATCGTTGGTATACGCGTGAACAGTGGTCATTAAGGCGCGTTCTATTCCAAATGTCTCGTTAAGTATTTTTACAACTGGAGTGAGGCAGTTTGTTGTGCATGAAGAAACAGATATTGTGTTGTGATGCTTTGCAAGCTTTTCATGATTGACTCCTGGAACAATCATTGCATCTACATTTGTTGCGGGTGCCGTAATGACAACTTTTTTAGCGCCTGCAAGAATATGCTGTGCTGCAGATTTTCCATCAGTAAAGACACCAGTCGATTCGATGACAACATCTATTTTCATGTCCTTCCATGGAAGCCTAAGAGGATCTCGCTCAGTTACAATCTCGGTTTTCTTTCCGTTTACAACAAGAATGTTTCCTCTCTTTTCTATTGTGCCATTAAAAGGCCCGTATGCAGTATCATATTTGAGAAGATATGCTGCCGTATCAATGCCGTGAGGATCATTAATTGCTGCTACTTGAATTCCACGTTCCGCAAGAACCCTGAAAACAATCCTGCCAATCCTGCCGAATCCGTTGATTGCAATCCTCATGTCTGTGCCTCTAAACAATATTTACATACTTCGGGATTTATAAAGATAAGCTTTAAATAGAGCTTTTGATTAAATAAACATAATGAAAATCTATCTAGGTTCAGATCATGCAGGATTCAGGCTGAAAGAATCCATAAAAAAGTTTTTAATAAAAAATGGATTTGATTTTGAAGATCTGGGTGCGTTTAAATTAAACAAAAGTGATGATTATCCAATATATGCAGCAAAAGTGGCAAGGAAAGTTGCAGAAACGAAATCGTTTGGAATACTGTTCTGCGGCTCTGCGCAGGGCATGTGCATCGCCGCAAATAAAATAAAAGGGATAAGAGCGGTTGCAATAAGTTCTGTTGAAGATGCGAGATTAACGAGGTTGCACAATGATGCAAATGTTCTCTGCTTAGCTGGTGGAGGCATGATTGGGAAAAGGAGGAAAAGCATACATCCAAATCTTGCACAAAAAATAACCAAAGCATTCTTGACAACAATGTTCTCGAATGAGGAAAGACATATAAGAAGAATAAATGAAATAAAGAGATTAGAATGAAAACAGAAATAATCCCTTCTTTAATAGCACAGGACCAAAAGACGCTCGATAGAATTTACAAGAGAATCAAAATAGCTGGAACAATCCATCTGGACGTCATGGACGGCACTTTCGTTAAAAATAGATCACTATGGTTCTCTTTCGTCCTTCCGAAACACAAATATGAAGCACACCTGATGACCACAAGGCCTGAGATGTTCATCGGCAAGAACATAAAATCCATAAACACCTTTATCGCTAATATCGAGACGCTATCAAATCCTGATGATTTGATTTCATTTGTTCATTCGCAAAAGAGGAAGATATATCTTGCGTTAAACCCGGAAACACATGTCTCAAGAATAAGGAAATACCTAAAAAAAATAGATGGAGTAATGGTCATGACCGTAGTTCCTGGAAAATATGGCGCGAAATTCATTCCATTGATGGCAAAAAAAATAAAGGAAATAAGAAGAGCGAACAAAAATTTGGACATTGAGGTGGATGGCTCTGTGAATGACAAAACAATAAAACTTCTCAAAGAAGCAGGAGCAAACAAGTTCTCAGTCGGTGCTTATATACAGAAAAGCAAGGATGTAAATGAAGCGATTAGGAATTTGATTAAAGCTTGAGACATCAATATTTAAAAACCCAGCATAATTATTCTTCCCTATGATCAACCAGGAACTTGCAGAAATTTTCAATGAAATGGCAGATATTCTCGAAGCACAGAATGTCCAATGGAAACCAAGAGCATACAGGACAGCTGCTCGTTCTCTGTTGACGCTAAATGAAGATGTGACTTTAGTGTATAGGAAAGGGGGATTAAAGGCATTGGAGGACATTCCTGGCATTGGTGAAGGCATAGGAAAAAAGATTGTGCAATACATCCAGAAAAAAAGAGTCGATGAATATGAGAAACTAAAGAAATCCATTCCTGAAGGGTTGCAGGCGATCATGGAAGTTCCCGGGATGGGTCCCAAGAAAGCTTACGCACTGTTTAACCAGCTCAACATCAAGACAATTGCTGGTCTTAAAAAGGCTATTGAAATGCACAAGATCCAGAATCTAAAGGGTTTCGGGATAGCAAGCGAAGAAAAAATAAAAGAGAGCATGGGAATGCATAAAGCACATAGCAAGCGATGGCTGTATTCAGAAGCTGCAAATGTTGCAAACAAAATAATCAATGAACTAAGGACAATGAATGAGGTCGAGAAAATAGAAATCGGCGGATCAATACGCAGAAAAGAGACAACAATAGGAGATATAGACATTCTTGCAACATCAAAAAATCCTGAAGCAGTCATGAACAGGTTCACAACCATGTCTTTAGTAAAGAAAGTTGTTGCAAAAGGAAATACGAAATCTCAGGTTGTGCTGAAGAATGGTATGCAGGCGGATATCAGGGTTGTTCCAATCAAAAGTTTCGGAGCTACGCTTCAGTATTTTACAGGAAACAAGCTACATAATGTAGAATTGAGGAAGATTGCGATAAAAAAAGGATGGAAATTAAATGAATACGGATTGTTCGATAAAGACAACAAGATGATTGCCGGAAAAGATGAAAAGGAAATTTACAACAAACTTGGATTCAGATACATTCCTCCTGAGAGAAGAAAGAATGAAGGAGAATTTGAAGAATACAGGATTTGACCCACCAAACCTTTAAAAAGCCCAATTCAATACCAATTCTTTAACATGCCTATCAAAAAAGAGGAGCTAGACTGGGCATTCCAGCACTGGAATACAGCCAACTATCTTGCCGCTGCATCCCTCTACCTTAAGGATAATTTCTTATTAGAGCGACCCTTGCAGACAGGTGACATCAAGGATGTATTATTAGGACACTGGGGAACATGTCCCGGAATCAATTTCGTTTACACACATTTGAATCTTTTGTCGTTCAAAACAAAGGCGAATATCTTTCCCATAATAGGGCCAGGACATGGATTTCCTGCGATTCTTGCAAATGATTTTATCGATGGAAGCTTGGAGAAATATTATCCTGATCTAAAAAACAACAAGATTGGAATTGGAAAGTTGCTCAAGTCATTCTGCTGGCCGTACGGATTTCCAAGCCACGCAAATCCTGGAGTTCCAGGAATAATCCATGAAGGAGGGGAATTAGGCTATGCACTGGGAACGGCTTTTGGAGCTGCATTTGACAATCCAGATCTCATTGTTGCAGTCATAGTAGGTGATGGGGAATCAGAAACCGGACCGACTGCGGCCGCATGGCATTCAAATAAATTCCTTAATCCCAAAAAAGATGGTGCCGTTCTTCCAATCTTGCATCTGAATGGATACAAAATAAACAATCCGAGTATTTTTGGAACTATGAGTGACGAGGAACTTGAAAATCTCTTCAATGGTTACGGTTATTCCGTAAGGTTTGTCGGAGAAAGTCATGAGCAGATGGCTGAGGCAATGGAGTGGGCATATCAAAATATAATGAGAATAAAAAAATCAAATCTTGTACGACCTAACTGGCCAATGATAATCATGAAGACACGAAAAGGATGGACTGGTGTCAAGAAGTTTGAAGGAAATGATATAGAGGGAAGCTGGAGAAGCAATCAGATTCCACTAAGAAATGTCAAAACAAACATGGAAGAACTGAAATTGCTTGAAGACTGGCTGTTGAGCTATCAGCCGAGAAAATTATTCAAAGATGGAAAAATACCGAAAGAAACGACGAAATACCTTCCAAAACAGCGATTGGGGGATAATCCTCATGCGCTTGGCGGCAATCTACGCAAACCTCTTGTTTTGCCTGACGTAAAAAAATACGAGGTGAAATTTGATAAGCGTGGCAATGAACGGTTGAGCAACATGGAAGTTCTTGGCAATTATCTTAAGCCTGTCGTAAGCAAAAATAATAATTTTAAGATTGTCAGTCCGGATGAATTAGCGAGCAACAAGCTTGATGCAGTACTTGATGTCACGGGAAGGCGCTATGTGTGGCCTCATTCAATCAAGGATAACACATTGACTCCTGATGGGAAAGTGATGGAGATATTAAGCGAACATACATTGCAATCATGGTTGCAAGGCTATTTGCTTACAGGAAGGCACGGATTATTCCCAAGCTACGAGGCGTTTCTTCCGATTGTTGATAGCATGGTCAGCCAGTATCTGAAATTCATCAAGATTAGTAAGAATTACTCATGGAGAAAACCAGTCTCTTCTTTGAATTACCTTCTGACGTCTGTATGTTGGAGGCAGGACCACAATGGATTTTCACACCAAAACCCGGGTTTCATAAATTTATTGGCCAGCAAACAAAATGAAGAACAGTTAGTAAGGATGTATTTTCCGGCTGATGCAAACATGCTGCTAACGACGATGGAGCATGTGCTCAAAAGCATGAATAGAGTGAATATCATTGTTTCTGATAAACAACCTATACGGCAGTGGCTTACCTATAGAGAGTCTGTTGAACAGGCAAAAAAAGGAGCATCAATATGGAATTTTGCAAGCGATGACTACCCTGATGTTGTCATTGCTTGTTGCGGAGATTATCAAACTGAAGAGACGCTGGCTGCAGTTAAATTACTCAAGCAGGAACTGCCGGAAATTAAAGTCAGGGTTGTCAATATCAGCGAACTGAATGTCATTGGTGAACGAGGTTCGTATCCGAATGCTCTTTCTGATAAAGAATTTAATGAGTTATTTACGAAAGACAAAAATGTCATATTTGTATTTCATGGATATCCTGAAACGGTCAAGCAGTTGTTGTTTGACCGTGATGTTAAAAAACGATTCGATATATATGGTTATATCGAGTCCGGTAGCACCACGACCCCATTCGATTTGTTAGTACGAAACGGGGTTTCTAGGTATGATATCGCGATTTATGCGCTACAGCATGCAGCAAAACGCAATATGAATGTTGCAAGGAAATATGGGAGAGTGATTGACTTGTGCGAGAATAGCATCAAAAGACATAAGGAGTTCATACTCGAGTACGGCAAGGATCCGGATTATGTGGTAAATTGGACATGGTAAAAAATTGCACATTAGTGATTAATCCAGGCAGTTCAAGCGTGAGGTTCAGAATGTATGATGGAAATAATGTTGCGATAGATGGCATTATTGATGCAATAGGAGGCAATTCTGTCGTTAAAACAAGGAAAAATGTTTATGACACATTTGTCGAGAAAAAACAGCGAATAAAATCATTTAGTGAAGCAGGCCACATTATTTATTCACTAATTTCAAAATCAAAAAGGGATTTACAAAAGGTAGCGTATCGTGTAGTTTCAGGAGGCAATTTACATTGCGAGATAACAAAAAAAGTCCTTGAAACATTAAAGGCGACGGAAAAGTATGATCCGCAGCACATGCCTAAAACAGTTATGCTCGTTGAATATTTCATGAAAAAACTAAATGCAAAGCATATTGCGTGCTTTGACAGCGCATTCCATCGTACTCTTCCTGAAAAAGCGAAAATATACGCCATTCCTCTAGCATTGAGCAAAAAACACAGTATATACAGGAAAGGATTTCATGGACTGTCTGTTGAATGGATGATACGCAAGACGAATGAACATAAAAAATTCTCGAAAATGATTGTTGCACATCTGGGAAATGGCGTTAGTATGACTGCCGTTAGGGATGGAAAAAGCGTCGACACATCAATGGGATTTACACCACTGGAAGGCCTTGTAATGGGCTCCAGGAGTGGTTCTATTGATCCTGCCATTATAGTGTATCTTGCCGAAAAGGAAGAAATAAGCGCGAAGAATGTTCTGAATATACTAGAAACCAAAAGCGGACTTCGTGGATTGTGCGGAGACAGTGATATACGCCCAGTTGTTGCACGAGCGCAAAAAGGAGATAAATATGCCAAGCTCGCATTAAGTGTATTTGCCTATTCGTTCAAGAAACAACTTGGTGCCTATGTTGCCTCACTTAATGGTGTTGACTGCATCGCTCTTGGAGGCGGAATGGTCAATTCTGTACCATTGCGGGCAATGCTTCTTTCAGATCTTGATTCACTTGGAATCAAACTTGATAAAAGGCAGATAAATAAGCAGATTCCTGTGTGTATTTCAAGAGGAAGAGTAAAAGTCCTCTTATTGAATACAGATGAACAGGAAATTATGAAGGACATTGCAACGAGATTTGGTTAAAATACGGCAAAAATTTTTAAAGGAACAGCACTTAATGAGCATAATGAAAAGAAAGGCAAGAAAAAATGCTAGACAACCTTCCGTTACAATATATTCCGCTCTGACTTGCCCTTGGTGTGAACGGACAAAAAGATTCTTGAGAGAAAATGGAATTAGGTTCAATGAGGTAAATGTGATTGAGAATATGAAAGCAAGAAGGGACATGATAAAGAAATCCGGACAAATTGGGGTTCCAGTGATAGAAATAAAGAACAAGATAATTGTAGGCTATGACGAAGAGAAATTAAGAAATATTCTAAAACTATAAATTAAGAAACATTTAGCAAGGCACCAACATTTGGAGCATTCTCTGCTCCTGCCTGCGCCTGGAATCCTTGCTTTTGCGTAAACCCAAACATGCCTGCGACAATATTTGAAGGGAACGTCAACACAGCTACATTGTATTGGTTGACAGCGCTATTGAAATTGTCACGGGATATCTTTATCCTATTTTCAGTTCCAGAAAGCTCGTCTTGTAATGAGAGATAATTTTCATTCGCCTTTAGATTTGGATAGTTTTCAACAACAGCAAGCAGATGAGTTATTGCAGAATCCATTTGATTTGCAGCATTTATCTGGTCTGGCTGTGTCTGGGCATTCGTCCATGCTGAACGTGCATCCGTAATTTCAGTAAGAACGGTTCCCTCATAGTTTGTGTATGATTTGACTGTTGCGACAAGATTAGGTATCAAATCTGCCCTTCTTTGGTAATCAGCCTGGACATTTGCCCAGCTCAAAGTGACGCCTTGATTTAGACTTACAAGATGATTATAGGAAGAAATACCCCATAGGGCAACGATTACAACAATGACAGCCAATACTATTAGGACGATTCCTGTTGTGCTTATTGGTTTTTTATTAGCCATGTTCAAATGTGTTGTAATTTCTGGATGTCATGAGCATGTATCCACATGCCACCACATTTCCTGCATACATAAATGACAACGTCCCTCTTTTTTAATCTTTTCATATTTATCTTGCATACCGGACATGCTAAATTATGCTCTTTTTTACCTGTTGTTACCATTTTCCACCAGCCCCTCCGCCGCCAAAGCCGCCTCCGCCGAATCCACCACCAGATCCTCCCCCTCCGAAACCACCGAGACCTCCAAATCCACCAAGTCCCCCGAAACCACCGAAAATTGTTGTCGATTTCTTGGCAGCTCCAAAATACTTGTTTTTCATATTAACATATCTCACCATGATTTGAATGATAATTATAATGAGAAAGACAGCTACAAGAATTCCAATTTCCAAGCTAGTCAGCTGATTGTTGTTTTGATCTGGTTGACCAAGATTAGTTCCATTCAAATCACTTTGATTTAATATAGTCAGGATTGCTTGCGATGCTTGAATAATTCCTTGTCCATATGATTGATTCTTAAAATTTGGAACAAGATAATCCCTTCCGACTCTACCTATTTTGGCATCATTAAGTATTGCTTCCAAACCAGACCCAACTTGGAACCAGTATTCACTATCATTGACATCAACCAACAAAAGTAAGCCGTTGTTCTTTTCAGGGTCACCTAAATGGCCATTTGCGAGACTGTAGGAGTACGTTTCAATATCAGTTCCATTTAGAGAATCAACAGTAACAATCGCATATTGTGCTATGCCTGTGTCAAATATTTGCTGACCAACATCAGTTATTTGCTGATTTTCATCAGGAGTCAGTATGTTGGCATAGTCATTAACTGTGTTTTGAATAGCAACGTCTTGTGCTGATACAAATACTGAAAATAGGAGCAATAAAACCGGAATGATAAAGTATTTCTTCATCATTGTTTATACCAGTTAATTATTAATAAAGCTATGTCTTTCTTTTTCAAGAAAAAACACAGATAAATTTTTAAACCCTCAATCAATAGAAGTTACTTTATGGCATTATTCAAGGACAAACCGTTGAAGGGCAAGGTTGCTCTCGTAACCGGTGGAACGAAAGGAATTGGTCTTGGAATCGCTGACAAGCTAAAAGAGCAGGGAGCGACAGTTATTGTTTGTGCAAGGACTCCGGAAAAAACAAAGCATAATTTCGTCCCTTGCGATGTTTCCAATTCTTCTGATGTTAACCAAATGGTCGATCGAATCATAAAGAAATTCAAGAAAATAGACATATTGGTCAATAATGCAGGAATATATCCGTCCGTAGCTTTCAAGGACATGACAGAACAGCAGTGGGATCAGGTCATCGCCGTGAATCTCAAGGGAGTGTTCAACTGCACAAAGGCAGTCATCCAACAGATGATTGACAGGAATTACGGCAAGATAATAAGCATATCATCGATTGCTGGAACGACAGTCGGCTTCCCAGGATTGGTTCACTATAGTACGACAAAAGCAGGAATAATGGGATTTACGAGATCGCTTGCCCTCGATTTAGCTCAATACAAAATAAATGTCAATGCTGTTGCTCCTGGAGTGATCGCAACTGAGGGGACAAGTGCAATGGATCAAAATACGATACAGCAAACTATCAAAATGGTTCCGGAAGGACGCATGGGAATGCCTGTTGACATTGCCGAAACAGTTGCTTTCTTGGCTTCAGATAAATCACAATATATAACCGGCCAGACAATAGTTGTCGATGGCGGCTATACTGATGAATGATTTTTTCTTGGCTTCAGACATAATTTTATAAACGCAGATTCTGTAATCTTTATTTTATGGATGTCGAAGCATCATTAGTAAAAAAAACATACAAGAAAAGGGACGATTGGTGCCATAAAGGGGATTTCGGAAAGCTTCTTGTGGTTGGCGGTTCTATTGAGTATTCAGGTTCTCCAATATTAAATGCACTTGCTGCTCTGAGAGCAGGTGTCGATTTAGTCAGAATCGCGGCTCCTGAATCCACCGCCAACGCAATAAAGGCATATTCTCCTGATCTCATTGCAATTCCTCTTCAGGGAAACTATCTTTCAAGAAAACACATCCCAATCATACTTGAGATGCAAAAAGACGCCGATGCAATGGTCATCGGTGGAGGGCTGACAAGGAATAAGGATGTTCTTGACGCGATACAGGAACTAATAGAGAAGACGATAATACCTGTTGTTATTGATGCCGATGCAATCTATGCAATAAAGTCGAAGTTTAAGAATGAGACAATCATAACACCTCATTCCCATGAATTTTCAGTTTTATACGGAAAGGAACCAACAAAGGACATTGAGGTGAGGAAGATTGAAGCACGGGAGATTGCACAGCGATTTGCATGTACTGTCTTGCTCAAAGGTCATGTTGATGTAATAAGCAACAGCATATCGACAATGACCAACAGGACTGGAAGCAGTTACATGACAAAAGGAGGCACAGGAGATGTCTTGGCAGGCATATGCGGAGCTCTGCTTGCGCGAGGCGTAAACGCATTTGACGCTGCACGCATAGCTGCATACCTTAATGGAAAAGCAGGATCGATGGCAGCAGAACATATGGGAGATGGATTATTGGCATCCGATATTCTTGATTATATTGTAATGGCAATAAAGAAACCATAATCTTCGTAAAGTTTATTTACTCAGACGCTATCGTGAATGACCATGGCGATAAAGGCTATTATTTTCGATTATGGTGGTGTTCTGTCTGAGGAGCCAAGCTTGTCGAAATTCTGCGATTTCTTTGCCCAGAAGAACAAGATTGATCCAAAAAAATTCAGATATACCTTTCTTGAAAACTGGGGCTACGCGCGCATCGGAGAGTTGAAAGCTGATGACTTTTGGATCAATGTAGCTACAACCTTTAACATAAGTCCGCGAAGATTGCGTGCGGAATGCATAGATTTCTTCACAATTAGAGAGGGCATGCTTGAGTTCGTAAGGAAACTTAAGAAAAACAATTATAAGCTTGCTTTAATTTCAAACAACATAGATGATTTGTTCGAAGAAACAATACAAAAATACAATTTAAGAAAATATTTTGATGTCATACTAACTTCATATGAGACAAAAGTTGCAAAACCTGATTTAAGGATATATCAAATGGCATTACAGAAAATAGGATTTAAACCTGATGAAATATTATTTATTGATGATATGAAGAATAATCTTATGCCTGCCCAGAAATTAGGAATGCATTCTGTATTATTTACCGGCATCCCGGCATTAAAGACAGAATTAATGATGTATGGGATCAAAGTTGTGTGACTTACTGATATTTCTTCCTTGCAAAGAAAAATACGAGAACTGCGTCAATTAAAACGAGAGCAACTATCGCAAGAATAAAAAAAGAAGATGATGTTGTATAAGTTCTTGTCGCGTTGACTTTCATAGTATTAAGAAGAACTTGATTCAATATTGAGACAGAATCTTGTGTTATTGAAGTATCAATTCTACTTTCTTGTGCCTTTCCGTTGTAGTTCAACGTAATAAAAAAAGAATAATTCCCCTGGTCAAATCCAGTTGTGTCCCAATTATAGTCCAATGTGCCAAAAGACAAGGAAGGTATGTTTCCTGGTCCCATCGTGAATGCATCGGCAGTAACATTCTGAGAGTTCTTTAAGACAACGTCAGCTGAGATGCCATACATTTCAGAAGTCCAGTTGTTGAAGACTGAAAGAGAAATCTTGTTGATGCTTCCTAAAGCAAATTGAGGAAATGAAATCATATCGATTGTTGCAATATCTGGTGAAGTTTGATTTGCTCCCACGGAACTATTTGTCTCAAGTGGAATATTGCTTTTTTGGGAAGAATAAACAATAAATAAGGCGAAAATAACAAAGATGACAATCACTTGCGTGATGAGCAGTTTTCCATGGCCTTGTCTTTTAGGCGCTTCTATTGCTGTTTCTTCTGCCATAATGGATGAAAAGGATGATATTTTTATAAACATTATGTAAGTTCATATTTTTCTATCACTTCATGTCTTGCCCCTTCCTTCATGAGTGTCGATTTCATCAACGAGAAACTTGTTATGTTTCCAATCACCTTATTGACAGCTGTTTTCTTAACAAAATCAAGTATCGCTTCCTTGTTCTTTATGTTTTTCACTCGGGAAATAGTTATGTGACTCATGAAACGCTCCTCTTTTTTGTATAAATCGTGAAGAGTATAATCAATCTTTCCCTGTAACTCATGAACTTCTTTGCCACCAAGCGATATCCACACTATCCTTATGAATTCTTCAGAAAAAATACCCAACTCTTCGGTGAATGCGTCGAATTTTTTCTGATTCACCGTTTTGAGCAACCTTCTCACTTTATTCATTGCTTCTGTCGATATGCTTCCTAGAAATTTTAATGTGAGATGCATGGCGTCAGCTTCCGTGTAGCCGCCAACAATTAAATCCAGCTTCTTCAATTCTGTTTGGACTCTTGAAAGCTCTGAGCGAATATTTTCTGGCAGGTCAAGCGCAATGAAACAACGGGTCTTCGGTTCCATTCTATTTTGTCTCTTTGTATGCCATCATGAAAAATGCGCTTGATAATCTGTTGATATAAGGGGATACAATAGGACGGATCTGTTTTTTCCTTAGAAGCTTTACCAAATAGATTTCCAGTTCCCTGCATCGAATTCTGCATTCATTGTATGAAATTGCACGCTCTGTATTGAATCGTATGAACTTCTTTGGTGGCTCTCCTAATAAATCAGTAAAACGCTCAATCTCATAAACATCATCTTCCGTTATAGGCCATTTGATACAAGATTTGTCTGCACAGGCTATCTCTCCTGCCGCCTGCCAAAGCTTTTTTTGTACTCCCTCAAGAAATATCTTATGGTCCCCTTTTGCGTTCAGCAGGACAACATCTATCGCAGACTGCAGCGAGTCTATTTTTCCGCTAACTACTATTTTTATATCATCTTTTGGTATTTTCTTCCCAGAAAAATCAGTGGTATACCCATCATCGCCTTTCTTCGTATATGCTTTTCTCATTTTTTCTAAGTTGTTCTTCCGTATAACCCCGTAAGCTCACCATAGGCAAGAACGTGGCCTTGCATAGCATTATCTACATCGCTTCGTGTCGCTTGATCGCTCAACTGCAGTTTTGTGTCAAGAGCGTAAACCCTGAAGAAGTATTCATCTGTCCCTGAAGGCGGGCAAGGTCCGTCATAAGCGACGTCACCAAGGCTATTGATTGCCTGAGTTCCAGGAATTGATTTCTCCTCTATGCCTTTAGTGACAGGAATGTTGTATACCACCCAATATGTCCATAGGCCAGAAGGTGAATTAGGATCATCAACAATAAGCGTCATGCTTTTTGTCCCATTTGGTATATCTCGTATACTTAATGGAGGGTTAACGTTCGTGCCATCACATGTATATCTAAAAGGGATGGTTCCATTATTGTCAAAAGAGCTGTCCACCTTTAGGCTAGGGACATTATTGACGTTTAGGACTTGATCTGCGCAACCGGCTGTTATAAGAAGCAACGACACCATGAAAAACAACTCATATTTCATTGGAGTAATTCAGACGCATCTGCTTAAAACTTTATCGGTTGATATTTAAATAACACGTTCTTTTAGAGATACATGGTTGATAAAAGAACAGTCAAAAAAATAATGAAAATATATGAGGAGGCATGGGTAGGACAGGATATCAATAAAGTTCTTAGCATCTTCCATAAAAATGGAATATATCATGAAAGAGTTTTGAAGAAACCATTCATAGGACATAAAGGAATCAGAGCATATTGGAAACGCAAGGTTGTTGAAGAGCAATCAAACATTAAGTTCAAGTTGCTTAATTATTACATATGCGGAAATACCGTTATTGCTGAATGGGACGCCTCATTCTATAGCAACATCCAAAACGCCAGAATACACATCAAGGAAGTCGGAATTTTCGAAATCGAAAATGGCAAGATCAAATCATTGAGAGAATATTGGCAATCTGAAAAATTTGGCAAATAAAGCTTAACAGACTACAAATATCCTCCTCTTTGAAGGTTCCATAATCTCTTATATAGACCATGCTGTTTTATGAGCTGTCCGTGAGTTCCTTTCTGGACAACTTTCCCTTTATCAATGACAACAATTACATCGGCGCTCATTATTGTTGATAATCTATGAGCAATGATGATTGATGTCCTTCCTTTCATCAACGCTACAAGGTCTTTTTGTATTTCATGTTCCGTTTCCGAGTCTAATGAAGATGTTGCCTCGTCAAGAATGAGTATTTTCTTGTCTGCAAGGACTGCCCGTGCTATGGAAACGCGTTGTTTCTCCCCACCGGAGAGTTTTACGCCTCGCTCCCCTACAATTGTCTCCTCTTTGAGAGGAAGCTGTTCCATTAATTTGTCAAGTTGGGCGAATCTTATTGCCTCGAAGACTTGTTTTCTTGTAGCGATTGGATTGGAAAATGCTATGTTGTTGTAGATTGTATCATCAAACAATATACATTCTTGTGGAACAATGCTAAGATTATCGCGCAGTGACTCCTGGGTAACATTCCTGATATCCATGCCATCAATGGTGATTGATCCTGATTGAATGTCATATAGCCTGTAAATTAATCTAATAAGTGTCGATTTTCCGGCTCCTGAGGGACCGACTATCGCCACTTTCTTGTGCGATGGTATTGTAAAATTGAATTGCGAAAGTATTTCTTTTTGTCTGTATTTGAATGAAACGTTGTTGAACTCCACTTTGCCATTTGGTATGTGTAATATTTTTGCATCCGGTTTGTCTTTTATCTCGTTCTCAAGCTTTCCATATTGGAACAAATCATCGAGATTCCCCAAAGAACGATAGAAGTTTCTTATACCCCATACGAATCCGAATAGAGGACCAATTATACTACTGTATGCAGAGAATATGAAAGCAAGGGTACCGAGACTGAGTTTTCCGGCCATAAAGTTTGTTACAGGAAAATAAATAAGAAGGAACGATCCTAAACCAACAAGAAAAGCCTGCCCACTCTCCATCCATCGATAGTAGTTCCAAAATGAAAGCAGAGCCTTTTTTGAATTCTCACTGAGTCCGTGAAATTTTTCCATTACTGATTTTTCTTTTGTAAAATATTTTATTGAATCAATGTTAGCAAAGAGATCTCCGACAACAGCTTTCTCCATATCTTCCACTTCATTTGACAGTGCCTGCAATTTGTCCTGTTTTCTGTTAAGAATGTATGTAAAAGAAATAGAAACAACACTCATGATAAGCATTGCAACTCCTGCACCTAAATCGAAATATGCTATAGATATGCCAACAAGAAGTAGCTGGAAGATAAATGGCGCAAATTGAAGTGCAAGGACATCATTCATTCCCTCTATACCATTCGCTCCTCTTCCTAGCCTTGATATAAGCGATCCACTCTTGTGAGTAGTATGGAATTCATGGGAGAGAGTTATTATGTGATTGAAATATTTTCTTTTTATGTCCGCAATCATGTCCGCATCTAGGACATTAATCAAATGAAGTCGGAACCATTGACCTGTTGATTTGAATATTGCGAGACCTGCGAATACAGCAAGAACGAAAAGCATTGCTTCCTTGAGTTCAGCCAACGATACAGTATGGGATGAAAAAGCTGTCGCCTTGTCGATTATTATCTTAAATAGGTAACTGTCAATGAGATTCAATGCAGAAATTACAAGAATTAGAAATATCAGCCCGATAAACAAAACCTTGTACTTTCCCAGAAATTTTAAATATACTTTAAAGTCATATTTTGTGTCTATCTTCTTATCTGGTTTAGGCATGTATAGAAAATATATATATGCATTTAAAAATATATTCCCTTTACTTATAATAAATGCCGCGAAAAACAATAATCAATGTTCCACCAAGCACCAAACAGAGTAATTTTGTTGACTCTGATAAGGAGGAAGAAGAAAAAGAATAACTATATATTCTGATCAAGCATACCACAAGCTGCATCGATATCTTTTCCCCGTGACAATCGGACAAATGACTTGTAACCAGCATCAATCATGGTTTGCTTGAAGTGGTACAATCGCTGATAGTCACTTTCTTTATACTGCCCTAACTCATTGTATTGTATGAAATTAAACAACGTCCTCTTTGGCCAGTTCAATGATGAAAGTTTTTTAAGATCCTTTTCGCTATCGTTGAGCCCCTTTATCAGTGCATACTCTATCATCAATTCTTTTTTTGGGTGTCTGTCACAATAATTTTCAGCGAAATCAAGTATTTTTCTTATAGAAATTGAGGCAGGCATGATTTTCTTTCTTTCTTTGTCAAACACTGAATGAACCGAAAGTGCTATGTTGAACGGAACGTCAATAAGCTTGTCGATTGTCTTTAAGCAGCTTGTCGATATTGTTATGTGGACATATGCAAGATTGAATTTCTTATGCATATCTTCCGCCGCCTCAAGAACATTTTTCAAGTTTAAGAGAGGTTCACCCATCCCCATGAATACTACCGTAGTTGGGTTTTTTCCGAGAATGGATTTCGCGACTTCAATCTGGTTAAGAATCTCGTTTGGCATAAGATTCCTCTTGAATCCCATCCTTCCTGTATAACAGAATTTACAGCCGACAGGGCAGCCAATCTGACACGAAACACACACAGCATTTTTTCCATCCTTAGTTGGAATTACAACAGCAACGTGCCCTTCTTCGAACTCAATTTTTTTTGTTCCGTCACTTGCTGTTTTGATTATGTACCCCATGCAAGCAAAATATAATATTTGATTTAAAAAATCTTTGTTTAGGCTTCAAGCAAATGCTCTTTATGAACAAATAAGCTCCTTACAAACCAATAAACAGCGTATATCTCAAAGGCAAATATTGCATAGCCGAGATATCCCAAAAGAGGCATTTCAAATATCTTTACGCCCTCTAAAAATCCCAGAAATGGTAGGTTGTACGTCCATTTTTGGACAGCCCAGTAATTCCAGAACTCCCATAGAAAACCTACTATCATCCCACCAAGCCCCACAATAATAAAGGAACCGAATTTACCTTCCCTTATATCTCCAACGATGCTTGGCTGCCTGTGCAAATAATTGATTGGATCCAATATTAAGAAAAGACTAATCCAAACGAAAACTATAGATAGTGATGAGCTCCAAAAGAACGGGACCAATAGGCAAACAACACCAAGAGATACTAAAAACAGCAATGTTGCCTTTTTGATATTGATATGAATGCTTAATTGTTCTTTCTTGAAAAGATTTAGCGTTTTTAGTAGTTCAATTGTCTCAAAAACAGCAGGGAATGCCACGCCGTCCGAAATATTTCTTAAAAACATGACAAGAAAAGAAAAGTGCTGTCCCACACTCCCTGAATATACCCAGCTCGATATATTATGGATAAATAAGTTGGCAAAGTACCAAAACAAAACGGACAGGATAAACAATCCTATAAAGTCGCTGAACCGATTGCAGATCATTGATTCTTTACGTAACTTAAAAATCAGGGCATCAATCACCAATATGTATCCTGCAGTTAGTATTAACAGGAACAAGAAAGCAAAAGGCTCTATCTTAAAGATGAAGTTGAGCTCGCCAAATAATATGAGAATAATCCCTATTGTTCCATACCACTTGAACATGATTACGACATAACAAAGGACTGTTTATTAAGTTTTCTCGTGAATTCAATTTGAACAGAAACCAATATATATACCATATCTGCTCAGTTATCCTATGAGGCCGATTTACAAACAGCGATGCATGCGATGCAAAAAAAACATGATCATAGTGACATCACGAAATCAGTTTCCTCTTTGTTACGACTGCCAGAAAGCGGAGTTGCACGGAGAAATCAGCGATCCACAGATGAAAAAAATGTTTGATATACCTGAAGAATTCTATATGGATAATGTTTTCTTGCGTTCGATAAAGATAAATTATCTTAAATTTGGAAATCTAACTGAAAAACAGATTGCCGCCTTTAAAAGAACGGTCGAAGAGATGAAAAACAAGACAAATCAAATGAAATGAAGAAGCAAGTATCAAAAACAAATGCTGAGTGGAAAAAAGTCCTGACACTACAGCAATATCATATTCTTCGGGAAAAAGGAACTGAATTACCTTTCACAGGAGAATATGATGCTAATTGGAAAGATGGTAAATATGTCTGCGCTGCCTGCGGAAATGTACTCTTCGATTCAAAGACAAAATTCGATGCGCATTGTGGATGGCCAAGTTTCTGGGATGTTGTTAAGAAAGATGCGGTTAAGTTCCACGAAGATAATAGTTTGTTCATGAAACGAACAGAAGTCATTTGTGCAAGATGTGGTGGTCACCTAGGCCATTTGTTCAATGACGGTCCAAAAGACAAAACAGGATTACGATTCTGCATCAATTCAGCGTCACTGCAGTTCGAGAAAAGAAAAAAACACCATGCAAAAAATAATTAGATTCGAATCAAAAATTATGGACGTGCAACAATTGACACATTCCGTGCGGGCGTTACGGCTTTCAGTTCCTCTTGGATTTGAATCGCAACCAGGACAATATGTGAATCTTCTTGTTCCTGTCAATGGAACCATTCAACGACGGTCATATTCAATAGCAATCCAAGGGGATGATTTCATTGAAATAGCACTAAATAAGGTGGAAAATGGAATTGTATCTCCTTTAATTTACGAGCTGAAAAAAGAAAATACAATAACAATCCAAGGCCCTCTTGGGGTATTTCTCTTGAAGGATCATTCGCCATACAGGGAAAGTGTATTTATTGCAACGGGAACGGGAATTGTCCCTTTCCTGAATATGATAACAAATCTTCTTTCAAAAACAAAAAAGAAAGTCATGCTTTTGGCTGGCTTCAAAAACGAGAAGGAATTGATATATAACAAGGAGTTCAAGAACTTGGAAAATATGCATCCTAATTTTGAATATCACACTATAGTGAGCAATCCTGAACACAAAAATACTGAAAAAGGAAGGGTCCAGATTTTGTTGAAGAAACATGTTTTGCCAGACTTTACTGGAGACTTCTACTTGTGCGGTTTGTCTGAGATGGTTAAGGACATAGGAATAATTTTAGCTAGGGAGAGAAATGTAAATTCTGAAAGAATAATTTTTGAGAGATACAACTAAGATTCTTTTTTTTCTTCCTTTTTTGAAGGCCAAAAAACCCAGCCAAGAAACACAACAATGACAATTAAAATAAAAGGATTCGATGAAAATGATATGATTGCTTGTATCCAACCGATGTCAACAGGCGAAAGCATGTTTATTAGTTCATTAAATGTACTAGCGAAATTACTTTGTGCACTAGATATATCGAAGAAATTTATGCTCGTAAAAAAAATCACAAACGATATAGTGCCAACAATCGCCACTATTGCCAGAATGATATTTCTTATGACTTTTCTCAAGCTTGCCATGCATTAATTATTGAATTGATGTTTATAAACGTGACGTCCTCCTAGCGCCAAATGAAGAGTTCTGGCAAAAAGATTATAAACCTTGTATTTGATTCAAGACAACATGGTGAAAACATTCGACTTGATAATAATCGGATCAGGTTCTGGCTTGAATGATATTCCCGATGGCTGGAAGGTGGCCATCGTAGAGAAAAGCAAATTTGGCGGCACGTGCCTAACGCGGGGATGCATACCTTCAAAGATAATAATTCATAGTGCTGATGTTGCTGAGACAATACGTGCGTCATCAAAATTCGGCGTCAATGCAACTATCAATGGTGTTAAGTTTGGTGAAATAACATCAAGAGCTTCAACTCTCGTGGATAATAATTCTAGGAAGATCGAAAAAAATCTTTCAAATAGCGACGACATAACTGTATTCAAGGGAGAAGGGAAATTCATCGATAAAAGGACCATAAAAATAAACAAGGAGATAATAACATCAAAGAAAATAATTATTGCGGTCGGAGCACGGCCAAGCATACCAAATATTCCTGGGCTGAAAGATGTCAAATACATCACAAGCAATGAAGCACTAAGACTTAAGAAACAACCACAGACGTTAACGATTATAGGTGGAGGATACATTGCCACCGAGCTCGCTCATTTTTACGGCGGCCTTGGGACAAAGATAAACATCATTGAAAGAGGAAAAACACTAATTAGCAGAGAAGATAAGGACGTGGCAAATGAATTCACGAAGCTGTTCAAGAAGAAATACAATGTGTTAACGGAGCATGCAATACTTAGTGTCTCTCAAAAAGGGCACGAGTTCGCCGTTGAGTTGAAAAACGCAAAAGGAAAAACAAAAATAATCAAATCAGACCAGCTTCTTGTTGCGGCAGGGGTAGTGCCAAATTCAGACACACTCAGTCTCCAGAATACAGGAATAGCAACCGATAAACACGGGTTTATTGAAGTTGATGATTATCTTGAGACGAGCGTAAAGGGAATATGGGCACTTGGGGACGTCATAGGAACTTTCATGCTGAAACATTCGGCGAATTATGAGGCGGATATAGTGTATCAGAACGCAATCCTAGGAAAGAATACAAAACGTGACTACAGAGCCATGCCTCATGCGATATTTTCATCGCCGCAAATTGCAGGAGTAGGTTTGACTGAGCAGGAACTGCAGGAAAATAAGATGGACTACGCGAAAGGGACATACAAATACATCAAAACAGGCATGGGGCTTGCGATGCAGGAAGAGGAAGGATTCGTAAAGATACTTGTTAATCCACGAACAAGGAAAATACTCGGATGTCATATTCTTGGAAGTGATGCATCAATTCTTATCCATGAAGTCCTGGTTGCGATGAGAAACAATCTTCCGGTGGACGCGCTGTCAGAAACAATACACATACATCCCGCGTTGTCAGAAGTTGTACAGAGAGCAGTAAACAGTATCGAATGGTAGTGATATTCTATTAAAAACTAACATTTAAAAATAAAATGTAATTTCACCGCTTATGGCTGTTACTGCATCAATTTGGCAAAATTATATTTCTAATAAAACAAAAATGAGATTAGAGGAAGTGATTGAAAAGATAAAAATTGAGAATTCAAAAGAAAGATTTGTCAGAGATGCAATTTACATAACCAATCCAGATATTTTTATCGCTCTTGCAAAAACCAATGCTATGATAAAAACCAAAGGCAAAAAAGATATCAGGATTGGCAATTTTATCAAATACTCTGTATTCAAAAGAGGAATAGAACCAAACGCGGAAAGAAGTGACAGAGTGAATATAAAAATTGATCTTAAATACATAAAAGAAGTCGTAAAAGAACTAGGTTCTCATCCTTTCGTATATTCTGACGAGAGAGGAAGAAGAATAGAAATTAACAACGTACGTTATAGAATGCCAAACTACTAAATAAGGGCAAGGTTTAAAAACAAATTCTCCATCAAGACAGTAAAAGAGGCACTATGGTCAAAGCAATATCTAAGGTCGAATTCTTCAGACTAAGCAAGGAACTGAGCAAACAGCATTTCAGAGTCGCTATATTTGGTTCTGCGCGTATCAAAGAAAATAGCAAATACTACAAAGAAATACATCATCTTGCAAAGATGCTTGGCCAACGGGGTATCGATGTCGTTACTGGCGGCGGACCTGGAATAATGCGGGCTGCGAACGAAGGACATCAAGAAGGGAGAAAAAATACACCAAATAATAATAACACCAAATCGTTCGGACTTACAATACGGCTTCCGAAAGAACAGAAGGATAATAGACACTTCGACATGAAAAAAGACTTCAAAGTGTTTTCAAGAAGGCTTGACTATTTCGTTGAATTGTCAAATGCGGTCGTTGTAGCGCCTGGGGGCGTCGGGACTCTTCTTGAATTTCTCTATACATGGCAACTTGTCCAGGTCGAGCACATTTATGATATCCCAATAATCATGATTGGCGAACAATGGAAGCCCTTGCTTGAATGGATACGAATGGGCCCAATGAAGCACAAATTAATAGGTCCAAGGGACATCGACTCTATTTTCTACGTCAAAAATGCCAAGGAAGCAATGAAAATAATTGACAAAGCACGTCAAGCATACAATATAGATGGCAAGGAGTACTACGCCGATATTAAAAGATACAGAGAGACCTTGCGCGGAAGAATCTAATTACGGAAGGTTACATCCCGTCTTATCGCTTAATTCCTGCAATGATAGCTCGCCCTCTTCCCGGGTTCCATTTGCAAATATCCATGTCGGATATCCTGTTATATTCACGTTCTGGCACAATTGCAGCTGTCCTTGCCCGTCTGGGGTTGAACATTCTATGTAGGGGGCATATTTGATAGAGTTTCCAAACATCGACTTTTGGTCTTTGCAGTGAGGGCACCAGAACGCACCATAGAATTTTATGCCATTTGCCGTCAAGCATTTTGCAAACGCATCATATTTGCTAGATGAACCAAACATCAAAAAATATGCCGCTATTATGATAACAATGACTATTAAGAGATAAATTCCATAATGTCTTTTCTTTTTATGAGGCTCTGCTTTCATTATTACATATTCTGTGAATGCAGGATTTATAATATTTACGACTTTCTTTCCACTTTTACAAAAAATGATGTAATCAAAGAAAGGAAGATAAGTGCATCCAATATAATGCAGTAAATACAGTAACTATGAAGGATATTCCCTTGGATATAGAACAGCCAAAGGCCATATAAGAGCGAGAATGACAAAATAACTCTAATGAACAACAACATGTGTTCCGGATTAAATCTCCCAAGTGATTTGCCATGCCAAATATGGAGTATTCCAATTTTAATCAGCAAGAATACGACAATAGCCATGATTGCAATGGGAATAGATATTGTAATTACGGGAACGGCAATCTTCATGTTCACAGAAAGGAAATAAAAGATATTATCTACAGTTGAATACGGGCTTTGATCGACAATATCACAACCCTTTTTACTAAAAATATCGCAAAATCCATCAGGCGTACTCACGTAGTGCTTGTACGTCAGAACGATCCCATCTACAAATGCAAAGAAAGATAGTGTAAAAAGAATGATAAGAATAATTTCGTTCTTTGTCCGCCTTGAAAGCCACTTACGCATCTGCCCCTATCACGTCCGAAATAGTTGAATATCCATCTTTTTTCATGAGGCTTACAAGCCCTTTATTTATTTCTTTTATTACAGCAGGTCCGCGGTAAATCATCCCAGTGATAAGCTGCACCAAACTTGCACCATTCCGTATGTATTCATATGCATCACGTGCAGAAAATATTCCACCGACGGCGATTATCACAAAAGAGCCATTAGTGGATTTATATATATGTCGAATAAAAGAAAGTGTTTTACTTTTAAGAGGAACTCCACTTATTCCCCCTTCTTTGCTCTTTAAAATTTTACATGGCGTATTGAGATTTTTCCTGTCATGCGTCAAATTTGACACAACAAATCCTGTAATTCCATACTTTCTGCTTAAATCAATTATTTTATCAAGATTGTCCTTGGATATATCAGGAGATAACTTCAAGAAAACTGGTTTCTGTGGCTTATTTATTTTATTCAGGAGTTTTTCCAGCAAAATTGGATCCTCGAAACTTCTGCCGTCGCCGGTATTCGGACAACTAATATTAAGAGTGACGTAATCACCGATATGTTCTAGTTTCTTGAATGAAATTAAGTAATCCTCAACAGATGCATCATCCTTGATTGAATCATCATTTGTTTTCGCAATACTGATTCCCAAAGGAATCTTATGTCGTTTGTCTTTTATCCTCTTTGCCACTGCATCGGCTCCATCATTGTACAGCCCATAATTTATAATAAGTGCATCATCTTTTGGCAGCCTGAACATCCTTGGTTTCACATTGCCTTTGCATGGCTGCGCAGTTACGCTGCCTATCTCAGTGAATCCGAACCCCACTTCTGGAATAATATCAATAAGTCTCGCATTTTTATCGAATCCAGCTGCAAGACCGATAGGATTCGGGAAAGTAATCCCTGCGACTGTATTATTAAGAGCATCATTTGAATATGAGAACAGAAGGCCAGTTATTGCTCTCGTCAGGAAATTTGATCCAAGGAATCTTCCGAAAGAAACAGCCATGTCGTGAGTGAGTTCTGGATCTACCTTGAAGAAGATGGGTTTCAATACCTTTTCATATACTGCTGTTTCGAATGACACATGGACAGAAACGATAGAAGAGCTTTATTAATCTAACGATGCACTCCAAGCGGCTCTGTCCTAAATCTCTGTAATTCATAAAACTAATAACCCAGACAGCCGCTAGGCTGTTCTGGGGTGGGGAGTGAACCCCCACATGGGAAAAGAAACAAAACTAATACAAAAACTTAAGCGTTTGTTGAGGAGATTGGGCTGTCCGAGATGGCTGCACCATTTCGGACCGAAGACGTATGAATTTCTGGAGCATTTGCACGCACTGATCATCAAGGCATATTGCAGATTGTCCTATCGCAGGGTCCGGGAACACTGCGATTTGCTTGGCATACGATGCCCAAGCAAATCAGCGTTGCAGTATACCGCTGCAAAACTCGATACAGCTTTCTGGCAGAAAATATTGAGCATAACTTGTGGCAACTCGCATCTCGTTGCCATCGACAGCACAGGTTTGTCGAGGACAAATCCGAGCTATCATTATCTGAAGCGCATCGACGGGAATTTCCCTTGTATTCCCATCAAACTAAGCACAGCATTCGACACGCGAAAAAAGAAATTCTGCGCTGCGAAGATTCGTGTGCTTCCAGCACACGACATCAAGGATGCGAAATTTCTCTTAAAAAACAGTAATCCGAGGATTGCTGTGGCAGACAAAGGATATTCTGCCGAGTATTTGTTCAAGTTTGCGCATGAGCACAACATGGTGCTCATGGTTCCAGCGAAAAAGAACGCAAAGCGAGGTCGTTATCGTAAGAAAATGGCGAGGCAGTATCGATTGAGAACGTATCATCGAAGATCGCTTGTTGAATCAAGCAACAGCAGTATAAAACGCAAGTTTGGAGCTAGTGTCAGCTCCAAAACTGTGCGGACAATCCGCACAGAAGTATATTTGCGGCTAGTCTGCCATAACTTATTTTCTTGGCTTTACCGACTTTTAGGACAGAGCCACTCCAAGCAATAAATATTTAAATGGATCGTTGTTAACTTGCATTAAGACAAACTAAAAGGGGGTATTTATGGCAAAGAAAAATAATGATATGTTCTGGAAGATCTCAACAGGAGTATTTGCGGTATTAGTGATAGTACTCTTGGTAAATGTAATGAGCAACAAAAGCTCCGCTCCGGCAGCTACGACTACACAAACAGCACAGCAGGCAGGAAGCACGATTAAAATGGATTTTAGCCAGGTAATACAGTCAGACACACCAGTTATCGGTTCAGCAAACGCACCGGTAACAGTTTTGGAGTTCTCTGACTTCTCATGCCCATACTGCGCTGCAGCATCGGGAGATAACGCCCAGCTTGCGGCATATATGCAGCAACAAGATTCTTCATGGCAACCAATTGTCACAAATCTTATGAAGGACTACGTTCAGACCGGAAAAGTCAGGTTTGCATTAATGTACACATATGGACACAGCGGTGGAAACCCTGCGCAACTAGTTGCATGGTGCTTGAATGACCAAAGTTCAGACTTGTTCTGGAAATTCTATCCATTAGCGTTCGCTAACCAGAATAACGTAGAAAACTTAACTGCAATGCAAGCACTTGCTCAAGGCCTTGGCGCTAACATGGCAACGTTGCAAACATGCCTTAGTTCGAACAAATACCAGTCAAGACTTACTCAAGAACAGACTGAAGCAGGACAGCTTGGTGTAACAGGAACTCCGGCATTCTTCGTTGGAAAGACTGGCGGAACAACAGCAACGCTTGTTGAAGGAGCTCAGCCATACTCTACATTCCAGCAGGTTATTGCAGCTGTCTCACAATAAGGCAGCATATTTTTTATTTTTTTAATTTAATACTTTCTTTTTAAAAAACAAAACAATTTAAACAGAAACGTGATTACAACAACCATGGATAAAGAGATTGAAAGACTAAATGAAATAGAAAAGGAACTTAATCTTCTCGGGGGAAGTCTTGCCCTGCTTTATTACGATCAAGCGACGCTTATGCCAAAAAAAGCAGGCGAAGAGCGAGGGGAACAAGTCTCATATCTTAGCAAAAAATACCACGAAAAAATAACATCAGATGAATTCCAGAAAATAATCAAAACACTCTCTGAAAAGGCAAATTACAATAAGTTATCTAAAATACAAAAGATAATCGTTGACAAGTACAAGAAGAAACTGAAAAAGCTCACTAAATTACCGGCAATATTCGTGGAAGAGTTCTCGAGACTCACAATCAACTCTGAACTTGCATGGAGAGAAGCACGGGAAAAAAAGGATTTTAAGATTTTTGTCCCGTATCTAAAAAAGATAGTTGATATGTCGAAGGAACGGGCAAGGCTCATTGATCCGATTGAACATCCATACAACGTCCTTCTTGATGATTACGAGGAAGGCATGACTATTGCTAAGTTGGATGTTGTATTCAGTAAATTGAAGAAAGGATTGAAAGAATTATTAAAAAAAATACAGAGCACAGAGAAATACAAGAACCAGAAGAACAAGTTGGCTAAAATTGACTTCCCTGTCGATGGTCAGAAAAGAATCACGAGTGATATCAAGAAACGAATGGGACTTGAAGAAGACAGGACAGTCATTATGGAGTCCATTCATCCATTCTCGACGCAGATATCTGCAAACGACGTCAGGATAACGACTGCGTACAGGCCAGGAAAGCCAATGTTCTCATTCACTTCAACAGTACATGAATCGGGCCACGGGCTTTATTTCTTGGGATATCCACAACAATACAAATACAGCATACTATTTGATGCCCCATCCACTGGTTTGCATGAATCCCAATCACGATTCTGGGAAAACCAAATTGCACTCAGAGAAGAATTCTGGGATTTTTATTATCCTACATATAAAACTGAGTTCAAAAAAGCACTCGGAAACATCTCAAAAGAAGAGTTCTATGAATTGATAAATCAGGTGCGGCCTTCCTTAGTCAGGATAGAATCAGATGAAATGACATATCCGATGCACATCATAATCAGATATGAGTTAGAAAGGGCATTGATGGAAGGAAAGCTAAAAGTTGATGACCTTCCAAAAGAATGGAATGCAAAATACAACGAATATCTTGGCGTAAATCCAAAAAATGATGTGGAAGGCGTCATGCAGGACATCCATTGGTCACAAGGTAGCATAGGCTATTTCCCGACTTATTTGATCGGAACTACATATGCCGCAATGATTTTTGAACAGATAAAGAAAGACATTCCGGATGTTAAAAAACAGATACAGAAGGGAGAATTCAAGAACATTCTCGCATGGTTAAGGGAAAAGATACATAGCAAGGGGGCAACGATGCTTGCAAAGGATATCATCAAGGAAGTGTGCCACAAGGAACTAGACGCTGATGTTTTCGTGAATTATCTTAGAGACAAGTATGAGAAGATATATAAATCCTGATTTATAAAAAATCATCGAGGTGAATCCATGACAGCAAAGAAAAAAGCTAAGAAAACAATGAAGAAAAAAGCTAAAGTTTGTGAATACTGCTGATTCATAATAACTGTTCATAATGCCGTTTTTTTCGGTTTAAGGCGTCTCCTAGGCGATTAGATACATTTTTATATACTTTCTTTTTCGTTTATTGCATGATACCATCATCGTTGTTTGATACTGTACGTGCTTCAGGCTCCTAATTAATTCTAGTTCTATTAGTTGTTGTGTTTAGAAATAAAATAATGCGAGGCTATCATCATGGAATATGTCAAAGATTTCAAATGGAAGAAAGGAATGAGTGTTTCCGAACTAGTTGACTCATACCAGACAATAGGATATCAAAGCATCGAACTCAAGAAAGCTGCTGATGTCATAGTGAAAATGAAAAGAGATTCTGCACGAATATTCCTGACGTTCACGTCAAATATGGTAACATCGGGTTTGCGCGGATTCTTCGCACAACTCATTTCCATGAAAATGGCAGATATAATCGTGACAACAGTAGGTGGAATAGAAGAAGATATCATGAAAGCCAGTGGAGAAAGATTCATAATCGGAAGTTTTGAGACGGATGATGTCGAGCTTCATGAGCAGGGCGTCAACAGAGTAGGGAATCTTTTCATCAAGAACGAGAGTTATATGAACTTTGAAGACAGGATTAACGTAATTCTTGATATTCTATACAAAAAAAAGAATAGATGGGCGGTATCAGACATGCTTAAGGAAATAGGTTTGATGCTAAATGACAGCGATTCAATACTTTATCAGGCAGCGAAACAGAACGTACCCATCTTCTGCCCGGCAATCACCGATGGAGCATTTGGATTCCATCTGTATCTTTTCCAGCAGAAGCACAATGATTTCATCGTTGATGTGGTGAAGGATTTTGGAAACATATTACTGAGCACTAATCATGACGAAAAAAAAGGAGTTATTGCGCTTGGAGGAAGCATCTCTAAGCATCA
The DNA here is from genome assembly GCA_963835585.1 of uncultured Candidatus Woesearchaeota archaeon. Lineage (GTDB taxonomy): Archaea > Nanobdellota > Nanobdellia > Woesearchaeales > UBA10107 > UBA10107. The sequence goes on from CAWIGF010000003.1 coordinate 418,903, forward strand.
TGCGATATTATGCACTCTGCTGAACGGCGGAGCCGAGTACGCAGTATACATGACGACTGCTCACAGGACATCAGGAAGTATGTCAGGGGCAACCACGAACGAGGCAAAATCATGGGATAAGGTCAAGGACGAAAGCGATGTCGCAACAGTCATAGGAGACGTAACTATTATGTTCCCACTGGCGATGATCAATGCGCTGGAACAGCTTGAGGCGGATGAATTGCTACATGGAAAAGCCTAAGTTTATCCTATCAAGGAACACTGTTCTAAAGCAGTACGAGTCTGTAAGAAAACTCTGTGATTCTGTTTCATATAGTTCAAAGACAAATCCGTTGATAACACAAATATTGCATGAAAATACAGATGCGATGTTCAGCATACATCTCATGAACGAACTGAAACATGTCAAAGATAAATCACGCGTAATATTTCTTGCGCAGGCATTGAATCGTGGACAGCTTGCAATGCTCACAAAAGACGGTATAAGCAACTTTGTCGTCGATAATGAGTCAGATCTTGACGAGATTGTAAGATTCATAGATAAAACTGGAACATCAATAAATCTTATGCTTCGCCTGAAACTGAAAGAGAACACACTAAAGACAGAACGTTATTTTGTATTTGGCATGAATTCTGACATGATAAACAAGAAAATTCCAGAGCTAAGGAAGAATAAAAACATAAAACAGCTCGGCATCCACTTCCATCGAAAATCTCAGAACATGAGCGAATGGAACATCTCATATGAGATATCAAACAGCGTCGATGCCGATGCGTTAAAGTACATAGATGTAATCTGCATAGGAGGAGGCATACCAGCTGAATACGCCAACACAAATGTTGATGTCATCAGCAGCATCTTCAATAGAATAACTGAATTCAAAGACTGGCTTCATGCGAACAATATAAAATTAATAATTGAACCGGGAAGGTTCATAGCTGCTCCCGCAATAAAATTAGTCACATCAATAATCGGAATGCATGAAAATAACATAATAGTAAACGCTTCTGTTTACAATTCTGATATGGATGCGTTGATTGTCCCTGTAAAATTGCTCATCGAGGACGAATTGGAAAAGAACGAAGGAAACCCATATGTAGTAAAAGGCATAACGCCGTGCTCTATGGATTTATTCAGGTATAGGGTTTATCTCAAGGATCCAAAAATTGGAGACAAAATAACCTTCCTCAATGCAGGGGCATACAATTTCACGACGGACTTCTGCGATCTGGAAAGAATAGAAACTGAAATCATTGACTAATCAATGATACTCTCAACCAATTCATTTATGGGTAATTTCAAAAACTTTGCCTCTTTAATCAGATTGTCTTTTTCGTTGGCAACGAGTGCCAGAACGCGTTGAGGCAAATCGACAGTAAGCCCTTTTTGTGGCTTCTTCATGGTGGAGTGAACAATATAAATGCCATTGTGCAAGAACGCTTTATTATTATATGGCGCAAGACATGGATTCCAGATAGCAGGTTCCGGAAGATGAATGCCACTGAACTTGATATTGGAATACGCCTGTTCCAGGATTTTTTCATCAACGCCTAAGAGAATATCATCGTTCGATATTCCCCCATAAATGCGTTTAACTTCCCCGGGATCTCCAGCAAACCAATATTGAAGAAACCCCGTCTGAGGGTTATCGGTATTGTTGTACGCATGAAAATTTTGCATGCCGAAGCAAATTAAGGGTGGTTTATATATTTTTGTACGGAACATTTAAATAAGGAATCTGCCGAAACAGGCGTTAAGATGAAGAAAATAATTATGCCGATTATTACGATAGGAATAGTCATTATTGTTATTCTATTCATTGCGAAGGTGCTTTTTGTCCCTCAAGATATCAGCAACATGAAGACTATAAACTCGGACGGAACCGCGGAATTGGCTGCACCGCCAGACCAGGCAGTTATTGATATGCACATTGAAGTTCTCAGGGATACTGCGGATCTTGCATCTTCAGATAGCGAGCAGAAAGTAAATGCAGTAACGAGTGCATTGAATAATTTTACAGGAATCACTGTCCAAACAACAGGTTACAGCATAAACAAACAAGAGGACTGGACTCCAAACGGATCCGTCTTCAAAGGATATGATGCAATATATAACTTGGAAGTTAACACGACAGAATTCAACAACGTTGGAAAAATAATTGATGCCTCAGTGGCTAGCGGTGTAAATGGTGTCGACAATGTGCAGTTTGAACTTTCAACCAGTGCAGAAGAAAAAATACGAAGCACCGCATTGCAAGAGGCTAGTGCCGATGCAAAGACGAAAGCAGAGGCTATGGCGGCAGGCCTTGGTGTAAAACTAGGAGATGTCGTTTCTGTTTCGGAATCAAACATCTATGCGCAGCCCGTTGTGTTTGAAAAGGCGGTAGCGATGGCAGCATCAGGGGCTCCTGTTGCAAACCTGCAAATACAGCCTTCAAATGTGCAGGTCACAGCATCAATAACTGTAACGTATAAACTGGATTAATTTCTTATTTTTTTCATAAGATTTAAATAGAATAAAGCAAAAAAATAAAACTATGTCACTGGTGCAGATGCTCGGTCAGCAGAACTATGATATTATCATCAAACTCCTTATCTCAGTTGTATTAGGGACCATTATTGGCATAGAGCGCGAGGCCAGAGGAAAAAGCGCAGGGATTACTACACATTCATTTGTCATATCAGGAGCAATGTTATTTACGGTGTTATCAATTTTTCTTGAACCGACTCAGCCGGGAAGAATTGCATCAGGAATTGTCACGGGAATTGGTTTCCTTTGCGCGGGCATGATACTCAGGGAGCATGGAGAACGCGTGGCAAATCTAACAACAGCAGCAAATGTATGGTTTTCCGCAGCATTAGGAATGGCAATCGGTATGGGTTTATATGCGGTCGCGGTGTTCGGAGCATTATTTGCAGTTCTGCTTCCTCAGATACACAGAATAATACACATAGATCACAATCAAAACTAGTCCTTCTTGTTCATCAAGTCGAGAATCTCTTGTCTTGCTTTCTCAAGTTCTCTCTGCTGTGCCGGATCCAGTTCTAGCAACAAAGTCTGGAACTCACCCATGTGAGTCTTTTCTTCCTTTGCGATGTCCAAAAATGCCGCTTTTATCTTTTTATTTTCAGCCATCGCCGCAAGCTGCTCATAAAGGTTTACCGCATCAAGCTCTGCAATCATGCCTATCCTTAGAACTTCTCTGTCAACGTCCTCTTTTTTTAATTTCTTAATATCTGCTGGAATGTTTGACATCATATCTATCACCAAATCAAACTGTTGAACATGAAATATATAAAAGCATATCCTTATATTTAAAAACGAGCATCAACTAAATATTTATAAACGAAACAGAAGTTAATCTAATACCCATGGCACTAAAAAAAAGACTACGCAAGGTAAAGAAGCACACAAAAAAGATTTTGTATAATGTGCTCGTATCGGTAATAAGCGGATTAATCTTGTATATGATAATAGGACAACATGCCGCTACAACTCCTCAGCACCAAACCAGTCTGCCATCAGCCAATTTATCACTAACTAATGTTCAGCAAAATACTACCAGCGATATCCCTTTCAAAGATACAAACACAGTAGATCAAGAATTCCAAGGCCTCACTTTGAAGAAGGATGAGAGCATAGTGTTGTTCAATGGATATTTTTCCCTTGGTTTGATTGATGTTACGTTTGATAATAAAGCAGTCATCAATTTCAATCTTGATAAAAACGTCACTGATGTATATGTCGGTGACACGATTCCTTTCCAGTTGGGGACGCTGAAGTACAACATGATCATCAGGGAAGTAGATGCTGGAACTGGCTCCATTATCGTTGATGTCTATAAATTGTGAAAGTGCTGCAAAGAATTATAAATAATGGCTCTAAATAAATGAATTATGAAAAGCACATCAAGGTTAATTTATTCAGTTCTTATTTGCCTGCTTGCAGGGGTGATTGGTTCAATTTTCACGACATCCTCAATTCCCACATGGTATGCTGCATTGAACAAGCCTTTTTTCAATCCTCCAAACTGGATTTTCATGCCAGTCTGGACAACGCTGTATGTATTGATGGGGATTTCTCTGTATCTTATTTGGATAAAGAAAAACAAGACAGCCATCAAATTATTTGCAGCTCAGTTGATATTCAATGTGTCGTGGTCTGTTGTTTTCTTTGGAATAAGAGAAGTCTTCATCGCTTTTGTCATCATTATAATTTTATGGGTGCTCATATTGATGACAATGATAAAATCATACAAAACGTTAAAAGCTGCTATGTGGCTTTTGCTACCTTACCTTCTTTGGGTCAGCTTCGCCGCAATTCTAAACTTGGCAATCGTACTTCTAAACTGAAGTTTAGAATCCGACCATTACATCCGCATCAATGCCCGCCTGCATATTTTTCTTAAGAACCTTGCCCTCATTCAAATCCCGTGTGGCATATGACACCATCCTTGCTATATCTTCTTTTGTGATTCCTGTTTTTAGTTTTCTCCAACGTAACATGTCGTTATCCATCGTAGCAACTGTTTTTTCAAGAATCTCTGTGCATGCATCCCGGAAAAACTCAAGAGAAGGAATATAGAGTGAAAGACATGGATTATTATAGTAGGCTCCCAAACCGCCGATGGAGCATGGGTTGATTGCAAATTGATATCCATTACCGATCTTTATGTTCTCGAACAGTTCGCGTGCAACATTCCAATTTTTATTTTGTGTCGGCTCTGGAATTTTTTTGAGTACGTATTCTATGTTATTGGACATTGATGTGTCTGGAGCGACCAACCAATTTTGCGTTCCGTTTGGAATATGTGGATTGAAAAATAGTGCAATCTGCGCCAAATCTATATTGATATCGTGTGACATAAGGACATATCCGCCCCTCTTCGCAAGCATTTTGGAGACGGCAGGGAGAGTCTTTCCCTCAATCCTCAGAATTTGTGCTTCCATGTAGCGGTGATTATCGCCCTATTTATATATTTTTGTGCAAAAGGATTTGGGGGTTATGGATCAAGAATAACCTACATTAATTATTTAAACACAACTGACATACTATGAAACATGAGATTGGGGGTATTGTTTTCAGGAGGCAAGGATAGCGTGTTTGCATGCTACAAGGCTATGCAGAAGCACGAGATTGCATGTTTGATTACATTAGCTTCTGAGAACAAGGAATCATTCATGTTTCACACGCCGAATATTGAGCTGACTGAATTACAGGCAGAGGCAATGCAGATTCCTCTGATAAAACAAGCGACAAATGGGGAGAAGGAGCAGGAATTGGAGGATTTGAAAACAGCAGTTATCGATGCAAAAAAGAAATATCAAATAGAGGGCATTGTAACCGGTGCTATCGAATCTGTGTATCAAGCAACGCGAATACAAAAAATATGCGATGAACTGGATTTGTGGTGCTTCAATCCGTTATGGCAGGCAGATCAGCTTGATCACATGGACGAGATTGTCAAAGCAGGATTCAATGTCATAATAACGGCAGTCATGGCAGAACCATTTACTAAAAAATGGCTTGGCAGGGAGCTAAATGAAAAATCCATAAAAGAGCTTGCTCATCTTCATAAAGAACACAAAATAAATCCTGCTGGCGAGGGCGGTGAATTTGAGACATTTGTCCTCGACGGCCCCATATTCAAGAAAATAATAGAAATAATTGAAGCTGATATCAAATTCAGCAACTTCAATGGAATATATGATATACTTGACGCAAAGCTGGAGGATAGGTAATGGAAGCTATATATCAAAGTAGGATTAGATACAATGGAAAAATAGAAGACATTTCGAGAATAATTTGTAGAGAATTTAATTTAGGAGATTTCTTATCGAATAAAATTATTACAAGAGGTTACGAAGACTTCAACGTAATGCTTATGACAACAAAAGGAGAGTATCTCGTCAAGATGTTAGCAGCAACAAGAACTGATGAAGATTGCCGCAGATATCTCGATATAATGCTTAAGGTATTAGCTGCAGGGATAAGTCATCCTAAATTATTCAAGTCCTCACAAGGGTACCTCCATATAATAAAACATAACGATGCAGAAATAAGATCGTGCGTCATGGAATTAATTAACGGAAAGGATTTCTACCATGCTAAACTAACGCCTACAATAGAAGACCTCAAGGAAGTAGGAAAACAAGCTGCACTTATTGATAATATTTCAATGAAGCCAAAATTTGTCTATGACGCTTGGGCAATAACAAATTTCATAGAAGAGTTCCAAAAAAAGAGTAAATACCTTTCCACAGAGGATCTTGCATTAATCGAACCGCTTGTGGTTCAATTCAAAAATTTAAATATTGAGAAATTGCCACATTGTTTTGCACATGGAGACATTACGAAAACAAATACAATAAAAGACAAAGAACAAAAAATATGGATCATAGACTTTGCTGTTGGAAACTATTATCCCAGAATACAAGAACTCTCTGTAATTGCGTGTGATCTTTGTTTTGATAGAGAAGATAAAGAGAAAAGCGAAAAAAGATTCAAAGCTGTTCTCGATGAATACCAAAAGACAATTCAACTAACCACAGAAGAAAAAGAAAAACTACCAATATACATACGGCTTGCTCACGCAATGCACGTACTCTGTGCAAATTACGAGAAAATAGTCAACAACAATGACTCTGATGAAAATGAGTATTTCCTTGCACAGGGCAGAGCAGGGTTAAAACAATGATCCTCCTCATCGACCTCTGCAACGAGAAAGATTCATTGTCCAATTTGGAATTCGTCCAGCCAATCAAGCGAATTGTCGAATCGGCAAAACATAAAACGCAGATTGTTCATTATTCAGAATTAAATGAAGGAATAATCAAGTCAGCCGACAAAATAATTCTTTGCGGAACTGCGCTGAAAGACAACGAGTTCCAAAAACAATTTGATGCATTTGAATGGATCAAAGATTTCAAGAAACCAATTCTTGGAATTTGCGCGGGCATGCAGATCATTGGATTGGTGTTCGGGGCAAAATTAACCAAACAGAAAGAAATCGGCATGACACAAATCATAACAAAAAATAATATATTTGCCGATACAATGATTTCCGCATATGAATTGCATGGAAGCTCAATTACATTACCTGAAGGATTTACAGAAATCGCATACAATGAAAGGGGAATGCAGGCAATCAAGAAAGACAACATCTATGCTATCCAATTCCACCCTGAAGTAAGGAACAGGAAATTGATTGAGAATTTTGTTAATTTGTAACTATTATTTTTTGTGTTTTATTCTTCCAATAATCCAACCAATCAAAGCTCCTAATACAAACAAAGGAATAAGAGTAAAAACTAAAACGAGTTCGAAAGCAAGCAGTCTTCCTTCTGGGCTTGACGAAAAATAACCATATATTTGCAAAACAACGTGTACTAACAAACCCCAAAGTCCACCCTTTAACCATGATTTCATGTAATGAGAAATAAAATTGACATTAATAAAGACTTTGAATAATTCCTCATAAAAACCTTTAAAAAGAACATAAACTGCCAATTTACTGATGGACAGTCATTCTGAAGACAATAAACCAGTCATTGAATTGAAAGATGTCTGGAAAATATATCATATAGGTCCAATAAAGGTTAATGCATTAAAGGGGTTGACATTAAAAGTAAAAAAAGACGAATTCATAGCAATAATGGGCCCTTCTGGTTCTGGAAAAAGCACGGCCATGAACATGGTTGGAGCACTTGATATTCCAACAAAAGGCTCTATCTTTCTAGATGGGCATGATATCTCAAAGTTGCATGAATCTGATCTAGCCCAGATAAGGGGAAGAAAAATAGGTTTTATCTTTCAGAGCTTTAATCTAATCAACACATTGACGGCAGTGGAGAATGTAATGCTGGCCATGATGTTCCAGGGGATTGATGAGGAAACAAGGAGACAGAAAGCACTGAGATTGCTTGACATAGTTGGATTGGGAGACAGAATAAACCACAGACCTACTGAATTAAGCGGAGGCCAACAGCAACGAGTCGCCATTGCACGGGCACTGGCAAATGACCCGGAAATAATTCTGGCGGACGAGCCAACAGGCAATCTTGATTCTGAATCAGGAGAGCATATAATGGAAATACTCAAAAGACTCCAGATGAAAGAGAAAAAAACAATTGTTCTGGTAACACATGACATGCATGTAGCTCGCCATGCAAAAAAGATATATTTATTAAAAGATGGGAAAATAGAAGGAATAAGAAAGGTGACGGTCAGGACATGAAATCAAGATACATTTTATTTTTTGCGGTTTTTATCTTATGCATTGGATTTGCCTCGGCTATCGAACAAGACCTTGGAAATCCAAGTTCAAACTATAACTACATACAAGTAAGTACATTGAAGTACGAACCATATCCTGTCCAATCAGGAAGATATGTTGACGTATGGCTGCAAATAGAGAATACAGGATCTACAACAGTTAAAAATGTGGCATTTAACCTTACTCCTCAATATCCCTTCTACTTCGATGGTTCTGACCAGCCAGGAAGATATTTCCCGGAACTTGATGCTGGGCAAACTGCACTTATGCATTACAAACTAATGGTGGACAGCAATGCACCTGAAGGAGACAATGAAATTTTTTACACAGTCTCAACAAAGGAGTTAATGATGAGCTCCAGTGTCGATTTGTGGATAGAAAACACTGGCGCTGATATCGCTGTCACTTCAGTGGAAGCAAACAGGATATCGCAAGGACAGACAGTCCCTGTAGACATACAACTTCAGAATATAGGCAACACGCCACTGACGGGAGTCGATGTCAATCTTGATTTCAGCAATTCTGCAATACCTATTGTTCCAATAAACTCAACATCGGAAAAGCGATTGTCGATTCTTGGGCCAGGAGATAATGCGACGATGGAATTTGATTTGATGGCATTGCCCGATGCGACGGCTGAATTGTATAAGATTCCTATCAGCATAAATTTTGTTGACGGCACTGGGACCAATTACACAAAGAATGATGTAATAGGGCTCGTCGTTGGATCGTCTCCTGATTTGAGCATTACTATTTCAGACTCAGGAATTTATGGATCAGGATCACCCGGAACAATAACATTGAAATTGACAAACAAGGGATTAAGCAACATAAAATTCACAAATGTCATCCTTCAAGATACTGGAAATTATTCTGTATTGACTGACAACACACAGTACGTAGGAACCATCGATTCTGATGACTACCAGACTGCTGATTACACGATAAATGTGAAACATGTGAAAAACGGCATAACACCATTGGTTGTGAATCTACAATATCTTGATGCAAATGATCAGAGTTACAATGAAACACGCGTTGTTGATCTAAAGGTTCTTAGCAAACAACAACTCGGCATCAGCAGCGGCAGTGGGCTTGGAACAATCATTGTCGTGGCGTTAATTCTCGTCGGTGGTTACTATTTGTACAGACGATGGGAAAAAAAGAAAGTTAAGAAATGATAAAAGATTATTTTCTCCTGGCGTTTAAAGGGATAATCAAGAGAGGCCTCAGAAGCTGGCTTACCATGATTGGGATTTTCATAGGTATTGCCGCAGTTGTCTCCTTGATAAGCTTAGGACAAGGATTACAGAACGCGATAACGTCTGAATTCTCATCAATAGGATCAAACATTTTGACAGTAGAGGCAAAAAGTGCGAATGCAGGGATACCTGGGCAAGGAGCTGTTAATGAGTTAACAACGGATGACTCCAATGCTATAGCAAAGCTCAATGGCGTTTCCATTGTAGTAAATAGAATTATGCAACCAGTTGAAATGAAATTTAATCAAGTTACTTCTTATGTATTGGTGGGCAGTCTTCCAGAAAATCCAGCAGCGTTCCAAACAATGATGGGGTACGTCGGGCTAAAGATACAAAGCGGGAGAGAACTGAAACCAGGAGATACTGATAGCGTAGTTCTCACATATAATTACTACAAAGATAACAAGGAATTCGGCAAAGCATTGACAGTGGGAGATAGCATAGACATCAATAACAAGAAATTTACCGTTGTAGGGTTGCTACAAAAAATGGGAAATCCCTTGACTGACAATGCCATAATGATGATGGAAACTCCTCTTAGAAACTTGATAAACGATCAAAAAAGAGTAGATGTCATAGTTGTCGTTGTATCAAAAGGTGTGAATCCTAATGATGTTGCCGATGAAATCAACAAGATGATGAGGAAGAAAAGGAACGAGAAGATAGGGCAGGAAGATTTTACAGTCCAGACTCCACAACAACTGTTCAAGACCGTCGGGACAATCCTTACTGTTGTTAACGTAATTCTAATAGGAATAGCAGGAATAAGCCTCGTCGTCGGTGGAATTGGTATAATGAACACAATGTACACATCCGTTCTGGAGCGAAGGAAAGAAATAGGAATCATGAAAGCAATAGGGGCAAGAAACAAGGATATCCTTATGCTTTATTTGATTGAGTCGGGATTGCTTGGATTGGCAGGAGGAATAATAGGCATTATAGGAGGAATGACATTAAGCGGGATAGTGGAGTTTATTGCGAACAGTGCTGGAATTACTCTTCTGAAAGCCAGCTTCTCGCCGTATCTCATAATTGGCGCATTGCTTTTCTCATTCATTGTTGGAATAGCATCAGGAGTATTACCTGCATTGCAGGCAAGCAAGTTGCATCCGATTGAAGCACTGAGGAGCATCAAATGATAAAAGATTTTTTCAAATATGCATTCACAAATCTCGCACACAGAAAAGTAAGGTCATGGCTCACCATGATAGGAATATTCGTGGGCATCGCTTCTGTAGTCGCGTTGGTAAGTTTGGGACAGGGATTGCAGCAATACATCCAGGACCAGGCATCAAAATTGGGAACGGACAAGTTAATCATACAACCAAAAGGAGCATTCGGAGCTCCAGGAAGCCAAGGCGCAACAGAGTTGACGGACAATGATTATAATTATATCAAAGATACAACGGGACTTGCGGCGTCGTGCAGACTTGTAGCAACAGGATCCATAGTACAATTTGACGGCAGCCAGATAATAACCACTATATATGGCGTAGGGCCGGGGAAAGAATATGATCTGTTCAAGGAAGCCGGTGATATAAGTATTGCACAGGGAAGGGATCTTAGGGAAAGCGATACAGATAAAGTAGTGATAGGAAATGACTATTCTACGCAAGCGTTATTCAGCAAAAAAATCAAGCTCGGAGATACGCTGGTAATAAACAATCAAAGTCTCAAAGTTGCGGGAATACTCGCGCCAATAGGAAATCCAAGTGATGACAGAGTAATAATGATGAACATCGATCCGCTCAGGACATTATTTCCTAGTCTCGGAACGCGGGTTGACTTCATGTATCTCAAAGTATCTGATTCTGCGCAAATAAACCATATGGAAGAGACAATAACAACTAGGTTGCGAAAGTTTAGAAACGAACAGGTAGGACAAGAAGACTTCGTTGTAACGACACCGGAGCAATTGTTGAACACATTCCTTACTGTTTTTGACATTGTTCAAGCAGTCATTATAGGAATAGCTGCGATAAGCCTCATTGTTGGTGGTATTGGAATCATGAACACAATGTACACTGCTGTTATAGAAAGGACGAAAGAAATAGGAATCATGAAGTCAATTGGTGCGCGAAACGGAGATATCCTTACTTTGTTCATGATAGAATCAGGAACGCTTGGACTGGTTGGAGGAGCGATAGGTATTGTAATTGGAATGGGCATTGCAAAAATGATAGAATTCATTGCAACTAAATATCTTGGTTCCGACTTGTTGAGAGCATATTTCCCCTGGTACCTTATTGTTGGTGCGCTTGCGTTCTCATTCTTAGTAGGGGTTATTTCAGGCGTAGTTCCTGCAATACAGGCATCAAGACTTAAACCAGTTGATGCGTTAAGATACGAGTAGAATTTTTATTCTTACCTCATTACTTGACCTGTCTTCATCGACCACATATACAGATCAAGCTCGGCAATCGACATATGAAGTTTACTTGAGATATTTTTCAACTTATTCTCCAAATCAAAATATGTTTTTTTGGTAACCGTCTTCGGTTTTGCTTTTATTATATTATATTCATTCATTATGCTGAGGACATGCCTATCTACAATTGCGAGGTTCTTGCAACCCACATTTCTCAGGAAGTGAGATGCTTCCTTATAGCCAAGACCTTTTATGTTCGCGACAAGCCACTCCCGCGTATTGAATTCATCAGACTTGTCCAAGATTTCAAGAATTTCATGTTTGATATCATTATGCGCTCTTGCCGCGACTATGTACTTCGCCTTATTGTTATGGAACCTGTGCTTGTTCCTCTTTATGCAAGATGTGATGTCATTGAGACTGGAATTCATGAAACCTTTGTAACCAAGCTCCTTGTGGATTGCGTTAGCCGTCTTGAACTTTGCATTCGCAGTTAACAAACAAAAACAAAGTTCAGAAAACCAATCTTGTGATGACTTGTTCCTGAAAAGCTCAAATTCATTAATTCTTTTCGAAACTTGTTTTCCCCTCTCTTTTTTTTGGAGTGCATTTACTGTTTTTGCGAATGATGATATGCTCATGTTCTCTTCAACCTGTCAAGCAATTCGTTCTCTTTTCTTCTTGAACGATACGTCTTTCCGAACCTTACCACGATTGGGTTCACAGATTTCCATTTGTTCTTGGGGAATAACTTCTTCAAGTCCTCCTCGATTTTGTGCGGATCTTTCTGCCTTGACCAGCCAAGATAGTGAGATACATATCCTAAATGCGTATCCACGCCTATCGCCTGCTTTCCCATCTCAGAGAGGAAAACATTCGCCGTTTTCCTACCTACTCCAGGAAGTTCTATTAGCTTATCGAAATCATGCGGAACGACTCCATGATATTCCTTGTCGAGAATCTTGGCACAGCCCAATACATTCCTTGCCTTGTTCCGGTAGAAATTAACTGAATAAATTATCTTTTCTATGTCTTTCAACGAAGCATGCGCAAGCTTCTTGACGGCATTGTATTTCTTGAATAAGGCGTTGGCAACAACAATCGTGACTTCATCCCGCGTACGTGCCGAAAGCATTGTCGAAATGAGCGTTTTCCATGATTCATCCCATGATTCTGCGGCAAGACGCATATCCTTGCTTCCCAAACCAGAAAGTTCACGCAACTGACGCATCGCTTTGGCCGTGTCCATGTAAAATGTTTACTGCAAGCTCATTTATTAGGCTTATCTTTCTTCTTGAGTGTAAGATTATACCTCAATAGCTTATGTCCCACGAAGATAAACCCAAAGAATACCAGTGCATAGCCAAGTAAAATGCATAATTGAGAAATGACAGAGCCAATGCTGAAATGGAAGAACATGACTTGACGCAGCGTGTTCTCGCTAATTACAAAGGGAGTTACTGACGCGAATTGACGCACGGAATTGGAAATGCTCTCTATCGGCATAATGGTTGATGACAAGAACATCAGTATCGCCGAAACAGTTATTGATGCAAGAACATATGTCTCCTCTGATTTGAACAAGTACCCTATCAACATTCCAAGAAGGACGAACACGGAAATAACCAAGACAAGGACCAGTGAGCTCTGCAATATGCTGCTCAATACATCGGTATTGAAGAAGAATGATGAGACAAACAAGAAGATAACTAACTGGGCTGCAATTGCTATGAATGACGTCACGAAAATTCCGAGCTCGAAGACGACATCGCTAGTCGGCGTAACGAAGTTCCTGAATACGGATTTCGACTTCTTCTCGGTCATCACCAAAGTCGAGCCGAGCAATACCGCGGTAATCATGACGACAAGCACTATGAGCGTCGGGAACAAATAATTGAAATTTGTCTCTTCTGTTGTGACTGGTTCTATCTGTGTCGTTATTGGACTTACAATTTTCTGCGTATCAGATTGCTGCACAGCAGCTAGTCTAGCAGAAGTCGCTTCGACTGAATTTTGCAGATCGACAATTTTATTCGCCGCGTTCGTAAGGGCAGAATTCAGAGTAACAAGCTGCCCGTTGACAGTATCCCTTTGATTCTTAATGGAAGTCAGTTGCAACTGGGCGTTCTGGATTGCCGATTCCATGTCTGAAATAGCAAGTCCAAGTGATGCTGTGCTTGAATTTCCAGTCACGTATACCAATGCATTGGTGATATCTCCTGAAATATCCTGAAGGTTCGAGTCAACTGTGCTCTTTTCAGTATCGGACATGCTTGAGCCGTCGACATTTGCTTGTGCGGTGGTTAAGCTAGATTGTGCAGATTGCAAAGATGATTGGAGAGAAGAAAGACTATTTTGCGCAGTGGCATAGTTCGATGTTTGGCCAAGGTCTGTTGTCGGATTGATCTTGGCAAGGCTTGACTGCGCGCTGGTAAGTGTTCCGGTCGCTTGGCTCTGCTGAGTTCCTAAGTCACTAATGCCTTGCTTCTGGGTAACTAGATCCTGCTGCGTTTGGATGACCTTTCCGACCAGATCTGAAGCATAGTTGTATCGTAGTTGAGTTGCGACATCTGACACTTGATTGGAGAATATATCAACGACCACCCATACAAGATTCATCTTCGAATAATCGACAATGAATGTAACAACATTGTTTGTCGCATCCATATCATGCGGAAAGACCAGGCAGATGCTGACATCTCCCTTCTTGACAGCATTCGAACAACTCTCATTCGAATCATATTTGCTAATGACCAATTTGTTGTTGATTATCTGCTGGATAATAGATGTTGTAAAATTATTGTAGTCTGGAGAATACGTACCTACTGTCAGACCCGGAAGCTGGGCGCTGCTGAACGACAATCCGACCAGCGACACCAGAAGCAAAGGACCCAAGAATATTATGAATGCCGATACCTTTGAGCGTATGAATACCTTGAAATTTTTCTGGATTATGGTGAACAATTTCACTGGACACCTTTCTTCGACAACAGTTCCGCAAATACCTCATCAAGAGTAGGACGCTGGACATCAAGATCGAGTATCGTTTCGTTCGAAGATTCAAGAACATCGACAAGTTTCTTTAGAACGATGTCAGTCTGTGCCGTATATATTATCATCCTATTGCCTCTTTGAGTAATCTTGTTGATAGGAAGCCCGTACAGCTTGTTCGCGATTTCTTTGTAATTCTGCGATTTCACACTTACCTGTATCTCGAAATTGTAAGGGAACATCTTCCTTATCTCATCCGTTGTTCCGACATGAGAAATTGTTTTTTCATGGATCAGGGCAATGCGATTGCACAGCATGTCCATCTCCTCGAGAAAATGCGATGAGATTATGACAGTCTTTCCCATGCCGTTGATTTTTTTCAGCAAAGCCCATATGTGCTTTCTCAGCAATGGATCCAAGTCAGCAGTAGGTTCGTCCAATATGAGTATCTTGGGATCATTGATCAATGAGCATGCGATGTCCAACCTTTTTTTCATTCCTCCAGATAATTCCCCCGCAACTGTTTTCTCCTCGCCCGTCAATTCCACGAGATCAAGGATTTTTTTAACTCTCTGATCTATGAACTGCTTAGGAATATTGTACAACTCCGCAAAATACCTAAGATTCTCGTTTACTGTCAACCTGTCGTAAAAGCTCGGATCCTGAGCTGAAAAGCCTATGTCCTTCTTCAATGAGCTATCCTTATCTATCGAAACAAAACTGAATGGCTCCATTGTCCCTTTCCTGTATTCGACATATCCTTTTGTTAATGGAAAGAATCCTATCATGGATGAAAGCAATGTCGTCTTGCCAGCCCCGCTGGCTCCTATGACACCAAAAATCTCGCCTTCAAGAACATCGAATGAAACATTGTCGAGAACGACTTTCAAGCCAAAGCTCTTGCTAACACCTCTTATTTTCACTATGGGCACAGCCATGAAACTATTTAAGAAAGTTAGTTTATAAATGTTATTAAGGGATTTATAAGTCAATAGAGGCGATTTGGGTTGTCCAGATAAGTGCTAGCCTGCTTGAACAAATCAGCAACGTCCTTTATTTTTCCAACATCAACGTAGTCTGCGATAATCTCGCCTGCATTCATCACAAGTAGGTCAAGTGTGTATAAAGCTGACTTAACTCGCTGTGGATTTTTCTTCCCTTCAAGTATGAAATAACAATTGAGGGGAGAAAGCTCGTGACCCTCCCGCTCGAACATGAAAGAAATGGGTTTTTCAGGAGGAGGATTCATACAACTTAATGCAGCATCAGTCAAGAACCACCCGTAATGTATGCCATTCGCGTTGTATTTCTCTTTATTTTGCGCCTTCTCTAATTCATTTATGCATTTGGATAATCTTGATTTAACCGCAGAATACTTTTCTTTGACTTTCTTTTCTTCTTTCATCGATTAAGCAATTCAGAACTTATTGAAAAACTTTCTTATTTACCCATATGATCTCTTTGGTTTTTTAGGAAGATTATACTCTTTTCTGGCTCAAAAATATTAATAACCTTTATAAAAAACCAATATACCTGATAGATATGGTCTTAGAGAAGCTGGGAACGTCTTTAAAGGACACCCTGACCAAGATAAAGAATGCTGTTTTTGTAGATGAAAGGCTCATCAACGAGCTCATAAAGGAGATACAAAAGTCACTTCTTTCGGGAGATGTCAACGTAAAGCTTGTTCTTGAACTCACAAAAAAAATAAAGGAACGCGCTTTGAAGGAGGAACCTCCTGGCGGCCTTACAAAGAAAGAATATCTTGTCAACATAGTATATCAGGAATTGGTAAATTTCTTAGGCGAGGAAAAGGTTCCGATCAAAACTGACAAGAAACAGACGCGCATAATGCTTGTTGGATTATTTGGTTCTGGAAAAACAACCACGACAGGAAAAATGGCGAAATACTTCAAGAAAAGAGGGCACAAGGTAGCGATGGTTTCCTTGGACGTGTGGAGACCTGCAGCATACGAGCAATTGCGGCAGCTGGGAGAGAAGATAGATATCCCTGTGTTTGGGAATCCAAAACAAAAAGATCCTGCGAAAATAATGAAGGAATTCGAAAAAGAATTCAAGAAGTATGATGTTGTCATTTTCGATACAGCCGGGCGAGACGCTTTGAACGAAGAATTAATTGCGGAATTAAAATTAGTTAATAAACTAATTCAGCCGCAGGAAGTCCTTCTTGTTATGGCGGCAGATATTGGACAGGCTGCTGAAAAACAAGCGCAGACGTTCCACGAGACATGCAATATTACTGGTGTGATAATCACGAAACTGGATGGCACTGCGAAAGGCGGCGGTGCATTATCGGCATGCGCCATCACAGGAGCCAAAGTCAGGTTCATTGGAATAGGAGAGAAGGTAGATGACTTCGAAGAATTCGACCCCAAACGATTCGTCGGAAAAATGCTGGGAATGGGAGATTTGGAGACTTTGCTAGAGAAAGCAAAGGAAGCAATGACGGAAGAGGAAGCCCAGGACTTGAGCAAGAAATTACTGAAAGGGGAATTCACGCTGATTGATTTGTACAACCAAATGGAAGCTATGAACAAGATGGGCCCGTTGAGCAAGATTGTAGAGATGATTCCTGGATTCGGGCAATTGAAAATGCCGAAGGAAGCTCTTCAAGTTCAGCAGGAAAAACTGAAGAAATGGAAATTCATATTGAACTCCATGACAAAAAAAGAATTGGAAGAGCCTGATGAGATAACTGGAAAACAAGTTGAAAGGATATCGAAAGGTTCCGGAGTGAGCACAAGTGATGTCAGGGATTTGTTGAAACAATACAAGCAGAGCAAGAAAATGATTAAGGTCATGAAGGGCGGGAAAGGAATAGAGAAGATGATGAAGAAAATGGGCGGCATGCCAAAGATGTGAAATGGAAGAGAAGGAAGTAAAGTTTCTAGATGTAGATCCCGAGGAAATTCAGAAAAAACTCAAAGAAATAGGTGCAAAGAAGATAAGAGAATATATGTTTAGGAGTATTGTGTTCGACTATCCTGACTTCAGATTGGACAAGGAAGCGGCATGGATCAGGCTTCGAGATGATGGAACAAAGACGAAACTGGCGTTCAAGAAAAGATTAGGAGCAAAGACGCATGACGGCAAGACGACAGATACCGGAATGGAAGAAATAGAGGTAACAGTTGATGATTTCGAGAAGACTGCACAGATATTCAGGAAAGCAGGACTAATGGATAAGTTCTTCCAGGAGAAGAAAAGAATAAGCTGGGAGAAAGACGGCATTATGTTCGAAATTGATTTCTGGCCAAGACTAAAGCCATTGCTCGAGATCGAAGGAAAAACGTGGAAGGATGTCGAGAAAGGAATTAAAATGCTCGGTCTTGATCCAAAAGACAAGAAGATATTCTCGGCTACCCAAGTTTATGCTTTGAACGGAATCAATGACAAAGATTATATACGAATGACATTCAATGAATTTGTGAAAAGATAAATAAACAAAGAGTAGCAAAATGTTTATTGGTGTAAAATAGTAAAAACAAAGATTTATTAATGAGGAAGTAAAAGTGTCAGGAAATGCCAGACATTGAATTTGATGTTAAAATTCTTGAAGAATTCAATAAACTCTATGAAGAGCAGATAAAATCATTCATAAAATCAAAATTTGAAAGAAACAAATTCACAGAGCCTATTTGGTATATGCTTGATAATATTACTAGTAGATTCCGCAGCGCAATTCCTTTATTATTGAATGAAAATCTTCATCAAACTCCAAGAAGCAATATCGAGAATATAAAGAAAATAGCGGCAAGCACAGAAATAATGTATGCAATTACCTTGGCAGAAGACGATATAATTGATAATGATGAATTAAGATGGGAAAAACCGACTGTATGGAAACAAATTGGCATTGGTGAGTCTGTTGCCGCTGTAGGACATGCGAAAGGAATTGTTGACGGAATCATGCAAGACCTTTCGTGCAATAGAAAGGATGTAATTTTACAAGCATATAACAAATCAAAAAAAGATGTGTACAAAAGCTTTATGATAGAAAAATTCAATAAAGGAAATCTTAGATTAAGCGAGAAAGATATAATTAATCTCTTTAGACTTAAAACAGTAATAGGAGTTGCGGGAGATTATATGGCTGCTCTCTCGATAGAAAATCTTTTGGAAGAAGAATGCAGCAAAGTCTATGAATATTCCTCACTTATGGGCATTGTAGGCCAGATCAAAGATGATCTCATGGATATCTATGGCAAGAAAAAATATAGGCGACTATCTGATTTGAAGGAAAAATATATAACATACCCAACATTCCTATTACTAAATAAACTCAAAGAAGAAGTCAGAACAGAAACATTGTTTGACAAAGAAACGTATCTCAGACTCCTTGAGCAACACAACATCTTTGAAGAATGCGTGGAAGATAGCAAGGAATACATAAATGATGCTAAAAAACAGATTTGTTTCATCCCTGATGAAAAAAGAAGGATATTTGACCAATGGGCTGATGCCCATATTGATCGAATTAAAAAACTCAGAGAGTCCTCATCTAACTAGAAAAAAGAATTCTCTTTTTAATTCTCCAAATTCCACTTGTACGCACCATGACGCATACGTTGTTAACTAACAAGCTAAACCCTTTGTAGCCAATTCCATCAACCATCAGTTTTTCAAAATTGTTCGTGTCAACATCTGTTCCGGCAATGGTGAGATGTGGTTTAAAAAATTCCTTCACAAAAGGACTTCCAAATTTCTTGATATATCTTTCTTGTTTTCCTTTGAAACCCAATTTAAAAAAAGCTTCTCGTATCCATCCATTGCTATATTTTAATGCAATAGGCAATAAGAGATTATGAAGTTTCTCCAATTCTTTTTTTTCCTTAGGAACCATGGAAACTTCGTATATTCTATGAAGGACGTTCTGTCTGAAGCGGAAAAGAGATTCGGATATCTTGGCAATATACCTGTCCTCGTGCAACAAAAAAATAATCGAGAAATTGATTTTAATACAATTACATCAGCATACGAAACAATAGAGAAAATATATTGCAAGGTACTAGGAGGCAAATAATTTGAATAAACCAATCATATTAATAGGTGGAACAGCAGGAACAGGAAAAACTACATTAGCAAGAGATTTATGCAATCTGCTTTGTATTGATCATCGACTGGGTACGGGATTCATAAGGGAAGTAATTAAGGCTGAAACATCTGAAAAAAAAGAACCTTATCTATTCAGATTTACATTTGAAGGAAATGACCCAATACACAATATTAGAGAGCAAGCGATTAGAATGTATTCTGCAATTAAATTGTGCATAGAAAGAGCAAAAAATGAAGGCACATCCCTTATTATTGAAGGAAACCATCTTCTTCCTGAGTTATATCAACATATTCAGGCAAATGACCTTTATATTCTTAAATCGTTTGCAAACTACAAAGAAACGATTTCTAACTCAACACATACGAAAAGAATTCTTTCTCAAAAAGACATAGAAGGAATTTTAAAAATTGATGAATATCTAAAGAATGAAACAAAGAAACTATCTCTCCCGTACATCACATCAGAAGAATGCAAAAAAATACTCATCTCAAAATATGGCAACAGGAATGAAAATTAATCGGGAACTAAAAGAAGCAATAGAACGCGACGGAGGACAAATTAAACTAATTGAATCTGTCCGCAAAGGAACAAGGAGCGAACTGTACTTCATACATGCAAAATCTGGGAAATCATACAAATTAAGAAAATATCACCAATACATAAACAAAGATGGATTCAACATCCTAGAGAACGAATACGCCTCATTAAAAACACTGAGTAAATATGGATTTTCTCCTGAAGTAATCTATGTTGACAGAAACAGATTAAGTCTGGTTTCGAGCTATATCAACGGAACTGACTTAAAAGAGTTCAATCAATTAGAAAGAACAAACATTCTACTAAAATCAATAGAAACAATGGCGAAAATACATTCTGCCTGTTCTGAACACAGCAAGCTTTTTCATAGAGAACCAAATGATTTAAGAAAAGTAATTAAAATGTATGAAAAATACAATGGGAATAATAAAGTTGTCAAAACGATATCGCCTCATATTAACAGCATAATCGAAACTCTTTCTAGTCAAAAAGAACATTTTATTCTTGGGGATACTTTTGCATCCAACTTTGTGTGGAATGGAGAAATAAAATTCATTGATGCAGAACTTTGTTCAAAAGGCCCTGCTGTAATAGATCTTGCCATGTTTTTTTCCGATCTCATGCTTCCGTATTCTTTTAAGTTAAATCTTGCAAAAAAATACCAAAAAATAAAAAATCAGCCAAAATTCATGGAAGCAATAGATGCAGCGACAATATACCTCGATATCTTGACAATTGCAATATATTGCGACGATTTAGCCACCTCGAAGCAATCTCCTGAGTTGACTGAGAAAAAAAGGAAAAAAATAGACTACCTGCACAAAGATATTGGAGAGCTCGTGTCTAATTCTCAATTCAGTAAATCCTTAAGAGGTATTCGAATATGAACATAATAAGGATGCTTACTACCAAGGATGAAATCGATATACTTCTGAGAAACATCGAATGGTATGCAAACCAAGGGATATCTACAGTTGCTATCGACAATGGAAGCACAGACGGATCTTATGAACTGATGAAGGGCCTCGAAAAAGACAAAATCCTCGCATGTAAACAACTTATTACAGACGGATATCAAGAACAAACCTTGCTGAATTCCGTTCATGAATTGGCAAAATCGTTCAATCCAGAGTGGCTCGTTCTTGCTGATGCTGACGAATTTTATGAATCGCCTTTAGTGGGAGAGAATTTCAGAACAGGACTTGAAAGAACGATCAAACAAGGGTTCAACTTACTTAAATTGAATAATATGGAATTTTGGATGACGGAGAAAGACAACCCTAACGAAAAAGACGTTCTAAAAAGAATAAGACACTACAGTTTTTATGATAATATGAGATATAAGGCGTATCCAAACATGCAAGGGATTGACATAGCAACAAAACTCGGTCATATGCCGATATTCCTTTTTGGCAGTCAGATAAATCTCTGCCCAGAATTATTCATAAGTCGCCATTATAAATTTAGGTCTCTTGAACAAGGATACAAAAAAATCAAGCAAGTCGCACCAACAAAAGACAAACCTGATCAGAATTTTCACTACGTTAAGTTTAAATGCGAGCCATCTCATTTCGTTATCCCTTCCCATCTTCTTAATGAGTACAAAGAAGATAAAAAATGGGATATGACAAGAAAGTTTGATGGAGGAAGAATGAACAATACTGAATTGATGGCTTATTTGGGATTCACAACTACTGAAAAACTAAACAAATGGCTTGATAGAAGAAATTTACAAAAATGAAAATCTACTTAGTTCGTCATGCAGAAACAGACTGGAACAAAAACTCAAGGA
Organism: uncultured Candidatus Woesearchaeota archaeon; assembly: GCA_963835585.1. Lineage (GTDB taxonomy): Archaea > Nanobdellota > Nanobdellia > Woesearchaeales > UBA10107 > UBA10107. The sequence continues at coordinate 441,206 of CAWIGF010000003.1, forward strand.
TACAAGGCTGTATTGACGTAAATTTAAATGAAAAAGGAGAACAGGAGGCAAAAAAAGCATCTGAGTTTTTTTCAGATATTATGTTATCTGCTGTATATACATCAACTTTACGAAGAGCCATCACAACAGCAAGGATTATAGCACCAAATAACTCAAATCTCATACAATCTACCAAGCTGGATGAAAGAAATTATGGCGACTGGGAAGGAAGACTTTGGAGAGAAGTTCGTGATGAAAATCCCTCACTGGAATTGGATTGGAAACAACAAGGTGAAAACCACCACCCACCCAATGGAGAGTCACCACTGGAGATGATAACAAGGTCATATAATTATTTTAAAGAAATTGTTAAAAATCATAGTCTTGAAGCTTCTGTGCTGGTTGTTTCCCACGGCGGTCCGATAAAAGGAATACTAGGAAGAATAAATGGATTGAGCGATTCAGATAGTCTTGGAGCATATTCACTGGATAACTGCGGAATCAGCAAAGTAGTGATTGATAAGTGCATGCAAGTTGAATTCATTAATTACGTCGTTAAATAATATGACACGCCCACATTGGTTTTGCGAGCCAATACGGAAATGATAAGAATTATATACCATGATGTTTAATTAATTTAATAAAAGGTGAACAAGATACGCGAATTACAGTGCAGGAAATGCGGAAATATTGAAAAGGTGTACATGGATGTGGAGAATACAACCACCAATAGCTATTCAAGGCAGAACTCTTTCTTCTGCAAGGACTGCGATCACCTCTCAGTCATCGATACTGTAAAAGAGAAATTAGTGTGCAAGACATGCCGTTCGGGAAATATCAAGAAATTCTTTCCAGAAAGCAAGGTCAAGTGCAATAAATGCGGGATGCAGGGATTCGACGTCGTGAGTACTTTAATTCAATAAACTTTCTTCGCGACATCCATCAGATACAATCTTGCCCATACTAGGATTGGCGCAGCTAGCGTAAACCGTATAAGAAGGATTATAATTGAAATTAAATTCAAAGAAGTCATGCTGGAGATTGCCGGCTGGAACAAAAGGAAAGTGATTTTGAAATCAATGTACAAAACGATAATTATCACGACAAATGCAGCGCCAAACGATGCTATGTTCTTTATGCCATGAACAAATGTCTGCTTGATGTTCGCAAAGAAATTTTTCATAGGAAGGAATGAGAATGATATGAACAAGAAATAGAAAACTATTCCATTCAGTATTCCTGCAAGTAACTCGAGCGTGCTCGAATTGACCGCTGGCTGCGGACTTACTAGGATCGAGAAAATCACATTTACTAAAGCCAGGTCAAGTACTGCAAAAACAAATATCCAGAATAAGCTAATCAGGGAAAATTTCTTCAGGAAATTCATGAAATCGTGCTTATCTCCCCTCATCTTGTTTGCTAGGTACCAGCTTGTGCCGTCAAAGATGACCCAGAACGCGTAAACCAATGCCGTAAAAACAAGCGCTCCATTCAGCACTGCATGCAGATTTAGTGCTATTGTAGGATCAGAAAGGAGCGTGTGCAAAGCTGACTGTCCGTCACTTGCTGCCTGAAGCACTGTTGAGCTCAATAAAGCGGATTGATTCAAGATATTAAGGATTGGTTCCGCTACTATGTTTCTCAATACAGATGTTCCGAAACCGAATAAAAACAAGAATATAAGGTCAAATAAACCTACTAATGGCAGGTATCTCCAGTTCTTCTTGAACTGCCTAAATGTCGTTTTAATCGAGTCTAGGAAGACAAACATGCATTTCAGTACATTGAAGAGGTTTATAAATGTTATATGGTATTAATTTACCACAGTATAGGGACGACAATAGAAAAGTTTATATATGTATAATACTCATAAAAGAGACATGGATTTAGCAAAAAAGATACAGATTCTTATCGCGGCAGGAGTCATTGCGACTGGTTTGGCTGCAAAAGCGTATGCAGATGGAAGAAATAACAACACAACAGTGACCAAGACTACTCTTGTTGATGGAACTGTAGTTACTGATGTTTACAGAGATGGAAAAGATTATGTGACAAAAACAAATTCGCATGGAACTTATGATTCTGATGATGAAAATCAGGCAAAAAAATTAACACCACTTCAGCAAGCAAAGTTGGACTTAAAACAAGAAAATTATTGCTTAGGAATTGACCAAATGGTTTCTACTCTTTATTCATATGATCCAGAGAAAACCTCATCGAAAACGAAAAAAGAGATAACAAACACAGCTACAAGCTTAATTGAAAAACAAATAGAAGTTAATGGAAAAGGAACAGAAATCATTAGTGTTGATGAAGGTCAGAAAATATCTGAGATATTTGGTTTGTTAAATAAGTATCATCTTGACAACTGGAAGACACATGCTATTGAAGCGTGTTATTTTCCAGGATCTCATGAAACCTGCAAAGCGGAATTTGATACGGCAGTTAGACTTAATAGACAAAAAGCACTAAATTACTGTACAAAAAACGCTCCCCCTGATGTGTTTGCATTATTTGAAATAAGCAAGTAGTTCTATAAAATAAGCAGGATTATTTATGAAGTAGTATTGTCAGTTGCTGACTGTCAATGTATTTGAAAGTGGTAAATCATGTTCTATATTATCAGTACCAGTGACGTTTAATACAAGAGCATATGGATTTTGGTTTGTAATAACTCCTGCACTATTCAAATCTATTTGCTGATTGCTGATCGCGGAACTTGCGGCATTAAGATCTATTGAATATACAACAGGAGCGCTGTTTACGACATTCCTTAGAAGAAGTGTTGTGTCCTTTATACCTACTCCTGTATTTTCCTGAATATTGTAGCTAATCGTCATCTTACTATTTGTGATAAGATTCACATTAGTTGTTGACGGAATGAATGAATAAAGACTAAACGGACCAGTAGTAGTTTGTGCATTGGTAAGTGGGGAGCATACTGTAACTACAGGAATATTTACTTGAGCAACTGAACCATCGGGATTCAGAACAGGATTGCCTATTTGTATTGAAGAAGGATTTGATGGATCTCCTTGTGCATAATACAAAGTAATCTGAAGATTCCAGTTGTGTTGTGTCGAGTCGCAAATAGTTTGCTGAGCCGTTGTCGGAGTATATGTAACATAATAATAAGTCCCAGGATAACTAGCAAGAGGTCCTAGTGCTGGTGCTCCAGCCACTATTCTATTTGTTGTGCTAGGTAATATCCTGAATGAAACACCTCCGCATGTTATTACATTTCCATTTACATTATCTGGAGTTATTGCTGTTCCTTGACCGACTCCTACCGTGCCAAAAGAAACTACTCCATTTTTGTCAAGTCCAGCAGCATTGCATATGTAACCTGAAGAAGTGAACGTAACAATAAGTGAAGTAGTTGAAGTACCTTGGGCAATACTCTGGCTTCCAGTAACAATTGGAGGAGCTCCCGAATTGGACTGCGGCGTAAATAATGTCGTATTCAATGTTGAGAAATCAGCCTGATTAATCACAAGACCAGGCCATGTATTTGTCGTTAAACCGTCATCAATCCTATTTGTGTAGTCGAGAGGTGTTATCTCTTGATTCTTGTCCTTGTCAGTAACGATAATCTTGACGAATCCTGGCATCGTGCTTGACGAACTTGGCGGAATTACCTGAGTTGTCATCGTAACACCAAGAGTATCTCCGCTGTGATATACTAGTGGCGGAACTTTCGTTGCAGTAGGAGTTCCAACGAATGTTACACTTCCTAATCCTGAAGTATCGAAAGCACATCTGAATCCAAGAACAGGAGTCCACGCACAAGTGTTTGGAGCATCTCCTCCTTCTTGGTGAATTGGTTCTGAGCACGATTTTGTTATAGATTTTCCCATGCTATCCACATACGTATATGTCAATCTCGCACTATCATAACGATATTGTTCGGCAGCTATCAATTGATTGCCTGTATTATCAAATGTATCTCCCTGATGGAGTGTTGGCAGAGCGACGTTCACACCAGTCGTCTTTTCTCCTTGACCCGTACAATCGCATTCTCCGTTTGGATTGCTTTGCGAAGTGAATTGAGCACAACCAGTAGGGCTATCTGAACATACTAATACAAGGGAATAACTTGTGATATCAGCACCTGCGGCTAGCATAGCTGGAACTGAGTAATAATACGTAGGTCTTCCTTGCTGTGTCGGATCAGCTGTCATGTACCGTCTTGTAGGGAACACTATTGCACACGTCGAATCAAGAGGAGGATTTTCAGCCTGCGTCAGAAGACTGCTCATTCCCTGCAAATTCCAATCTCCTGTGAATGCGCCGATGCAGATTGAATTTATCAATTTGTTCTGACTGAACAATGCAGTGTATGCAGCAGTATTTCCGTAACGATTAGAGATTGTGCTTGTCATGGATGATCCTGCATTTACGATGGATGCGAAGACATTTGTGTTCTCTCCAACTCCCGTGCTGTGCTGAGCCCAATTTCCAAGAGCGCTTCCAGTGCATTGCACTGCGTCAATCACAACATCACATACGACGCTTGAAAGAAGGGAATTACATACTGATGAACTTCCCTGACCATTTGATATAATAGACTGGAAGCAGTTCTTCACTGATGTAAGAACCTGATTGTAGTGCAGCAAGTATCCATTGAATGCTGGAATGCAAACCGATTTAGTTGCCGCGATGATTCCTGCGGTAGGATTGTAAACATAATCTTTTGAGTACATGGCACCCATCTGAGCAATTACCTCAGGAGGAAGCTTGCTCTGTTGTTTACCGTTATAATTATCAAGTCCTGATATGTCTTTGTTGCATGTAGCGTCTGCACACGTCCCATCAGAACTATAATCCAGATCTTGATCCTGCACAGTGAACACTATATCAGTTCCTGATTGCTGGAATTGCTTGCCTTGGCCTCCAGAATAACTTTTTACCTCCTGGACTGTCCCATAGTCAAGGATTGTATCCTTATTCTTATCCGTAACGAAATGGTAATTTATGTTCGCTGGATCTTTGTATCCCGTTGGGTACAGAGATGGATACATCATGAATGCCTTGTTGCCATTATACTGCTTTATGAAAACCTGCGACGGCGGTCTTGATGCACAGACATCACTTACCGTCTGCTGTCCGATATTTGAGATTGACGTTAATAGGTCCTGGCTATCTCCCCTGTTTTTCTGATCGTTCAGCGCAATATCAAAGACACTGCTCGCAGGCTGAGGGAACAAAACAGCAGTTCCCCATGCGCGATTGAACTCACTCTTGCATCCACTACTGAATTGAGGAAGTGGAACACCTGCTGTATCTAGCTCCTTGGTGCCACACCATGAACCAGCAGCATTAGGTTTAGGAGTAACTGAAGATCCAGATGAAGCGGTAGTTGATGCTGATTGAACAGGAGCACCTGTTGTTGAAAGTTGGGTTCCTGTACCTCCAGCTGCCTGGACAAGCATATCGGCGTATGTTTTTCCGTGGTTTGCAAGTGATGGAACTGAAGGACACATAATCCTGTCACAGAAGAAATTGAACGCTGTTCCTTGAACATTCATCGCATCGATGACGCTGTTGCAACATGTTTGGAATTTGTTGTCAGAGCATGTACAGACCGGACTGCCTGAATCATAATTAAGACTGCAAACTCCTGACTGAAGGGCCTTCGTTATGTCCCCCCCAGGTACACCATCTATTGTGCACCCTGTTACCGTAACAGCTTTGTCAATCCATGTCACTAATGTTCCTGCTAAGCATGCATATGTATCCCATGTTTGGGCCGGTTGCGAGTAATCAAGAACTCCCTTTATTGCTTTTGTTACTCCAGTAATTACATCAATGAGAGTTTTCAGCAACACGGGAGGAAGGTAGGCATTTGTAGTAGGCTCAATGTCAATGCTTGTATCTATGCATGTCTGTTGATTGACTGTTGTCATCTGGCCGTTCGGAAGCGGATATGAATACTGCATCGTTAGCAAAAGAGGGAAATCCAGCTCGGTAAGACTTAGAATATTGGTGGAAGTTATGTTCGCGCCAGTTGGATTCAGCTGAACCAGGGCATAGAGCTCTTTTGTGGTACCAACAGGATGAGTAGGATATATAGTAGCCGTATTGTACAATTGCATTGTACCCAATGTGAGATTATATTTGTTCAGCCTGTCTTCCTGACTTATCGGCTGGAGTCCTATGTTTACAGGACCCATTGTGACTTTGCTTACATCGGAAGAACCGACCCATGTGAGCCCAAGAGTCAATCCGAACTCACCAAATCCTTGCTTCAATAGCGAGACAGGAATTGATGTTGGAGAAGGAACAGGACTTGATATTGCGTAAAGGCCGCCAGAACCGCATTGCGTGTAATAAATTGTCTGCACTCCGCTCGAGACATTTCTTCCAGTCTCATCGATTGCAACTACTTCAAGAGTATTGACCCATGTCTGCCCCGAAACGAACGAAAGAGGAGTTGCCTGGCCAGGGATGTATACCTGAGTATTGTTATTTGTTAGAGGCATATTCGTCGTGAACTCTACATTGACCTTGAAATTTCCATTCGCGTCGGCAGTAGTAATATAGTTAAGATGATTGCCATTCAATGTTCCACTCTGTGCACGCTGTATCAATTCAGATATGCTTGTCGGAACATCAATCAATCCGCCGCTTGTCGATCGCGTTATGTCGCTTGCGGTCTTGTTGTTAATGAATACCATGATTGTGGCATAAGGCTTGTTAACAGTACCTGTTATTGTCCTTTCGAGAGTATATGATGGATTAAGATTTGCTGCGTTCGATGTGAGAATGAGGGGTTGCGTATCGACTTGCACGGTAAATGTCTGGTCGAATATGTTCCCTGCCCTGTCCACTGCTTTCAATTCTACGAGATACTTCGCATCATTTGGAAAAGTTATTGTTGTCTTCCATGTCGAGCCAGTCACGTTCAGTACTGTGGTGAGATTTTGATTTATTATAATATCCATAATCACTGGCTTGTTTGTTGTTCCATTTATCGTGAGGGAATTCTGACCATATGCGGAAGGAAGAGGAGGGAACAATATAGCAGGAGGGCTTGTATCGACAATTATTGTCTTTGTAAGCTGGTTCTGATTTCCAGATGGGTCCTTTGCAATTATGAGTATAGTGTCAATCGCCGTCCCATTGCCTGCATCCAACCTTACGGCAGAGAATGGCAAGAAACCATCATTTCCGCTCGTGTCATAGTTGGTAATATTTCCGTTCACAAATATCGCAACCTGCGTCTGAGGTTCTGTCTGCACTGGTATCGATATTGCCGTACTTCCATAGTAGTCAGGAATCTGCGTGTTGATGAATGGCGGAATAGTATCTGTGGCAGTCGTTGTGAGATTAACTGGGCTCGTGCTTACGGAATATGTGTCGTTAATTGAAGTTACATTGAAAAAATAAGTGGTTGAATTCTGAAGAGGAGAAATCATGACAGTATGATTCGTTACCAATTGCGAGGATGATACGCTTTGTGTCATCATCGTCTGGTTCGTCCCGTAAAGAACTGTGCTTGATGATGGAATGTCAGTCATCCAATTTATGATAGCATAACGATTCGATACCTGCTGGACTTGCTGGTTTGTTATCGAAAGGGCAAATACATTGAACGATAGCATTACAAATAGCAAAACAACCAATGATGTTCTTTTCACTTTTCTCATTTTATCAGCTGAAAGTAGGCCTCAACGCCTTTTGGTACGAAGTATCTTGATAAAGATATAGCGCGGTATCCTGCTGCTCGGCGTCAGTTACTGCTATAGGAAGTTTCTGAACAACATTCAGATTGAGCTGGGAAGCAAGAGCAAGTTCTGGATAAGTGACATTCCACTGACCAACGTAGCCTCCAATGATTCGTGACGTAGTTTCCGAAGCGTCATCATACTGTATGAAAATTGCTTCCACCTGATAACTTCCATCTCCATCTACGAGCTGTATGTCAGCTGGATTGTCTGAATCATATATTTGCTGGGTAAGCTCTGGATGATTGAGGCTTGTTATCGTCATAACAACACTTTCAAGCGGCTGAATTTGACTTACCCTTGAAAAGTCAGTCGAATCGTGGACGGTGACGTTGACAGAAAATTTACGTGCCGGTGTGAGATCCACGTCAACGTTGCTTTCTCCCCTGTAAACAGTCTGACCTTGAAGATATCCATCGGCGTTAGCGATAATTTCCCCGTTTGTGCATCCTACGGGAATATTTGTCTGCAATTCGTAAAAGCCACTGTCTGCATTAGTTGCTCCAAGATCGCAGAGAATATGGACGCATTGGAATGTTATGTTGGCTTGGTAAAGACTCTGATAAGTGTATACGTCCTTTGCATGAATCGTGACAGATTGAGGTGAAGTATCGTTGCAGAAACCATAATTGAACTCAGGAGCAGAGAATTGCACAATAGGGAAATCTTTCTTATCTCCTTGATTGTGATTTATCGTGACAGGGAACGCGAAGTTGAACAAAAATCCTTTTCCGCCGAACGCCGTATCGTCCCTTAAAGTTGCCAATATAGGATATTCGATGTCATAAGTGAAATGATATTGATTTATGCAGAAGAAACTCAATAAAGGACTATTCGACTGGCCGACATTGGATGTCAATATCTGGGCATCGTTTGGATTTACGTGCAATTCAAAGCGCGCGTCAGGCGTGTATTGGAATGCTGCACCTAGATCAGGGTAAGTCTGTGAAAGAGGGAAAACTAAATGATTTCTTGAATATGCATCAGTCGTATCGAAAAACGTGAATGGATTTCCCTTAACAGTAACGAGATTTATATCTGAAGAAAGCGCAGTCTTTGAGAATGTAATTATATCTGATTTCTTCCATATTTTCGGACTGCAGCTGAAATCCATTCCATTTAGAGGGAAACTTGTGCTTGAGGAAAGGACATCCATTGTGAGATTCTCGAAGTATAATTGTTCGTTCTCCGACTTCAAAATATCAATTGCCATGTTCCACATCTCTCCAAGTTTCACGTCAAGAGTCCGCGATACGGAAGTTACATCAGTTATGGAACCTGTCTGCTTATCCGTTACCTGAAGAGGATAATTGAGAATGGTAATTACGTTTGAATTCGTGATTGTCGTGTTGACTGTCGCATTTCCCTTGAGCTGCAAATTGAACTGATCCCTGAATGACGTGAAATTGCCAAGACACGAATCGATGTTTCCAAGAACGTACTGGGATATCTGGTCCTGCATTGTATCAATATACGGATAAGTCGGATTGCCTCGATAATACCACAGCGGAATCTTCGGATCCACTCCAGGAGCAAATGAATAGTAAGCCCTGTCATTTATGCTTACCTGCTTAGGAATCTGGATGTATCCTCCTTGAGTTCCTAATTGAACTATCGCGTCCTTTGTCACTGAAGCAAGGCATGCTCCTATGTATGTCCCTAGCGGAGTCTCTTTTGGTGTTACAAAGTTTAATCCCGGATAGATTGTCGCGATATAGATTACAAATCCGACTGCAAATAACAGAATTATACCTATTATGATAAATATTGTTATCTGACCCCTTCTTGCACTTTTTTTCATTTTCCCTTTACTACCGAAACTATCTCTGTTGAATTCATGAACTCCATTTTATCTGCATTCCATACCAAAACGTACAAACCTTTCTTGAATTCTTTTTCAATCCCAAGTATTCTACCTTCCTTATCTATGTCCACACCCCTTGCCTGTCTTGTAGGCCATATGTAACCAACCAATCTCTCGTTATTTCTTAGTATCTTGTGGCCAAAAACACCCTGCTCAATTTCATATATTGTTCCGCTCTTTGTTGTTACTGTTGTTTTTACCATTGCTCTTTTTAAACCTTTATTGATTTTAATGCGTTCGCGATAGCTACCCTGAACCATGAAATGAACAAAATGAATAACATTCCTTGGATGATTCCCATGACCAATGAGGAAAGGAAGCCCAACAAGAACAAAATAGCATCAAGTATTAGCATAATAATAATGGCAGCGATCAAGACAATGATTGTCTTTCTCATGTGCTTTATTCCTACGACAAACGACTCCTTGATTGAATGAAAAAGCCTCTGTGTTTTGGCAAACACATAGTAGCTCACGAACAAGATATAAAATGAAAGGAAAACCACAATGACAACAAGTATGTCGCTGACAATCCCTATTGTGTTGGATGCCGATCCGATGAACGCAAAATTAATGATGCCCAATATCAACAGCACGAATATATTGAATACCAAAAATTTTGATGTGTTCTTGAACGTCGTTTTTTGTTTTGCAATCCTGTTCCATATCAGGATTTCAAAGAATGACAGGGAATATACCTCTATGATTATGAATATCAAAAGCATCAAGAAAACTAACCACAGCCATGGAACGGCCGACGAGTTTTCGATAGTAGTTTTCGACACTGTCGCAAGGTCTATGGAGCCAAGCATAGTCGCTATCTTTGATGTGACAGTGCCTATCAGCAAATAAAATATTTTACTTATAGCAATAAACACAGCTACAGAAATGGTCGTGCATAGCACGGCAAACCAATATAGATTTTTATCTAAATGGAAAAGCTCCTTGAATATGTTCATCCTAGTCCCTCCGAATGAATTCCACCTGAATTTGTTACAGTGCCTGGTGCTGGTGATGAAGCACTTGACGACGAGCCTACATTTGTATTCGAACTTCCACTAGAACCGCCAATTCCATACAAACTGTTGTAGAATGCCTGCACATTTATTGGACTGCTGGGCATCGGTGCTGATGTCGAAAAAAAGTCATCACAAAGTTCTCCATTTTTCAGATAAGCCCTGAAAGTTCCAACTAACAATGAAGAATCATGGAAGTCCAAACATACTTCATCATATGGAACTGTCTCGTCGCTTAGTCTTATGATCATTGAATTTCCAAGAGCACTTGCTTCAGTGACACTTCCTCCTATAGGGAATGAATTTGTTCCTGAAACGCCATCTTGCAAATCCAAAGGATATTTAGTGCCACCTCTAACAATATAAGTGTTGACCGTCAACGTCTTTGAAGTATCGATAAGGATAGCATTCTGCACGTCATAAATTATTTCGTATATATAAAAGTGAGTTCTGTTCTCGTCATACATGTCGGAACGTTTTCCGGCAACATCCGCAGCACCATCCCCACTATCTCCGATGTATATGTTTTCGGGAGCGGATGTCCTATCTGAATACGCCTGACAGATATTCTCTGAAGCTCCCTTAACAGTGCCCCATTCAATTGTTGTCGCGAATGTTTTGTCAAATAATGAACTCCATGCATTACTCCATGCACCGACCCCGATAAGGTTTGTCAGCCAGCCGAAATTTCTATTTGCCGTATCGAACTGCGCCAACGTAACCGCTAGTGGAGACCTTCCGCTCCATAGCTCGGTATTGTGGAGATCATCCTGAGCCTGTTGTGATAATACAGAATCAGAAACAACAGCCGGAGGTGGGGCATGTGGATTTGAAGTGGGTGAAATCGGATTACCATTTGCGTCAAGTGTAACCGCATTAAGCTGACCTTGACTGTTGATATAGTATATTTTACTCCCGCCTGCAACCGTACTGGCAGCATAATCGTCTGCTATGAATAAAACATTTCCTTCCGCATCGGATATTTTATAATCACCCGGGTTTCCATTCGCATCATAACTTTCCTGACCAACATCACCATTGGTGTATTTTTCTGTTATTGATGTAGGATTATCTTCAGCTGAGTATTGTATTGTGGTTACTCCTGCTTTTCCATCAGGAATAATTTGAGCATATGTTCCTTGGGCGTTCGGAAGTGTTTGATAACACCCTTTAGCATTATTGAAGCAACCTTCTTCTACGATGCCTCCATTTGCATCGCCATACTCATCTGAGCCTGGAGTGGAACCTTCTTCAGCAGTTTTAATTGATGTGCCTGGAACAGGTGTCTTCATATCCGTGGACAGGAATGCAGTCTCGGAAGTTCCCGAGCCTGTTGTTACGACATATAATCCATCTGAGATTTTCTGTACAGAAGTAGTGGCTGTGTAAAACCCTTCGACATTATCTGCATTATCTGTCAAAAGTCCTTGTACTTGTTGACCCTGATAGTAGTATGTAGTAGTTGGTCCAGTACCTGAAGATGTTAATGAACCTTGAAGGTCAGGTGCTAATGAAGCATAATCATCAGTACTGAGTAGTATTGGCTGAGCGGATGATTTCTTTGCTAAAGCGAACAAAGCAGGAGAGGATAATTGAATAGAAGGGTCATTCTGTTGCTGCCAAACTGTAGCTACTCCATGTGGGTTTAATGCACTAACAGGAACATTTACATTAGTCCTTACATATGTTAAAGTACCAACAACAATCGTTTCCCCTAGTTCTGCAGTAGACAATTGTGTTTCTCCTGTTACTTGCGTCGATGCACCGTTAGGAACGGACAATGTCCCGATTGATGCTGCATTTGCCGCTGCTTGATTTGTTACGGGCGCAGGCGCTCCTGTATTCGGTGCCGTACTTGTTGCTGGTGTTGTCGATGGAGTTGGTGTTGGAGTAGTTACAGGAGCAGGCGTTGTTGAAGCAACTGGAGTTGTTGTAAAAGTACTGGAAACAGGAGTACTAGTAGTAGCAGGTGTTAATGTTGAAGCAGGAGTACCGGAAATAACTGCACTAGTTCCCGCTGATGCCGTGCTAGCTGCCGAATCAGGAGTAATGGTAGTAGTAGGAACAGGAAGAGGAGAAGGTTGCAAACCAGTGTTGCATGCCTGCGCATACGTAAACATAACGCCAACTATCATGAACACCATTAAACTAATCAATAATTTTGTAGTTTTCATGTTGTGATTGTACATTCCTCACCTGTTGTGTCATATGTAGTTGAGTCGTAGCTTCCTGTATCCCATGATACTGTAGTTGGGGCTGAAGATGTTGGTTGACTGATAGTTGCGCTCACTGGACCAGTTATTTCGTTGCTATTGATATCATCGACTGTAATGGTTGTTGCCACCCATGGGCTTCCAGCGCCAGGCATCCATGTCCTATAACTCAAGAACCCTGCATCATATTCCTGGACCTGACCGTTGACAACTTGGTATTCTGTTGGAGTATATGGTATCGCTTGCTGCTGAAGATAAGTTTGAATCGTTGTGCTTTGAGAAGGCGTAAGATATACTGATTTTCCGTCCATGGATTGAAGTGTATTTTGCAATTGAGCATCCTGTGCTGATGCAGCATTTGCAATCAAATTACTCGCAGTGCCGGTTGGGAGTATGTACCTGTAATACTGAATAACTGGTGCATTAGCTTGATCTGCATAGACAAAACTAACTATACTTAGAACTAATATTATTATCGTCCAAACACTTTTTTTCACTCTTTTTTCACCTATTTTATTTTTTTTATTGATCGTGATTTTTCCTTGTAATTTATAGCCGCAGGACATAACTCCGCTGCTTTTCTGTATTCATCTCCAGCTTTATCTATTTTCTTTTCCTGCTCAAACACCATGCCGAGCGTGAAATGCAATGGAGCCGAATCGGAGTTTATGACAATCGATTTCTGCAGGTATTTTTCTGCGGTTGCAAAATCATTTTTGTCCTTTTCCAGCTCTCCAAGCCTCTCGTATGCTGCTCCTATATTGCCGAGCACTTCGAAATCATTCGCATCGAACGCAAGAGCCTCATTCATTTTTTTTATCGCTTCCAGATAAAGTTTTCTTGCATCACTTCGGTGCAATACTCCATTATGGAATTGATTTTCAGCCTGTTGGTATTTGATGAATCCTTCTTGCTTATATGATTTTTCAAGGTTCATTCCAAGTAGCTTTGCGGTGCATTGTTCTGCGCGAGCATACTTGCCTTCGCAGATGTATGCATACCCAAGTCTTTCGATTGCATCTTCAAGGATTGTATCTTCAATCTCAGTTCTATTTGCCATACCTTGATTGACTGCTTTTTCAAGCCAATACGCCGCGTCTCTGCAATTGCTTTGTGATTTGTTTGTTTTTCCAAGACCTACCATCGCGTCAAAATCATTTTGATTTCGCTGAAGGGCAGCGTTGAATGCCTGTCTCGCTTTCGCGTACAAAAGGCCCTGCTCTTCCTGTGTCTGTCTTGGTTTTTCAGCTTCTGCGAAATATTCAAACCCTTGTCTGACATAATCGCTTTCTATATTAGCTGACAAATCCGCGTTCGCTTCTTGTCTTTGCACATTGCCAAAACTCCAGTTTGGCAACATCGCCGTAACAAGAGCAAGAACCTTCCAGGACAAACCTTTGTTTGTTACCATTCATTAGTGGTAGCTAAACAAGTATTTAAACCTTTTCTTAGCTTATCCAAAAGTTCTCTGCTCTGGTTGTTTTTAAACCGCTGTTTAGGTCGGTTACGGTCACTTTGAGTGTGTACATGCCTGTATTTAAGCCTGCGTTAAACACCGTCTTTAGCTGGTATGCATCCCTTTTTGCGGGGGTTGCATCATTGATTATTAGGTAATCGGGCTTTGATGATATGATATTTCCGGAGCCACCAATAAGGACAACATCCTCAGTAAGGTTTGTCGCATAGCCGTTGTATACCGGCACCTGATCGAACCCTATGACTTTCAAATAAACATAAACGGCACTGCCGCTTGGATAGATTGAATTAGGCTGAACGACATAATTGAATGAACTGCCTATTGAATTCGCAAACACGAAACTTTCGATAGAAAACTGATCATTTGCAACGACTGTCTCAGTTTGTGAAATCGATTTTCCATTTGCGAGATTTAGATAAATTATCTTGACCGTATAATTACCCGAAGGATACTGCTCAGGTATCTTTACAGGAACATTAATCACCGATGTATTCAATGTTGAGAAATCCACGACAAGAGTCTGATTGTAAGTAAGTTCAGGAATTATTTTTCCTTGTTGATCCAATACTGTCTGTTCCCGTATTATATTTGTCTGCGAAACATCCGAAGAAAGGATTCTACTTATATTTGTCGTCTCATAAACAACCGGCACGGGGATTATCGTGAATGTTGCTGTCTTCTCGGAGGAGATTTTTGCAATGTTGTCATCAAACCTTATTCTCAGTGAATACGTTCCAGGAACAAGCGTTCCTGTAGGAACGATGTTTGTAAATTTGATCACCGAAGTTTCAAGGGAGACTGAATTCGCGAAAGATCCGAAAGCCGCCCTCGTCAAGACGATCTTTCCTTGCGAATCCCTTATGTCAATATCTTCTGTAACATTTACAAAATTATTCGTTTCCATGAAGTTGGTGGCCTCAAGATACAGAATAATCGGTTGGTTCAGATTGTAGTTTGTGTTTGGTTGCAAAGTGTACGTGAAATTCGAATCGATGGAAGAAACGAACACAAAATTAAATGAAAACTGAGAAACAGGAGCAGGAATATTCGCTTGAGTTGTTGCAGGCTTTGAAGACGGCTTCAATAATAAAATGGCAAATATCACTACAATTATTATAATCGCGACTATCAAAATCCATTTCAAAGGAGATTTCCTTTCTTGAGTCTCCATCGGGTTGTAGGGGTTATATTCGTCCATGGCTCTCATTATGTCCATTGTATTTGACCGCAGACGTCATTTGCATTTATTCCATTCTTAATTGTGTTCCATGTCTTACCATTTGACAAATCAGCTATTACCGATATTAATCTTGGAAGGTCCTGTCCAAGGTAGCATGCTGAGCTGACTGCTAAATCAGGTGTCTTACCGCAAAGAGCAGGAAGTACCCAAGATGTATATGCAAGATTCAATCCGTACGAAACTGCATATGAAGGAGCATTCTTGATGTAGTTGATGACAGCCTGAGTGAAGTAGTTGAAAGGTATGATTTGGAATATTTCCCCAAACACATACAAACACCAATCAGTTGCTCTGTAGAAATCACATTCATACGGAGGAACTCCTTTCGGAACCTCCTGCTGCATGCAGACGACATAGGCACAATCTATCGCTCGCGCTTTCTGAAGATTGTATATAATTCCCGGAATGCATAATGTTGCCATGCTAAGCACAAGACTGCTCTTGACATCGACCTTCTGAGGTTTTCCATTCGCATCCTGCAACAACGCCGCTCCTTGATATTTGTTTATCGCATCCTGCACACCAGGTAGGAAAGTATTATCGCATGAAACATATTTACATATTTTCGTCACAATATCACCAAATGACGTTGGTGTATTTGGAGATGCAGCCGGAGTGCCTGTTGTTGGTATGGGAGGACCGAACCAATCATGAAGAGGTGTCATGACAGTATTTTGGAATCCCTGCGCAGCACCCTTCAAAACTCCAGTGATATCCGCTATCGCACCTAGAACTGTACCAGCCGCATCTATCCCATTTAGCAAGTACTGTATTCCTGCCCATGCGTTGCAGAAATTTGTTGCGAACGTGAAAACAGAACTAATATCCCCAATAACCCCTCCGCTGACAAGAGGCTCATTCTTCACAGCATTGATTTTTGCCTGCGCAGCCTGGTCTAGCGTTCCGTATGCTGAATCATAGAATGAAACATTGAATGTGAAATTATCATACTCTGGCTGTGAGATGTAACCACCTTGCGTCCTTGTGATTGTGGTAATAGTGCAGGAGTATGGAACTGAATCAGGAATAGTTGTAGCCTGGAACAAGAGCTGAACATAAGGAGTTGTCGAAGGATCTCCGAATAATACAGGTAATCTGTTTGGAAGTGCTGCTGAATTGCCTAGGTAATTTAGGTTTGTCTGATTCGAAGCGCTGCAATCCAATGTTTGAGATATTGGAGTGTCTGCTGATGATCCTGCCGCAATTATAGGTATGTAAACATACTGAGGGAATTGAGAAAGGAATTCCCTGTCGACCTGGGAAGGTCCCTGTGGTCCAACCGAGTAAGTCCAATAATCATTGGAAGTCGTGCTTAGCACCGAAATATTAATTGGAATGTTAACGACATTTGTATTTCCAACGCAATCAGTCAATGCCACTGGAATCTGCTGGTTGAACAGCGGACCGTTGTATAGCGGACCTATGAATGGGAATGTGCAAGTCTGTGAAGTGTTTGAAACGGATGTGCACGCGACTGTCTGAGCGCTGCTGTACGCGACAGTCGAGAAATCTGCCGTAGCGGAGACAGGAAGATTGTCGAGAGAAGTCAGAATTACCTGGACTGTGCCTCCCGAAACTGGATATGCTTGGATATTTTCGCTGGAGGTGCCGCTCTGCGCAGCAAGAATCACAGAACTATTCAATGAAGGAGGCTGGTTCGCGTAGAAAAATGTAGTAGGAGAATACTGCACGGGATTTCCCGCATCATCGCTTGAACCGGATGCAATGTCAATGGCTAAATTTGTTCCATATGAAGGAGTTGTCAAGACAGGGAACGTTCCCCAAGTGCATATCCATTGTGACCCTGACTGGGCGCATGTGTTTGCCTGGACATGATCATATCCTGAGCCAAGCACGGGGACCAAATTAAGATATATTTTTCTCGCGTTGAATCCGGATCCGGCTTCATTGAGCGTCGCGACAATAGTATTATTGGATGGACCAAGAACATTGCTGCCACACTGCGAAGCGGTAAGACTTACCAATATCGGAGCCGTATTGTCCTGAGTCAATGTTGTTGACAAATCGGATTCGGCGTAATTTCCGGATGAATCATTCAGATAAAGATGAACAGTTGGATTTCCACCTTGAGGAAGGTCCAAACTGGGGATTGCCACCTGGCAAGTGCATGTTCCCTCACAATCAGAAGGAGAACAGACGACAGGCAGACTTTTCATTCCAGATTTAAGATTTTGCTGAGTCGCAAATGCAGATGCGTCCGCAACTCCTGTGCTGAAATTAAATTCATTCATAGAGAACTTGAGCACTGCGGAAGGTATTCCCAATGATCCGGAAATATAATTTATCTGATTGTTGGATGTGTCGGTAAGGATTAGGCCTGAAACAGAAGGCGCTTGAGTATCCACGACTACAGGCTCGCAAGTCGTTCCTGAGTTTCCAACATTATCAGTCGCTTGTATGCAGAAATTTTCCTGCTGTCCGTTTGTGGAAGGAAGTTGAAGTGTTTGAGTTCCTTGATAGATGCAGTTTCCAGGCTGGAGACCAAGCAACGTCGTATTAAGTTTCGTGCCTCCAAGAGAGAATGAAACAGAATTGACTCCTGAACACTGATTTGCATTTGTATTGTATGCAAAATCCTGAACTGAATACGAAACAGAACCTGAGCTTCCTGCATGCATGGTTGTTATCGTCACGTTCGGAGCGATGTCATCGACAATGACAGGAACATCGACATTAGTTCCCTGGTATGAAACAAGGAAATCATATTCTCCTGGATTCCACGAAGTTTGAGGAGGAGTGTACGTGCATAGTGTATTCGTTCCTGATGCGGAACATGATGTGAACGGGATAGAAGTAGGGTATCCAGACGCGGTAACAGTTACTGAGGAAGGTGCCATACCAGTCCCTGGTATCTGCGCAACGAACGTAGTATTGTCATTGGAAGACCTATAATTCTGTGTTCCCTGACTGTCCAACGCGTAAGCAGTAAATGATGTTGTGGCCGATACATTGATTGAGCTTAAAGGGAAAGTCACAATTAAAAGAATCATGAACAATGCAATTCCTTGTATTTTTAATGATTTCATGTGAAACTTGGCTGTACTAGTGATGGGTACTCTTGTGAATATGTGTTCTGGGTTCCCACTTGGTCGAGATCCTCGTGCGTCAAATCAGTAACTCCATTCGAATTAATAATATATCCGTCGGGGACCGAAAATAAATAAATTGTCATTTGCTTGCTTTGCAACTCGGCTGCGGTTATATTAACCAGCAAGGATATTCCTCCCTTAGGGAAAGGATTGAATGATGTCGCATTTATTACTTCTGATTTCTTGTCACATATTCCAGGAATCCCTCCGGTAATCGCGCAGCACGCATCGCTGCATACTTTCATTATCTCCTTAGGAATAATGGTCAATTGATTGTCAAGCAGTGTTCCTGTTATCTGGTACTGCCCAGGGGCAAGAGTCATGGAACTTGTCATGCTTCCGCTGCCCTTGATGTCAGCGGAACCAACGACATCTTCCTGTTCTTTATCTTCTTTCACTCTCTGCAGAAGAATTATCGCTTCCTCAGTATTTGTCAGGCCGGCCACTGCGTTTGCTGGCGTCCATGTGCAATTGTTATTTATGCATACAGATTTTACTATAGGGACACGCACAATCGATACGTTGATGTTGTAGTATTTGTCGAGGTCAGCCTTGACTGAATCTGATTTGCCTGATTCTGTCCCGAAAGGAATCGCCTTTGAAAGATAGCCCTGTTTTGAAACGATGAGTGTTCCAACGCCCAAAGGCATTTTAGTATTTATTATAGTTTTTCCATTTGCTACCTGAGTTATCCCAATTGAACATGCCCTGCTTCCAAGCGAGAAGAATACCGATGCTCCATCAACAGGACCATGGGTAACCGCGTCATCGACAATAATTGTGACATTTCCGGACTGGAAATTTCCTGGATCGCAGACAAACGAATCATCTGGAGCTCCATATGTTGGCATGGTAATGTTTGACGACGAATTCATATCAGCATTATGCCTAGTGTTTGATTCCAATGCGAATTCGAACGTGTATCCTTTCCCATTAAATGCAGTTGGATCTGTGAGTGAGACAAGGACAGGGTATGAAACGTCATACGAGAACCGGTACTGATTGATTCCTAAAGTCGAAAGTATCGGATCAAGATTTCCCACAGAATCGGGTCTTATCATTTGTCCGTCACTAGGT
Source organism: uncultured Candidatus Woesearchaeota archaeon (assembly GCA_963835585.1). Lineage (GTDB taxonomy): Archaea > Nanobdellota > Nanobdellia > Woesearchaeales > UBA10107 > UBA10107. Next base: position 460,908 of record CAWIGF010000003.1, read on the forward strand.
GTCACGCGCGAATAGATAGGCCACCACGGAAGATATGTAAATTGCGCATTCACCGTATATGTGCTAGACATAGGAAGTATGAAGAAACTGTAAAGCCCCTGATCGAATGTGTTCGTTCCTGTATAGAGATTGCCCTGGTAATTCAGGGTTCCAGTTGCTCTCAGCAACGAAACAGAATCAGTCAACAATGACTGAAGTTCTTTCTGCACATCGGTCTGCATCCAGAACTGGCTCGTATAACTCAAGAATGTCCAGTCTCCAAATGGAGGAAGCTTTTGCGGGTCAATACCGGAATATGTAGAGATTAAATTTAATGTGAGCATAGTCAGGAATCCTGTCTGCTTCTCCTTGTTCGTTATTTCCAATGCCAGGTTGTAGAATTTTCCCAGGTCTATTGGGATCTGCGTGCTGAATTTTGACATGGTATCGATTCTTCCACCTTGCGTGTATGTTATTGTAAGAGGATATGTCACTTGCACATACACGCCTGTCTGGACTATTGTCGTTGTAGTCTGTACTGTCCCTTGCGAAACGCTGAACTGTTTATTGAATTGTATGAAATTAGCAGTGCAATCGGGAAGGTGCTCCGAGACATAATCGCTTATCTGAGTCTCTATCGAATTCTGGCCTTTCAGAGGAAGCATCTTCGAAGCAAGTTGGCAGCCATCGGTGCACAAATTCGGACTTTTCATGTAATACCAATACGGGATTTTTATAGGACTGTTTGGAGAAAATGATATTCCCTCAGCAGATGTCGGATCGAGATCATTAATCACTATACTAGACGTGTTCGCATATCCACCCTGCATTCCGACTTTTGTTATTGCATCTGTCGTCACATATGTTACGCAATCAGTCACGTATTTCTGCATCGGTTGTAGTTCAGTAGGAACTGATTCGAGCTGAGTGCTTGGAGGAATGTATGTCGCTATGTTGTTCTTGATGTATATGATAAGTGCAGTTGAGAACAAAAGGACTATGCCTATTATTATGAAGACTGTCAGCTGCCCTTTTTTTCCCGTAAATCTCATCCTATCGCCCTATCGCATGTCATCTTGTAAAAATCAGACTGGATGTTGTCACAGAGATTCCTTTGCGTGTCGTTGTACATTATTGTCAAGACCAAATAACATATGTCCTTGTCATCCCCCATCTTTTGCCCGCACGTGATTTCCGGATACGTGCTGTTTTTTAACTCGGTGATTATCGTGTGCGTCTTGGTTATTGTCGTGCTGTAAAAATTCAATCCGAAAGTGATGAGAAGGAGTAAAGAAAATATTATGACAGTACTTATGACATAGATGAAGAACTTGTCCTTCTGCTTTGTCTTCTTGTCCAAGTGCTTTACCTTGAAATAATGTTTCTCTGAATAGACATACCAGACAACGATTCCGTTCAACAGAGTTATTATCAAAGATGATATTACAAGTATCTGCCTTAGGACGTCAAACTGCGAACTGAAAGTTAGCAGTGAAACAATCGCGTCCAAAACTCCCAACGAGAACCAGATCAAGGAAATCCAGAAAACCCAGTAGTGCCTTTTTGAAAGCCCATATATTATCGAGAGGAGCAAAACAAATGAAATTAACTCTATGACCAACGCAGCATTTCCGTAAATGGATGAGCCGAAGATTACGTAAACAGGTTTTATTGATGCGAACACAATATACAAGAGATAGAAGAACGCGATGATACCAGTATAATATACGAGTACTTTTATTCCGGGAGGGAGCGTCGAGAAGCTTATGTCCTGATGAGGTTGTGTATGTTTAGAAATAACTCTATCTAAACCTCTTTTTTTATCCATACTACTTATAAACAAAGCTGGAGTTTAAAAATATTGTTGTGTGACGTCCTCCCTGACTAAATGTCAAGGTTTCCAGTAGAGGTTACGAAAGTAACTTGCATATAGTTCCTGCTTCAACGACACGAGCCTTCATCGAAGGTCTTACAGTATCTCCAAAGGCGTTATGTTTGGCATCGTCCATGCCTACCTTCAATATATTCAAACTCGCATTTGTATCGCGATGACATGCAAATCCACAAGTGTAACATACAAAATATCTCTTACTAAGAGGCATTTCATTGATTGCTCCACACTTTGAACACGTCTTACTTGTGTTGGCGGGATTAACTGCTATTGCTTGTCCACCGCATGTTACTGCTTTGTAGGACAGCATATGGGCAAATTGACTCCAACCTGCGTCACTTATATGTTGTGCGAGAGAGTGAGTTTGAAGCATGTTGTTAATGTTTAGGTTCTCGAGAGCTATAAAAGAATATTGAGTTGTGAGCTGATGCGATAATTTATGTAAGAAGTCAGTTCTTTGGTTTGCTATTTTGACATGAAGAGCAGCTAATCTAAATCTCGATTTATTCCTATTGTTACTTCCTTTAACTTTTCTGCTCACTCTTCGCTGCAATAACTTGAGATGTTGTTCTGATTTTATAAGATGTTTTGGATTGTCTACAAATTGCCCATTGGATATTGCCACGTAGTTTTCTATTCCCATATCAATTCCTACCTTATCCCCATTATGTTGTTTTTTTGGGATTTCTATTTCGCAGGTGAATGTGACAAACCATTGATTTGCTTTGTTATATTTGATTGTCATGGTCTTTATTTTTCCTTTTGGAGCGCGATGCATTATAAATGGAATATCCCCAATTTTTGAGACATACAATCTCGTATTGCTCAGGAGTTTGAATCCACTTTGTGGATACGTGATTGATTGAACTCTGCTTTTAAATCGTGGAAATCCTTTTTGCTTTGCTTTTGAATTTAGTCTCCTGAAAAATTTCTGGAATGACTTATGTAGTCTATCTCCAACATTTTGTTTGACTTTGGAGAATACATCAAAGTCTATGCCATTTACATAAGCGTAATAATTGACCCTATTTAGTGTGATTTTACCAAATTTCCATGCATCGATACTAATAGCAAGAAGTTCATTGTAAATTGATTTACATACCTTGAAAGAGGCAATTAGTCGCATTCTATTCTTTCCAGATGGATACAAACGATAGCGATATCTCCGGAATGCCATGGAAATACGGATTAAACATGACTATTTAAGCCTCGTGCGCGAGGTTGTCCTGTGGTCTTATGGACAGGGATTATGTCGACAGAAGTTGTCTTATACGCTAAAGTGAAGAAAGTTTTATTTGTTTTGATTAATTATTTTCTATACTGAAAATAATAAAGGAACCTCAAACATAACCTCCAAAATGAGTTTTAATACAACATAACTTCGCACTGGTTGTTGATTTCCATCGAACCGCTCAACGCGTACACTTTCAGAACATGTATATTTACGCCATTGATTGTTTGCGTGGAATCGATATTGATTAACTGCGTAGTCCCATCGACGCTTATCAGACATCCATCAGCATTTTCGGTAACGGATATCAATTGTATGGTGTGCTGCATTCCGTTGATGCCGTATGTTTTAGGCTGCATCGGAAGATATATTGAAGACGAATTTCCTGTAACAAGAATGGATGGTGCTGGTTGTGGAGGAACATATGAAGTCGTGTTCTCAACAGGCTGGGAAATCTGCGTTGCGTTCATTGTATTATTCTGAGATGTCGTATTTTGTGTTATTGTCTGGTTCTCCTGAATTACTTGCATAGGATGATTCGAAGAGCATGCAACAAGTGCGATCATTATGAAAACCAGAAACGAGACAAAAGCAATCCTTTTCATGAAAAAGAAAAAACAGGCGAGAATTATAAATTTTTCCTATTGGCCTTGGAACTATGAACGCGAATTTATGACAAACTTTATAAAAAAGCCACAAATCGTAACGACATGAACATCATGAAAAGGACAATACTTCCGGCAGCAGTGTTAGCGGTCCTAGGAATTACGCCTGCATGGGGCGGTACACCAACACCAAGCATCACTTCTGAGCACAATCTGAACAGCACGATTACGAAAGATGAACGCCAAAAAGATATAGACGACCTTACTCAAAAGATAATCCAAAATCCAAATGACAGCTCGTTATATGAAAAGAGATTAAATGATTATGTTGCATTGAACAACACGAAAAAAGCATTGGAAGATGCCAATATAATGCTTAAGATTGATCCAAGAAATCCTACATTCCATAATGAAAGGGGCATCATCTACCTCGATATGGCAAAGAAAAACAAACACCCTGATTATTACAGCAGTCTTGCAATCGAGGATTTTTCAGAAGTGGTACAATACGCAAAAAAGAAAAAAAATTACATGGAGGAAGGATACTGGCACACTGGAGAGGCTTACGCTCTGTCGGGAGACTACGACAAAGCACACAACATGATGGATTCTGCAATGCGATTCTTTCCTGACGATCCTGAGACTTATTGTCACGTGGCGCTAATCTATAAATGGAAAGAAAAATATGATGACGCAGTAACTGCCATGAACAAAGCTATCTCATTCGATACAAACAACATAATAAATAGGATGGAGTTGGCTGATATTCTTGAGAAAAAGAAATCCTACAAAGATGCTATCGATGAATATACATTTATCATAAATACGTTCCCGAAGATTAACATGACACAAGAAATATATTCGATGAGAGCTGATTGTTATGATGCATTAGGACAGCATGATGCAGCTGAAAGAGATAGAGCATTTCTGAAGATGAAAAAATAGAATTCACATCATATAAAAAATCAGCAGCGGATTATAAATTTATCTGGTAACTGGGCTCTGTCCTAAATCTCTGTAATTCATAAAACTAATAACCCAGACAGCCGCTAGGCTGTTCTGGGGTGGGGAGTGAACCCCCACATGGGAAAAGAAACAAAACTAATACAAAAACTTAAGCGTTTGTTGAGGAGATTGGGCTGTCCGAGATGGCTGCACCATTTCGGACCGAAGACGTATGAATTTCTGGAGCATTTGCACGCACTGATCATCAAGGCATATTGCAGATTGTCCTATCGCAGGGTCCGGGAACACTGCGATTTGCTTGGCATACGATGCCCAAGCAAATCAGCGTTGCAGTATACCGCTGCAAAACTCGATACAGCTTTCTGGCAGAAAATATTGAGCATAACTTGTGGCAACTCGCATCTCGTTGCCATCGACAGCACAGGTTTGTCGAGGACAAATCCGAGCTATCATTATCTGAAGCGCATCGACGGGAATTTCCCTTGTATTCCCATCAAACTAAGCACAGCATTCGACACGCGAAAAAAGAAATTCTGCGCTGCGAAGATTCGTGTGCTTCCAGCACACGACATCAAGGATGCGAAATTTCTCTTAAAAAACAGTAATCCGAGGATTGCTGTGGCAGACAAAGGATATTCTGCCGAGTATTTGTTCAAGTTTGCGCATGAGCACAACATGGTGCTCATGGTTCCAGCGAAAAAGAACGCAAAGCGAGGTCGTTATCGTAAGAAAATGGCGAGGCAGTATCGATTGAGAACGTATCATCGAAGATCGCTTGTTGAATCAAGCAACAGCAGTATAAAACGCAAGTTTGGAGCTAGTGTCAGCTCCAAAACTGTGCGGACAATCCGCACAGAAGTATATTTGCGGCTAGTCTGCCATAACTTATTTTCTTGGCTTTACCGACTTTTAGGACAGAGCCTGGTAACTGTATAAAGTGTGTGAATGAAGCTCAAACATTTTCTTGTCGACATTATGCAGACACCACAGGACAACCGTGCGGAAAAGATATTTAAGTCAATCTTCTTTTGTTTTTTCATATGAAAGAAACAAAACATCACATCAATAAAAAATGGGAAGTGTCAATCATAGAACTGGAAACAACAGTGGAAAAATATACAAAGTAACAAGAAGAATCCCTGAACTCTCCGTATCAGAAACAAAAGTGTTCACAAAAAAAGAATACGCAAAAGAACAATTTGATGATTGGTTACGCTAATGCGTGCAGCTTCGACTTCAGCAATTGCTTCAGCTGAGGCTGATTGAACGAATACACATCAGGTATATCTAGTGAAAGTATTCGCTTTTTGAGATATAGTTTAGGGAATCGCACAGAAAGTTCCTTACGCTGGGCATCATCCATAACGACGACAAGATCAGCCCATTCTATATCTTTCGCTTTCACCATGCGTTCTTCATTAAACAAAGCAGCCGAGCGAGTCTCGAATTCATCCTTGAAAAGTAGCTCTGCTGTCTTTGAACGATGGAGGCCTTGATTACAGACAAAAAGAACTTTCATCTAACTTCAGCTCCATCAGTTATCTCTGATTTCAACACTTCTGATTTTGTCTGCAACGGAGCGTCATTGTATATTACCGCTCCTGCCTTTGTAGTTATCTTTACCTTTGCGAACAAATCTATGTCAATCTCTTTATCAGGAGCTGATTCCATTCCTTCGGCGAAAACTTTCTCTCCTGGCTTCGAGTTCGGAGCTTCCAATAATTTCACTTCCTTTCCTTTTGATGCAGCTAGCAACATTCCCTTGCTTTCATGCCCTCTTATCGTTGCCGGCTTAAGATTCTTTATTACAATTACTTTTTTTCCGACAATATCTTGTGGCTTGTAATGAGAAGCAATTCCCGAAACTATTATTCTTTTTTCATCCCCAAAATCAATCTCTTCTATCAATAATTTATCTGCATTAGGATGCTTGTTAGCCGCGATTATTTCTCCTACTACCAAATCAAGCTTCATGAAAGGATCTTCCTGCATTCCTGAATATTTTTTTCTTAGAATTGAAACTTCCTTGTCTTCCATCTTCTTGAACAATGCTTGCGGCTCATTTATCTTGTGCTTTTTCAGACTCATGACTCCCAATGCGCTGAAGTTCTCTTCCTTCACGTTCAACTGCCTGAAAATATTCTCAGAAGTCGCGGGCATATATGGTTTCATCAGGATTGCCAAGTCTTTTATGATATTTGCGAGCAAGAAAATGGATTCATCAGATTTCTTGATTTCTTCTTTTGTTGCCCGTTTCCAAGGTTCCATCTTTTGGAAATATTCATTTCCTAGAGTAGAGATCTGCATGATTTGTTTCAAGGCCTCCCTCAATTCTGTGTTTTCAAACAATTCAATAATTGCCTTTTCCTCGTGTTTTATCAATTCCAATAATGTCTTTGAACTTTCGCTTAGAGGAGTTTGTTTGATCTCACTTTTCAAAAATTTCTTTATGAAAACCAAAGTTCTATTCACCAAATTTCCAAAATTTCCAACAAGTTCATTATTTAATCTGTCCTTGAATTTTTCCCAGTTGAATTCCGAATCGGAAGTTTCAGGACGTGAAATCATCAGATAATATCTGTACACATCGGCAGGTATTCCCGATTCCATCGCATCAGTTCCGAAAACACCCACATTCCTTGACTTGGAAAATTTTCCGCCCTCGTAATTCAGGAATTCCGTGGCATCTATCGTGTGGACGAACGTGAACTTATCCTTTGCCGCCATTTCCGTCCCAGGGAAAATGATCGAGTGGAAAGGAATATTATCTTTTCCCAAGAATTGATACAATTCCACGTTTTCAGGATTGTACCACCACTCCTTGTATTTTTCCTTCAATAAATCTTCGGTAATTGATATGTATCCTATTGGTGCATCGAACCATACATAGAAAACCTTGTCCTCATAACCTTTGTATGGTACTGGAATCCCCCACTTCAGATCTCTTGTTATGGCCCTTTTTTTCAATCCTTCCTTGAACCACGCTTCCGTGATCTTGATTGTATTCTCAGACCAGGAACCTTCCAGACTTTGTTTCCTCACCCATTTTTCCAATTGAGGCTGCAGTTTTTCTAAATCCAAAAATAAATGCTTTGATTTCCTGAGCTCGGGTCTCGTTCCGTGGACGCTGCATCTCGGCGAATCAAGTTCTATTGGAGTAAGTAATTTTCCGCAGTTGTCGCACTGGTCCCCTCTTGCATCTACGTAATCACAATAAGGGCACTTTCCCATGACGAATCTGTCTGCCAGGAATTTATCGCACTGCTTGCAATAAACTTGGTCCATTTCCTGTTCCACGATGTAGCCGTTGTCAAGGACTTTCTTAAAAATATCTTGCGTGATCTTGTAATGGTTCTTCTTGCTCGTCCTTCCGAAATGATCAAAAGAAATGTTGAACCAGTCATAGACTTCCTTGTGGATCTTGAAATATTTGTCGCATATCTGCTTAGGAGTCAGTCCTTCTTCCACTGCTTTTACTTCAGTCTGTGTTCCGTGCTCGTCCGTTCCCGATATATATAATACTTCTTTGCCTTCCGAACGCATGGCTCTTGCGAACACGTCAGCTGAAAGTACGCATCCGACAATATTCCCCAAGTGCGGAGCGTTGTTTACATAAGGCAGCGCCGACGTTACCAAGATTTTCTTTTGCATACATCACATACGCAGAAAGGTATTTATAAAGGTTTAGGGCAAAAAACAACAAAGAAATGAATATTATTTTACTATATTCGTCCTTAAACATGAATTACAAAAAGTATTTATTTAGCCAGACTTGAGCGAAAATCATGGCCGAAAAATCAAGAGGGAAACTTGTCATCGCTTCCTGCTTAGCAGGAAAACCTTTTGGCGATAAAGTATTCAAGGAACTTAAAAAAATAGCGAGAAAAAAAAGAACAAAAGCCTTATCAGTCGGTTTAAAAGAAGTTCATTTTGCCAACACAGAGATAAAGTCAATTCTTGAAGACAGCATAAGAGGAAGCGATCTTTACATCATACAGGATGTTGAAAATTCAGTTGAACCGTATTCTGTAAATGACAATTTTATGGCTCTCAAAACAGCAATAGATGCTGCTCGGCTTTCTGATGCAAAATACATAACTGCAGTAATACCTGTATTTCCTTATGCAAGACAAGACAAAAGCGGAGGAAGAGAAGGCAATACTGCCGAAAGGGTCGTAGAAGAAATCACAGGGTGCGGAGCTGAAAGAATAATTACGTTAGATGTTCACAACACAGCAATCATGGGCTATTCAGGCGTAAAGTTTGAAGACCTTCATGCATCAAAAAATTTAATGAAATATTTTAGAAAAAAATTTAGCCCTATGAAAAATGTGTGCATTATCTCTCCTGATGCAGGAGGGGTAAAAAGAGCAAATTATTTTGCAGAACAACTTGGAGCTAAACTCGGTATTATTCACAAAGAAAGAGATTACAGCAAACCCAATGTAGTCGAAAATATTACCCTTCTTGGAAACATTGAAGGAGAACATGGCATAATCATCGATGACATACTCGATACAGGGGGAACTCTGGATAAAGTTGCCCGTGCACTTAAAGAAAAAGGAAGGTGTAAAAAAATTTATTTCGCATGCAGCCTGCCCTTACTCAATGAACCGGCAATAAAAACAATCGACAAGCTGCACAAAGAAGGCATCCTTGAACAAATCATAACAACAGATGTTGTATATCATGGCGGAAATGAATTTGCAAAAAAACACCCTTGGTTCGTAGAAGTAAGCGTCGCGAAATATTTTGCAAAAGTTATCTACAACATAAATCACTACAAATCAATTAGTGCATTACTTAAATAATTTTTATTCACAAGAAATGCATTATTTCCTTCTAGAAAACATTATTATCGCGCATAAAATAATAACTTCCCCTATTATGAAAACCAACCAATTGAATGATGAAGGAACATACGCAGAAATGACAGCCTGAAATGCCTTATTTTCTGTGAGAGTAAAAAATGACTTTGCGAATCCGTTGCTGAAGATGATTTTTGCGTAATCAACTAGAAAAGTGTACAAAATAATTAAGCTACCCAAGAACAAAAGAATCCATTCGTTTTTATTAATCTTTTTTTCTTTGTTCGATATGAGGAAATATGCAAACAATATCAGCGTCAATGAGCATATTAATGGAGCAAGAACAGGACTTGCCCACGGCCAAGGTATCAAGAACAGCAAATCCCATGTGAATTTCGATGCCGGCCAGTTGAGCATGACCTCAAGCCAGACATAATAAAATATATCCCAGATGGCGAAGCTGTACATGAAATATGCGAGACGCTCATTGAATTTTTTCCCAACCATAAATGCCACGCAAAGAAGCATTACAATCGTCGCTATCTCTCTGCACCACTCTATAGATAGTATGCTTGGATCAATCACTCCCTTTATCGGGAAGCCAAATCCCAGAGGATAGTATAATTTCCTTAAATAGACAACGACAGAACTTTCAAGAAATGCCATCGCGATGGCGAAGATGGAAACTATTGCAATAGTTTTCGTTTCTTCCCTTTTCATGTTTTTAGTTTGATTAAAAGAGTATTTAAAATTAATGTTGCCTTTCCGACGACATCTTCTAAGCACTAAACTGGACAGCCAATACAGGCAAAAGTTTAATAATTAGCATATTTTTGCCAGTGCATGACTTTTGCGCCAATGTCACTAAATCCGTTAGCTCCCAATTACGTCATAGAATTATATCTGCGTGCCCAAGCTCACGAGCCTATCTTCAGGAGAATTCTTGTGGATTTGGCAGACAACGAGTTTGAAGCCAACCTTTCCAGAAATTCAAGCCTGGACGACATCTTCAAGTACTGTGTTCTTGTGGATGGCCAGAAGACAAGGATCAGCGATTTTAGATGCGGAGTTTCACCGCCTTCTGCACCAGACCACTATAAAAGCGGCTTATTTAAGGAACGCGAACTTAAAGGAAATGAGGCTCTCGTTATAATCGAGCACTCGAACGACACATGTAGAAAAATATACCAAGTACTAGGTAAGGACAAAGTTGTGTTAATTGACAAAGCAAACTACCATCAATTATGATTATTAAGGTTTAAATAATAGGAGTAACTAGAGCACACATGGTACTTGCACGTAAAGAACAACCAGTCAAGGTCAATAAGGAAGATAACACAATAACTATAGAGACTATTGCTGGGAAAAGTTTCGACGGCTTGAAAAACACACTACGGCTTGAGAGTCTACTCAATGAAGAGAAGTACAAGCACATTCCTGTTTTGATGATATACAAAGGAATTGATGACAAGAAATCAAGAGAGCGTAATTGCAGGGAAGGTCTTCCTGGAATTGGTGAATATCCAAGTCTGGTGAAAGGAACTCATGTATCTGTTGTTGTAGGCGGAACGGATAGATATGAAGAGACGCTGGCTGACAATATTTATCATCTCCTCACAAGAAAAGAGCTTCCAAAACTGCCAAAAGCTAAGGATTCCGAACCGAAAAATCCTGAAAATCAATAAAGGAATTATCTTAATACCACAGGACAAGTCGACACATAATTTTTAAATAAAATATTCTAGAAAATAGCATGCTAATCAAGCGATACGAAACAAACAAGCCGTTTCTTCAAAAATCAAAATTCAGAAGTAGTTTTGTGCTGGATGAAAAGGACAAGGCATACATAGCGCAAAAAGGAATGGAAACAATGAACAATCATGCCGTTGAATTTATAACGAAACGATTGGCTCCCATGAAACCGGCAAAGGACGGAAAACAAACACCCTATTCAGGACATCCAGTCTTCAAGGCGCAGCATGCGACAGGGACCTGCTGCAGGAAATGCCTGGAGAAATGGTATTCAATACCGAAAGGAACGGAACTGGATCAAGAACAAATACATGCAATTTCTGGAATACTGACAGAATGGATCAAAGAGCAGATTTAGCGACAAAAAGTACACTGAGTATCTGCCAAAATAATAAAAGCAAAGGCATATAAATAACTCACTATGTGGTAGTATCATGCCATATTTCAAGAAAGAAAATTCATTCAAAAAAGACAGGCGGGGAAAGTCTGACGAGAGACGAGGTTCTTTCGATGAAAGACGAAGTTCTTTTGATTCGGGACGAGGCAGGCCGTTTGAAAGGGATTCCTTCAATGACAGGCGAGGCTCGGGCAGAAGGCTTGAAATGCACGACGCGATATGCGCGAGATGCGGAAGACCATGCCAGCTTCCGTTCAAGCCGACAGGCACCAAACCAGTATATTGCAGGGATTGCTTCGGGAAAACAGATTATGAGGAAAAATCATCCCAGGGAGAGCTGTCGACAGAACAATTCATAACGCTGAACAGGAAACTGGACAAGATATTAAAATTCTTGAAAATTGATTAAATTATTAAATTAGTTCATCAAAGACATTTCATGAATTCGATAATTTTGGTTGGACCGCAAGGATGCGGAAAGACGACAGTGGGCAAGGAGCTTGCACACAAATTGGCGATTCCTTTCGTCGATGCAGACGTCGAGTTCAAGAAAATACACGGATCGATTACAAAATTAGTCGATAATTATGGTTGGGCTGAGTTCAGAAAACTTGAATCAGAGATTCTTGAGGACATATGCGATGAAAACAAAACTATTGTCCTGGCTCCAGGCGGAGGCGCCGTCGCACACGACCAGGGAGAAGTATACAGGATCAGAAATGTCGAAGCGCTCTGCGATTTCGGAATAACTTTCTATCTTCTTCATTCTCTTGATTTCAAAGAGTGCGCAAAAATATATGCGGAAAGAATAATTCGTGATGAAAGCTCAGAAGAAATGAGACCTCCATTGACTGAGGCAGAGAGGATAAACAAAGAGAATGGCATGTTCGAGACAATCACAAAAAGACATGAATTATATCATAAAGCTTCGGACTATATTGTTTACACAAAGGATAAAAATATAGGAGACATCGCGAGCGAAATCCTAAAAAATCACACCAATTCAATCTAGAACTATTCATCCTCCCTTGCAAAATCAATTCTGACTACCTGTAATTTTTCTTAACTTCCGGCTGCACCCTGTTCAGCATCTTCTCTGTCGCCCCAAGCGCTGAAGCTACCTGATCTGTATTTAAGCCCTTTGTCCTGAATTTTTTGTTCCCAAGACGCCATGTTATTATTGTTTCAACCAGAGCATCAGTATGGCTTCCCTTCGGTATCTTTGATTCATAGTCGACAAGTTCTGGAAGCTTGACGAATAATGAACCCAGCGCTTTCATGGATGCGTCGTAGCCTCCATCTCCCCTGCCTTTCACGGCATACGATGAATCCCCTTGGAAAACATGAAGCTCGGCATTCGCCTTTCCTTTGCTTGATTGTATGCTGAAATTGTCAATCACATAGATTTCCCTGGATGGAGCATCGACGACATCGGACAGGATAAACTCGAAATCCTCTCTTGTCACGTGCTCTTTCTTATCGCCCAATTCTTTTATCTTGGCCTGCACTGATTTTTTCTGCTCGCTGGTCAATTTTATCCCTAGCCTCTCCAGGTTCATCTCCAAGGATGCTCGGCCCATCAATTTGCCAAGGGCATATTCCCTCTGCCTCCCGAATCTCTCAGGAGTGAGCCTGCTCACGTACAAATTTCCCTTCCTGTCACCATCCGCGTGGACCCCAGCAGTTTGAGTAAATGCATTATCCCCCGTAACTGGTTTCTGCGGGGATGTTTTCACCATGGAATACTCTTCAATCATTTTTCTCATACTATGAAGCTTTCTTTCATCAACGTCCGTATTTATTTTGAGGAAATCCTTGAGCGAAACCACGACTTCATCCAACGATGCATTACCCGCACGTTCGCCGAGGTTATTCATTGTGACGTGTATGCCATCTACTCCTGCTTTGACTGCCGCAAGCACGTTCGCTGTCGCTAGTCCGTAATCATTATGGCCGTGAAAGTCAAAATGCACCAAAGGAAACATCTTCCTGAGTCTCGAGACGTACTTTCCAACCTGAAAAGGATCCAAGATACCCAGCGTGTCCGCAAGCACTATTCTTTTCGCGCCTAATTTTTTCAGATTTCTTATCATGAATAAAACGTATTCTTCGGAATTTAGCATGCCATTGGACCAGTCCTCGAGATACACATTCATCTCCATCCCCAACCTGTGCATTTTCTCCGCTTCTTTTTTGATATCAGAAATGTGCTCCTTGGAAGTTTTTCCCAGGTGCCGATTTAGATGATTCAAGGACCCCTTGGCAAGCAGATTCACGACCCTGCATCCAGCATTGTAAGCCCAATCGACCGATTTGCCGTTGTCTACAAAACCAAGTACTTCAACTGAATTGAGCTTTCCCTTTTTCTCTGCCCACGAGCAGATTTGCCTTGCTGCATCCTTGTCCTCATTTGACGCTCTCGCGCTCGCAATTTCTATCCTTGAAACGTTCAGCTTGTCGAGAAGAGCCTCCGCGACGAGCATTTTCTCGGGAGTGGTAAAACTAACCAATGGCGTCTGTTCGCCATCCCTTAATGTCGTGTCCATGATTTCTATTTTTTTGTAATTCATTTTGAGTAATTCCGCACACCATAACAAAGGTGCGATTAAGCTATAATAATAGAACTGATTATGATAGAAGCAATGCTCGCGTTCTTGTCAAATTTCATAAAAAGTGGAAAGCAAAGGAGATATATAAACCTATTCTTCATCTGGTTCGTCTTTCGAGCCTTTTTCCTTCATTTTTTTAGTGATTGCTATCTTTCTGTGGCATTTCTGGCACTCAAAGACATAAGAAGGGATGCCTTCGAACGTTTTCTTCTTGTAAGGAGTCGTAGATTCCCCTGAATTCCCGCAGTACGGACATGTGTATTGTATGCTCATTGTGAGAGAATCTTCGTGTTCCTTCTTTTCTTCGGAATATCCGCATGAATTGCAGACGTATTCGGTAGCGCGTATCTTTGGCTTGCCTGTTTTTGAGTCCCTTGGCTTTTCCATGACTCCTTTCTTGCATTTAGGACATTGTTTTTTGAGAACCCAGGCAACTATCTTCAGTTTGTCGCCGGAACGCCTCGTGAAATAAAGGCATTCGTCCATTGAATCAGGGAATTTAAGCGCCATGAATGATGGAGAAAGGATTTGTTTTATAAATCTTTTTGCCAGAACCTTTATTTTAGCGCCAGAAGACTATCACAAATGCTTAGTTGCGTGATACTTTAGCCCTCGCTTTAAGAAGTTCACTTCCGCGCTCTTCGTGCTGAAGTATTTCTTGACGTAGTCAGTAGTATCCTTTATGTCGAACTTCCTGCAGCTGTAGACGTCTATGCTCATGAACCTTTTTGGAGTAAGGGTGTGTATCACGACGGAACTTTCGATCAAGGAGACCCAGCCCGAAAGCCCCGCCTTGTCCGGATATTTTGTGCAATCAGACCTGAATATGAATGGAGGAGATTGCTTTTCCATCTTGAGAAATCCAACAATGTCGTGAAGAAATCTATAGCACAGATCAAGATTATCGCAATCTTCTGTCTTGCAATTGTAAAGGTCTATGGTTAAATGATAACCGAACGGTTTAATTGATTCTTTCATATCATCTCTTTTTTAGTCGATATATTATTCTCGCTTATAAAATTATTTATTTTCAGAGAAATTTAGATTTTATTTTGTGTACTCGACAGGATATCTTCCGCCGAAACATCCGCTGCAAAATCCGGTTTTGTAAGTTCTTGAAACGACTTTTTGCAGTCCTTCTGGCGACAAATAAATCAGTTTATCCGTGTTAATCATCCTCGCTATCTCATTTACTGTAGCATACGAGGCGGCAAGCTCTTCTTTTGTGTGAAAATCCATCCCGCTATGGCAAACATCCAAAATAGGAGGAGCGGATATGCATGTCGTGATGTATTTTGCCCCTGCCCTCCTGAGTCTTTCATTTATTTTTTTCATTGTCACCGCTCTTACTATTGAGTCATCGACAACAATCACGCTTTTGCCAATTATCTTGTCCTTTCTTAAGTGAAGTTTCTGCATGGCTGCCTTCTCCCTCTCTTCTATTGTGGGAGATGTGAACGAGCGTATGTTCACGTTTGGTGGATTATGGACCCTCAGAAAATATTCCTTATAAGGGATGCCTGTTGCTTTTTGCAGCCCGATGGCGGCATGTTTTCCAGAATCAAGGACAGGAATTATGCAGTCTCCTTTCAGGTCAGGATTCTCGTGTGCTATCTCTTTTCCCAATTCCTGCCTGAAATCCTCGTGGAAACAGCCATTGTGCTTGCTCCTTGGGTTTGAAAAGTAAATTCCTTCAAAAATACAGAAATGCTCATCCGACTCTGCATACTGCCTTGATCTGAATCCTCTTTTGTTCTTCTCGAATATTATCATTTCCCCCGGTTTCACGTCACGCAGGAATTTACTATCTTCGTACTGGTCGAACGCAAAACTCTCCGAACAAACTAAATAACCTCCTCTCAAAGAAGATATACTAAGCGGTCGTACGCCGAATCTATCTCTCAACGCGATTGTCTTGTCAGTCGTCATGATCAAGAACGAGTATGCAGAAGGTATCTTTTCTGCAGCTTCTATGATTGCATCCTCTACATTGCTCTTTTCAGAATTGGCAATCAATTGGCCGAAAATTTCAGTGTCTGTAGTCGATTTAAAAGCAATCCCTTTTTTTATCAATTCTTCTCTCATTTCATGGGAATTCATAAGATCGCCGTTGTGGGCGATAAGCAAGGGGCCAAATTTTGTCTTTTTCAGATATATTGGTTGAACGTTCTTTATTGCGTTAGGATTTCCTGTCGTGGCGTATCTATCATGTCCTATGGCTATTTTTCCAGGAAGTCTGTTTTTTGTGACGTGATGTTTTAGAGCATTTCTGGCAAGACCTTTCCCTCTTCTGTAATATACTGTTCCATCTTGTAAGCTTGCTATGCCTGAACCTTTCTCTCCACGGTGTTCCTGCATCACAAGACAGTCATAAACATATTGGGAAGCATTTTCGATATTTATCGCAGCGGCAAGTGCACAGTTTTCATGTAGAATCTCTCTTATATTGAAAGAAAGCTCTTCTTTGAATCTTCCCTTCACGAAAAGCACATTTTGCATAAATCTATCGACATTAGCCAGAATAAAAACTTATCGAAAATAAAGATATAAAATAAAAAAGAATAGATTCTGCAAAAATTACTTCTTGCCATGTAAGGAAATAACAACACTTGTACAATTTATCATTTTCCTAAAAGCATCCATGTCTTTCTTCTTTTCTTTTTCAGAAAGAAGAGAGTCCGCCATGACTAAATATGCGAATTTAAATAATATATCTGCGGAATAATTTGAAGTGTGATCTTCATTAACTGGCTTCCATGTGAAGCTATATCCTCCATACGTCCCAGTTATCTTGTCATTAGAATCGAAATTGCCCAATGTTCCTTCATCGACTGCATAAACATCCAATGATTCATTGCCAATCATAGATTGAAAATGCATCTTGATTTTTTTATCCCCTTCTTTTTTCATCGTCATGTAAACAGGAATATCATCCTCAAGTATAGTTGACAGGGACTTTTCCTTATTTGGAATATGATCCAATTTGCCAACAACAATAGGCACGAGTTCATTTATGTTAAAACCTTTTACTAGTTCAGAATACTCTGCTTTTGCCTCATTCAATGTTTCAATAATACTCTTCTCTTTAGTTCCTGCCTGTGCTCCTGCACACATAGCAGTCAATGTCCCGGCCAAAACCAATGTCTTTACAAGTTTGTTCATTTATTCCCACCCTGATTATGCCGACAGCGAAAACTATCTTATTTAAATACTTTGTCATTAACAAGGGATAACAGCATGGACACGTACTATGATGAGACAGCCAAAGGTTATGACGAACTGCATGGCGGGGAGCAGGAGCATAAATTAGCGATCATAAAAAAAAAGCTGAAAATAACAAAAAAGACAAAACTTCTTGACGTCGGATGCGGAACCGGAATAAGCTCCCAATTTAACTGCGATGTTACTGGAATTGATCCAAGCAAAGCATTGATAGAAATTGCAAAAAAGAAGTTTTCTGACAAAAAATTCATAGTTGCAAGTTCTGAGAATATTCCTTTCGAGGACAATTCGTTCGATGTTGTCGTCTCATTAACCGCGATCCAGAACTTTGGTGACATAGGAAAAGGATTGGAAGAGATAAAGAGAGTCGGAAGGAAATTTGCGTTAAGTTTCCTTAAAAAATCAAGTAAGGCCAATGATATTGATGAAAAGATAAGGAGAATATTCAGGGACTATTCGATCAGGAGCATCGGAGAGGATAAGGACATTATTTACATCATAACTGATGCGTCCGAATCTTAGAGAATTTTCTTTTTATTTTCCTTTCCCTTTCAGATTTCAAACATAGATTTAATTGGAATGGATAGACTTCCCTTCCGAATCGTTTATAGTCCACAATTACAGGAACAAAGGATTCACCTGTTTCCTTCACAAGGATATTATTGTCCATTATCCCAAAGAAAGGTATGTCCTTTTCTAGGAAAAAGTTCTCGAGGTCGTTTATCCTGCTCCAGAACGTCTGGTCAGTTATTTTTCCAGAATCAGACAAGGAATGAGGGAGGGAGCCGTCATAATTCAGTATCAAGTCGGATATACATAGTATCTTTCCATCCTGTTCCTCAGTTGGATATATGAACTGAAAACAATCATATAATTGCCCAGGAATATACGGCAGTATTCTCTTCCTGAATACATTCGTCTCAAATTCGTTGAAATTGTTAATTCCATATTTTATCTTCGTGTATAAATTCGTAGGAATCTGTTTTGAGAATTTTGTTATCGTCTCGTTGAGAACCTTGACGGCATAAGGTCCGTGCCTATACACTGTCCTGAAATCTCCTTTTCCAATTATGTTGTCTTCTGAGAAGTCAAGCAGCATGTCGTCACCACGCAGAACTAACTTATATTGTTTTCCTCGTGAAAAAGCAGGATAACTTTATAAACAACATATCGTTGAATTGCATCATGAAAAAGATGTTTGGCATCTACAGAACATTCTTACAGACCTTGAATCCGGCCAGTTATGAGGGCCTCTCAGAAAGCAAGATGAAGAATACCTTCGCCTATTTCTTCAATTTAATATTCCAATCAATGATAGTACTTGTAATTCTTTCCTTACCCATGATAATCGCCTTTCCAGGCACTATTGAATCTGAATTCAGCAAGATAAGTACGTTCACGATAACCAGCAACTTCTCGACGACATCCCCTCTCGCATTCCCGGAAAAGAATCCTATGATAGAAATAAATTACGGCAATGCAACACCCCCTTCCGCAAACGTGATTCTCGACCATGACACCCTGTATTATGGATTTTTGTTCAGCAATTACCAGAGGAACATAAGCAGCTACGGAAATTTCGTCCAGCATAAGACCGGATTCAGCACAATAATAGCCTTACTATTATTACTCATGCTGCCAACAATGTTATTGATAGCGTACTTCTACTTCTTGGTCAAGTTCCTGGCTATCGCGTTCATAGCGGCAGTCCTTGGATTGCTAGTGGCGGCAATTATCGGAAGAAAGATATCATTCACCAAACTATTCAACACATCAATGTACGGGATATCCGCGACTGTGCTGCTCAGCATGATATTCTTTGCGATTAGGTTCAGTTTCTATTACATAGAATACCTGCCACTGATAATATACATGATTACAAGCATCTACAACAACGGTGAGAAGATAGATTCAAAGAAGAAGAACACGTTCGTCGAAATAAAATAATGAGATTTCTAGCCACAGCAAGGTCCGAAATTCCTGTTTTCAACAGGATGCAGATGAAAGAGGATATTTTTCCGGTAGAATGTTCTGAAGGAGATGAAGTCAAGTGCAATTTCAAGACGACTGACTTTATCTACAAATTAATACATAAATCGCAGGTGTTCGCATTGAATTTTGTCAGGCTTTCATTACAGAAAAAAATAGATGATTGCGAGATGCTCGAGGGGGAGTTCATAGACAAGTTCAAAAAACTTAATTTGGAGAAGGGAGAATGCACAAGCATAGACTGCCCGTGCATAAAAAACACACAAGTCCTTGAATGCGACGTAGTGAAGGAAGAAATAAAAGGAAATAATGTTGTGATAATTGGGAAAGTAATCAGAAAGGTTTAAATTCTAGCTTATATACGAAATATACAGATGGACATAGAGAATCTGAGAAAAATCCAGGAAACCGAGAAGGCGTTAAGGATCCACAACATCAACATTTCTACGGGTGAGGCAGTGGACTCCATGAAGAACGACATAATGGTTGGGGGAAACAAAGTTCCAACGTTCGAGGATGTCGAGCAGATTCCAAGCAACCAGGTCCTGAAGGCGAAAGAAGAAGCGTACAACCAACAGATAGAGAAAAAAGAGGTAACAATGGACGAAAAGACAATAACTGAATTGAAAACACAGATAGGGGAACAATCAGCATTAATATCGAGGCAGGCGCAACTCATCAACCAGCTTCAAGGGACAGTAAATGATATTATCAGAGAAATAAACAAGATACAGAACTCAATTCCTACAAAAAGTCCAGGTGAAAGGCAGCAAACATTGAAGCCAGAAGAAAGAACACATCATCCAAGAAGCGGCAACTACACATCAGATGACGTTTCCGTTGACAAGTTCTTTAATTTCTCAGGAACACGCTGAATATAAATGGTAAAAGCTCTGTTTTTTGATCTTACAGGAACGCTGCAGAACTTTAATTGGGACAAGCAATGGACGTTATTGAAATCAGTTCTTAATAAGACACTTAAATCCAAAATCAACATCGATGAATTCAAGAGAACATATCAGCAGGCATATGAATCATACAGACTTGGAAAGATTAAGAGTGATACGGAATTCTTTGATTTGGTTTTCAGGCAGATGGGAATAAATACATCAAAAATGCAGGTGCGAGAAATAGTAAAACAACACTTGGCAATCAGGAAGAATTTCACGTGGCTGCCGAAGAATTATGAAAAAGTCTTGAGTGGATTGGAAAAAGAATTCAAATTGGCGCTTGTCAGTTCATGCGTCAGGACATGGGCAGAATGGGACTACAAGAACATATTCGGATTTAATCTTGGAAAGCATTTTGCAATAGTCTGCACAAGCCAGGATTTTGGCTATTTGAAGGAAAGCGGGAAGTTATTCGACATTGCGTTAAAAAAGATGAAAGTAAAAAGAGAAGAAACTGCATTCATTGGGGACCATTACAAAGGGGATGTCCTTATTGCAAAGAAATATGGTCTGAAGTCTGTTTTATTAGGCAATAAAAAAGGCGGAAAAGAGGACATCAAAATACGATCGTTCGATGACTTACTGAAGATAAAGGATAAATTAAAAGATATATAAATTACATCTGTCCAGTTTCGTTGAACTTTTTCATCAATCTCTCAATGACTACCCTTGCCGCGTAGCCTTTCTGGGAACATGCACGCACAAAGGAATCGTACGTCTCCTTGTCTATGTTCACATCCAACTTTGCTACTTGTGGTCCTTTCGGAGTTGCCGCCATATTATCACCGATAATATTGAAAAAGTCGTTATTTATAAATTATGCAGAATTAATTGTTAAATCTTAGTTGTTGTCAATTCTCCACTGATTTTTTTGTTTCTTTTCTCGCTAGCTTGAAGTCTTCCCGCATTTATATCTATGAACCCTCTAGCCTTTGTCGGATCATAATTTCCGGCCTCATGCATGCTCGCGATTCCTTCGTCATAAAGTGAACATGGAGAAGTTCTTCCAATGATAGTCACATTTCCCTTGTAGAGAGCTAAATTTACTTGCCCAGTCACGAATTTTTGAGTCGCATCTATGCTCTTTTGCATCGCCTCTCTTTCAGGAGAGAACCAGTGTCCTGAATATATTCTCTCACCTAAGTCTATGCTTGTGTGCTGGTTCATTTTTATTATCTCTCTATCTAGAGTAAGCGCTTCAAGATCCTCATGAGCGACGTGAAGAAGCGTTCCAGCAGGAGTCTCGTAAACTCCCCTTGATTTCATTCCGACATACCTGCTCTCTACCATGTCGAGCCTTCCTACTCCATTTTCTCCGGCTACCTTATTCAGATATTTTACGATATTGAGAGGATCGGAAGCACATAAAAAATATTTATTTTTACTATCGACAACAGCAACAGGATTTCCTTCATTGAATTTTATTCCGAAAATAGTTTCCTTGTTTGGCGCTTTCTGAGGAGATTTAGTTATCTTGAACATCCTTTCAGGAGGTCTTGTGTTCGGATTCTCCAAAATCCCTGCCTCATAGCTTATGTGCATTAAATTATCATCATTCGACCACGGATTTTTCTTTGACTGGTCTATATGTATTTTGTTCTTTCTGGCGAAAGCTATCAAGTCATCCCTTCCTTTCTTGAATTTTCTCAAGAAGTCCTGTTCCTTCCATGGAGCGTAAATCTTGCATTCAGGCGCCAAAGTCAAGTATGCCAGTTCGAATCTTACCTGGTCGTTTCCTTTTCCCGTGGAACCGTGGGAAAGTATATTTGCACCAATTTCTTTTGCAAGCTCAACTTGTTTCTGCGCGATCAATGGCCTTGCCAATGATGTCCCAAGAAGGTATCTTCCCTCGTATGTTGCATTTGCCCTTATTGCAGGAAAGATGTAATTAGTAACAAATTCTTCCTTGAGGTCATAGACAAATGCCTCTGACGCTCCTGTCTTCAGCGCTTTTCTCTTTATCTTCTCAAGATTTATGCCTGGCTGCCCGACATCGGCAGTATAAGTCACGACATCGTATCCTTTTTTTTTCAACCATACAAGAATTACAGAAGTATCCAGACCACCACTGTATGCTAGGACGAGTTTTCCTTTTTTAGGCATGTTATCGGGAACTTTAACTTATTTATATATTTTACTAGACTAGAATATTACTTCTTTGCTTTGCTATCCTTGTTTCTTTTGCCATCGAATTTTTTCAAATCACGTTCGACCAATTTCATGGCAATGGTGCATCCTATGCATAAATAAATCAGAACCAACAAGATGATTGGGTATCGTTTACGTTCCATATAATTAATCAGCTATCAGTCATTTATAATCTTTTTGCGAAAAGTAACCTTTTAATACTGAAAGGAGGACTTGTATTCCATTGCCAGCGTAGCAAAATCCGGTTAATGCGCCCGCCTCGAAAGCGGGTGTCCGCAAGGACTTCCAGGTTCAAATCCTGGCGCTGGCGGTTATTCTTTGTTCAGAACTCATCGTGGTTTATGGGCTAGCTTGTTTTATGGAGATATCATGGAAAACTTACAAGAAATACATAACTACAAAAAAAGGATTGAGAGAGTGATAGAACGCGTCCTAAGAGAGGACATGTGCCAGGAAAACAAAGGCATCATCCTAAAATTCAAGGAGTTCTGCGTTTTGCAAGGGATTGGGCAAGCGAAGATAGACAGATACCTACAAGACTGCATAAAATTTGGAAGGATGCTGAAAAAGCCCTTTTCTGAGGCAACAAAGGATGACGTGATGAAAGTCATCGTTGAGATAGAGGAAAGCCCATTAAGTTTTCAGACAAAAAATGGCTTCAAGATTTTAGTGAAGAAATTGTTTAAGTGCATACGAGGAACTCCCGGGAAAAAAGATTATCCACAGGAAGTTAACTGGATTTCGCTAGGGAGTGGAGCGAATAAAAATAAATTACCAGAGGAGCTTTTGACAGAGCAGGAAATTGAATCAATCATAAGGCATACAGATACCATAAGGGACAAAGCATTAATTTCATGCCTTGCTGAGTCAGGATGCAGAATTTCTGAAATAGGGAATATGAAGATAAAGCATGTTTCCTTTGAGGAGCATGGAGCTCGATTATCTGTATCAGGAAAAACGGGGGCAAGAAAAATACTAATAATTTCAAGCGCTCCATATCTGCAACAATGGATCAATCAGCATCCATTCAATAGCGATTCGGAGAATTATTTGTGGATTACTGCTCAAAATGGATTAGTGTGTTATGAAAGAATTTTAGCGATACTCAAAAAAGCTGCGAGGCGTGCAGGAATTAAGAAACGGATTTATCCGCATTTGTTTAGGCACTCAAGAGCCACATTCTTGGCTTCAATAATGAGCGATGCTTCGCTGAAGCAATATTGCGGATGGACACAAGGCTCGAAGATGGCTTCAGTTTATATCCACATGAGTGGAAAAGATACAGACGAAGCGATTTTACGGGCAAATGGTCTCGAGATTAAGAAAGTACAGAAACAACGACTGTTAGAACCGAAGAAATGTATGCGATGCTTCGCTGTGAATGAAGCGACAAACAGATTCTGCAAGGTCTGCGGATTTTCTCTGGACAAGGAAGAAGCTGAGAAGGTACTGCAGGCGGATACGCAAAGAAAGCAAGCTGATGGCATCATGGACAGGCTGATGAAGGATAATGATATTTTGGAGTTGATTAAGGAAAAGCTGAAAAGCAAAGATTTATATACTTAATTAATATAAGTATATATCAATAGGTGATAAATATGGCTCAAGCACAAATAATGAAACAAGAATCACTGGCACATTCTCCCACATTAAATACAGTATTGATGGTAGAAGACATACTAAAAGATACAGGGGAACTCATGACAGTGGCAGAGCTAAAGAGAAAACTGCCAAGAAAAGTTATGCACCAAACACTCCTGCAGATTCTTGATTATTTGCAATTGAGCGGAAAGATAATTATCGGAACAAAAGGCATTTTGTGGATATATGCCGAACGAAAGGAATTAAATGAGCTGATGAAACGAGGCACAGAGGTATGAAAAAGCCAGTAAGGGTTATTCTCCTTGATGAAGCTGACATTGAATACAAGCGATTAAATGTTGTTGTCGGGCAGCAACGTTCAGAAGGAAAGGATAGCACAGAAGAGATGCAATTATTGCGTTCGATTGAACAGAAAATAGAACTAATCAAGGCAAATCCATTCTACGGAGACAATATCGAGAAAAAGAAAATACCGAAATCATATAATGTCCAAAATTTATGGAGAGTTGAACTGACAGGGTTTTGGCGTTTGCTTTATACAATCAAAGGAGATCAAATAGAGATTGTCTGCTTTGTGCTTGATATTGTTGACCACGAAAGATATGATAAAATATTTGGTTACAAGGGCAAGTGAAAAAAATTAAGATGAGAAATATTACTTAGTCAAAACCAATGTGTTGTTTATTATTGAATAAAGAAGCTTTACTCCATGCCCGCACGACAATTCAATAAAGCCCATTTCCTTCAGGAAAAACAATGTCTCGAAGAACATCTGCTTCGTTATGCTGAAATTCCTGCAGATCTTTTCGGATGCTGTAGTGTAGGGAATAAATCGCTTCTGTATGGCTTGCTGCAATTCATACAGCCTTTTAAGCTCCAATGTCCATAATCCTAGCTTTTCTTCAAGGGGTATTTGTATCATGTGCCTCCTCGTACAGTTTCAGCAGGATTTGTATCCATTCTGGTTCGTTTTGTTCTTCCATTGCCATAGTATTTTATTCCTTTAAATTAAATCTATGTCCAATAAATATCCATTTTGGATATTTATTTCTGGGTATTGCCTTTTATTTGCAGACACATAGTGAAGCTTCCTTAATAATCAACTGGTCTACAAAAGTATAGCAAAAAGTATATACTTTCTTGACAATTATAAGCGCGAAACAATATAAATGCGAGTGCAGTTTTTGGTACAAATCGTGCATTTTTGTGTACACAGTGCGGACTTTTGTAACACTAATGCGCGTTATATACAAATAAAGATATAAATTACATGGTATAAAAAATATAGCAAAAGGTATGTGCTTTTTATACCAATTAAACAATTCATGAAATATTATTGTCAAGAAAAATATAAATATTAATTAGGAGAAAAATAGTATATTTTTAGTATAGATTCTTAAGGAATACATTTTTCAAGCTTATTTAATTCGACGGTTGAAATCTCATTTGGAAAATACCCCTTGATTTCTGTGCTGATTTTCTTTCTCAGCTTGTAAGTATTTGCGTGGCTTGCATATGCCATCCAGCCTTGAAAGCATTCGTAAATTTCATCATACTTAATTGAATTGGGAAGACATACGCGTTTCAGGCATTCAAACTTCTTTTGCACTTTTCGCATGTTTACTTTCCTGAGTAATTTATAGTGATAGAATATGCGATACCCAAGAAAAGTAACGCCATTTCTTAGCGGAATTATGCTCGACTTATCAGGATGCAATTCCAGCTTTAGACATTTTAGATATTTTTCAATCATATCCTTGAAATGTGCAAGAACATTCCTGTCGTGATGCAAAATAACGAAATCATCAACATAACGCTCATAATATTTTGCCCTCAGCGTGTGCTTGACGAAATAATCAAGCTGGTTGAGATAGACATTCGCGAAGAATTGGCTGGTGAGATTTCCCAACGGCATGCCTCTGCCTTTTTCTTTTCCGTCAAAATTATCAAGGGTTTTATTGATAAGCCAAATAACCTTTTCATCGGCTATCTTGCGTTTCAATATATTCAATAAGACTTCATGGTCAACAGCCTGAAAATAATGTTTTATGTCTGCTTTCAATACGTATCCTCTGACAAGATTATTGTTGCATGCATCTTTGACGAGTTTTCCATTGCATGATGCTTTTCGTTTGAATCTGTCAAAACTGATAATTGCATTGAGTGTCCCTTTGTTTTTTCTGCTTGCATACGAATCATTGATGAATATTTTTTCAAAAATCGGCTCGATGATATTGACAAGTGCATGATAAACAACCCTATCCCGAAATGCAGATGCATGGATTACTCGTGTTTTTGGGTCGCGGACAATGAATTTCTTTAAGGGTTGTGGCTGGTAGGTAAAATTAGAAAGTTCGTTATGCAATGCTTGTAATTCCTGACCGAGATTCTTCTCGAACTCAACAACATACGGTTTTAATGTTTTTCGCTTTCGTGCTTTGCGATAGGCGAGGTCAAGATTATTCATCTCGTAAATATTCTTGTAAATGTTTTTGTATGTTTTCATAAAAAATACCTAGCACCTGAGCTATTCCGAGCGAGGAAATCTCGTCATGTTTTTTTCATGATTTCGAGTTGTCAGGATTCCTGTTGCAATTCAGGTTAGCCCTGTCCGAATTCGCGTTGAACCTCGCGACAGTGTTTAGCAGTTTCATTAAGTATTCACTGCAACTTCAGGGTTCGTTCATAACTTTCCCAGGGTTATTTCATTATTACTTGCTGTCGTTGCTGTATTTTATGGCAGGTAATCTGCACTATGAAACTGCGTGTAGCCCACGCTTGCTGCCTTCATTGGCTTTCATAGGAACGAAAGCCTCTTGCATGCTGCTAGGACAGTGAAAATATTCCAAAAGAGTTTTTAAGTTATTTTTCGCGCGCTGCGCGTACCCCGAGCGAGGAATCCGAGCCGACAGGATCCCTGATGCAATCCAGGACAGCCCAGTCCGAATCCGCGAAGAACCCCGCGACAGAATTATTGTCTTTGTCCGGAGCCCAGTAATAAAGATTTCCGCTTTTTATGTTTTGTTTCGGAAGCCCATGATTATTTGCATTTTTTAGCCAGTCATCAAAATCAATTCCTGGTGTTTTGTCGTCCATAAGACAATCTGCTGGTTCTGAATATTTTGGTTTTAATATTCCATTCACTAATTCGTGTCCGTAATTTATGTGCAGAACATCATTTATCATTTTAAAATCTGCATCAAGCCATTCAGAACGCCAAGGGTCTCTGACTTCCGTTATTTCATTAAGGATTGTTTCCAGTTGTTTTGAATCAATTTTGTCTCCTTTGCCGTTGTGCGCTTTTCCTGACTTCAATAAATTAAGAAAGTCCACGAACTGCCTTGGATTTAATGTTAAGTTTCCCATACTTAAATTTAATTTCAAAGCTTGTTCCCAATTAATGTTTCCGATGTAATCGTAAGCATGCTTTTTGCTGCTGCTCATTGATGTGTTTTCAGCTTTGAATCCCAATGACTGTGCTGCTTTTTCAACAGCAGAATTAGATGATAATCTATTCATTGCAACAAGCAAATCAGGATAAGAATAACTGCCGTGCTTATGGCTTGGTAAAATAATATAATCTTGAGGCGAAGTGATATTTTGTGCGGGTGTTACTTGTGCTGATTGTGGCGATACTTGCTGTGTATTTTTTTGCAGCACTCGCTCTATCGCTCCTTCAACAGATTTATCCATGAATGAATCAGGTATTTTGTAGTTCATTTTTGCACGAACCTCTTGTAAGTGTCTTTTGTGATGTCAACCATTAACTGTGATAAATCCTGTCCTGAATTTACTGAGAACACAGGTAGCCCCCATTTTTCCAAATCTTTTGAAAACTTGCTTTTGCCTCCAAGCTGAATATGCGCGAAATGATTTTGCTCTGCAAGTTTCTTGAACTCGCCTTTCTCAGAGTCCCAGTTTGCAATATCCCCGTCTGACAATGAAATGACAAAACTTTCCCTTCCCTGCAATGCGTTTTTCAGGACAGATGCGTCAATATTTGTATTTCCAAACTGCGGTGAAAGTGCAAGCTTCCTGACTTCATCAATGTTCATGAACCCTGCCTCTTTGTAACGGGTGCTGTCCGAGAACAATGACATGCCGTGCTGAATATATTGCGCAATGCCTTGATTTTGCAGGAAATTCTCAATGCCGTAAAATCCAAGCAATGCAAAGTGATATTTGCTGTTGTCGCCCCATGGAATGAATGTTGTGCTTCCTTGGTTTCCGTCAATTCCTTCTTTCATGGAACCTGAGCTGTCTAGGACAATCATTTTGAAGTCAGGGAAACTTTTCTTCTGAACTTTTGATTTTGCTTCAACTGTAAGCGGCTGGTTTTGATATGCAAATTCTATTCCCTTATCAGTCAAGAAAAGTTTTGAAACCTTGATTTTTGCAGGGTCATCTTTTTCTTCATCAAATGGTCTGTGGGTTAATGGTGCGATATTTAACGAGTGCTCTTTTGTCATCGCTTCGACTCTGACAGGAATTGCACGTGCAAGTTTTCTGTATAGTGCATCAAGCTGTTCATAGCTTGTAATATTTGTTGATTTTTTGTTTCCAGAAGAGTATCTTCCGTATGCAATCTCTTCGTTTCCTTCTCGTGTGCCGAGCTTTTGTTCTATGCCGTTTCCTGCACTTTGCTGCGACTGTTCCCCTTTGCTTTGCGATTCATTTCCATTGCCTTCTCCCGAAAATGCTGATAATCGTTCGGTTGGTGATTGGTCGAGCAATGGTGCAATATGTTTTGCAAACATTCTTGCCATCGCAGGCCATGAATCTTTATTGAATAATTGCTCGGTATTTTGAATATTTTGGGGAAGCTTGAGGTCTTTGATGACTGATTCAACTGCTTCATTAACATTCTTCTCATTTTTGTAATGTGGTTTCAAAAGAGTAATATCTGGTTTGTTTCCGAATAAGTGCATATTGAGTTTGACAAATGTTTCATAGAACGGAGTGTATCCTTTCTGTCCTTTTTGTTTTAGTGCATGTCCTTCATTGTCCCAGAACAACACTGTTCCTGAGAAATCTCCTTTGAATTCCTTGCATCTAGGATTAATCATCAAGTCCTCGAATGCATTGGCAACATATTGTGCATGCTCCTGCTTGTCTTTCGGCAATGCAGTTTTGACTGCTTCGAGAATTGTGTCATGGTAATGAATATCATACGGGCATCCTTTTCCTGAATTTGCAGGAAGTTCCCAGTGCGCAATCTCATGGAGCATAACATCAGAAACCAACGTCTCAAGCCCATCGTTGATTTTCTTTGCCTTGGCGTATGCTTTTTGTCGTTTTGTAGTTACAGGATTGAATCCTTTTTTGAGCGCTATCTCGATATTCCATCCTTGCGGAGAAATATGTGCTGTAACATTCTGCTCTGCTTCATCATATTCTGCGAGCTTCAATGAACCGCCGACTAATCCAACCTTGTTTTTCTGCGCATGCAGTGTTTGTCTTAAGTGGGTTATGTCCATTTTATTTTTCCAACATGATTTTTAAACTATTTTTCGTGCGCTGCGCGTACCCCGAGCGAGGAATCCGAGCTGTCAGGATCCCTGCCGCAACCCAGGTCAGCCCTGCCCGAATTCGCGCCGAACCTCGCGACAGCTCCGTCTCTTGGATGATAAAAGTAAAGTTTTCCATCTTTTATGTTTTGTTTCGGAAGCCCGTGATTATTTGCATTTTTCAGCCAGTCATCAAAATCAATTCCTGGTATTTTGTCTTCTACAAGATAGTCTTCCAATGAAGCGGTAACTTCATTCGATTTTCCATTAGTAATTTCGTGATATATGACTGCCCAATCATTCTTGAAGAGTTTTGCTTTTTTGCTGAATTTTGCATCAAGCCATTCAGAACGCCATGGGTCTCTGACTTCGATAATGTCATTCAGGACTTCATCAAGCCGTGCCTGTGGAATTTGTTTTCCTGATTCATAAAATGCATTGCCTGATTTCAACAGGTTAAGAAAATCAACAAACTGCCGTATTGTAAGCATATATTCGTTATTTTTTTGTAATAATTCATGCGTGTCATTCCAGTTTTTATTTTTATAAGAAAGTTCTGTAGGGATAAGCAAGTCTGGGTAAGAATAATTTCCATGCTTCTTTCCTTCAAGAATAATATATTCGTTGTTGTTTGATTGTGAACTAGCAGGGGTTTTCTTTCTCTTTGATTTCGGTTGTGCTGTAGCAGGAGTTTGCTGTTGTGTGCTAAGAACCCGCTCTATCGCGCCCTCAACAGATTTATCCATGAATGAGTCTGGAATTTTGTAGTTCATTTCTTAAGTTCCTTTATTTTTCTGATTTTTTTGCGTGCCTTCGGCACATGAAAATACCCCGAGCGAGGAATACGAGAAGTCAGGATTCCTGTCGCAACTCAGGAAAGCCCCGCCCGAATCCGCGACGAACCTCGCGACAGCTCCGTCTCTTGGATGATAAAAGTAAATATTCTTTCCCTGCTGATATTTTTGAGCAGTTGATTTTTGCGTTGGCAATCCCTGTGAATTAAATATCAATTCAACAAGACAGTCATCCCATAAACAATTCTCTAGAGGTGCTTTCTTTCCTTTGAGTTCTGTTTTGTTTATTACTTTGTGGTCTGATTCAATTAAGCAATCATCGCCTACTTTGCTGAATTTCGCATCAAGCCACGAATAAGCTCCACTATCGATGTGGTTAGTGGTAAGATGCTTGTAAATGTCTTCGATTTCTTTTTCTGAGAGAAAAGTTCCATTTCCATCATGAAGCGCAACTTTTTTCTCATGCGCCTTTACTACGTTCAAGAAATACGGCATGAATAAAGCAGGAGTTGGCATGAACAAACCATTTTCAGCCAATTTGAAATGAGTTGGTTCCCATTTCAATCCTTTGAATTGTTCGTATTTCGAGATAAGAGTAGTAGTTCCCGGAATTCGTACATAATCGGCAGGATTGATATTTGCGGGAACATTCACTGATTGTTCTGGTGAAGATTGTGATTGTGGCTGTGATTTGGCAGTCTGATTAGCAAGAACTTTCTCCATCGCTCCCTCCACTGGTTTTCCCATGAAGTTATCTGGAATTTTGTAGTTCATTTTATTCCTTTTTCTCGGTGTTTGCTTTTTGAATCATGCCTTCGAGCGTGTCTTTCATAAAATTCCATCTTCCATTAAATGCGTCAAGGATTTTCTTGTTGGTTGCTCCTTTCCTGACCATCTCGTAGCCAGAAGCTACTTTGTCTGCCTGCGCATCAAATTCACTTTTCGTTGTCGCGATGACTGCATCAATTGCTGCATATTTGTCATTATTGTATGTATTCTGCACTGCTGCCTCATTCAGTATTCCCGAATAAGCAGACACAAGCTTGAATGCCTGCATCATGGAATCGAAATAACCTTTTTCAATTATGTCTTTCGAGACACCTTTCTCTGCTGCAATCTGGTCAAGCGCCTGTGAAAGCATGACAATTGATTTCGCTGCTCGCGTGGAAATTGGCAAAACTAAACCAACATCAGAGCCTTGCTCATGATTTTCGAGCTGGTTAGGCCATGCATCTTTCATTTTTCGTTTGCTTCCTTTACTGCAATAGTCAAGACCATGCATTAAATAATTTGCAATAATTAATTTGTTGAGCGGAACTTCCTGTTCCTTCAATGATTCATATGCCTTGATTATTTTATCTGTCTTATCTTCTGTCTTTGTATCAAAGACAACACGCGGATTCCTGTTTTGCGCAAGAATATCGAGCGTGTCTGAGCTTTTCGGGTGGAAGTAATCAACATCAACAACGACGTGCATCCTGTCTTTCAAAGCTCTTCCAAGTTCATTTGCTGATTCTGTAAATTTCTGCCCGATATTTCCTGTTGCGATACCGACAGAATATCCATTACCGATAGAATATAATTCCCCACCGATTTCGATACATCCGTCAAATAGATTAAACAACTGTGCTCTGACTGCTGGGACACAGTTCGGTAATTCATCAACAACAATAAGACTTTTATTAATCTTTGAAGTCAATTCCTTAACATCTTCGCTTGTTCCAGCTAACTTCTCTAAGCCTTTTCTAACAATATCTGTTTGTTCTTTTGATAATTTTTGATAAACAAAGATTCCTTTTTCATTTACTTTTGGATAATAAAATTCTGTTTCACCTGTTTCGGGGTTTACCAAAGGTTCTAAATTATAAGTTGGTTTTTGGTTTAATTTACCAAGATTAATTCTTTGGAAAAGCTCTCTTGTATCCATATCATTTCTTCCAAGAACAAACAAAGTTTTGTTATCAGAGAAACTTTTCATAGCATCAATCGCAACATTTGATTTATCTGTTAATTTATTTGAATATTTTTCCTGCATGTCACGAGCTAATTTTCCGCCACCAATTGTGCTTCCAAAATCATTCATCGCATCTGCTGCGAGCTGTGTTTTACCAGAGCCTGTATCTCCCTGCAAGAATAGATTTAATCTTCCCCGCAAACACGCGTCAACAACATCCTGCATATAGAATGAAGCGCCATGCAACTGCGTAACTTCTGTTGAATTCTTATAGACTTTTGCCATTCTCTTCCTCCAAGAATTTATTTAAGCTGTATTCAATTATGTGAGATTTGCTTCTGAACCTGCTGCCTTTCGCAAGCTGGTCAAGCGCTTTGAGCTTGTCTTCGTCCAAAGTTATGCTGATTTTTTGTTTCATGGTACTTTATCGCCTTTGATGCTATTTTATAGCACTACATAGTGGTAAATACAACTTCTATATAAATCTTTCGTTTTGTTACTACTTAAAAGTAAGAATAATTTACTTATCTACATAACCAAAGATTAAATGTAAAAGAAAAATAGTCTTGAAAATAACTCTATATCTATATAGTGCGGCCTTGACTTTCGCCTTCTTTGGCTGTTCAGCAGACTTTCTTTATCTTTTGGGATTATTTCCCCAGTGATAAAAAGCCTTTTTTGTGGCTAAGTCGTACGGTTGTCATAGGTAATTATGGTTTGTGTATAATATTAGTAGTATTATAGAGATGTAGTTGGTGTTTGAAAAATAGAGGGTAACTAGAGTATGGTGGTGAATGTTATGTTTCTTTGATTTGTTGTGTGGGGGTTTTCTGGTAGGTCTGTCAGTGAATATATGTAACCTTGATTTTCGCCTTGTTTGGCAATGAATAATAATTCAAGCGTTTTTCGTGGGTGTTTAGCATTTTGAAATCATTTTTTCCAAATCATCGTTTAAGGCTTTCATGACGCAGATTTCATTTATGCCTTCATTTTCGGCAAAAATTTTTATTTTTAATGCCCCCAGAATTAAGCGGACAAAAGCGCTTGGCTGGTAAAATTACGGCACCGCAAGTATGAAATTGTGAATCATGCTTCTTTGGCTGTTTCTAGCTGCTCAAGCGTTTTTGGTGGCTGATTAGAAGCATTATTTATTTCATCAAAAATGCGCTGTATTTCCTTGGCAACTTCGCTCAGCAAAAATGTTTTTCCCCATGCCGCGTATTTATCCCTGAGTTTGTAGCTGGTGACGACAAAGAACCATCTCTTGCGGTAATCCACATTTAATGTGTTTACTTTTCCTGTCATCTTTTCTTTGTTTTTTACTGTTCTGCCTGTTTCTACCTCAATAGCGAATTTCCTGCGGCCTATTTTAAATACGATGTCTGGATTTTTGGTTTCATATAATCGAACTTCTTCAGTCAATGTTTTTAGGTATTGTTCTATTGTTTTACAGTAGAAGAAATGTATCGGGGTTTCGTTTGAACGTGGCTGTACGAGGTACGTTACCATTCTTCCGCCTTTTATGCCTATGCCTTTGAATTCTACATATTTCCAGTCTATTATTTCAGTAAGATAGCGTATGTCATCTTTCGTTAGGTCTTTCTTTCTGAAGATTCCTGCGCGTCTGTCGACTTTGGCGTTGAAACTAGGTCTTAGCTTTGGTTCTTCTTTTTCTTGCTCTTCTTTGAAATAGTCAGGTTCCTCTGGTTCTGAATTCGCTTGTTTTTGCTGCCATGCCATGTATTCCTGCGGGCTCGCATAGCGCATGTCTGGCGGATCATCTGAATGGTCGATTTCAGGCAGTTCTTTTCGCAAGAAAGGAAAAGGAGATTGGACTGGAATGCGCTTTATGTCACACTTTTTTCTATTTAGAGAACGCCAGATTCCACGAATAGTCGTTAGAATTAAATAAGCAAGCACGACAATGCCGATGACTTTGCCAATTAAAATAATAATAGGAACAATTGCATTGATAATTTTATCTGGTTGAAAGTTAGCGACAGCTAGGATAAATGCGTCTACTTGCGTAACATTCATCACACCAATATATTGAACATTGCCTATAAATCACGACGAAAAAAGAAAAGATTAAAATAGTCCAAATGCTCCAGAATGTCCATAAGACACGCACAATGCCTTATGAGTCATTGGTGACGTGAACAAAGTCTTCCCGTTTGGCGCTGGCGCTCATTCTTTGTTCATATTGAGACCTGACAAATATTTATGATAAGAGCCTTGAGAAGTTGCAACGTAAGTTGTTCGCTATTCAGGAATTCGTCTTAGGAATTTTACCATCAATTTTGCCAGATGAGGATTGAATTGTGTTCCTTGTGGACTTTTAACATCGGACCATTTCTCAAGCTCTCCTATTGCTCTTCCAAAAGAACCGATTTTTAATTCTAAGTCCTTACGGTAAGGCCTTCCTAAACACATAGTTTCTGTGACTTCAGCAACCGATGTATGTTGTGCATGTATTGTTGGCTGGTTCTTTGGACTTTTTTTAAAAGGATAACCTTGGATATTAGAGCCCAGCGGAGCATCAATGTAAAACATGTGATGTTCGCTCCCGCAGGATATGAATATTGGGTCATTCACACCGCAACTCAATAATATCTTCTCCGTATCTTCAGGATGTCTACGCATTTCTTCCCTTTCCATATCCGTTAATTGTACTGGCTTGTATAGAATATGGTCTTTTTGTTTTGCCTTTCCTAAATCATGAGTTCCAGTAGCCGCACCTATGCGTCTAATTGTCTTGTCATCGAATCCAAATTCTCTTGCAAGCCAAATTGCAAGCACGGAACCAACAACTTCATTTACATAATTGACAGGAAAATCATATGTACTTATTTTTTGATTTATGTCCCTTAATCTCTGTTGGTCTAACAACAACCATATTTTATCAGGCAAATCAAATTTTTCTATTGTTTTTACAACATAAGAATCTTCTTCCTCTCTAAATGCATATTCGAAAGGCGGGCTGAAAATGTAATATTTTGCAGTTTTTAGATAATTTTCCTTTGCTTTTCTTACTTGTTCTTTTTCACTTGGGCTCATTAATTATCTCCAGACTAGTCCTTTCTGGAATAGTCCTTGTCCACGCCCCTCAGCAATCCAGCTAAGTTAAGCTAATTTATATACCTTCCCTTAAAAATAACTCTGTAAAATATAAGGAAAAATAAGGCTTAAATAAGAGTATGCAAATAGGACAACGGTTTGAAAGGGCTGAAGGAAAATAAAATGAAAACACTAACACTAAAATTCGACGACAAGACGTACAAGGCAGCTATGGGATACTTGCAAGCATTGTCAAGCATTTCAAAAGGAAAAATCATTATTGATCCTAGACGGGCACAAGGTGCAAAAACACAAGACGAATTGGGAAAGTATTTTGATACAAAGGGAAAATTCACAATCGCTCCGGAACATGTCCTGCAGTCTAAAGGAGATGACCGCGAAAGTCTGCTCACTGATTGCATGGAATCATGGATCAAGACAGGAACTGGAATCGATTATCTTGGAGGATTTTCATTGGATGGACATATTGTTTACAATCGCGGAAGCAGATATGAACAGCGTTCTCCGAAAATAATTATCCCTGTATTCAGAGGGACACCATTGCCTATTGCCTTGAAAACCAAAGGTGGTTTGCGATATAAAGTACTGCAGTTGCATGAGAAATATACGACTCCGAAAAAAATAATCGAGGCAGAAGTGGAATTCGCCGGCAAGAAACCAAACGGCGAATCATACACACCAGATGACTGCCTGGAATGGACATTGGAGAGGGATTCAAGAAATCTCGATCGTGAACGGGTTGTCAGGATATACCTTCGTAGTGGCAAGTTCCACGTAGGTGGTTACGACTACTGTGACGGCGACGGCTGTGGCCGATCCCGGGGAGTATTATTTAATCCGAGAAGAAAATGAAAAACATGAAATTTAGATCTCAGATCAATTCAGAGTCCTTCTTGACTCAATCTCATGCATCTTTTCTTTCATCTTTTGTTGCTTCCGTGTCATTAATTTTATAAAGGACATCATTCAAACAAAATACATGGCTGATGAATTGGTTGATGTTTGCGACGAAAATAATTCTCCGACAGGAATTCAAGCAACAAAGAACGAGGTGCATAAAAAAGGACTTTGGCACAGGGCTTCACACATCTGGATTTACAATTCAAAAGGAGAACTTCTCATTCAATTACGGTCAAAAACAATTGATTTATTTCCAGACATGTGGGACATATCTGTTGCAGGACACGTATCGACAGGAGAGGATACCGTCACTACGGCATTGCGAGAAATCAGGGAAGAAATCGACCTAAAAATAAATAAAGATGATTTGGATTTTTTTAAAATCAGGACATTTAAAGTCCGTTTTAGAAATATCATCAACAATGAATTTGATTATGTATATTTCCTGAAGTTTGATGGAGGCATAAATAAACTAAAATTACAAAAAGAAGAGGTCCAAGAAATCAAATTTGTTCCGCTCAAAAAAATTGAGCAAGACTTAAAGATTAATCCTGAAAAATATGCGCCTCATGGAAATTATTGGTTTGAAGTAATTAACGAGATTAAACGTAAACTTAATCTTTGATGCATTCTGCTGAAATGTGTATTATGTAGACTGAACTCCAACAAATATCCATCAAACTTATATATTCCTTCTCGAATACAATAATCATGGGATTAAACATAAGGAAACGTGTACGCTTCATGAAAACACGTATTATTCTCTTAATATTGGTTTCCATCTCTTTAGCTGGCTGCATAAGCCAAGAAAGTTCTTATAAAACACATTCTGAACCATTCATGAACACAGAAACAGGACTATCGAAGTGCCAGAATCTCAGTGATGTAAATTTCGGAGTATTGAGATTATATGGCGGAGACAGAGTACTCATAAATCCGGTAAATACAATTGTCTGCACCGGTCCTCCGAATAAGGTTCAATATCAACTTGTGAGGATTCCTCCTGCACCGGGCCAACCAGCTCAGACGGAGCATGTCGAACCGAATTGTTCCGGTTACATGAATGTGAGCTCCGGACCACAAACATTCTACGTGAAAACGATCGGTCTTACAAATGATTCCGTCACGTTTGAGCTTTCGAACGTCATCGGCTATAACGACGCGTCAGTGGACAGCAGAACCGCAATCAATACGGAACAGATAACGATGAAAGAGAACGAATCTATAGTGCAGAAAGGACTGCGCATATCGACAGGATTCTTTGAACCTCATTCCAACATATCACAGATGCCCGCGAACATAGGCATCGATATTTGTCTGCCGTGATTGGTAATGTCTCATTTATTTGAGATGTTTCTTGATTAAATTTATAAGGAAAAAGAACTATTAAACACAAAAGAGCATGATAGACCCGACATATAACTGCATTATTCTTCACGGCTGCCCTTCAGATAAGGAGAAGGCCATGAACGCTTCTACAAGGACTTATGACAAGCACTGGATCCAATGGATTAAAAAAGAGCTTTCTGAAAGAGGCATAAAGGCTGAAGCGCCGATGATGCCTACTCCGTGGGAACCTGACTATGAAAAATTCAAGGAGGAATTCGAGAAACACGAAGTCAACGAAAAAACAATTCTTATAGGGCACAGCTGCGGCTGCGCATTCCTTGTCAGATGGCTTGGAGAGACGAAGAAAAAAATAAGCAAACTTATTCTAGTTGCTCCATGGAAGATTCCATTCAGGCCTGACGGAAGCGACAGGAATTTCTACGAGTTCCCGATAGACAAGACAATATCATCAAGAGTTGGAGAAATAATAATGTTCACTTCGGACAACGAGAAAAAAGACGGTAAAAAAAGTCTGAAAATCTATCACGAAGCGTTGGGCGGGAAAATAATTGACTTGAAGGGACATGGACATTACACACTAGGGAGCATGGGAACTGACGAATTTCCAGAATTGCTGAAGGAAGCTATGAGATGAACACGGAAATAGAGGAAGAAAAGCTCAAGGCTGATGCAAGAAAGAAGAGCATAGAGGAAGGCTCTGGATACAGCCTAATGGAGGGTTTCGGATTAAGATTCATCACGCCGTTCGCTCTCAAATTAGGGACGAGTGATACAGGCATAGGACTTCTGAATTCATTGCCAAGTTTAGTCGGAAGCATTTCAGAGCTCTTGGCTCCCGGATTCATGAAAAATACGACAAGAAAATTTCTTACCGCGACTTTTGTTTTGTTCGAAGCATTGATGTGGCTTACGATAGTGGGAATTGCACTCCTCTTTCTCACGAACAGGATAAGCAGCAACTCAGCGCCTACATTGCTAATCATACTTTACACATTATTGATTACATTCGGAACTATCATACAACCCCCATGGACTTCATGGATGAAAGACATCCTTCCGGAAAGATATGGAGCTTACCTTGGAGAAAGGACAAGAATAACTGGTTTCGTTTCCATAACTTGCACTTTGATAGGAGGTTTCATCCTTGATTATTTCGCGAAGACAAAAATATTCTACGGATTCGTTGTTTTGTTTTCCCTGGCATTCATCGGCAGGATGATATCGTTCACGATGTTCACGAAAACATACGAGCCACATTACGAGCATCCGAAGAATCTCCAGGACGGGTTCCCTCATTTCCTCAAGACAATATGGAAGACTAATTACGGCCACTTCACGGCTTTCGTATCCCTTATTTCATTTGCAACGAACATAGCATCCCCTTTCTGCGCCGTCTACATGCTCGAGAATCTCCATTTCAATCTGGTCCAGTACGGACTTGTATCAATCATAAGCGTCATAAGCACAATAATTTTTGTCCCTGTTTGGGGAAAGTTCGCGGACATGTACGGGAACATGAAGGTTATGGTCATAAGCGGCTTCTTCCTTCCATTCATAATTTTCCTGTGGTATTTTTCTTCTTATTTCACTCCCGCAGTGGCATTTCCTTTCCTTCTCATAACAGAGACGTTCTCTGGAATAATGTGGTCTGGGTTCAACCTTGCTTCCGGAAACTTCGTATTCGATGCGATAAAAAGGGAGAAAGTCGCGTCCAAAACAGCTCATTTCCAGATCCTGAATAATTTCGGGGCTTTCATAGGAGCAGTCCTTGGAGGAATCATAGCAACAATTCCTCACGCCATCTTCGGCATTGCCGCAATCCTTTTCATAATGATATTAAGCGCTGTTGCGCGAATGGTCGTGTATCTGTTCATGATACCTAAAGTAAGGGAAGTCAAGCACGTAGAAGGTTTTACGCTTCATGAGGCGAAGGAAAGAATGATTCACCTGACGCCGATATCCCTTGTCAGGATTCTAAGGTAATATTTACACTATGAAGTCATCATCACTAAGTTAGGAAGAGAATTTATATATTGAAATGAACAGGCAAAAAGAATAATGGGCGACACAAAATACGTATTTGTAACCGGAGGAGTAATATCCGGTCTTGGAAAGGGTGTCGTCGCCGCTTCTATAGGAAAATTATTGGGAAAGAACAAGAAAGTAGTTCCCGTGAAATGCGATGGCTATCTGAATGTAGATCCGGGAACCATGAATCCAACTGAGCATGGGGAAGTTTTCGTTCTCGAGGACGGAGCTGAAGTAGACTTAGACTTCGGTCATTATGAAAGATTCCTATCCACGCATTGCAAGAAAGAACACTCGATAACATCGGGAAGAGTTTTCCAGGCACTTGTTGAGAAGGAAAGGAGAGGAGAATTCCTTGGAAAGACAGTCCAGGTGATACCTCATGTTACAGGACAGATAAGGGAATACTGGGAAGAGATAGCAGAAAATGAGAAGGCGGATATTCTTCTGGTGGAGATAGGCGGGACAGTTGGTGACATAGAGAACGTGTGGTTCCTCGAGGCTGCAAGGGAATTGATGCAGAAAAAAGGGAAGGACAATGTGCTTTTCGTGCATCTTGGTTATATTCCTGAAGTCGATGAGAGCAGGCAGCAGAAGACAAAGCCACTGCAGCAATCTCTTATGTTATTGCGCGAGCGAGGAATATTCCCTGAAATCGTTGTCGGAAGGAGCAAGAGGCCATTGGATGAGAAGACGAAACTCAAGCTTCACTGGCTTTGCAACATAGATATGAATGCAATACTTAGCGATCCTGACATGAATTACGTCTATGAGCTGCCGTTGATGTTCAAGAAAGAAGGCGTTGGAGAATTTCTGAAAAAAAGGCTCGATCTTGAATCAGTTGATGATCTTCAATCATGGGAAAAATTAGTGAACAACATGAAGAACCCAAAAAATGAGATAACAGTCGCCATCTGCGGAAAATACACCGAGGTCGTGGATTCATACATATCGATACAGGAATCCCTGCGGCATGCAGGCGCTCAGAATTCAGCGAAAGTAAATATCAAATGGATAGAGACAACTGACATAGAAAATTATGACAAGAGCAAGATAGAAGAGCTGTTGCATGGATGCAACGGCGTCATCGTTCCTGGAGGATTCGGAAGCAGGGGAACCGAGGGAAAGATGAATGTGATAAGATACTGCAGGGAGCATGACGTTCCATTCCTTGGAATCTGCTATGGGCTGCAATTGGCGGTCATCGAATTCGCGAGGGACGTATGCGGATTGGAAAACGCCAATTCAACTGAAATAGACGAAAAGACTCCGTACAATGTTGTTGACATGCTCGAGAACCAGAAAACAATAACTAACAAAGGCGGGACAATGAGGCTTGGGAGATATGAAGCACGTCTTCTTCCTGATTCAATGCTGGCAAAATTATACGGGACGACTGCCGTTAGCGAGAGGCACAGGCATCGTTATGAAGTGAATCCTAAATTCGAGGAAATATTGAAGAAAAATGGCTTGGTGATTTCAGGAAAAAGCCCCTCGGGGGAATTGGTCGAGTTCATCGAGCTTCCGGACCATAAATATTTCGCGGCAACTCAAGGCCATCCCGAGCTGAAATCAACCCTGGAAAATCCCGCTCCTCTGTTCGTGGGATTGGTAAGCGCCTGCCTGAAATAAATTTCTAATAAAAAAAGTGTGGGTGGGGAGATTTGAACTCCCGACGACGAGCTTATGAGACTCGGGATCTAGCCAGGCTGATCTACACCCACATACAAAGCCAATTAAAAAGGCTCTTTTTTAAAGCTTTGTTTTGACCACAGGACAACCCTGCACAATCTATTTAAGGTTAGATAACAAGTAAATACTATGAGGCTCAAATCGATTGAGCTGCACAACATACGCAGCTACATAAACCAGAAGATAGACTTCAAGGACGGCATCACGGTTCTTTCAGGGGATATAGGAGCTGGAAAATCAAGCATACTTCTTGCTGCCGAATTCGCGCTTTTTGGATTGGTATCTAATGATTCAGGGAACGGACTGCTGAGAAAAGGGACAAATGAAGGCTCCGTCTCCCTTACGATGGATATCAACAACAAAGAAATAACTGTGCAAAGATTCCTGAAAAGGAAAAGCGAGGGCATCAGGCAGACGAACGGTTGTTTAATCGTTGACAATATCAAGAAAGATTTAATGCCGGTTGAATTGAAATCAGAACTGTTCAGGATTCTCGGTTATTCACCCTCTGGAAAAAACTCGCTATATAGATACACGACATACACCCCCCAGGAGGAAATGAAGAGCATCTTGTATGAGAACAACGAGGAAAGACTTCGGACGATACGAACCATATTCGGCATAGACAAGTATCAGAATATCATCGAGAACGCAGAGATAATTGCCAAACAAATGAGAGAAAACAAAAGGGAAATAATCGGCATGATAAGCGATCTGGAGCAAAAAAAGAACGATATTAAAGAAATTGAGAAAGGAAAGGAACTGCTTTCTGTCAAAGAAAAAGATATTTCAATTAAGATTTCTGAAATAAAAAAAGAATTGGAAATAAAAAGGAACAGGCTCGAATCGATAGAGAAAGAGATGAGAAAAATCGAATTGAAAAAACAAGAGAAGAGCCTTCTCTCGATGAATTATACTCAGAAACAGGAGCAGGAAAAGCAAACAATGAATGAAATAATGAAATTGGGGAAGGAAATTCAGGATCTTAAATCAACGATAGCCCCTGAAAAACTGGAAGCGTTGAAACAGAGGATGAAAAGTGGAATCCAGGAAGTAATAAATAATTACGAGAAAGAGCTTTATGAGCTGCAGAAACATGTGGGAGAGATGGAGGCGGCAAAAAGACATTCCGATCAAATAAAAAACCAAGTAAAGGAGCTTGACGACTGCCCATTATGCTTCCAGAAAGTCTCGCACACGCACAAGGAAGCGATCATCGAAAAGGAAGACAAGGCCACAAGGGACATCATAGAAAAGTATGCCGTCATCCAGGAAGAAATAGAAGCGCTGAGAAAAAACATAGAGATTAAGAAAAATGAATTGAATGACGCGAAGAACGCCGAAAGGGAAATAATGGTGATGAACATCCACATAAAGAGCCATTCCGAGAAAGAAACGACAATGAAGGATAAAAAGGAAACGCAGGAAAAAATACAAAATGAAATAAGACTACTTGATGAAAAAATAAAATCGATCGAGATTCCGCAAATGAACGAGAACGAGTTCATCGATGCGAAAAAACAATGCGATGATCTGATTAAAAACGAAAGGACGAGCGAAATCCTGTACACGCAAACCATAACGGAATTGAAAAATCTTGAGAGAGAGATAATCAAATATCAGAAGGAAATAAATGAAAAGGAAAAGCAGAAGATAAGGCTTGAAAAGATACAGAACATGGAGAACTGGATACAGGACAAGTTCTCCGGGATAATGATGACGATAGAACAACAAGTATTGCATTCGATGCACAATAC
The DNA here is from genome assembly GCA_963835585.1 of uncultured Candidatus Woesearchaeota archaeon. GTDB lineage: Archaea > Nanobdellota > Nanobdellia > Woesearchaeales > UBA10107 > UBA10107. The sequence continues at coordinate 504,117 of CAWIGF010000003.1, forward strand.
ATTCAATGACATATTCATGGAACTATTCTCGGTATTGATAGATGACGAGCGCCTTCTTGCGAGAATCGATGACACGTTCACCCCATTGATAGAGCAGAACGGCCACGAGACCGAATACGCGAACTTGTCCGGGGGAGAAAAAGCGAGCGTGGCTGTCGCGTACAGATTAGCATTGTACGCTGCGATAAATACCATGGTGTCCAATATCAACACAAGAGGTCTGCTTGTCCTTGACGAGCCTACTGACGGCTTCAGCGGAGAGCAGCTGGACAAGCTGAAGGACGTCTTCGAAAAAATAAGGGCGGAACAGGCAATCATAGTATCCCATGAATCGAAGATAGAGAGCATAGCCGACCATGTAGTAAGGATTGGGAAGAGCGGTCACGAAAGCGTCATTTTCTAGAGAAAACCCCTTAAAAACATTTATATAGTAGTTACTCGTAAAACTCTATCAGTAACATCAAGGTGCATGGACATGAAAAAGAGGCTTGTAACGACAACAATACTGCTGCTGTTCTTGCTACCGTTCGTGTTCGCCGATTCTGTCTCAACACCATCACAGGCAACAATATCTCCTCTTGGAGAAGCGACTTTTAACGTTCTCATAACAAACACCGAGCAGAACAAGGACACTTTCATGCTTCAGCTTTCCGATGTGACATGGTCACTTAGGACAGGATACACGCCAGATTTCACGACAGGAGTAACATTGCAGCCGGGAGAGTCGAAAAACATAGTCGCACATATCAAGCCGGGAAGTTCAATAACTGCAGGAACATATTTCGTAGAATTGCAGGCACGCTCGCTTGGGGCAGGACAAACCCAGAATAGCATGTTCATAATCCGCGTCGATCCAACGTTCGTCGATTACAACATCACGATAGGAAGCCAGATCATAGGTTCTACTTCAATCGATCCAAGCAAGACAAGTTCTGTGGGAGTTCTCATCACGAATAATTATCCGGTGGACCTGCAGAACATAACGGTAACTGCGCAGAGCAAATTCATAAACAAGAACGTCATTGTCGATGTACCTCCGGAATCAACGAAAATTGTCGAGTTCTCCGTAAACATTGATGGATCCACTCCAAAGCAACAGGATCCGATAAACATAACAGTAATCCAAGGAAACAGGGTAATATCATCAGCTTCGGATATATTATACATAAATGAATACAAGTTGCCGTACGCATCCAACGTTACTGTTACACATCATTTCTTCTACACAGTGGACCAGATAATTTTCACGAATACCGAAAATGCTCAGAAGACCCAGGACGCAATGGTCTTGAAGCCAAGCACTAGCGCAATCTTATTTACTAGTCCAGCAGCAACTACAACTCAATTCGACAACCAGACATACTTCGTATGGTCGAGCATATCTTTGAATCCTGGCCAGACTTACACCGTAACTATCGTCGAGGATTACAGGGAAATTGCAATCGTTATCGTCATAATTCTCATACTAATAATAGCATACTATTCAATGAGATGCCCAATCATCGTGAAGAAGAAAGCATTCGCGATACACAAGAAAGACACTGGAAACAACGAGATAAAGGTAATAATCCAATTGAGGAACAGAAGCAACAGGTACATCGAACAGACAAGAGTCCTTGAAAGACTGCCAATCATACACAAAGTCGAGCCGGATTTCGGACCAGGAACACCAGAACCCAAATTCAGGAGGCATGGAAACACTGAAGTTATTCTTGACTGGGACATAGCGCTTGCTCCAAAGGAAGAGAGGATATTCACGTACAAGATAAAATCTGCATTGCCTATTGTCGGGGAATACACTTTGCATCCGACTGTTGTGCAGTATGGTAAGAAAAATAAAAGAGTCGCTTCGGACCCTTACAGATTAGTCATTGATTAGGTTCTTTTTTATTTAGCAAAGCAAGATAACCGCCAAGCAACATGCCGAGCAATCCATAACTCATCATCTTCAGATATCCTTTGGCTGACTCGCGTTTTGTTCTTGCTTCATCTACATAATTTTCAAGAGCGGATATCTCATTTTTTGTCGGTTCGTTATTTTTTAACAAAGTATCTATTTTCGATTTGGGAAGGATAAATTCTCTTTTTGCTTCGCCGTATTCCTGAACGACTGCAGTCATTGGTTTTGTTGTGTACACATCAGAAAGTTCTCTCTCTCCCGCAAGGAATGTGACTATGCTTGCCATCAATACAGGATATGATAATTCGTGCAATAAGTTCTTGTTCATCTTAACGACTAAAAAAGGGCCTCTATATAAATGTTGCAGATTATTGACTAGCTGCTTGTGTTTCCTTTCTTTTGCGATCAATAATGTTCACCTGGCTTGAATAATACAAACCAGGTAAAATAAAACCCCCAAAAGCCGTCCCGATCAGACAAAGAAAAGCATCTATAATCGAGCCATATATTTTTTTAGTTTTGTCCCTAATTGCATTTTGATACGAAATATATTCAGGGTCAGCAACAGCTTCCTTCATTTCTTTGTTGAGATATGAAACCATTCTGTCTATTGAAACAACATATTTCTTGTTCAGGTCCTCGCGTTCATTTCTCTCCTCTTCTGTTTCAGGAAAAATCAAGGAAGATAATCCGGAACTGGACAATTCCAATTTAGCCTTGTCAGCGACATTGTATTCGTACTGCTCCACGACTGCAGGTTTGTCCACTGGATGGAGAGAGGATTTTAAAGCAGGGTATCCGGCATGTAACGTAAATCCCAGCCCAACGGCAATCATCAAACGAGACGCTATTCTGCATCTTTTATCGAGCCGATTAAGTTCCTCATAATATGATTTGTCGTTGACTTCGTTCATATGCCCACCTTATGCTACCATTACTTAAATTTTATCATAATATTTATAAAGCACGTTATTAGGTAGTATCTTATCCACTAGAAACAATCTAAATGAATTCCATTATGCGTGCAGTTTTTCTCCTGCAACTAAATCCAATTGTGTTATGAAATTGTTTTACCTCCTTTACCACAATAGCATATACGTTTCTTTTGCTTCCATACCCTTCTCTTAGTTTAGATTTTATTTCAAATTCTTCAAGAATCTTTTGTATCTGTTGAAGTCCTGTCTTATTTATTGAGTAAAGCCTTACACACAAATCTTTTGGAGGAATAACTGAACCTTCATCATCAAACAACGCTCTCAAAAACTCTCTTTTTATTTCTTTGTTTGTTTCAAATATTTGTCGAGGCACGAACCATTTTGTCGAGCTAAACTTGCAGTATTTTTTTAAGTCATTGAATGCTAATTTTGAGCGGGTGTAAGCAAAGGGAATGAATTTTCCTTTCTTTTTTCCAGATTCATGAACTCCCTTCTTTATTGGCGTTCCGTAGACAATAGATAAATCATTTTCAAATTGTTCAAGTAAATCTAAATCAGTTACTTCATATCTTAGGTAGTAATTTGTTTTCGTTTTGTAAACACAACCATCTCCGATTAAATGCCCAATGAGTCTCGCTTTTTCTTTTGTGAGATTTTCAAATCCTTCATTTAATCTATTTATTCTCATACAGGTTCAAAAGAAATAGTGATATATAAGCCTCACACGCAGTTGTCCTGTGGAAAATAAAAAAGAGATACCTCCTCAAAAATCCATATCGGTTGAGGGAAAGGCCTGTATGCATATATCCTGTTTACACCACAATTATCTGAATTTTATGATAATATTTATAAAGCACTTAATAAGCTAAAAGTACATCCCCGCGTAGCTCAGCGGTTAGAGCACTTGGCTGTGTGTCCCGCGCGAAAGCAAGGACAAGCTAGAGATGTGCAATCGCCGCTAGACTGAGCATGACGCTCTGAATGATAAGCGGACAGCCGTGCCCGAGAGATCGGTGGTTCAAATCCGCCCGCGGGGATTTCGATTTTTTTACTTATAAAAAAACGCCATAAGTTCTTTATTACCTAAATGCTCTGTTTGTTACCTTATTTTCAAAGAAAAGTAATTGAGGGACTACGCAGAACAAACATTTAAATATTATCCAATAATATCACAAAACATGGCAACAAAAACTGATTGTTTTTGGCAAGAGTAAGCGCTTTTTCTTAGATGGATTTGTGAAGGACGGTTGCCGGTGGCAAATGCGATCCATACGACGTCATAATCATTGGCAGCGGTATTGCTGGAAGCTCTCTGGCTTTTGAACTGGAAAAAAGGCATGCAAACTACTTTATTTGTACTGACCAAAAAAATTCTTTATCAAACACATCATCACTGAGTTACGGACATTGCAGGATACCCAAGCAAAAAAATCTGGATGAGATCGTCAGCATGAGCGTGTCTCAATTGGGAGAAAACGAAGAAAGGATGCGCTTCGTTTATTCCAGGTCGGAACTTGCCCGTGATTTATTTGAAGAACTAGACATAAATTTCAAGTATAGAAGTTTCGGCATAATTCCATTATATGAAAAAAGAGGAGGGGGCGTAGTCCTGGAAAGACTGCAACGGCTCATTCCTTCAATTGAAACGGAAACAAAACTAATGGACTTCACGCCAACGAATCTGGGATACAAAGTATGTCTCAGGAAAAATGGCAGAATTTTTGAGGTGGAATCAAGGCATCTTGTCCTGGCGACGGGGGGATATAGTGGAACTTTCAAATACACTGACAACGTCCGCTACAAGGACTATAATGTTTTTGACATCGTCAGAAAGAATGGAGGAAGCATAGTAAACCTAGACTGCATATTCGTCCATCCATTTGGCTACAATCAAGGAAGAAGAATTTTAATCGGGAATGAGAGCAAAAGAGGAGAATTTGTCGATGCCGAAGGCAATTTTGTCTTTGATAAAGAAACCCGTCAATTAATCAAGGACAATAATTACCACGAGATTTTCAACACGCTTCTCGAGCAGATGGACTCCTGCAGAAGGAAGGGATCCAATGTTTACTTTGTGGACGCGGACAGGAAGATCGAGATTGTCCCAACAACGCATTATACAGCGGGAGGAATCAAGACAAACCACATGGGAGAGGTCGCTGGCTGCAGAAATCTTTTCGCGATAGGTGAATGCGGAGCGGACGGCTCAAGAAACGGAGGCAGATTTCCAGGGTACGCGTTCACGGCCGCCATCGTGTACGGAAAAGTCTTGGGAGATAAATTTTCGCCAGAGCGATATTATTAATTTGTTCTCGCGATTAAATTTACTTCGTAGGCTTCGATAATTCTCGGCAGATCGCCGGCCAATTCCAGTTCTTGTATTATCGAGTACTTCTTTCTCCTAAGAACATCAATAAGTTTCTTGTCCTTGAGAAAATAAGACAGGCAATTGAATCCGTCCCTTATCTGTTTTCTTAGGGGTTCTTTTTCATTATACCTTGGATTCGTCCCTTCTATGTCTTTCAAATATTTGTCTTCAAAAAGTCCGCTGGGGCGCATTGCGAGGGCTATCCCCCAGTTGGTCCCAAATCCTAAGCTGGCTAGCTCAGGATTTGTAAGCAAAGACTCATAGAGCGCTGCGTCATATTCAGGCCTAACCTTGCTCAGCGGAATGTAACCAAGCATAACTTCTACGTTTGTTTCGCCGGGCTCTTCTGTGTCCCTGGTTTCAAATTTCCTGAATTTGGCCTTTGCGTTTTCCGAGAGATTGAATATCGTGCTTTCCAGCAGGGAGTATGTGGATGGATCGATCTTTGACTCAAGTGTCTTTAACTTTTCTTTTACAAGATTTGTGATGTCTTTTTCAACGAGAACACTTTCTGTCAAGGAGACCAGCACAATTTCTTTGGAAAGAATCGATTCTCCTTTGATCGACGTTCTTTCACAGTCTCTTCCGAATACTTGGTTCTCGATAATCGGCAGATAACCGTTTCTCTGTGAATAATTCACCATCTTGCATTGAATCGCAGACAATATTTAAACATTATGGCAGTCTGACGTTATTGAACTTGGCTTTAATAATTCATGGAACAAGCTGAAGGAATACAGAGCGAACATGATTTTTTAACTCAAGATTCCAAAACATTTATATATACAATAGTATATAAAGTATATAATGGCTATTAGAAATACTTCGTATATTAAAAATACTTTATCAACTAATAATATGCAATCTACAAAATCTACAACAATCAGAATCAGTCAGAGCACAAAGGAGAAGATCGAGAATCTTGACTTTGTTAGGAAGGACACTTTCGACGAGATACTCCTGAAATTGATAGATTTTTACGAAAAAGCGAAAAAAAGCAGGTAAAATGACGAAAAAAGAGGCGGAAACTAATCCTATAGGAAAGTTATTCTTATTTGTCGCTGTGTGCCTGTTATTCGTTATGGGTGCGTATGCCCTTCCGGCAGTTGTTTCTGTTTCATCAGATTCACAATATTATGGATTAACAAATGTTTCTCCAATAATCATACAAATAACATTTAATGAGAGCATTTCAGATGCCCCTGCGATAAATGTCAGTGACGTCCCGTATGAAGTCAATGATTGCGGTGATTCAGATGATACAACATTCTGCTTTGATTACAATCTTACTCCGTACATCGATACGCCAACACCATATCTGCAGGAGAACATCACAATTTTCAACGCAACAAGTTCTGGCGGCACAATGGATCCTGATTACAGCCACAGCTTCATCGTCGATACTGTCGCTCCTGTTTTGACTGAGATTACACCAATCGGCATAACAAATTATGTCGGTAATTCATCCACAGATTACGTTGGTGCCCCATATATATTCAATTCCTCTGAAGCTGGAAGCGCATTTATCTACGGAGCATGTGATTTTTACCCACCTGAAAATTATCTTTCATGGCCAAATCTTCCTGCAGGCCTGATTATATTTAATCTTTCCTCCGGTTCGACTGACGGAACATACAGCGGCTGCTCAATCACGGTCACAGATGCAGCAGGAAATGTAGGCGAATTGAACGTAACTCCGTACACAATCGATAGATCCCTCCCTTACGTTGTAAATATTTCATCAGATAACCAGACATATAGTTCGACAACATCTTCTCCAGTAACGATACAAATAGACTTCGACAAAAATATTTCAAGTGCTCCAAGTCCCGTCATAAGTGTTTCTCCTGACAACGATGCCGAATCAGTCACTGACTGCGGAGATTCCGATCCAACGACATTCTGCTTCAATTATGATATTCCTGCGAGCACTTCACAGGAAGAAACAATTACAGTTTCCGAAGCACAGGATGTAGCGGGAAATATCATGAGCAGCGATTCAAACCATACATTCGTTGTAGATACTGTTCCTCCTGACGTTGAATCCATCTCATCGAACGGCCTGACATATAATTCACTAAGTCCATCCACTGTAACAATGCAGGTAAACTTCACTAAGAACATTTCAAACGTCCCTTCCATAAGTGTTTCTCCTGACGCAGGCGGATCAGTAAATGATTGCGGCGATTCTGACAATACAACATTCTGCTTCAATTACAGCATTCCTGAAAACACGTCAGTACCAACGGAAGAAATCGATGTTTCTAATGCGATAGATATGGCCGGAAATACTATGAGTTCTGATTATTTTGGTAATTTTGCTATTGATACTGTCATTCCTTTTTTAGATACAGTAAGTATAAGCTCAAACAATATAGATACGGCGATGGCAAACATCGGAGACCAAATAACATTATATTTTATGCCTGATAGCATTGATCTCTTGGCGATTGAAAATGTGACCATCGATGGACATGTGGTGGATGTCTTTGATAATGGCGGCGGTTCATCATATTCCGCATACTATATCATGAACTCATCTGATCCGCAAGGCCCTGTTAATTTCACAATAGACTTCACGGATGCGTATGGAAATCCAGGAGCAGAAGTTGATTCTACGACTGATGGAAGCAGCGTGACCTTTGATACGAATGCTCCGAGCTTGATTTCAATTAACACAAATACATCAGTTTTCGGAGTCGGTTCTGGATATATTGACCTTCAGTGGAACGAGAGCCTGTCGAACTGCACATTATATGTTGATGGCGTATCTGAAGGAAGCCTATACTCGAACCTAAGCACAGGAGAGTGCGGAATGACGTATCCGCTAACGATTAATAATTATCCTTCCATGAATCTTACCATGGATGTGACGGATCTTGCGGGAAACAACGCAGAATGGAATGAAAAAGCCTATCTGGATTTATGCGGCGCACCGATATCCGGCAACCTTATTCTACAATCAGATATTACAGGGTGCACTGGAAACGGGTTAGATGTCAATATCTCCGATGTAACAATTGACTGCGCGGGACATTCGATATCAGATGTTCGAAGAGGCGGAAGCAATTACGGAATAGATATTGAGAATTATACAGGAGTGAATGTAGAGAACTGTGACATATCTGGTTTCGGCGATGGAATTTATATGAGTAATTCCGGAAATCCTAGCGACTTCAACATAGTAAACAATTCAAACATACACGACAATGTCAATGAAGGCATATATGCTGACATCTCATATGCGACAATTGCGGACACGAATTTCACGAATAATGGAAATACATCCACAGGACTTCATGCCGTGAATTCATTTGTCAATCTCCTGAATGGAAACTTCATCAACAACGGAGATTACGGAATATTTGGAGAGACCGATGACTCTGTCCGTTGGACATTGACGAAAGATGCCGAATGCACCAACAACAACATATCCTTCGATGGCGGACTAGCGCCATTGGGCCATTCCATAATCCCGAAAAACTGCGGAGTGTGGATAAATGGAGAAGAACTGAATTTCTCAGCTGGAGAGGAAGGACTTATTCCGTTGTATATTGACACAACCGCCGATAACACGAATGCCACTGGCGGAAGAGATGCAGGAATAGAAACAGAAGTGCATACCATAACCGGAGTCACCGGAGAATTAAATGTCAGTTTCTACAGCCAAAATCCAGGAGGGTCTGGATTCCAAATGGCTCCTTTGGGCCTGTGGATCGAAATTAATCCTACGGACGACCTCGTAAATAATCTCGACTATTTCATCTTGAAGGCGTATTATGATAAAGATAATATCAGGGCGAGAGGCCTTGATGAAAACAGCCTGAGGATAGAATATTACAACGATACAAGCGGAACATGGACTGTATTCAATGATCCATACGGCGGAGTGAACACCACTGACGATTACATATGGGCAAATGTCACTCATTTCAGCATCTTCGGAATATTTGGCGGTGCAAGTTCTTCAAGCCAAGTGTATTATGGAAACGGCCGCTGCTATACGAATTGGACTTGCACAAGCTGGAGTTCTTGTTTTAATGGTATGCAGAACAGGACATGTACATATGCTGTTCCTGAATGCGTAAACAATAATCCAGAACCTGTAGAAACGCAATCGTGTTCAATAAGCCAAATAATGCCAGCGGTCCAGATACAACAAGCACCTTTACAAGTTGTTGTAGCTCCAGTACCTACAACAAATAACAAAGTAGAAACAACGACTCAAACAAATACAACAGAAAAAGTTCAGTCAAGCAATAATTTAGGAACTGTATTTATTATATTATTAATAATAGTAATTTTGTTCTTGTTAGGAAGGATATTTTACAACAGGGGAAAAAGCAAAACATACAAGCAGAATCAAGGCATGTATCATCCGTAATTTCTGTTAAGAACTGCGATATCTCAGATAGCTCATGACGTGCGTAATAAAGAGAAATGGATTTTTTGCGGAACTTCTCTGCACCTCATGATACGCCACTGATTCGGGATCGTAATATACTGTCTTGTTCCTGCATAAATCGACATCCTCTAAATACAAAAAGAACTTCTCGTTCATTCTTATATTTTTTTTGAACATCATGCATGCTCCAGAGACCCAATCGACTTTTCTTGCTTCTTTATGATTGTAGTTTTTCATTAAGTAAAGATCTACATCATCCTTGAAGATGTTGAATCTTCTTCCAAAGATTGTTTTTAATGTCGGAAATTTCTTGCATGAATAGATTAATGTGTTATTCAACGAGAGAAGCTTTGGTCCCAGAATATCGCAATCAGTATGAATTTTCATGAATGAAAGCATGTTCTGTATTGTGTCTTTTTTTACATATACATCAGGATTCATAAGTAAAACGTAATCTGTTTTTGAACTACTTGCTCCGATGTTGGCTGCCTTCGCATATCCAAGGTTGAATTTGTTCTTGATTATTTTACAAGGGTAATGGTTTGCCAGCTCTATTGTGCTATCATTTGAGTTATTATCGACTAGAATTACCTTTTGGTCTTTTAAGGAAGCCAGGCAGCGCTTGATGTACTTTGCCGAGTTATATGTTACAATGACTACTGTTACGTCCCCCATGGTTTAAAATGGCTGTATTTGCTTTATATAGATATTGAAAAACCTTTTTAAATAAGACCCAAATCATATGCAGTATGGTGGCTAAGAGAAAGAATACATGGTTCTTGATTAAACAGTTGGCCATAACTGACTTCAAGATACGATACAATGGTTCTGTTCTTGGGTATATGTGGTCTTTGCTTAATCCTTTGCTAACATTTGCAGTATTGTATTTGGTTTTCTCCGTATTCATGAGCATGGGAGGAGTTCCTCATTACCAGCTTTATTTGCTTTTAGGAATCATGCTTTGGAATTATTTCGCCGAAGCGACAAACAACGGAATGCAATCAATGCTTTACAAGTCATCTTTGATCTCAAAGATAAATTTTCCCAAATGGATCATATTGGTTGCATCTAATTTGACAGCGTTATTTACTTTGGTCCTGAATCTTGTTGTATTTTTCATATTCTTCGCGTTCTCTGGAGCTGCGTTGATGCCTATGGCACTCATGTTTTTGATGTGTTTGATTGAATTATTAGTCCTTAGTTTCGGAGTTTCCTTGATATTAAGCGCATTCTATCTGAAATATAGAGATTTAGGTCATTTGTGGAGCGTTTTGTTGCAGATGGGATTCTGGTTAACGCCAATTACTTATTTGATTACGACAATACCTGTGCGAATAAGACAATTATTGATTCTTAATCCAATGGCAAGAGTCATAATTGATGCCAGAGACACATTAATCTACAACACAATGCCTGCGCTACGACATACCCTCATTTCATTTTTGATGATTGGTGTGATATTGTATATTGGAGTACTTGTGTTCAAGAGAAGATCATCTCGCTTCGCGGAGGAATTGTGAACCCAATCATTGAAATAAAGAATGTCTCGAAACGATTCGTGATACCTCATGAGAGGGAGAATTCGTTGAAAGGAACGATTCTTTCATCCTGGAAGAAAAAAAGCTATGAGAAATTTTACGCGTTGAAAGATGTATCATTTTCAGTAAATCCGGGAGAATTTATTGGAGTTATTGGAAGAAATGGTTCTGGAAAATCCACTTTGTTGAAGATACTTGCTGGCGTGTATGTTCCTGATACAGGCCATGTGTATGTTCATGGAGCAATATCTCCATTTTTAGAGCTGGGAGTTGGATTTAATGGCGAGCTATCTGGACGCGAGAATATTTACTTGTATGGAGCTGTTTTGGGGATGGATAGGAAAGAGATCGATTCCAAATTTGATGACATAGTCGCATTTGCCGAACTTGAAAAATTCATGGATACGAAAATGAAACATTATAGTTCTGGAATGTATGTTCGTTTAGCTTTTTCAATTGCTATTCAGTCATCAGCACCCATATTGTTGATTGATGAAGCATTAGCTGTAGGAGATGCTAATTTCCAGGAGAAATGTTTCGCTGTCTTCGAACGGTATAAAAAAGAAGGAAAGACAGTCGTGTTTGTATCACATGATTTATCTGCTGTCGAAAAATGGTGCGACAAATGTATTTTATTGGAAAACGGGAAAATAAACATGATCGATGGTACCAAGACTGTGGTTGGAAAATATAGCGACGCGCTTAAACTCAAGGAGAGGGACTAAAATAATGAGCGATATAAAAACAACATTCACTAAAGATAACTCAAAATACAATAAATATGAGATTGGTAGATATACATATGGTGAACCCCTTGTATTGGAGTGGGGAGAAGAAACAAAATGAAACTAACTGAAGTACCAAGCATAGGAAGGATTGTTAGTGCCGTAGTTATAGCTGGCACCTTAACGGCCATCGCAATTGGTGGAGCTGGTGCGATTTCTATTGCTGTAGATTCATCTGGAGCAAATCCAAATTCATCTTACATCTCAAGCAGAATACAGAATGTAATGGTAAAGAAAGGTGTTTTAACCAATGCAGAAAAGTTAGAGGTAGCCCCTGCGCTTGGATATGCTGGTCCGGCTCTTGTAGAAGATAGTTCAAAAGTCAGCATTGAAACAACAAGAGATCCTGCGCATCCGATAAGACTTAACATAGTTCGTGGCAACTGCGGATGTTTTGGTAGTAGCAATACGGAATATTTTAACGTAAGCAAGGAACAGTTGGCAAAATACTTCTCGCAGAACAGGCAATAAAAGGCAGTTTTTCTATAAATATGCTCCAAATGCCCAAATTCCCGACTAAAATCGGCTTAAAACCAAAACCTTTATAAAGGAGTGCCGTGACAAAAAACACTATGGCCATCATTTCTCTAGACATAGTTATTCAATAAGGATAAACTAATGGCTAGAGAGTGATCTATGCCCTGGTGGTGTAGTGGCCTATCATGAAGCCCTGTCGCGGCTTCGACCCGAGTTCAAATCTCGGCCAGGGCGTTCAGGGCCGGTTAGCGCAGTCTGGTAGCGCACAGCACTTTTAACAAGTGCGGAAGCAATGCTGGGGTCGCGGGTTCAAATCCCGTACCGGTCATCAAGCTGCGAACGGAAGGCATGGAGCCTGCCGGTCATCAAAAAATAAGCAACAAACAAAATGGCAACAACAAAAAAACGGGCATTCGAGAAACACGATCTGGTGCCTGTTCACGAAAAGATTTCTGACTCGGAAAAAGAGAAGCTCATGCAGGAATTGAATGTCAATTTCAAGGACCTGCCGAAAATAAGCCGGAACGATCCCGCAATAATTGACGACGCATCGATCAAGACAGGAGACATCATCAGAGTAAAAAGAAAAAGCAGCACGGCAAAGGAAGTAAATTTCTACAGGGGTGTCATCGATGCTTGATTCGAAGCAATTGATCAAGAAATATTTCGAGGAAAAATCATTAGTAGCATCGAACATAAACTCGTTCAACAATTTCGTGGAGCAGGAATTGGCGGAGATTCTCGAGGAAAACAAGACAATAGAGCCAACAATCATACCGCACAACGTGGACAGCTTCCAGATAAAGCTGGACAAGATATGGATTACCGAACCAGAAATAACCGAGGCCGACGGCTCAAAAAGAAAAATATTTCCCATAGAAGCGAGAGTGAGAAAACTCACGTACGCATCTCCTATCTTCATCAACATATCAGCCCACATAAACGGGATACAGAGGGAAACCTTCACCGCGCAGATCGGAAATCTTCCAATCATGATCAAGTCGAAATACTGCCATTTAAGCAAATTGAGCAAACAGGAATTGATCGCTAAAGGAGAGGATCCAAACGAACCTGGCGGATACTTCATAGTCAACGGGACCGAGAAAGTCCTTGTCAACATAGAGGACTTGGCCCCGAACAGATTATTGGTCGAGAAAGCGAATCTCGGCGTATCCGCGTACATAGGAAAATTATTCTCGGAAAAGGGATCGTTCAAGATTCCCCATTCGTTCGAAAGGCTGAAAGACGGAATATTCTACACCACGTTCACAAGACTGAAGAGAGTCCCTACAATCGTGCTGCTGAAAGCGCTCGGATTGTTGAAGGATGAGGAGATAATGAATTCCGTTTCGCCGGAAAGGCAGTATGATGAAGTTGTTGTGAACCTTATCGAGTTCAACAGCATAAAGACAGAGGAAGACGCCATGGATTACCTCGCGAAAAAGGCAGGAATAACCCAGGCAAAAGAGATCAGGATAGAGAGAATGTCCGAGATGCTGGACAAATATCTGTTGCCCCATCTTGGAATAGAAACAAGCGACAGGATTTACAAGGCGAAGAACATATGCAAATATCTCAAGCAATTCATCCAGACAGCACGCAAAGAAATACCTGAGGACGAGAAGGATCACTATTCCAACAAGAGATTGAAGATGAGCGGGGATCTTCTGGCAGACTTGTTCAGGGTAAACCTGAAAGTATTGATAGGGGACGTGCTTTACAATTTCCAGAGGATAGTCAAGAGGGGAAAGTTCCCGAGCATAAAAGTAATAATAAGGGACAAGCTGCTTACTCAACGAATCTATTCCAGCATGGCCACCGGAACATGGGTCGGAAGCAGGAAGGGAATCTCGCAGAGAATCCAGAGAACGAATTATCTAGAAACACTTTCGCATCTGCAGAGAGTAGTCTCGCCATTATCGACGAGCCAGGAAAATTTCGAGGCAAGGGAATTGCATCCTACTCATCTTGGAAGACTGTGCCCTGCGGAAACTCCTGAGGGAACCAACATAGGATTAAGGAAAAATTTGGCGATGATGGCAGAGATAACAGAGGAGACTCCGGAAAAGGAAGTCCTTGAAGTACTTAAGAAGAATGGAGTGAGCATCATACAATGACCGAAATATACCTCAATTTCAAATACATAGGGGACACTGAAAATTCGAAAGAGCTTATGGCTCATTTGCTAGACCAGAGAAGGAAGGGAATACTTTCAGGAAACGTAAATTTCCAGCTTGATGAGGAGTGCGACAAGATAAATATCGATTCATCGCGAGGAAGAGTCAGAAGACCATTGATAGTCGTCAAGGACGGAAAACCAATGGTTACTGAAAAACATGTTCAGCAATTGCAGAAAAACGAGATCACATGGAACGACTTGGCAAGACAAGGAGTCGTTGAATATCTGGACGCTGCCGAGGAAGAAAACGCGTTCGTTGCGTTCTTCGAAAAAGACGTAACAAAAGAAACCACTCATCTTGAGATCGCTCCGATATCGATGCTAGGAATCGTGGCATCTCTTGTTCCCTATGGAGATTTCACGCCCGGAGCCCGTATGTGCATCGGTTCAAAGAACCAGAAGCACGCCGCAGGATTCTACGCGGCAAATTATCCGACTAGATTCGACATGGATGTAAATCTTTTGCATCAGCCTCAGGTTCCCATTGTCCAGACGGCAATGTATGACGTCATCGAATATGACAAGCATCCCGCAGGGCAGAATGTTGTCGTTGCAATCATGAGCTACAAGGGTTACAACATAGAGGACGCGATCATAATCAACAAGGGTTCCCTTGACAGGGGACTGTTCAGATCCACATATTACAGGCCTGAATCCACGGAAGAAATAAGATATTCGGGCGGATTGATGGATGAGATCGGAATTCCTGACAAGGAAGTCAAGGGATACAGATCCGAAAAAGATTACAAATACTTAGAGGAAGACGGAATCATATACCCTGAAACAAAAGTCGACGAGGACAATGTCATCATAGGAAAGACATCTCCTCCAAGATTCCTGAATTCGATGGATGAATACAATCTGGGAGCAAATGTAAGAAGGGAAAGCTCGTCCGCGATAAAGCACGGAGAGACCGGAGTAATTGATTTCGTCCTTGTTACTGAAAGCGAAGAAGGAAACAAACTGGTCCAGGTAAGGGTAAGGGACCAGAGGATTCCTGAGATAGGAGACAAGTTCACTCCTCGACATTATCAAAAAGGAATCATAGGGTTGCTTGTTCCGCAGCCGGACATGCCATTCTCGGCATCCGGAATTACACCGGACTTAATGACGTCACCCCATGGTATCCCGTCACGTATGACAGTTTCATATTTGCTTGAGTTATTGGGGGGGAAAGTCGGGGCATTGAACGGAAGGTACGTCGATGGAACGATATTCGAGGCGGAACCCGAATCAGTTTTGCGAACGGAACTCTCGAAGCTCGGATTCATGGAAAATGGAACAGAGACAATGTACAATGGGGAAACGGGAGAGAAATACACCGCGCGAATATTCGTGGGAAACATGTTCTACCTAAGATTGAAGCACATGGTGGCAAACAAATTGCACTCAAGAGCAAGAGGGCCAATCCAACTGCTCACAAGACAGCCAACAGAAGGAAGGGCGAAAGAAGGCGGTCTGAGATTGGGAGAAATGGAGAAGGATACGTTCGTAGCTAACGGGGCGGCAATGCTTTTGAAGGAAAGATTCGACTCGGACAAGACAGTCGTTCCGGTATGCGAGAAATGCGGCTCGATGGGATACTACAATGAATACAAGAAAGTCAGGATGTGCCCTATTGACGGGGAAGATTCCGAACTTTCAAACGTAGAGATGGCATACGCATTCAAGCTAATCATCGATGAATTGAAATCAATGGGGATAAATCCAAAATTATCGCTGGAGGACAAATACTGATGGACGAGCAGACAGTTTACAAACGAGTGCAGAGCATATCTTTCGGAATGTTCGACCCGCAGACAATCAAAAAAATGTCCGCAGCAAAGATCGTCACCCCCGAATTATATGACCGCGAGGGGTATCCTGTAGATGGCGGTCTGATGGACATCAGGATGGGAGTCATCGACCCAGGATTGCGATGCAAGACATGCGGCCAGAAGATAAAGGAATGCCCTGGACACTTCGGGTACATGGAGCTGGCACGACCAGTGATACACATCAAGTTCGTAAATCTAATCATATCTTTATTGCGAAGCACATGCAACCAATGCGGACGAATTCTTGCTCCTCACGAAAAAGTAGCCGAGCACCATGACGAGCTGAAGAAGATAGAAGAGGAAGAAGGCCCAGAAGAAAGGAGAAAGCGAATCGCGGAAATCGTCGCTTCATTGAAATCGGCCATGAAATGCCCTCACTGCAAGGCCAAGCAATTCAAGATCACGCTCGAAAAACCGTACACCGTCCTTGAAGACGACAAGAGAATATCTCCTATCGAGATCCGATCAAGGCTTGAAAGGATACCGCACGATGATCTCGAGGTAATGGGAATAAACGGAGAAGTGGCAAGGCCTGAATGGGCAATCCTGACAATAATGGCAATACCTCCTGTAACAATGAGGCCATCCATCACATTGGAAACAGGAGAAAGGAGCGAGGATGACCTGACTCACAAGCTAGGAGACATCGTAAGGATAAACCAGAGATTGTTCGAGAACATAAATGCAGGAGCTCCTGAAATAATCATAGAAGATCTTTGGGATCTTTTGCAATACCACATCACGACATTCTTTGACAATGAAGTTGCGCAACTGCCGCCAGCAAGGCACAGGAACGGGCAGCCATTGAAGACAATCTCAGAAAGAATCAAATCGAAAGAAGGACGAATAAGGCATAACCTTGCAGGAAAGAGAACGAACTTCTCGGCTCGTACCGTAATTTCCCCCGATCCTATGATTTCCATAAATGAAGTCGGCGTTCCGGAAGCGATAGCAAGAAAGTTGACGGTTCCGGAAAGAGTTACCGATTGGAATCTTGAATACCTCAAGGAATTCGTGAAAAGGGGCCCTGAACAATATCCCGGTTCCAACTACATCATAAGACCCGACGGAAAGAAGAAGAAAATAACAAATGAGACGCAGGAAAGCTGCTTGGAAGAATTGCAGCCCGGCTACGTCGTGGAAAGGCACCTGATGGACGGCGATATCGCGATATTCAACAGGCAGCCGTCACTGCACAGGATGAGCATGATGTGCCACAAGGTAAAGATCCTTCCAGGAAAGACATTGAGATTGAACGTGGCAGTTTGCGCACCATACAACGCGGATTTCGATGGAGATGAAATGAACCTTCACATCCCACAGACAGAGGAAGCAAGAGCCGAAGCGGAAATTCTCATGCTTGTACAGACGCAAATCATATCCCCAAGATACGGCCTCGCCGTGATAGGAGGAACACAGGACGCATTGTCCGGAAATTACTTGCTTACCAAGAATCTTTCGTTCAGCAAGCGAAAATCAATCGAGCTTCTCGCGTCAGTCGGCATAGAAGATTTCTCAAGATTGCCCAAGAAAGAAATGATAACAGGAAAGGAAATATTCAGCATGCTTATTCCTCTTGACTTCTCATTCAAAGGGGAGACAAAGGACAACACTCCAATCGTGATAAAGAGCGGAATGCTCGTGGAAGGCTACATGGACTCAGCGAATCTTGGAGAAGGCGCTGGCTTGTTCCTGAGAAGCATCCACAAACAGTATGGTGAGGAATTCACAGCGGACATACTCGGAAAAATATTCAAGCTTGGAATATCCACTCTCATGAATTATGGGCAGAGCGCAGTGATATCCGATTTGGACCTGCCCGACAAGATAAAGAGCCAGATAAAATCCATACTGAATGACACGTACAAAAAAATAGACGAGGCAATCGTTCAATATCACAAGAAGACAATGGAAACATTCCCAGGAAAGACAATGGAAGAGACATTCGAGATGAGATGCCTTGAGCTTCTTAACAAGGCGCGTAACAAGATCGCGAACACGCTCTCGGAGAATGAGATGGAAGACACTCACATGGAAGTCATGATCAGGTCAGGAGCGGCTGGAAAATTCCTTAACCTCACGCAGATGGCGGCATGTGTCGGCCAGCAGGCATTGCGAGGCGGAAGAATCAGCAACGGATACAGGAACAGGACTTTATCAGCTTTCAAAAAAGGAGATCTGACTTCTGCTGCGCACGGATTCGTGAGCGGCGGATTCAAGGACGGTTTGAAACCTGCGGAATTCTTCTTCATGAGCATGACAGGACGAGACGCCCTCATGGATACAGCACTGCGTACCCCTAAATCAGGTTACTTGTACAGGAGACTCGCTAATGCGATGCAGGATTTGCGAGTCGAATACGACGAGACGGTAAGGGATTCATCCGGAAAGATAATCCAGTTCAAGTACGGCGAAGACGGCATCGACGTCTCGAAATCTGAAAAAGGAAAGCTGAATGTCACGAGAATAATCAACAAGATCACAGGTGG
Organism: uncultured Candidatus Woesearchaeota archaeon; assembly: GCA_963835585.1. GTDB lineage: Archaea > Nanobdellota > Nanobdellia > Woesearchaeales > UBA10107 > UBA10107. The sequence continues at coordinate 523,010 of CAWIGF010000003.1, forward strand.
ATAAATGGCAGCGCTCGAAGAACTGAAATCAAAACTCAACCTGAAAATTGTCGAGGAAATAGAAGCGAACATTCCGAAAGGGACGTCTTCTGACAAGATAAAGAAGATATACGAGGAAGTCTGCAAGGAATACGAGCTCGCAAAGATAGCGCCCGGAGAGAGCGTAGGCATAGTATCGGCCGAATCGATAGGAGAGCCAGGTACTCAAATGACATTGAACGTCTTCCACTTCGCTGGTGTCGCAGAAATGAACGTAACGATGGGCCTTCCAAGACTTATCGAAATTTTAGATGGAAGAAAGACAATCGATACTCCTATGATGGAAATTTACCTAAAGGAACCTTACATGTCGGGAAAGAACATAAAAGAGCTGGCCTTGCAGATAAAAGAGACTAGGCTGTCAGAGATCGTGAACGAATTCGTGATCGATTTGGCCGAGAACTCCGTATCGTTCAGCATTGACGAGGAGAAAGCGAAGATAATAGGGGCAAATTCAACGCATATCATGAAAGGAATAGAGAAATCCACGAAGCTTTCTGTGAAACAAGAAGGAAAGAGTTATGTCGTGCCTGTTACAAACAAGGACGCGAACGTGAATGAAGTCTACAAATTAAAGGAAACTCTAAGGAACGTGTTCATATCCGGAATAAAAGGAATAACTCAGGTCCTTCCGATTAAAAGAGGAGAAGAATACGTAATCATCACGGCAGGAACAAACCTAAAGGCAGTAATGGGAATGGATTCCGTGGACACGGAAAGAACGACAACAAATGATATCTTCGAGATTTACGATGTCCTTGGAATTGAGGCGACAAGAGCAGCAATCGTGAATGAGATTTACAAGGTCATAGAAGGCCAAGGATTGGATGTTGACGAAAGGCATGTCATGCTCGTAGCGGACATGATGACTGTCGATGGAACAATAAAAGGCATAACAAGATATGGAATAATCGGGGAGAAATCATCGGTATTGGCGAGAGCGTCATTCGAGACGCCTATCAAGCACCTCATCAATGCTGCGCTTATCGGCGAGAGAGATCCACTTAAGTCTGTTGTCGAGAACGTCATGATAAACCAAATAATCCCCATAGGCACAGGATTGCCGCGAATAGTAATGAAGGGGAAGGAGAAGAAGTAAAATGACAGTGGCAGAACTTAAGAAACTTGCAGGAGACAAGAAATTAATAATCGGGACGGACAGGACGCTGAAGGCACTCAAGAAAGGAAACCTCAAGAAAGTCTTTCTTGCTAGCAACTGCGAAGCGTCTGCGAAATCTGACATCGAGAACAACGCAAAAATGACAAAAGTCGAAGTGTCCCAGCTCGATATTTCAAACGAAGACTTAGGAGTTGTAGTTAAGAAGCCATTTTCAGTTTCAGTAATCGGCCTCGCAAAGTAATTCTATGAGCGCAACAAAAGTAATCTACGACGCCAACACGCTTGGCATTATGAAGCTTTTCGAGAACATGACGCACGCCCAGATAAAAGACTGCATCATCGAGGACGAAAGGATAATATTCATCGTTTTGGAAGGGGAATTGCGGCAGGCTCTTGGAAAACAGGCCGAGAACATAAGGAAACTGTCCGCGAAATTCAACAAGAAGATAAAAATAGTCGAGTTCAGCCCGCAGCTTCTCACTTTAATAAAAAATTTCATCCATCCGCTTAAAGTCCAGCAGATGCACGAGGAGAACAACATCGTTGTCCTTGAAAGCGACGACATGAAGACGAAAGGATTGCTGATTGGAAGGGCTGCGAAGAATCTCAGGGCTTTAGAGAACCATGTCAGAAGATTCTTTCCAGAACTAAAAGAGATAAAGGTCGTTTAGATAGAATTTGCAATCTGCATCAGTTCTTTAATTTTTTTATTTGCCCATGTTATCTTTTTTCCTGCATCGAGATCCGGCGTTTTTTTGTAATGCCGAAGGAATTGGTTATAACATAATATCGCTGTTTTCAAACAATCGAAATCATGATTGCGTTCAAACAAGGAATGGGAAGATATGGCCCGCGAGCCCAATATTTTTGCATACATATCTTTGTCGACGTCCTTGATTTGCTCCGAAGCCATAGTCATACATTCATACCAGTTTCTGGCCCAGACAATATCGTTAGTCAACAGGAACATCTGCTGAGCCGCATCTCCAGCTGAAAAATAAACACGCCCAAGAACTGCTTTATCTTCCGTAGTCGTCAATTCTGCGTTTCTTCTCCTATGCGTATACCAATTTTCCGCAAATTTTATTTTTTGCTGCTTGTCCTGCTCCAGATGATACAGCACAGCTGCCGCGTTGGCGGCAGACTTATGCACAAAAGACGCGTTTTTCACATCAAGTGTGTCGGCAATATTTGATGCCTCGTCATGACATCTATACCATTCCCTTGACCAATCTATTTTTTTCCCATGATCCGATAAAACACGGGCAGCAGTTCCTGCATACGTCAAAAAATCCATCTTCAGCAAGTCTGTTTTTTCTTCGGAAAGTTGACCCATGTCAACTCTTTTCAACCCTTCAATATTCAAAGAATGAATTTTTTGCGCATATTCAAAGACAGGAGAATGAAGCTGAATCATTTTATTTGAAAAACGTGCAAGCCGTTTTATGAAATGTGCATCTGCAAGTTCAAAATTATGATCGTTCCTGTAATATCCCATTACTATTTCCATGCATAAATGACCGCTACTGGTAAATTTTGGAAAATTTTCGAAAAGCAAAGAGTCAAGAGAAGGACGAGGTTTACTTTTTGGAATGGTATCTGGAGTCATTACCCTTTTGTTTTGCACCTTTTATATAAAATTAACCAGTATTATTTTCCATATAGTAAATAACAGGCACGAAAAACCATAAAACGCAACAGCAATCTTTATAAACACCTCCCCGTTCAAAAATTCAGATGGGTAAGAAATCAAACGGATTAAACGCTGGAAAGAGCTTATTGAAGCGAAGGGACTTCGCGCGATGGCACAAGAAGAAATACGTCCAGCGAATAATGCACAGCAAGGAACGATTTGATCCATTGGGTGGAGCTTCTCAGGCAAAGGGAATCGTGATTGAAAAGGTCCAGGTAGAAGCGAAGCAACCTAACTCGGCCATGAGAAAATGCGTCAAGGTCCAATTAATCAAGAATGGAAAGCAGGTAACTGCATTCTGCACCGGAGACGGCGCGACAAAACTTATCGATGAGCACGATGAAGTCATCATCGAGCAGATTGGCGGCATCAAGGGAAGGGCGAAAGGAGATTTGCCGGGAATCAGATGGTGCGTAATAAAAGTTAACGATCAATCATTGGATGCATTGAGAAAAGGGATACTGGAGAAGGCACGAAAGTAAAATGGAAGAAGCTAGAGGAGATACATTGGTATTCAACCGCTGGTCCATGTCAGGAATCGCTGTCGTCGATCCGGGAATACAGGCTTACATCACGCTGACTCCGCGAATGGTTCCAAAAACCGGCGGAAGGAATTCTGGGAAAAGATTCCACAAAACAAAAACATCCATCGTCGAAAGATTCATGGACAAGGTCATGGTGTCGGGACACAGGGCAAAAAAGCACAAGATAAGCTCCGGACACAACGGCGGAAAGTCACAGTTGATTTACAAGATAATGATCAAGACGTTGCAAATCATCGAGGCAAAAACCAAAAAAAATCCAATACAGGTCCTTGTTTCGGCAATAGAGAACGCATCACCAAGAGAAGAGATCATCGCGATAGAGTACGGCGGTGCAAGATATCCAAAAGCAGTGGAATGCTCGCCTCAGAGAAGAGTGGATCTTGCAATGAGATTCATGACGCAGGGAGCCGCGCAGAAAGCATTCGGAACGAAGAAATCAATAGAGCAGGCATTATCGGATGAGATTATCGCGGCATCGCAGATGAACGCGGCATCAGCAGCTATTTCTAAGAAGAACGAGCTTGAAAGACAGGCAGATTCCAGCAGATAAAGAAATTATTTTTTTCTTAAAGAATCATACCAATTATTAAGTGAGTTTACAAACGCAGCTCTAAAATTATATGAATGACCACCCCATTTTGGTTTAAGTTCCATTGATTTTTCGTCAAGAGAGAATTGAATGAAATTTTCCCTATCCTCATGACGGCCTTCACGGTCACGAAAATTCAAGTACATGTCGCGTATCGAATATCCATGCAAATGCCTATCTTCTAACCTTCTTTTCAATTTTGCATGAGCCTTCTTTGTTCTTTCGAAATTAACAAATATGCAGTGTATTCTTCCGCCGGCCAAATATGTTTGAAATACTTTTTCTTTTTGCGCAGAACATCCGGGTGTGATGGAACCTTCTATTCTGCGAATATCCTCAGTCCCATCTCCATTAATGTCAACAACATCCTTGGAAAAAGGGACGACACGATGATCTAGACACTGATTGACATATTTCATTTCCAGGCGTGCTTTCTGTTTTTCTGCATGGGAAGCATACCGATCAAAATTAGGTATTCCTGCTGCATAAATGCTAAAATGTCCAGAAGGCAAATAAGGAACATTGACCAGCGCTTCCATTAAACGAGAATGATCTGGCTGGCATCTGCTTTTTTTAGGAAATTTTATTTCTTGCATGGGAGAGCAAATATTAGTTATTATTTAAGCATTTTGTTTTGTTTATAATGATTCCAGCAGATAAATATTTAAACAAACTGCGTTTTCAGATGGCGTGGAAAAAGCACTATACATAGGAGCTCAGTCAAAAGCAATGGGCGTAACAATCAGAAATTATCTTCTACCAAATTTGTTTGAGTTATATCATATAAACGCGACACAGCATGATTGCCTCTGCGAAGAAGAGAACATGGAAGGATTGGAAGGCGAAGTCATCATTTCAGACCCTCACAATACATTTCCGGCCAACGTGGAGTGCTGGGAAAAAATACATAAAATAGTAGAGAAATTTCCAAACAAGAAATTCTATATTTATTATTATAAGAATCCAGAACATAATACAAGCATGGAAGCAGCAATAGGAAAGCACGATAACATCACATACATAACAAAGAATAATCTTGTAAAAATTATAGCTGGATTGATTCATTCCTGCTGAATACGCGCAAAACCAATGGGAATCAAATCCATAAAGTTTATAAATTAAACAAAAGATGTCAATGACATGGCAAAAGAAGACTTGCGATTGAGGAAAACTGGCTCGAAACACGGAATGAGAATGTGGATAGTCATAATCATCGTAATTCTGGCATTATGCATAGGCTACGTGGCAGGACAATTTGAAGTTGTCGGGCTGGTAGTAAAAGTGCCGCAAGTAAGCTGCGTGCCTCAAAAAGACTTCCAGTACTTCCTGGACCAGGATAATAGTCTTCGAGCAAACTACCAGAAATGCGTCGCTGATGATTGGAATCTTCAAGTTGAACTTAGCAAGTTGACTGGCACACCGTTGAACGGAGTAACAATACTTCCTGCTAACAGCACTGCTCCTTCAAACACATCGCAATAATTCTTGATTAGACATCTTTTTAAAAAGAGAGAAAGGACATAACACTATGAAAGTAAGATACGTATTCGCAAAGGCATATGTAGATGTAATTCCTGTTCTGAAAAAAACACTGCCTTTGATAAAAGGGAGAGTAGGAATCATAACCACAATACAGTACCTTCATCTCATGAAGGACATAAAGAAGTTCTTCGACGACCATGATATAAAGGCTGAAACGCTGGGTCAAGTCCTTGGGTGCAACACAAAAGTTACGGAAAAGAGCAAAGCGGACACAATCATTTTCTTCGGGGATGGATTGTTCCATCCAAAAGGGATGGCCTTGAAGAAGAAATATGTCATAATTGCTAACCCATTGTCGAAGACAGCAAGATTATTGACAAAACAAGAAATGGATGATTTTGAAAAAAAGAGATACGCCGGCCTTGCGAAGTTCTACGCATCGAAAAACATCGGAGTTTTAGTTACATTAAAGCCAGGACAGGAACAGATGAACGCGGCATTGGATCTGAAACACAAATATCCTGGCAAGAACATGTACATCTTGGTATTTGACGACCTCAACTGGAATTCATTGGAAGATTTTCCCTTTGTCGAATGCTTCGTGAACACTATGTGCCCCAGGATCGCATATGATGACTACTCAAAATTCCCGAAGCCGGTCGTGGATTTCCTTGACTTGATCGAGAACGAGAAAAAGGCGAAGAAAAGAAAATGAAAATCTGGAAATTATTTACGCTGTTGATTATCCTTGCAGGATGTTCCTCTCAAGTAAGCTCAGTAAAAATAAACAATATCGACATCCCTGTCAAACTGGCAATTACAGAAGCGCAAAGAGAAAATGGATTGATGTACCAGACAAATCTAACAGGAGGTATGCTTTTCGTGTATGATAGCGATTCGCCCCACACATTCTGGATGAAGAACATGTTGATTCCATTGGACATAATATACATCGGAGGCAACGGCACGATAACAAACATATGGCACGCTCCTCCGTGCACATCCGACCAATGCTATCTATACCCGGGATACGGAAAATATGTTCTTGAGGTCAACGAAAATTTCACGAATGTTAACAATATCTCAGTAGGCGATACTGTTTCACTCGTGAGATAGACTTTTCTAGAGCGTACAATATCTTTATAAATACAAGTGAAAGACCTAAATCAATGGATCCACGTTTCAAAAAACCACTGACAGCCGAGGAGAGAGCTGCGAAGGAGCAGCAGGAAATCTCGAGGATAATGATTCCAAGGGACAGGGAAGTCTTCGGCATAGTGGAGCAGAGAGTCGGTGGTTCAAGGATGCTCGTCAAATGCTTCGACGGAAAGACCAGAAATTGCAGGATACCCGGCAGGTTGAAGCGAAAACTTTGGGTGAGAGAAGGGGATGTAGTAATAATAGAACCGTGGGAATTCGACGGCGAGCACAAAGGGGATCTAATTTACAAATACACATCAACGCAGGTAAACTTCCTGAAAAACAAAGGATACTTGTCGCAAATGAGCGAGCTTGAAGAATTCTAGACTCTTAACGGAATTAATCTATTTTCCTTATCAGCAAGAACTGCTTCATCCTTTAGTTTGTCGACATTTTTCTCGATATCATTAATTCTCTTTTCAAGGTAATATATCAGGACTTTTACTGGAATAGTCGTTGTCTTTATTCTTCTCAAGTCAGCTATGATTAGTCCTTTCAAGGCTTTTATCTTCCATCCAAAACGACGCGCCCCCTTAACTTTGTATTTTTTGAACAAATTCGCCCTTTGAATCAAGCAATCAAAACTCTTGTTCAGCTCATCTATTGAAGAACCATTTTCCAATTTTTTCTTTATGTCTTCTAATTCCCTTCCTGCCATGACTGCGGCCATAATAACATCTTGATACATGAATCTGCTGAAGTAAAAACAATATATAAAGATTAGCAATATTTATAAGAGAAGGGAGAGAAATAAGCGATATGAAATGTCCTTTCTGTGGAAGCGAGGAGACTCGTGTTTCTGATAAGCGCGAGGCTGAAGACGGTACCATAACAAGAAGGAGAAGGGAGTGCCTCAAGTGCAAGAAAAGATTCACGACATATGAGAAGATTGAGAATATTGACCTGACGATCATAAAAAAAGATGGGACAAGAGAGATGTATGACAGGCAGAAGCTCACGAACGGAATATTACGGGCATGCGAAAAGAGACAAATAAGCAGGGAAGTCATTGACGAAGCTGTGAAGGACATCGAGCAGGAAATACTCAACAAGGAAAGCAAGGAAATACCTAGCAAGGTCATAGGCGAATTGGTCATAGAAAAACTGAAGGCGATAGATAAGGTCGCATATATCAGGTTCGCATCCGTCTACAAGGATTTCGCCGATGTAGAGGATTTCAAGAAAGAACTAGATGAGTTGATTTCTAAACGGGCAAAATGATTACCTGAACTCGTCGTAAATCAAAAGCAAAATCCCTATGCATATTGCCGAATCAGCTATGTTGAACGCCGGCCAGAAGCTGAAATATATGAAATCAGTAACGTAGCCGAAAACGATTCTATCGATCACATTTCCAATTATTCCGCTAATTATCAGAGCAAAACATATTTTCTCAAAATCCGTGCCTATTTTATCCCAGAAAAATAATATGAGACCAAGGATAATCAGCGAGATGAAGACAAGGGATGCGTTGAAATTCTGGAATGTCCCGAATCCCGCTCCTGTGTTCTGTATGAACGTTATTGAGAGAAATTTTCCGATTACCTGTATTGGTTGATATATCTTCAGGTTGCTTCTGACTATGCTCTTCGTAACCTGGTCAAGAACGACAATCAATAAGGCGATGAGGAAGAATACGCTACCAGATCTTCTTTGTTTGTTTGGTTTCTTCTGCATTTTGCTCCAAAGAATTAAGTCGCTGATTTATCAGATCAAGCATCGCCTTGATCGTATCCAATTTCGCGGATATCACCTGCATGTCTGTTGACTGGACCGGCAGAGGAGCTTGCTGTCTTTGAACAGATTGCTGCGATTCGTAAAGATTTTTTCGCTCAGTGCTTTCTGCTCCAGGCGGGTTCGCAAGATTATCATAGGAAGTTACATCTTCTTGAGTTTTATCAGTTCCCAATCCAAGCCTGTCATTCGGCAATCCAAGCTCTTTTTCAAATGCAGCTAAGTCGTCCTCTTCTTTTTTCTTTCCAAAAGGCCAGAACCACGCCATCTACAGCAACCCCACCGTCGATGACATCGCAAGCACGCCAAGCGCTATGAATGCCAATAAGAATGCAAGCTTGATTGTCGTGAAAAAAAGCCATGAAGAAACGCGAAATATCATAAAAGCCCCGAATAGAATCAGGAACAGTATTAAGTATGACATACAGAGCATTTAATGAAAAGGAGTTTATAAAGGTTGCTTCGAAATTTACAATATGTCTATATCTTCTAGATTATCGTTATATTATCATTCATGACATCAGAAATCTTTGACTCAATCTCTTTTTTCATATGGGCTAGATTTATTTGCCCATAATCATATTCCACTTTTTTAATGTCGTTCTTTACTTCTTCTTCCTCGCTCTTTTCCTTATGCAACCTGTCCTTGCATGCCTCTATCCTTTTCACGACAGATTCGCTCTCTATGTGGTGGCTTATTTCTCTTATTTTCTTTTCAAGCTCCTTTTTTTTCTGCAGGAACGACTTCAAATAGGAAATGTCGAACGAATCGCATGCCTCGAGTATTTTTTCTTTCTTATCTTGCTTCAATTCTATCTTCCCATTCACAATTGCTTTCTTGATTTCCTGCACAATATCCGCGATTTTCAGTTCGACATCCTCTTCCAGCGCGTTTAGCGGACTATCCACATATCTTTTCACCAATTCCTTGTCAAGGGACATCCGCTCGTATTTCTTCAATGCGTCATTGAGCGTCGAGAAATATTTCAATGGGTTCATTTCCACTTCACCAAGCTCTTTTTCGGCCGTTTTCTTGTCGGCGATTAAATTTCCTAGCCTCTTGTATTCAGGCCCTTCCTCAAGTTCCTTTATCTTGTTCTCGTTGTCCTTGATTTCATTCAACACATTCTTGGCCTTTTCCTTTTCTTCAATGATTTTCCTATGCAATGATTCTTTGCTTTTTGTTTTCTCTTTCAGTTCATTGACAGCATCCTTGATCTCTTGCACTTTTTCCGCTCCCGACTCCATTATTATTTTCTGGCATTGTTTTATCAAAGAATGTATCTTCACTATGTTCTTGGAAATCAAGTTGAGTTTTTCCCCGTAGAACTGCTGGATTATCTGGTAATTTCTGAACGTGCTCTTGCTGAACTCATCCAAATGGTGTTCGAACTTTATCCCATACTTAATTACTTCTTCCATCGAATCTGGCAGGACAATAGAATCAAAGAACGCCCTTATCTTCAGAAGATAGGATTTCTTGTTGTCCTGCAGCATATGCACAGCATGTTCAGGGATATTCTTTATTTTGGGAACGGTCTCATCAAGTAATTCTATCTTCTTCTTCATTGTCTCCTTCTCATCGCTTAATTTCTCCCTTAATGCGACTAATTTCATGGATGTTTCCTTTTCTAGGTTTTTGTAGAACGAATCGATTAGCTTTCCTACCTCATCTAAATTGACTTTTCTTACTTCCACAGCCTTCTGAGAAGGTTTCTTCAAAAAATCAAATATCCCCATGACAATAACGGCATAATCAGGACTTATAAATCTTTTTCATTCGTTATTCAAAGAAATGACAATAATATCACGCTATTTTCTCGTATTTGCAGAACTCAGGGAGCATTTCCCTCATCTTTGCCGCGGCCTTTTCGCTTTCCGACGGGCCGTTGTCCTGGTTGTTTGGCATGCAATAAAGCAGGAAGATAAGCTTGTCTCCCATTGCAGCTCCAAGTATCGAGAAATTCCTTGCACACTCTATAAGATTATATCTCTGCATATGCAGGAATTTGTTCCCGAGAACAGTGCAGTCATAATTCTTCATGAATCGCGTGTTGCATGCGAGTATGTCACAGTCAAACTTAAGCAGCGCTTTTGCGAGGTCCCCAGATGGTCTTAGATGAATTCCATACTTATTTTGAACAACAATGTCGTCCAGGACCATTATGTGATTGTATTCAGGGGTTTGTATGCTTTCCCTCCAGTTTTGCGGGTTATTTTCAAGCCATTCCTGTCTTGCCTTGTTTCCTATGTCCATTTTTTGCTTCTCAGATTCAATCCATGCATGCTTATCCATTTCATCAATCTGGGCAAGATTCCCCTCAAGTGTCTTCTGCTGCCTCCATTCAGGCTCTACATTATGGTAGAAACTGCACATCGCCTCCGACATCGAGACATCCTCGCTCACAACCTCTGAATTATCTCTCTCTGCCTTGCGCCTTTCGGATTCGATACGATAATTGTCGAGGGTTTTGAAATATTTGTGATCAAGAATGGCTCTAAGCACGTCATAAGTGAGATTTTCATCCCTCAACAAATTATCCGTCGCTTGATGTCCTGTATCCATGGCCTTTTTCCTCGACTGCTCCTTGCTTTATCTCCCAAACAAATATTTAATCCCGGCGATAGCAAAGATAGTCCGCATAGTGAAGAACACGGTTCTCGTACTCGAAAAACCCATATGCTTCTTCCATTTTATCACTCATAATGACAGCAACAATATATTATTGCGTACATGATAATCAATATGCATATATATTCAATTCGTTTCCAGCAGCGCTTCGTGATTGATTGCCATAAGAGGCTCCAATGAATCCCATATCCTTGACGTGACGTCGTACAACGAAAACAGCACCTTGAAATCTATGGCCTGCGCATTCTTCTCGACAATCCCGTCTATGGCGTCAAAAATAACATGGGCATCCACGGCGCATTTGTTCGCGCGCTCTATCGTGAATTTGCAGTATGTGTGATAGAACAAGTCGAGCAGGGTAATAGTCTTGTTGAATATACCCATTACTACTTTGCTTATCTCCTTGTTCTTGATAAAATTGTAATAAATATCTCGGTAGATGTCCCCTATCTGTTCTATCCGCTCGACCAGCGAGTACACAAATATGCTCTTCTGATATTCGCTGTAGCCGCGCTCAGCAAGTATCCGTATGCAGAAATTTGTCGTCTGGTTTATCAGATTGTCCATGAGCGATATTTCATCCTTTCTTGTGTCGTCTCCCTTTCTGATAGACTCATAGATTTCGCTGGCCATCATCTTCAAATCCAGGAACGACTGATTCAGGCTCCTGTCGAATTCCTCTGGCAGTATCTGCGCTTTCTGCTCTGCGATCACAAAATTTCCCTTCTTTGTGTTTTTTATGTCCACAAGATCTATCCCTGTGTACGAATCAAGAGAATTCTTTATCAGATTTATGTCCTCACGAACATGGTCCCTGAATCTTTTCTTTCCTTCGTCATATTTTATTGAGAAGTTCGAGTACCCTGTCTTGTACAAAACACCTAATGCTCTTAATGCAAGGTGGCTGAATTTTGATATGTCGAAAACGGCCGATTTGTGGCTGGCTTTCTCCTGGACTCCGATCTGGAGATGATCACCGACTTCCTGGACATCAATCTCCTCCTTGTCTTTCAGTTCAAATCTCCTGACCCAATCTGCAGGCAATGACACGACTATGGAAGAAGGCCCCATGCGCATCAATTTTCGCTTCATACGGCCCAATATGGATTATTAAATATATAAATGTTTACCAATATAATATAGACTAGTCTATATATTGATGCATAGTGTCGTATATTCAATATATTTTTTTGCGAGATATTACTAATAATGATTTATTTCTGCCATGATTACCTATTTTATCAGAATCCTAATCAAACTAAAATAGCGTTCAGAAATCCCTGCTGACCAGGCCTTGATGTTATCCTTGCTTTTCCCTTCGAAGTCTGGACTATTACTCCCCTTGTGAGGATGTTACGCCTGACGTACTGCGAATTCGCAGGATTTTCGAGTACTGTCTCGACATCGACAATTGAATATTTTTTTGTCTTGGGATCGTAAAGATTTACTTTGTTTGCATCCAATGACTTTATCTTATTTATGCCGCTTCTGGCTCTTACGACCTTTATTTTAGCCGCTCCCAATTTTGTGAGGACTGGAGGCCTTGCAAGCTCGTACTGCTTGGGCTTCCTAAATGATATGTATTTGGCCCCGCTTCCAGAACGCTTTGTGATGCCCCTTGTCTTTATAGATGCCATGGTATTTTTGCTTGGATACTCATTTATAAATATTACTGTGTTTTTGGCTGATAGGCTCTGTCCTAAAAGTCGGTAAAGCCAAGAAAATAAGTTATGGCAGACTAGCCGCAAATATACTTCTGTGCGGATTGTCCGCACAGTTTTGGAGCTGACACTAGCTCCAAACTTGCGTTTTATACTGCTGTTGCTTGATTCAACAAGCGATCTTCGATGATACGTTCTCAATCGATACTGCCTCGCCATTTTCTTACGATAACGACCTCGCTTTGCGTTCTTTTTCGCTGGAACCATGAGCACCATGTTGTGCTCATGCGCAAACTTGAACAAATACTCGGCAGAATATCCTTTGTCTGCCACAGCAATCCTCGGATTACTGTTTTTTAAGAGAAATTTCGCATCCTTGATGTCGTGTGCTGGAAGCACACGAATCTTCGCAGCGCAGAATTTCTTTTTTCGCGTGTCGAATGCTGTGCTTAGTTTGATGGGAATACAAGGGAAATTCCCGTCGATGCGCTTCAGATAATGATAGCTCGGATTTGTCCTCGACAAACCTGTGCTGTCGATGGCAACGAGATGCGAGTTGCCACAAGTTATGCTCAATATTTTCTGCCAGAAAGCTGTATCGAGTTTTGCAGCGGTATACTGCAACGCTGATTTGCTTGGGCATCGTATGCCAAGCAAATCGCAGTGTTCCCGGACCCTGCGATAGGACAATCTGCAATATGCCTTGATGATCAGTGCGTGCAAATGCTCCAGAAATTCATACGTCTTCGGTCCGAAATGGTGCAGCCATCTCGGACAGCCCAATCTCCTCAACAAACGCTTAAGTTTTTGTATTAGTTTTGTTTCTTTTCCCATGTGGGGGTTCACTCCCCACCCCAGAACAGCCTAGCGGCTGTCTGGGTTATTAGTTTTATGAATTACAGAGATTTAGGACAGAGCCTGGCTGATAGTAACATTTATATAGCGTTACCAGGTTTTAGAATCTATAATTTGAGGGGTAATTACTATGAACGAAATGGAATCATCAAGGCCTCTGGATGCCTTAAACAAGTCACGGAACAAGAAAGTCCTTGTTGAACTGAAGAACAACAAGCAGTACGTAGGCAAGCTCAACTCATTCGATATCCACATAAATGTTGTATTGGACGAAGCAGAAGAACGATTCGAAGGCGAAGTGAAGAGAAAGCTTGGCACTGTTTTCTTGCGGGGAGATACAATAACAATAATAGTACCAACGGAGTAAAATGACAAAGGGATCAGTTTCTCAGGGAAAAAGATCTAAGAACATAATGATGATAGCGTGCAGGAGATGCGGCACGCGAACATTTCATGTTACGAAGAAGAAATGCTCAAGTTGCGGGTTCGGAAAAAGTGCACGCATGAGAAAATACGCCTGGCAGAAGAAATAACTGATTTCTAAACATCAATACATTTAAAAACAAAATACAAGTAGATTTCTTTAACGCGGGGTTGCCAGAGCGGTCAAATGGGACAGGTTTAGGGGAGCTCAAAAGCATCTAAGAACCCTGTTGGCTTAGTGCCTTCGCAGGTTCGAATCCTGTGCCCCGCAAGTTTTTGGATTTTGATATTTTTTGGATAAATTATCACAACATTTTTTAGTACTATCCAGAAACAAAAAAGAAATATTTTGTTGATTATAATTCAGAACAAATGTGTTTGAAATCCATTAGATTTAAATATTAATTACTTGGAAGATATAATTGGAAAAGGCTATTTGGGTTTAAAAAAGAGGACATATGAAACAAACACTCGTTGCTTTAGCGGTTCTTTTGACACTATTGACTGTTGGCATACATGTTGTTAATGCAGATATACAAGAGATAAATACTACCGCAAGTCAGGTAATAAACGCGGGTTCTCAGGACAATGCCATATTCGAAGTCCAGACGCTAAAATACGAACCATATCCTGTTAATGCGGGAGATTGGTTCGACATATGGATCAAGGCGGAAAATATCGGGAATGATGACGCGATAAATTCGCAGTTCATATTGATCCCTGAATATCCATTTGAGGCCGATAACGAATCATCACTTACTCAGAACTTGGGAACGGTTCCCGGCATGACATCCGCTTACCTGAACAGGCAACAAGGAGAGATTAGTCAGGAGAGCAATTATGTCACGTTGAAATTCAGGGTCAAGGTTGCTGACAACGCTCCGGAGGGAGACAGCAGCCTGAAAATAATGAGCAGAACAGACAACACTGGAGATTTCGTTTATTTGCTTCCGATCACAATAGAAAAGACAAAGACAGATTTTGAGGTAAAAATGAATGACCTTAATGCGCAGGAGACGTCATTCATAGTGACAAATTCAGGAGAAAAAGCAGCGGAGTCGGTAGTCATAAATGTTCCTCCGCAGGATGGCGTCGTACTTTTGCAGGGAGAAGGACCAGTTTCGATGGGGGACATGAATAGCGGTGATTTCAGCATAGCGCACCTGGACATATTGCCGACGCAAAATGCAACTAACATAACGATGGACATATCATACACGGACATTTCCGGAATAAGGGACACGATAACAAAAACAGTCCCAATCGACAGCACAAAATTATCCCTCATCTATGCGCCAATATCCCATTCGAATTACACATGGACATTCGGCATAGTCGGATTTCTGATTGGGGCATTCATAGTCATATTTGGAATAAGGATTTTCCATAAAAAGAAATGACGATTGTTGTACGATATGGAGAAAAAAAATCATCTCTAGCCGAAATAGAAAAAGTTATAGAGAAGGATGAGAAGAAAGTTACTAACTTCTTCGGACGCCAGAGCACTATAAATTTTTTGATAATATTCGTATTTGCTGTTCTTTTAGCGGGTGTGCTCTACCTATCCACCGAAGAAAATCAAGTCTACATAGAGAATTCATTGGTCGACGCTCCCGTGATTTCACTTTCTTCGGAAACACCAGGAGTGCTGGATTACATATTTGTCAAGGAAGGAGATCATGTTACGGCAGGCATGACTGTCGCAGAAGTTAACGGAACTCCGATAAAAGCTCAAATAGATGGATTGGTAACATCTGTTTTCAACACACCGGGCCAGATAGTCAATAGCGAAACACCAATTGTCAATATGATTGATCCCCAGCAATTGAGGATTGTCGGGGCCCTTGAGGAAGACAAGGGACTCAAGGACATAAAAGTCGGGCAGAAAGCCGTATTTACATTGGATGCGTTCGGTTCTGAGAAATTTGATGGCGTAGTTGACTCGATAGGCCAGACGTCAGCAGCCCAAGACATCGTTTTTAGCATATCCAGTACAAGACAGGAAAAAAACTTCGACGTGTATGTAAAATTCGATGCGAACCAATACCCCCAAATCAAGAGCGGCATGTCTGCTAAGATATGGGTATACAAATAAGCAAATACTATGGCAGAATCCAATCTAAGATGGTGGGTGCTTACGACAGTCATCATCGGCACTTTTCTTGGACGTCTTGATCAGACTATAGTGAATCTTGCGCTGCCAAAGATAATAACCGCATTCAGG
This sequence comes from uncultured Candidatus Woesearchaeota archaeon, assembly GCA_963835585.1. GTDB lineage: Archaea > Nanobdellota > Nanobdellia > Woesearchaeales > UBA10107 > UBA10107. The sequence goes on from CAWIGF010000003.1 coordinate 539,207, forward strand.
ATTACCGTTGTTTCTGCCGGTTGGATCGCGACAGCGTACATAATCGCGAACGCGGTTTTTGTTCCAGTCTGGGGGAAATTGGGAGACAAGGTCGGAAGAAAAAAAATTTACATCCTTGGATTCAGCATATTCATATTAGGATCAGTCCTTGCGGGTCTTGCCTGGAATCTGACATCCCTGATTTTTTTCAGGGTCATACAAGCGACGGCAAGCGCTGCTGATTATCCGACTGCCATGGCCATTATCACCATCACATTCAAGCAGGGAAAAGAACGCGCCCAAGCCCTTGGGTTATGGTCGACATCATTTGCCGCAGCAACAGTATTTGGACCATTGATCGGCGGTCCATTGATCGATTTTTTCGGATGGCGCTCTGTTTTCTTGGTGAACTTACCAGTCGGCATAATAGGTATGTTCATGGCTATAAAATTTATTGACGAATCTGTATCCAACGACAGAAAGGAGAAATTCGACATCTGGGGAACCATTTATCTAGGAGTAACGTTGTCTTCCTTGGTTCTTGTCCTTGATCAGGGGATGACATGGGGCTGGCTGTCGCTTAACAGCATAATTTGCTACGTAGTCATTGTCGTATTCTTCATACTATTTTATCTTACAGAGAAGCATCACACGGATCCTATTGTGGATCTGAAATTTTTCAAGAACAAGATATTTGTCGGCACTTTGGTAAATAATTTTGTGGTCTTCATGGGGATGATGGGAAGTGTATTCCTCATCCCTTTGTTCTCACAGACGTTTCTGGGATATAGTGCACAGCAAAGCGGATACCTTTTCATTCCAATGGCGGCATTCATGGTGATTTCTGCCCAGATCGGTGGACGCCTTATTGGAAAGATAAAATCAAATTATGTAATGGCATTGAGCACATTCATTGCCGCAATAGGATTAATGATGTTTGGCCTTTACATAGATCCACGTTCAAATGCATGGGCTATAGTAATTCCCCTTTCAGTCATGGCATTTGGTCTAGGCCTGGGGATGGCGCAGCGTACTAGCGCCATTGCGAACGCCGTCCCCCAGAACGAGATCGGAATCGCATCGTCCATTCTGGCGCTTACGAGGAACATTTCGGGAGCGTTCGGGATAGCTATTTTTGCGACGATACTTGATAACAGAATCACTAGTAACATAATAAGAACTGCGCAGCATACCGTCATTAATTCAATTAACCCAACTGTATATCAAAAAGTGGCCGGACTGATAATACTCAAGTCAGAAGTTTCCGCATATTCGTATGTCTTCTGGATATCCGCGCTGGTTGTCTTCATCGGCGCTATCATGGCCTTGTTCATAAAAATAACAAAAGAAACGAACGTGAAAGTGCACATAGACGCGTGATTCTTCATTAAAAAGAAATTAACTAAGCAAGCCAGCACTAGAACTTCCTAGAGCAACTCCTGGTGTTGCATAGATAAGCGTTATGTATTGTCCAGGATCAGTCGAATTACCGGCGAATATTATTTTCATGAAACCGCTTGACGTGAACAAGTCGTTAATGCCAGCAGGGGCCTGATTTACATATTTCAATTCTGCGATATATGCATCGTCGTTCAAGTCTTGAGGCGTATCTGCAATATTTATTCCATTCCATGTTCCTGAACCTGAGTTTGGCAATGAAACAACGGTGCCATCGAGTTCTACATTATCCACCTTAAGAAAGTCACCATCAACAAATTCATATTGATGTGCACCAAGAGCAACTTTACATGTGCTAGCTCCAGCAGCATTGGTCGAAATATTAATCACGCCGACGTTTAAACCATTGATTGTTTCTACTGAGTTCTGATCAATGATTGCAGCTATATTATTGACATTAATCTGACATGAATTAGATGATGTGGTAGTCATGAGCGTAACATTGTACTGATTTCCACCAATAGTTGTTGAGAACGGTTGATTTTGTTTCAACAATGCTGGATTACCTAAGACTGTCGTAATGCTGCTTAAAACACCATTATTTGCCGTCGCGCTTACAATGATGTGTATTGTCCCAAGCATCGCGAACATCGTTCCTGCGAAATTTGCCGAAACATCATTTGGATCAAATATAACTGAACTATTGAATAAAAGCGAGTAGCTGTAAAGAGGGTTATTCTTGCCTATGTACAAATATTCATCCCTGATTGGAGCGAGTCGATTGTCCTCTGTATTCTCCACAAGAATATTGTTCGGATTAGAAATCAGCGAGAGTGTTTGATTGTCCGACACTAAATTTCCGGCAGCGCCATTGTCTTGCAAATCACTATATTTTCCGTTCGCAAGCACTCTTGGAAAATCAACCACAGTTATTGTTGGTTTTACCTGACTTAACGAACTACCATCTGTCGTATTTATGCAAAGGACATCATTTTTTACTATGGTAAAATTAGAATCGAGAGCAGCGACAGCTGCCTCAGCGCTACTGCACATGAATGGTCCGCTGAATTGTGTTTGAGTGAGAGTTAATGGAACACAACTTCCAGAAGTGCAAATCTGTCCTGTGGAACAATCGGAATTCGAAGAGCATGTTGATGCTGTTGTGTTCACTATGCAATTTCCATTAGAGCAAATCTGCCCTGAAGGACAAACAGTCACATCATTGCTAAGTGGACATCCAAATCCTCCATAAGCTGTATGTCCCATGATTGTTCCGTTGATATTGTAACTTGTCACATTGAATGTTCCTGTCAGCTGAGGCGCCCATGCTGTTGAGTTATAACATATTGGTCCATTTCCTTGAACGTTGATTGCGTTTGGTGGAGGGCATGTTGACACAGTCGTATTTATCACGCAATTTCCAGATGAGCATGCATATCCTGAACCGCACGATGAAAGAGCTACCCTGCATTGGAAAAATCCCCCTGTTTGATTGCTTCCCATGTACACAATTCCAGGCGTTGTCAAATTCATGCACGTGCCGTAGCCAGTACCAGATGTAGCATTAGGTGCTGGGCACGTTGATGTTGTAGTAGGTGATACGCAAGAAGCAAAACCTCCATTTTGTTGAGAGCAAATCTGCCCTGCAGGACAAGAAATAGGATCATGATAACAACCATATGAACCTGAGCAAGTTGGCGAAGAGAACATTCCTCCTCCTACCAAAATCTGTCCATGCGTCTGGTACATTATCGCTGTTGAATTATAGCAATAAGGAGTGTTTGTTGAACTGCCACATATGCTGACTCCTTGCGGAGGACATGTACCGCATGCGTTATTTGAACATCCATTCACACAAGAAATATTATTCAAAAAAGTACCATAAATAACCATTTCCGTTGCATTATTCAAAGTACCATAACCATTTCCGTAGTAGTAGTCGATTCCGTTGCATGTGTAAAGAAGCAAGTTTGTTCCGTCAGCGGAGCAAGTAGTAGTCGCATTCAAGTAAGCGCCGTTTATAGGTCCCCATGTTATTGTGCTATTTACTTGAGTACATTGAACTGCTGTTGTATTTTGTGTGCCTAAACATTGTTGACCAGAACCATATTGAGGAATCCATGATTCAAGTGTGACATCAGTTACATTTATCAAAGTTTCATTGACTGTTTGTGATGAATTTACGTCAACAATGAAGGTAATATTACCTAGAGTGAGTTGACATACATAGCCAGAATAATCACTGCCAATAGCGTCCAATGTAACGCCAGAAAAGTTTGTGCCCTCTTTTACCGTCGAAAAAATTCCGTTCACACCAAATGTACATGTGCTATTCATCGGGTCAGGTCCATTAATTAGACAGGATGATGCATTCACTATGGGAGTCGCTACGTTGGTAACGCAAACATTATTTGAGCAAACCTGTCCCGAACTGCAATCAGAATCTACGCTGCATGTGTTAGTGTTAATCTGCAAATTGCCAGGCGCAGGTGGAGCAAGAGGAAGATTAGGAACTGTTATTGTCGTATTGATTATCTGAAGCATCCACTCGCCAGCAGGATTGTTAACGCTGCCGTGACAATCCCAAGTTACCAAATCACTCGACCTTGAGCACGCATATGCCACGACGTATATTGGCTGGCTTTGATTAATTAAGGATTGATTGAGAAGATAATCCTCTGTTATGGACAGGGGTGCCGTTACATTCCCGCTTATCCAGCCGCTAGAACCAACGGTTGCCTGAGGGAATGTGAATGGATACCATGTACTGGAATTACCATTGTAAACGTAGCCAGTTTTGTAGACATACTGTTCTCCATTTACTCCGACATTCGCCACTACTGCATTATTAGTAAAATTAAACTCAGTATTAGCATAATTGATGCCGAAAGTCGTTGGAAGCGCATATCCCTGCGAATAAGCGTCTATGGCCTTTCCAAGAGGAGCATTGAATGAGGAAGAGCTTGGAGTTGGAGGAAGATTCTGACTACATGCCACAATCAAGAACAATGTAAGGATAAATAGTCCTGTTTTTCTCATGTGTCTAGTCCCTTTTGTGGTTGTCCTAAAAATTAATCTTAGACTATTTAAACATTATGCTCAAGAATGTTTTTTCCTGTATACTTCAGATACCACAACAACAATAAGCAAAATCAGAGTAATAATAAGCACGGTCGCAGTGTTGCGCAGGCAAGTGCCGCTTGTCAGGAGTTGCCACGATATCTTGGACTCGATAAGCGCACCGACTACCAGCATGATTATAGATGATATGAATATTAATACAGCATATCTCAATGTTTTGAAGAATCCCGAAGAAAACAACTTCTCATTTGAAACCGAGAACGACAACACGCATCCTGCTATTGCCGCCAAGAAATATGCAATGACTTCCGGGATCATGTGGAAGAACATCACTCCCATGTTGCATGCCATGATTGAAAACAAAGCGACCTGCCCGAAAGTTCCTGCCGACTGCCTTATCACATCGGCCAATGCGAACGCGAAGATGGATGAGTTCATCATCAACAACAGCAATGATCCTGCTCCGTAGAGCAATGACAGAATGAATGCAATTATCATGACGTACAGATTATTCGAGAATATGCCCATGAACAAGGCGTTGCTGTCTATTGGCGGCGGCGGGATGCCAGCGTTCTGAGGAAGTATGACGCTCGTGCTGCTGCCGAAAAGCTGCGCTTCTGAAAATACTCTGCCAGGAGCGATGAGCGCTATCAAAAAAAACACGACAAATGACCCTATGAAAAAATATATGTAGAAATCAAGTATGTGTCTTGTCTTGGAGAGGAACGTCTTCTTCGCGATGAAAGACTCCATCTTGAACAAACTCATCACGACAGGCATCGCAAGGACGACAGTGAGCAATACTGTGCTTACGCCGACAAAATATGGCGTCTTGTTGAATAATAGATAAGACACAATAAAAGAAAAAATCGTGAAGAAGACGCCGGCAAATAACGCGTAATTCGCATTTGACTCAATATTTTTCAGGCTGAATATCTTATCGAACATTGCCAAATGCCTCATCAATCATGTCCTGCCTGTATCCGTTCTGCAGCAGAGATGCCTTGATTTGGTCCTGTGAATATCCTCGTTGCAGCATCTGGGTTATGTACGCGCGTGCCTGCATGGCCTGGGCATCCTGAACAGGTTCTGTTTGCTTCTTCGCGAATGGCTTTTTGATGAGGATGAAAAGGACGCATGCAAGTATTATCACCAACAAAATTCCGCCGTATAATAGATAATCAGGACCTGAACTCTGTTGTGAGGAAACGACAGTAGATTGAACATTTTGTTCTGTAGGAGGAATATTTTGCTGAGTTACAGGAGGTGCGGTTTGTGGTGTCTGGACAATTGGTGTTTGTACTGGTGTGCTCTGTTGGGATGAACTATTTACCGGCTCGTTCACAATGATTCCTGAATTTGAAGAAAATCCACTGCCGCTAGATGATGATGAGCCTGATGATGTTGTGGTTATTGATGCAGTTGTCGTTACTGTCAATGATGCAGTCTGCGTTGGATCGGAATTCGAGGTTGCGGTTATTGTAATAGGATATTGCTGGCCGTTTGTGGAACTGCTTGGAACAATGTACGTCATGGCGGCAGTCCCTGATGAGCCTGCAGAGACGGAAACAGAAGTTGGCTTGATTTGCGCGTTAAGATTATTTGTGCTCAAGGAATATGTATCATCAACAGTTCCGCCATTTGCAATAGTTATCGTGTATGTGGCAGTGGAACCTGGCGCCATGGACTGGGCAGAGTGATCAACACTCAAGCTTATGTTTACGACATTGAGCAATGGACTAGCAGGAGGAGTTGGAACTCCTTGAGCCAATGCAAATACAGCAAGCAGAACGGAAAGAAAAAACGTTAAAACGAATGCCCTCTTCATGGACCAGTTAAAATAGAATGACATTTATAAAGCTTATTGAAAAGGGAAAACAAGTTAGTCGTTCTCTTGAAATAGTTTCAATCAGATTTCTTTTTCAGTGAATACCTTTATGTTATTTTTCTTGAACAGCTTGGCTGTGACCCCGTCACCATCGATCAATTTTCCAGAGAATGTACCATCATATACTTTTCCTGAGCCACAGGATGGGGACTTCGATTTCAATATCGCTTCCGTGCAATTTGCAAGTTTTGCAAATCTCAATGCTTCTTCCGCACCTTTCTCAAACTGAACCGTCAAGTCCCTTCCATCTTTTGTGAATACCTTGTCTGCTTTCTGTTCTGCCGGTGCCCTTGGTGTTGTCAAACCGCCCAATTGTTCAGGGCATACAGGGATTGCCTTTCCTTGTCTAACCAAATCGATGACTTTCTGACAGGGCTTCACTTCGACATCCCATCTGCATTTTATTCCAGCCAAGCAAGCGCTCACTATCTTCATGCAAATGCGAATTCATCCATGTATATAAAGCATGTGCGAATCAGAAAAATAAATAACGGCCGAGAATATTCTCACTAGTGATTATATTGTTCAAATCTAAATACTTCAATAAAAACATTCTTATGAGGGGGCAGGGATGTCATTGCGAAAAATCAATACGCATCTATATTGTCTAGCCTTAATGTTCATATATTGGAAATGATAAAATAATTGCGAAGTAAAACAAAATGTCATTACTAGAAAAAGTATCAAAATCGGTCAAGATTGCAGGATTAGCAGGAGCACTTCTTGGAGCGACAATGTTAGGCTGTTCTAATAACAATAATCCCACATCACCTAAACCGACACCCACTCCGTCAATAATAACGACGGGAACTCCTTCGATGTCTGTCACATACGTGCCACCTATTGGAAGCTCGGATGAATTTGCTGGAACAGTGAATCATCTCCAACCCGCGGACTACGTCATAACTGGCTATGATTATGTTCCAAATGTCGGTGGATGGTGGGTGAAACCAACAACGATGACCCCGTACGTAAAAATCAACAGCGATGGTTCATGGAGTTTTGATTACGACACGGGAAGGTACACAGGAGGGTATGATGAGTATTCGACGCAGGTCGCATTCTTCCTAATACCTGCATCTCAGATTCCGAATATTCCTATTGTGGAGAATAGCGCTACATTGCCTAATATCAGTTTTGCTGTCGCCCAGACGATAGTAAACAGGAACTAAAAATGTCATTATTGCAAGAAAAGACCAAGAAAGAAGGTGGTATGAAGACAATACCTCCTGAGCTTGAGATGCTCGCTCGTGCCGGCTATCATTTTCGTGAGGGGTTGACTGACAAGATAAGATTTGCAAAAATTGGAGGTCGTCTCTCTTTTCCACCACATTGGTTATTCTATGATGGGATATATGTGTTAGGTCCAGAGGAGAACAGGACATTATTGGTGGCGCACGATCAATTCCATATGCTAGAGACACTAGAATTTTCGCAGACAGAAACACCAGGTGTGATACAAGTGATAACACAGCCTGTGCATATGCCGGTCGAAAAGCCCAGCGTAGCATATTTCATCCACATGTCGAATGAAACGACGCCGAAAGATGCTATGTGGTCTGAGTTTGATCTAAGGACATACAATAAACTAAGAACAGATAATTACCGATGAGAATTTCTTAATATTTATATATCACCATCACTTTTCCGTACCATGAAAGCGTTATTAGACAGACACGAAATTCCGATACAGTCCATACAAGGACGAGAGAGAAAAGACTTGGAGCTGACTATCACCGTTCCTGTCCAAACAGACATATTCAGGCTACTCAAGCTTTCTCCGGAAGCAGGGACAAATAAAGATTTTCTTAAAGGGGCCAGAGAAAAAGTAAAAGAATGGTTCAATGAAGACGTTGCATACCATCTTTGCTGTTCGGATCAGAGCATGGTACGTCCAATCCCGATCGGATACGATAGATTCAATGACGCATGGATTCTTGACGGAGAACCTGACGAGCATGGATTCCTGAAATTGATTTGGAAACACAATAATATCGAAGACACAATGCATTTTTTGTCAATTAATCTTTCTCTCTGCAATCAATTCTCCGAAAACAAGGAATTCTATACTCCCGACTATTTCATGAAAAGCAAGAAGATAGAGAACTTCATCAGATCGCCACAGCATCCCGAGCAATTATTCATGGACCCTGAGAAGATGAAATCATACGGCGATAAACCAGTCAATGAAAAGAAAGTTGAGGGCATAGCAGAGATAATCGGCACATGTTTTTGTTCCGATTACAAGCCTAACATGGCATATGCATTGTTTTGTAGAGATTACACTGTTTATTATCTTAATACATTATCGGAAAAAGCAGACAAAATACTGAACTGATTGTTCTTATTGTCCTTCCACATAATAATTTCCTACGCTGTTCGCACAGAATTTGAATAAATAATGCAGAGAAATTCAGTTAAATACCCTATATCCTATGATTTTTTCGTATTTTATTTCGTGCCCCTCACAACGCACACCATGTCCTTGCCCGGCATTTGGTTCTTTTGAAAGGATCAATCCGTCTTCCCCGAACATAAATATATATCCCTCGTGTCGCAATGGTTTTCCATTGCCATTTTTGTGGTCGCTTTCGACAAACATAAGAACGCGATTACTTATGCAGGCATCTTTCTGTATAGAATTTTTCAGAGTATCGATTTTTTCACTAAGTTCGGCCATATTTTTTTGTGTTTTTATCCCATATATAAATATTTCGAGGGTAGTCAAAAACGAACCTGCCCCGATATATTTAAATAAGAGCATAGTGATGACGCAAGATCATGGAATTGTCAGGTTCATTGCAGGACAAAATCAAGGGCGATAATCCCGTTCGCTGCGGCTGCGGATTCATACGTCTAAATAGCAAGACGAATAAGTTTCCTGAATTGCAGTATGTAATGCAATGCGATCATTGTGATTTTCACTTATACAAGGGAGCATCAACTCCTGAAGAAAAAGAAGAAGTAATAAAAATGATAAACAAAGTTAGGCAGGCTAGACAAGTTATGCTCCACTCACAGAATAATCATCTCGCTAGTTCTGCAGAAGCGAATAAGGAAGAAGAGAACTACATTAAGTTACCAAGACTGTATTCAAGAGCAGCATATATGCAAAACCTCTACGAACAGGCAATTTCGAATTATGAAAATTTACGAAACAAACTACTCGAATTGCCTACGGAAAAGACATTCACACAGGCTCCGTTTTCATCCGAAATAGGAGGAAAATTACTCACTGATTGAGATGGATATTTTTATTGATTGAGCTGACCTAAACAAAATGGAAGAAGTAAAAATTGATGGGCTGTATCGTCATTTCAGCGGAAAAGAATATAGAGTTATTGCGATTGCGAGGGACTGCAACAAGCCAGATCTGATACGGGTCGTATACAAAGCGCTTTATGAATCCCCTAAATTCGGAAAAAATCAAGTGTGGACAAGAGAGATTAGCGATTTTGTCGGCAACAAGGATCAAGGAGAAGGCAATCTCGTTAAGAGATTCACATTCGTTCCTGAATAAGCATCATTTCTTCTTTCAAAAATTCAGCAAATTTTCTATCGTTGAAAAGGCTTAAATATTACCTTAAATTAGCAAATCCAGAGATGTTCTAGACTCAGTTTGAATGCACTCATGAAGGTAATAACAGGAGCAACATGACAATAAAGAACGCAATCAACGAACGCTATTTTGAAGAAGAATCGAAAGCCATGTACTATGTCTTAGGTGCTTTCTATAACTGCTATCGCCCATCGACAAAGTATGGGAACTATTTTATTTTTCAATCACAATACAAAGACCTTGTGCGGATAATAAATAAAGAGCTTGAGTCCAAATATTCAATAACATGTACTGACTCCAAACATGGAAGAAATTCGCACATGATATACGCACGGTCGCTACAACTCAAGAATGACCTTGTCCATCTTGGCTTGAATGCCCCAAGGGAAGAACGAAAATTCCCGGAAAAAATAAAAGAGGAAAATATAAGTCATTTTGTCAGGGGATTTATTGATGCAACTGCAACAGCTTTCCAACCAAAAAGCAATGGATACACGACACTCGAAATCCATTTCAACAATTTATTCTTATCAGAACTTAATGATGTTTTGAAAAAATATGCAGGAGTGAATCGTGAAAAGAAAACAGATTCAAATACTATCTACTATGGCCACAAAAATGCAATACGTATTCATGATTTCATCTATAAGGACTGGCAGTACATCCAGGAAAGCGGCCTCTGCTTGCCATGGAAAAAAGAACTCTTCGGAACAGACTATGTTGTAAAACAAACAAGGGCAACTAAACTTAAATTACAAAAGAGAATAGAGGCGGCAATTACATTATTTCGTGAAGGCAAGTATACTGCGGTTGAAATCGCCAATCTAGTCGGCTATAAATCTCCTCCTGCATTCTACGCGGGATTCAGAACAGTGACAGGAGAGCCTCTTATGCAATGGATGCGAGAGAATAATATTCAGCACATCACAAAAGGATTCAGGAAATCACTCGCAAAAATCGAGAAATCCAAGGAGTGGATGATTCAAAACACGAATCCCTTGGATATTTTCAAAATGCTAGGCTATAGCTCTTATTACAAATTTAGCAAAGCGTTCGAGCGACACACAGGAAAAACAATAACGGAATGGAACAGACAAATTAATTGATATCCTATGATAATTCATCTTTTCTTGATTTATTACGTCGCTCCTTAATCGGACTGCTTCCTGAGGAGCATATATAACAAGGACATAATGAGAAAACATCATAACTCGAGCATTTTTAGGCCCGGTATCTTTTTGAAATCATTGTCAAACGTGACCAATGTCGCATCATTAGTAATACAAATTCCCGCTATTAATGGGTCCATTGCATTTATCATAGTGCCTTTCCGAGAGAGATTTTGAGCTATCTTTCCGCTAACTTCCGCTTCATTATCAGTGAAAGCCAAGGTTTGCGTTCCCTGCATGATATTTTTTATGACAAATATGTCCTTTTCGGACGCTCCTGCAAAGAACTCATGTAGCGAAATGACGTTAATGACGGCATCCTCATCAACTAGTATTTTCTGTATTTTCTTTGATCGCTCAGTATTATCTAGCAAATCAATTAGAGCTGATGTATCTAGCACGTACACGTTGTATGCGTTCCTCCACGTCTTTGCCCATTTTTTCTCTGATCTCGCGCATACGTTCCTGGAGTTTTTTGTGCTCTTCAGGCGTATGATTTAGTATGCCTATTATATCTCTGATTTTCAATTTTCTTCCTGTAATGCGTTTAATCACTTCGCTGAAACTTTCATCAGCCTGTTTCTGCATCTTAAGCGCCTCATAGGCGTCTTCTGTTATGGTGATTGTTTTTACTACCATATGTGTTTAAACATATGTTTAAACTTATAAATCTTTTCTTTATTTATCTTCTGTATAGCAAATAATCAATAGAAAGGAATAAATAACGTTAATACCTAGGACATATAATATACTCATCATCAAAAAAATAAAAATAGTACTTCAAAAACAAATTCATACAATCTATGGTAGGGGAATGGTTTACAAAAGGATACACCAAGACTTTATCATTTTCAAGTGATGAAAGCGTTAAAATACCATAAAAAGCTGATATGGCCTAAATTGACAATTATAGCCTATTCTAAGACATACCAGGCTGCGAAAACTTTATAAAAGGAACCTCAAATATGAATCTATCGTCTAGATTAATCAATCTAGACATGTCATGAGAACATCATGATCAAAAACTAACACACGGAGGTGTTTAGGTAATGGAAGTAAAGAAAGTATTGAAAGTGGCGACTGCAATCGCAGCGAGTGCCTCCTTTATTGGAGCAACATTGCTAGGTGCAGTAGCACAAGATCTGTCGACATATCCGGCGCCATTCGTAAACAATGGCGTATTTGACGCGTTTATCGTCGTCGGTGCAAATGCACAACCGGTAGATATAGTCGGCGCAGTCGACGTTGGAGCAAGCCTTCAATTCTCATTGAAGCAGGCAACAACACAAGTTGGCGCTAGCAGCGCAACAATTGACAACGGCGTAATGATCCAGAAGTCTGGAAACAAGTTCGTCTACGGGAATTCAATCTCGTCGGTAGAAGGAGCAGGAGCATCCCTTTCACAGGATGACTTGCCATTGATACTTGCAGACGGAAAATACGTTGATTCTGAAGGAACTAATACAAATTCTGTAACGTACACTCAGAGGCTCGCGTTCAACACGAACACCACAGCTAGTTTGGTATACACAGAAGATGACAGATTGGCTCCAAATGCAGGAGACTATTTGTACATACAAAAAGACCAACAGTTGTACAACTACTCGCTTGAATTCGACAGCCCAGTTGTCTATGACGACACAACCAGCGCAGACGCGCTCAATGACTGGAAGACAACGACACTCAACATAGAAGGAAAGACTTACACAGTTACTGACTTATCATTGACAGCATCTCTCGGAAAGCTTTCATCGATTACATTGTTATCAGGAGAAGCTGTTTTGTGGTTAACGCAAGACAATCCAATAACAAAGACTGTTGATGGCGTACAACACACTATTGAAGTATTGTCCGTTACTGAGCCAGCTGTATCTCAAACAATGGGATGTCAGGTTCAAGTTGACGACGTTACTGCAATCATAGATGTTGATAGCACGCAGACAATCAACGGAGTCCAGATTGGTGTAACTGATGCAAGAGCAATCAGGTCACAATTACAGGACACGAACGTATGCCAGTTATCCATTGGAGCAAGCCAAATCGAGCTTAAAGATGGAGACCAGGTACAAGTTGACGGGACAAACCTAGAAGGTTCCATGACAACTTTCCATGAAGCTACTAATGGACAGTTCGAAGGATTTGACGTTGTATACAACGCAAATGATTTAACTGACGACAAGTACTTGACGGCAGGCCAAGAATTCATCGACCCGGTATTCCAAAGCTGGAAGATCGTGTACGGCGGATTGACTGCTAACTACGAAAACTACACAATACGAACGAGTGGAAGCGCGAACGCGTACTTTGACTTCATCAACAATGCTGGAAAGCAGGTTGAGATACCAATGTACATGAACAAGACTGGAGCAGCTGCGAACAACAAAATCTTCTTAGGAAGAGGTTCGAACCCTAACCAGCAATTGCTTGCAACCGGAACCGGCATAAGCGGAGCTGACATTCCCGCAAACATCTCAACAAGTTCCGTATCGAACTTGGAAGGAGTGGATATCCTTGCAACAACACCAACTGGAGAAGCACACGTGTTTGAAATCTCAAGCATAGACACCAACAAGAACCAGACGAACATCCAAGATTTGACGAATGGAAGAACATTCGACAATCTTGACTACACACCTAGTATATACACTCAGTTGTCACTTGGATCGTTTGGATCGTTGAACGTTGATTTCGCGGGTAGCGCGATTTCTGCAAAAGTAGACCTATTGGATAATACAACAACCGCATTCGTTGGTGTGTCAAATACAGTACCTGCGAAAGTTGAAACGCATGCACTTGGTTCAATCAGCCTTGCTGACATTAACGGAGGCAATGTAACGATTTCGTTGTCAGAACTTGACAGAAACGGCAATGCAAAGATACCTGTTCAGCAACCAGCTTCAGTTGTATCAATTAACGTATACGAGGACACGACAAGCAACCACAACGGCCAGATTGATGTAGGTCCAGCATCTGCAACAAATGTAACTGCAACACCACTTACGTTGATAGCGAACAACGTCAACCTAGCAGCTGACAACTCGAACTACGAAGTTCTTGTAACACCAGTTGGTACAGTAGTAACGTCTGACAACAACAATTACGCATCAGTCGTAATACAGATGCCTACTGCAGAAGTATACGGAAACGTATTCATCGCACCAATCGTTGCACAATTAACAGGTGCAGCAGGTGGGTCACCAGCATATACAATCTCGAAATTGAATGTTGGCGCAGCAAAGCTTGACAGTGATGTCACTGACATAACGGCAGACAACTTAATCATTATTGGCGGACCTTGCGCAAATAGCGTCGCAGCGAAAGCACTTGGGTTAACATACCCAGCATGCGGAACTGCTTCAGGAATTGCAGCAAACACGGCAATAATCAAGGAAGTTGCTCAGTCGACAGGAAAAGTATCTCTAGTCGTCGCAGGTTACTCTGCAGATGACACGCAAAGAGCTACAAGAGTCCTTTCAAACTACAACGCATACAACTTAACAGGAAGTAGCGTTACAGTTACAGGAACTAGCCTGACTGACATACAAGTTTCGAAATCAGCGTAAAAGCTGATTTTATTTTTTCTTTTTTATTTTCTTCTTTTCAAAACCTATTTATATCACTTCAACATCGCAATCCCATGAAAAAGGACTTGCAGCAGAAAATCAAGATCATAGGCGTTCCAAAAGAATACCTTCTAAGACACGGTGAGTTAACTCCTGCAATGCCTTTATGGGAGACAAGAAGGGACAATGCATTCTACTTCGCCCGGGACGTCATGGCAGGGAAAATTAATTATTATGAGGGAACATTTGTAGCATATCGGCGCGGAGCTCTTGTAGGCCAGAGCAAAAACAAAAGAGCGTTGTACCATAAAGCAAGAGAATATTATGGAACATTAAACCTCACCGTTTTCCCAGTACCGACCCAAAAAACAGATAAGAGCATAGAAGACGCAGTCAAGAACGCCATCGAAAATACATCATAAATCGCATTCTCAATATAAAAAATTATATAAACTACACGACTGTTAAAATAAGAGGGGGAAAATGACAATAACA
This sequence comes from uncultured Candidatus Woesearchaeota archaeon, assembly GCA_963835585.1. Lineage (GTDB taxonomy): Archaea > Nanobdellota > Nanobdellia > Woesearchaeales > UBA10107 > UBA10107. Next base: position 554,339 of record CAWIGF010000003.1, read on the forward strand.
TACGAATCACTTTTCGAGATTCTTAGGAAGGAAAAGAACCAGGAAGATCTTCAGAAAATAGACGATTCCTTCTTCAGCGATGTAAAAAACTACATCGACGACAAGAACAAAGCATTGCATGAAAAGCCAAGGCTCGAGCAATTCACCGAGGAAAACGAGCAAAATGCCCTTAGAACCCAGTTAAAAAGCGCCCTCAAGCTCATACGAGAGATCATCAACAGAAGGCAGAGAAAGATAATAGAAATAGCCATGAACAAGGCCGAGAACGGCTCAAATATAATCAATACAAACTCATTATTACCGGAAGAAAAGGTATTCTTTGACCACCAAGTGGAAGTCATAGGAAATTTCCGCGCATCGCTCCTGGACAGCATGCACAGGCCTAACACAGCCCCTAAACCACAAGACTTAAATATGGCTCCGCACGAACCCAATACTAGCGACCTTAAGGTGCAGATTCTTGAATCCGTGCCTAAATTCGTCGGTGTGGATCTGGAGATTTACGGGCCTTATATGGCGCAGGAAACAATTGCATTGAAGCCGGAAATCGCGGATATGCTCATAAAAACTAACAAAGCGAAGATAATATGAAACTGCCAAAAGAAACGAAACGATTCTGCCCTACGTGCAGAAAACATCAGACTCACAAGATACTGATAGCCAAGAAAAGAACAAGAGGAACGGCAAGACCATTGTCCAGAGGATCGTTAGTAAGAGCGCACAGAAGGAGCCAGGATGTCGGCGTCGGAAATCACGGCCGTTACTCTAAGCCGCCAAAACCAAAGATGACTGGAAAGAAGCAAAGCAAGAAGACTGATCTTAGGTATGAATGCACGGTCTGCAAGAAACAGCACGTGCAAAGAAAGGGATACCGTACAAAAAAAATAGAGTTCAAGCAGGAGAAATAAAAATGAGATACAATCCGACAACCAAGTTCGACAAGATAAGATGCCCGAAATGCAAGAATGAGCAAATCGTTTTCGAGAAGGCAAGCATGAACGTGCCCTGTCTCGTATGCGGCAACATCCTTGCTGAGCCAACTGGCGGAAAGGCAATAATAAAATCCAGGATTCTTGAGTCGCTAGAGTAAACATGATGCTATACAGACGGGAAGGTTTTCCTGAGGATGGCGAAATTCTTCTATGCACCGTTACGAAGGTAAATCCCGATTCTGTTTTTGTGCACATCGATGAATACGACAAATCAGGAATGATACATATTTCTGAGATAAGCCCGGGAAGGATAAGGAACATAAGGGAATTTGTCGCGGAAGGAAAAGTAATAGTCTGCAAGGTTCTCAGGGTAAACAAGGAACGCGGCTATATCGACCTCTCATTAAGAAGAGTAAACGAGACATTGAGAAGAAACAAGCTCAACGAGATAAAACAAGAGCAGAAGGCTGAAAAGATCATAGAGCTGGTTGCGCAAAAAAACAAGAAAGATTTCAGGAAAGTATACAGCGAAATCGCTCCTGCGATACGAAAGGCATATGACATGCTGTACCTGGCTTTCACCGATGTCGCGACGGACAAGATACCAATCGATAGCCTGGAAGTTCCAAAGGAATACAAGAAAGACCTTGAGGAGAATATCAGGAAGAGATTCAGGCCGGAGAAAATACCGCTAGGAGGAATTTTGAAACTGCACACTTATGCCCCGGATGGCGTCGAGATTGTCAAGAAATTATTGAAGGAAGTCGAGAAGCTCAAGAACACGACGATACGATACCTCGGAGCCGGATCATACAAGATAAGCATCGATTCAGAGAACGTGAAGAAGGACGAGAAGATTATGGATGAGAAGATAGAAGAGGTTCTTGAATCGATAAGGAAACAAGATGGGGATGGAAGCTTCACGAAAGAAGCGGCCGAGCAATGACAAGGCATATTCTCAAATGCGTTGTTTGCGGCTCGTACACGATGAAGGAAATACATTGCGGCAAGAAGACCATCTCTCCGAAGCCGATGAAATATTCTCCCGAGGACAAGTATGGAAAGTACAGGAGACAGGTTAAGAAAGAAAAAGGATTGATTTGATCAGATGTATTTCATGTAAATAAAAAAGAATTTTCTGAAAGTGTCTTCCATCTTCTCCAGCAAAAATCTCAGCAGCTTTGGCTTGTGACCGTTATCAAACGCATCCAGCGCATTAAAATAAGGGCCTCGCACGGTTTTCCTTATTATTAGGGGGGAATAGCCATTCTCCAGAAGAATTGCATTAATCAGAATCCTTCCGACCCTGCCATTCCCGTCCTCAAACGGATGAATCTTCTCAAACCTACCGTGGAATTCGGAAGCCATCTTAAGCGGATGCTCCTTTCCTTTGTTTTTTTCATACCATAAGACAAGCGCATTCATCTCTTTTTCAACGTCTTCAGGAGGCGTAGTTTTTACGTTTCTCATCAAGAGAAAATTTGGTATTTTTTTAAATCCTACTTGAATTCCTGTGTCTTTCACAAGGACGGAATGGAGTTTGATTATATCCGCGATTGTTATTTTGATTTTGCCGGCAAACAAAAGCTCATTGGCATCCCTTGTATTTTTGGTATCATAAACCTCTCTCAAATCCTTTCCCTTGGGGAGTATGTTGTGGGAAAAAAACAGAGTTACATCTTTCAAAGTCAGTGAGTTCCCCTCGATTGCATTCGATTCATATGTGAAATTTGCAGTGAATCTATCCAGTATGTCCTTGAACTGCGCCTTTGTCAAACTTCTGATTATTTGTCTGTATTCAGCCTTGAACAATTCCAACTTCTCTATTTTTTGCTTGGTGAGAACATAATCAGGGATGTACTTTGATGAGGCATATTTGGCATATTCCTCTTCCTCTTTTCTTAGAAAGTATTTCTTAGTTTCCGGTCCTTTTGCCTCTTCCGCGCTTTTGACCAGTTTCGAGGTTTTCTTCACGTTTCCGTTCGGCAGCCTAAATGAATGCTCTGCATACAAGTATTCTTTGCCATTGATTCTTTTCTTTCTTACGCTGACCATACTCTTATTTACCCCTACAAATATATAAATGTTGTGTTTTTGTAGGGGTAAAAGAACCCATCGTCCAGCGAAACCCGGATTTGACAATATTTAAATAATAGTTTCTTTTTGCTGTTGCATGGTCGATATAACAGATAAGGGTTTACGAATAAAATTAGAAAGAGAAGTTGACGAATCGTATTACATAGATATTGGTTCTGACTTGTTTCCAAGAATTGCGCAGGATATAAAAGAAAACAAGGAAGAAAGAAGAATCGCGATACTTACAGATGATAATTTGGTTCGGGTGGGCCATGTGAGTGCGCTGCAAAATGAATTAAGCAAACAGGGCTTGTCTTCAAGTGTATTTTCAGCAAAGGCAGGGGAGGAATACAAAACAATTGGAGTTTGTGAGCAAATAGCTGATCAATTGTCCGAAGCCAGTTATGGAAGGGATACATTGATTCTAGCTCTTGGCGGAGGTGTCGTTGGAGACCGTTCCGGATTCATCGCAGCAAGCTTCAACAGAGGAGTTCCTTATTACCAAATACCTACAACAACCATCTCAATAGCGGATTCGTCAGTCGGCGGCAAGACAGGAGTTGATACGAATCACGGAAAAAATCTATTTGGCGCATTCAAGCAGCCAGACAAAGTCTATATTGATGTCAAAACATTGCGTACTCTCCCTAGAGAAGAATACATATCCGGATTGGTTGAAACAATCAAGCACGGAATAATCCAGGACAAATCATTCTTTGAATTTTTGGAAAATCATGTAGATGAGCTACTTCGCCTTGATTTAGAAGTTCTTGAACATATTGCAAATGAAAACTGCAGGATAAAGGGGACTGTTGTGGAGCAGGATCCACACGAAAAAGGAGTGAGAAGGATACTTAATTACGGTCATACAATGGGGCACGCAATTGAAAGGGCAATGAACTATAAGATGCGCCATGGAGACTGCGTTGCAATCGGAAAAGGGCCTGCTGGATACATAGCCAACAAAGGATATGGATTTCCCTCTGTCGATCTAGAAAGGCAGGAACAACTGCTTATCAAAATAGGTCTTCCGACAAGAATACCGAGCGGCATAACTGATGACGAGCTTTTGAAAATAACGACAATTGACAAAAAGGCAAAAGGCGGCTCTGCACGATACTGTCTCCCGAAAAAAATAGGAGAGATGCATGAATTTTCAGGAGCATATGCAACTTACGTTGATGAATCATTGATAAGAGAAGCACTGAAACAATACAGATAACTTAAAATAATCACTAAGAACTAGCTGTTATTAATTTAACGCCCTGCGTCAACTTTGGAAAATCTCCCTTCATACCTATTTTTTCAAGAATATCTTTTAACGTAGATGGATTGTCAATACCGGATTGGGATGCGTCTTGAACATTCTTTCCAGTATTATAAAAATCAATCGTTACTTCTCCGTCATAGGCTCTGAGTGTTGCATCATAATTGGTTCCACTTGAATAGTGATCGTGCACATAATCTTGTGGGTTAAGTCCCACATGAACAAAAGTCAGTTCATAATTTTCTTTTGGAGTAACCAAGACTGTATCTTTAACTGTAGCAATATCCTGTCTTGATTCCGCGTCAGCCAAAGAAACTTTGAAATAACGCCAAGCAGGGTCAAAAAATCTTGAAGGATGCATTATTCCAAGCAGAGGACTTTCCTCAGGCCAAAGGAAGTGATGTTCTATTTTCACACCCATTTTTGGTTGTCCGTAACCGCATTCTAGCGAAGAGAACGGATGGATTTTATTAATTGCGGACTCGCCTGCAATCTTTTCCAACAAGGAACAAAAGTCCTTGTCCTTATACATATCACGAACCATACAGTAGTTTTCTCTCATATGTTTATGTTTAACATTGAATATCGAGTCAATTAAATCATAAAAGGATTGAGGAGCAGTCGCACGCATTTCCACCGATAGCTTCAAAGAAGTTGCTGAAATAGCGTCAACTAGTTGCCGCAACTGTGATTCGCTGTCATAAGTGAATTTGAACTCATTCATGGTTCCTCCAAAATGAACTTTTATTTAAGCCTTTTTATAATATAAGGCCTGTTAATCTAGAAAAAACAACTAATCCCATTGTAAATCCGACCTCATCTAAAGCTTTATTAATATCAGGCTCTGAAAAAATGCATGGCAACATACGATGATTTTCAAAAATTGGACATTCGCGTCGGAAAGATTGTCGAAGTTGAAGACTTCCCTGAAGCTAAAAAGCCAGCATACAAGCTAAAAATAGACTTGGGGAATGAGATTGGAATCAAGAAATCAACGGCGCAACTCGTCAAAAACTACAATAAAACTGAATTAAAGGGAAAATTGGTTCTCTGCGTTGTCAACTTTCCTCCAAGGCAGATAGGGCCTGCAACATCTGAAATTCTCACTCTTGGCGTTCCTGATAATGAAGGTCAATGCGTTCTCATACAGCCTGAACGAAATGTTCCGATTGGCGGCAGGCTTTACTGATAATGGAGATAATCCTAGCAGATAAACGTTATGCGAACCAGGCAGCAAATCTTCTTTTGAAAGCGTTCTTCGGTTCGTTCAGCCAGGCGAAAAAAGAAATTGAAGAAAAAATAAAGTCAAGGGAGTGCTATCTTGCAATAAAAAATAATAGAATTGTAGGCATGTTTTTGTACGCACGAAATTACTCGCACTACGCAAACTACCTTGAAGAGCTTCTTGTGCAAAAAAAATACAGAAGAAAAGGTATTGCGATGGCACTCCTGGAAAAATTCGTCGAGATAAGCAAAAAAGAGCAGCCAAAAAAACAACGCTATGTTCTGAGTAGCACAAATAAAAATAACAAGGCATCGATCAATATGCATCTTAAATTTGGATTCAAGAAATCAGGAATAGTGCATAATCTGCACTATGGAAATGACGAGATGTTTTTCGTCTACAAACTGCGTTAACTTTATAAAACATACATCATTATCAGTTCTTTATGATTATTAGAAAAATAAGAGGGAGGGAAGTTCTTGATTCAAGAGGGAATCCGACTGTCGAAGTAGAGTTGCGCACTTCAAAGTGCATCGCAAGAGCAATAGTTCCAAGCGGCGCAAGCACTGGAATCCATGAAGCTCTTGAATTGAGGGATGGGCAGAAAAACAGATTCTTCGGAAAGGGCGTATTAAATGCAGTAAATAACGTAAATGTCCTTGGAAAGCAAATCACAAATAAAAAAATAACAGTGCAGGAGATTGACTCATATCTTATCAAGAAAGACGGAACCAAGAACAAATCGACATACGGCGCGAACGCAATTTTGGGAATCAGCCTGGCTGCAACTAAAGCACAGGCAATGGAAAATAATTCCTCTTTGTACAAAGAATTTGCGAAAATTGCGAAAAACAAAAAAATGATGCTTCCAAAACCATTCTTCAACGTCATAAATGGAGGAGCGCATGCAGGAAATCATCTCGATTTCCAGGAGTACATGCTTGTTCCGCAGGCAAAGACGTTCAGGGAAAATCTCAGGATGGGTTCTGAGATTTATCATGAATTAAAACAAATTCTGCTGAAAAAATACGGCAAGAGCGCAATCAATGTCGGCGATGAGGGAGGATTTGCACCCCCTTTGACAATGATTGAGGAGCCTATTGATTTCATCCTTGATGCCGCGAAGGAATTAGGCTATGAAAAACAAGTGAAAATAGGAATTGATGCTGCTGCATCCCAGTTCAAGGTAGAAAAAGATTATGTTGTTGAGAGAAAATCACGTTCGCCGTTCGAGATGGTCGACATCTACAAGGAACTGGCTGCAACATATCCTGTGATCTCCATCGAGGATCCGTTCGCTGAGGATGATTGGGATAGCTTCTATGTCCTTACGAAAGAGATGGGAAACAAAATTCAGATCGTAGGCGATGATCTATTGGTTACAAACAAGGAACGGATACAGAAAGCGATTGATCTTAAGAGCTGCAATTCGTTGCTGCTAAAGATGAATCAAGTTGGGACTGTTACAGAATCGATAGCTGCCGCCAATCTCGCGTTCAAGCATAAATGGAAAGTAATGGTTAGCCATAGAAGCGGAGAAACGGAAGATACTAGCATAGCTGACTTGAGTGTCGGGCTTGGAACAGGCCAGATAAAATCAGGAGCTCCTGCACGAGGAGAAAGGACTGCCAAATACAATCAACTATTGAGGATTGAAGAAGAGCTAAAGAAATGAAGATGATTGAAAAAATAACCATAAGGCCACAAAATATTTCAGATGCAAAAAGATTTTATGAAATCCTGAATAATAAAAATTTTAAGTATTTCCCAGTAAGACCAAAAAGTATTGCAGCCGAAAGAAAGTTCATAAAGGCCCAAAAGAAAAAAAGAAAGAATAATTATGCATATGATTATTCAATATTGCTTAACGGAAAACTTGTTGGTGCAGTCGGAATAAAAATAAACCAACAAAGAAAGTTTATAGGCGAAATCGGTTATTTCATTGATGAGAAATATTGGGGAAAAGGAATCACAACCAAGGCAGTAAAAAGTCTAGAGAAGATTGCTTTTAAAAAACTGAAAATAAGACGAATTGAGATAATAATGTACCCAATGAACAAGGCCAGTGAGAAAGTTGCGATAAAATGTGGATATAAAAAAGAAGGGCTCATGAAAAAAGCAGTTGCACACTTCAATACATATCGTGATGTTTTTCTATATGCGAAGGTAAAATGAAACTCCATATCTATTTGTTCAGGCACGGCCAGACTACATTCAATAGAGACAAGAGATTCACAGGCTGGCTCGACGCAAAACTGACAAAATTAGGAAAGCAGCAGGCAAGAATAGTCGCAAAAAAACTGAAAAACAAGAAGTTTGATGTCGCATACTCAAGTGATTTGAGCAGATGCAAGGATACATTGAATGAAGTTCTCAAATATCACAAGGAATGCAGAATGACAATTATTGACAAACGATTGAGAGAAAGAAGATATGGAAAATTGCAAGGACTGCGTCACAAGGACATAATCAAGAAATACGGGCAGAAACAATTCGATATCTGGCATCGTTCATACGATGTTCCTCCTCCCAACGGAGAATCAATAAAGATGGTCGAGAAAAGGGTCATGTCGTTCGTGAGAGAATTGATGAAAACAATGAAAGAGGACAAAGTCAACGTCGCGATTTCCGCTTCTGGAAATTCAATGAGACCCATGAGAAAGTATTTCGAGCATTTGACGATAAAACAAATGATGAGACTGGAGAATCCATGGGATAACTATTTCGAGTATATAATCAACACATGATTCTACCGAAAAGTATATAAACAAGTGTTGTTACGTATAAACTATAATGGATAAGTATAAACTAAAGTTTACAAAACTCCAAAATGAAATATTCAGGTTGATGTGCATCAAATCAGGAAACGCACTTAACAAAAGAGAGATTGCAAACCTTCTTGATGTTTCTCCTACAGCGATCGCGAAAGCACTAGTCGCGTTAGAGAAAGAGAATCTTGTAAAAGTTGAGAAAATAAAAGGAATGAATTTAACCCATATTGAATTAAACAGAGACAATCAAAATGCGTTGCTTATGAAGCGGACGGAGAATTTGAAACAAATATATGAATCGGGATTTGCAGAATTTCTTGAAGAAAATTTCCCAGGAACGACAATTATTTTATTCGGGAGCTATTCCCGGGGGGATGATACAATAACGTCGGATATAGATATGGCGGTAATTGAGGCGAAAGCAAAAAAAATAAACATAGATGTTTTTGAAAAGATACTTGAGAGAGAGATAAGAATAAATTATTATGATTCATTCAGAGGAATAAACAAAGAGTTGAAGGAGAACATATGCAACGGGATAGTTCTTGCTGGAGGCATACGATTGTGAAACCAATAAAAGAATTTGAGGAATATATCTTCAATGGAACTGTCAAGAAGCAGGCAATTGATGTTTCACGGGCGGAATCATTAAGGAAAGATTCAGAGACATCTTATTTAATCGTACATGAAATGATAAATAAGCTCGGATTGGATGACAGAAATGCTAATACAATAATAAAAATCAGTTATGATACAATTATGGATGCCATTAGAGCGAAGATGTTAAGCAATGGATTTAATTCATCTGGCCAAGGTGCTCATGAAGCGGAAGTATCATATCTACGAAAACTTAACATCTCAGAAAATGATGTCCAATTCTGTGACCAGCTCAGATATTTCAGGAATAGAATAATGTATTACGGAAAAGTCCTTGACAAAGAATATGCAGAGAAAGTTGTTTCATTTCTTGACAAAGTATGCAAAGAACTACATAAAGGAAGTAAAAAACCATGAAACTCTCGCATCTCAAGGGAAAAGTCCCTGAACTTCTTTATGACATTTTGCAGAAGAAAGGCATAACAGAATTAAGGCCTGCACAGGAAAAAGCAATCAAGGCCGAGCTTCTCAATAGGAAAAATCTTCTAATCTGTACTCCAACTTCGTCCGGAAAAACTTTAGTCGCTGAGCTCGCCGCGTTCAACTCCATATTTACACATAGAGGCAAGGCAATTTACATTGCCCCGTTGAAATCACTTGCTACTGAAAAATACAAGGAGTTCAAGGAATTCTATGGAAAAAACGCGAAAATAGGATTGAGCATAGGCGACGTCGACGAGATCGACCCAAGACTCAATGACTACGATTTCATAATTCTGACGAGCGAAAAAGCGGATTCATTGCTCAGGCATAAGGTAGATTGGATAATAGATGTCGCAGTAGTCATCATCGATGAAATACATTTGCTGAATGATTCAAGCAGGGGTCCTACTCTCGAAATCTTGATAACAATACTGAAAGAGAAATTGAAGAATGTGCAGATAATAGGGCTTTCAGCCACTATAGGAAATCCAGAGGAGCTCTCTAAATGGCTGAACGCAACATTGATTATCGATGACTGGCGTCCTGTAAAATTATACAAAGGAACTTATATGCAGGGAAAAGTCGAGTTAGAGTAAAAAATTACCTGTGTCTCCTGTAGAAGTCAGCAAGAAAGAAATTCTTTCCAAATGCCAAACAAGGTATTCCAACCAGAACAAAGCAGAGCACGAAATACACTGCGCCGAAAACAATCGATTTGAGCAATGCGAAAAGGTATTCAACAACATGTACTGTGACAACTTTGTATGCCCTATTAATGTCCCACAATGATTCAAACGTTTCCTTCATAAAGAAGTTTATCATCAGCCATGGTAAAAGGAAAATTACAGAGAGTACTGTCACAAGCTCTCCAATCAAAGGAACCATGTTCATCACCATTAATGCTACGATTGTAGGTATCATGAAGACTAAAATGAAGATGCCTTCCTTGAAATTCTGCCAGAAGCTTCCGAATGCAGGAAGTTGCTCTGTATTCCCTGAGACAAGCGATTTCACAATCTTTTTGCTATAGCCGCCTAACGCGAACCATCCGAAGATTGGCAGCAATACCCAGAGAATATTCCATAACCTCGAAGGTTTTCCCCATGGATAGCTGAAGCCCGACTTGAAACTTCGTTTGAATTCTTCTTTCGTCATTTTTTCGCTCATTTTCTATGCCTCATAATCCTAATGTTTTTATTATCTCGTTCTTGCTGAACGGTTTCAGATCATCGTACGCCTGTCCAGTCCCTAAAAACAAAATAGGTTTTTTCGTCACGTAAGAAACAGAAATTGCGGCTCCACCTTTCTCATCAACATCAGCCTTCGAAAGAACTATGCCATCTATGGAAACAGCGTCATTGAACTGCTGCGCCTGCTCGACGCAATCATTTCCTGTTATGGATTCGCCTATGAAAAGCTTGTAATCTGGCTTCGCAACACGCATTATTTTTTTCATCTCAGACATCAAATTCACGTTAGAGTGGAGACGTCCCGCGGTATCTATCAACACAACATCTATTTTGTTCGCTTCTGCGTACTTAACAGCATCAAATGCGACAGCTGCGGCGTCGGAACCATAATCCTGTTTTATCAATTTGACATGCAACCTATTCGCGTGCTCTTCCAACTGCTGTATTGCAGCAGCTCGGAACGTATCCGCTGCCGCCATTACCACTGTGAGCTTATTGTTCATGAAATATTGCGCAAGCTTTGCAATCGTAGTCGTCTTTCCTGAGCCGTTCACTCCAACAAAAGCGAGTATCAACGGCTTTTTCTTCTTCGCCTCCTTTACCAGATCTACCTTGTCGAACGTGAGTATCTCGTCTATGCTTTTTTTCAAGGTGTCCAGAACCGTCTTGTCGACATCGAACCTGCTTATCTTTCCTTTTACCAACTTTTCCTTCATGTCATCTTTTATTTTATCTATGACTTCGACGGCGACATTGTTCTCCAATAAAATTACCTCGAGATCCCAGAAAAGCGAATTGAATTTATCCTCAGACAAAGAAGTCTTTGTTATGGCCTCTGCGATCTTAGAGAAGAATCCCTTCTTCTTTTCAGGCTCTTCTTCCTCCTCGAGAAGTTCTGCATCCTCCTCTCCTTCTTCGAACGCCGCTTCCTCAGGAGTTACTTCATCATCTTCTAATTCTTCCTCTGTTTCCTCTGTCTCCTTGTCCTCAAATTCTTCTACAGGTTCCTCTTCAGAAACTTCTTCTTTAGTTTCAGGTTCCTTCGCAATCGGTTTTTTTCCAAAAATCCTCGAGAAGAATCCCTGCTTCTCTTCCTGCACCTTTTCTTTTTTCTTAGGAGAAGCTTTTGATTTCTTAGAAGCCATCTTTTTTATCTGTTCTGTGTCTGGTTGGAAACTTTCTGTTCCTACATTGAACTTCACAGGAGCCTCTTCGTACTTTATGCTCTTCTTATTTTTTTTGGGTTTTGCCTTCTTCTGAGAAGTTTTCTTGACTTTTTTCTCTTCCTCTTCGACTTCCTTCTTCACGTCTTTCGTGAACTTTGAAAGTGCCTGCTTCAGCTTGTCTTTTAGAAATCCGAACATTTTAGTGGATGTGGTCTCCCAACTCTACGAGCCTGTCCTCGATCTTCTGCATCTGGTCGAGCATGTTTTCCCGCATCTCGCTCATCTCCTTGATCCGCGAATCCAATAGTGATTTTGTGTCAGGAATCGTCTTCTCAACCACGATTTCCTTGCCGACATTCACCAGTAGCATATCTGTCTTCTCAAGTTTTGCCTTTAGAAATATTCCGTTGCTGACGGGAGCTAAAATTTGCGAATTATTGGATGTGCTGGCAAGCTCATCGAGGCAATTTTTAACATATTCCATTTCCATTAAGCTTGCATCCACGCGCTCAATCTGTTCTCCTATGAACTGCGCCTCTGTGTTCAAGATCTGCAATTCTTTTTCCGTTTCTTTGCTCGTTTCTTTCATTTTAACTTTTTTAGGATTTCCTGCAGGACAGCTTCGTACTTCGCCTCGGCGCCTATCAAAGCAATTATATCATCATCATATTTTTTGTCCTTCCTGACCTCTTCGAGATGATATGACACAAGATTCTTAATCACATCTTTTTCCTGTTTTGTAAACATTGTCTCACCTTTTTTTCTTGTTCTTGTCTGACTCTTCAAGAGCGTCCCCGACAAAATCGTGTTGTTTCTTGAGATCAGGAACTTCATGCAGGGCCGAACCTGATTTTCTCTCGCTCTTATTAGGGAGAAGTATATCAATCTCGCCGAAATGCGTCTCCTGCTCTAGCTCCACTTTCTGATCGTTTGACAGATGCAATAACGGCAAAAACACGCCGACAAGATCTGCCTTATTTTTTGAAGGAACGAGCTCGCTGAATGTAAGCGACTGCGCCTTCGCGAGGTGCTTTGTTATCTGCCCATAAAGCGCATCGATAATTTTCGAGATATCTATCTTTTTTTCAGGAACAGTTATGTTGACCGCTGCGAGGATTTCCCGTCGTCGCTTCTTTACTTCCAATGCTTGCTTCAATGCCTCAACCAAATCATATATTGATACTTTCCTTTTTCGCGGCTGCGGAGTTTTTGGAATAAGCTTGGCATGTTCCATGTCGAACTGGGGCCTTGGTTTCTCGATATTATACAAGTCCTCCTCGGGATAATCCTCTGGATGCATCAGTCTGTCAAGATTTAGCATCTCTTCGTTGATAAGATAATTAGACTTGAACTTGAGGAGAACTGCCGCCGCGAGAACGACCTTTCCGGAAACGCGCAAATCCATCTCCTGCATCTTCTTGAGCATTTCGATGTACTTGTGTGAGATTTCAGAAACATCTATGTCCCATGGATCCATTCCTTCCGACTTGACAAGCTCCATGAGAAGGGCCTGCCAGGTGACTTCATCCTCCTTAAATATTATGTCAAAGATGCGTTGTTCCATAGGGAAAAAAGGCAGTTTCGACATTTATAAACTTATCTCGTTGAAACAAGCTTCTAAAGCCTTCGCAGGCCATACATAAGCGTAAAGTTTAAATATGGTATGGTGTACTTCAATGAATAAGACTTATTAAATAATATTGAAACAAAGGGGTACAGAAATGGCAAAGAAAACACAGAAAAACGCGGCGCATGCTAAACATGAAGCAGCACCTGCAAAGAAAGAAGAGGGAAGTTCTATTGGATGGATTATCGCGGCAATCGTCGTAATAGTAATCATCGCATTCCTGGTTATGAAGCCTTCAACACAGGCACCTACGCAGAATAACAATGCGCAACAGGCTCCTACTCAAGTAAATGGAGTACAATCGGCATCAGCGCCCACAAATTTGATCAATAACTGCACAGCAACGATTGGAATAATCCCTGGGTCATTCTCATTGGCGAACAATATCGTCACGGTAACGTTCAGGAATAATGGACGTGTACAGATTGATGGAACATACTTGCAATTCAGAGGTGTTGACCAGACAAAAGTCATATACGAGCAAGATAATAGCGTAATCGCAGTAGGACAGACTGCAAATTACACTGTCGACTTGAATGCACTTGGCACTACGCTTGGAGCAGCAGTCAACTCGTTCGTCTTGTACCCAATACAAGCCGGAAACACATGTTTCAATCAGAAAGTCGTTGTGATTAAAGACAGAGCATAATCACGCGCTTTTTTCTTTATTTTTTTCATAATCTTTATTAGTACTTGAGTTTTCATTCAACACATGATACCACATTTACCTGATTGGGCAATAACCACTTATCTTATCATAGGGGCAATAATATTCATTCTCGCTGTATATGATGCGTTCTTCAGAAAAGAACACCACAAAGTTCATGTGGAGAAACCCAAGAAGGCTATGCACAGGGCGCACAAAGAACCCAAGATAGTTCATGTGGAAGAGCACAATAAGGAAGAAGTCACGGAACAAAAACAAGAGGCTGTTGCAGAAGAGCCGGGAGAACAATTAATAGTAAATCACTGATTATTTCAAATTCTCAATTTTAGGGCGTATAAACATTTACATAAACTTTTTAAAGAAACAGAAGGTTCAGAAAGGTTAGGGATCCGTAGTTTAGTGGTTATAACGCTGCCCTTACAAGGCGGAGGTCACCGGTTCGAATCCGGTCGGATCCATTAATGCGATGATGGTTAAATGGTAGAATATAGCCTTCCCAAGGCTGTGATCCGGGTTCGATTCCCGGTCGTCGCAGTTGAAAGAAGCGATGATAGTTGAATGGTACAATACGACCTTGCCAATAGCGGCCGTCCGAGACGTTCGGATGTTTGCCAAGCAAACAGGTTGTGGCCCGGGTCCGATTCCCGGTCATCGCATCATACCATAAATCCAATGCGACAACAAGAAACCGGTGGTTTAGATTTATAGGACGGCCCCCGGTCATCGCATGAATTTTGAATCTTCTTTTTTTGAATAAATTACTATTTTGCACACGTCAGACATAGCTAAACTCTATTTGCAACGATCAGAGAACGGACTATAATCTAAATTGATCTATAACAACTTCGAACATTTTCTCGCAGTATTTCTTGACATTTTTTACATTGTAATAATCGGTTGCTTCATAATATTTTGCCCTTAATTTAACGGGAACAAATAGTTTCGGATAGTTGGATTTCATTAAAATCCAATTCATCAAAGCTCGCCCCGTTCTTCCGTTTCCGTCCTCAAATGGATGAATTTCGACAAATTGCGCATGTACCAAGCAAGCTAAGACAAAAGGATGAATCTTTCTTTTATTTTGTTCATAAAATTTAATCATTTCATTAAGCAGGGGCTTGACTTTTTCGGGTGACGGCGGAACAAACTCTGTTCCTTCAATTTTTACAGGAAAGAATCTTACCCGCCCAGGATAAATGACCCCTGTATTTTGTGTCAGAATTAAATTCATTTTCTCCAAAAACTCGATTGTTAACTTTCCCTTGTATCTTTTGATAAAATCTAGCGCTTCTCTTCCATTCAATGCTTCATTGTAGTCCTTTGGAGGAGCTCCTGATGGAATTTGTTTTTCCTTGATAACTAAAAATGTATCTCTCAAAGTTAATCTATTTCCTTCGATTGCATTTGAATTATAAGTAAATCTGATGACAAAATCAGTTTCTTCTTTTTCAAGTATCGTCTTTGGAATTGTTTTAAGATGATTACCGTACACTTCCTTAAAATCATCGATGATTTCAAGTTTATCTGCATCCAGATAGTTTTCGTTATAGACTTTGTATTCTTCGAGTTTCAATTCTTTTAATTTTTCTCCTATCTGTTCTCGTGTTGGTTTATGTTCACCTAACTTTATCCTTATTTTCTTCCATTTGTCTTTCCCGACTCTGATTGTTTTCCCCAGGTAGTAGAAGTATTTGTTTCCAGATCGTATTCTATCAACGTATGCCACAGGATATTTATTGTCCACATATTATATAAATCTTTCTATTTTGTGGACAACATATAATCAAAAAAATATCAGTGCCCAGAAATCTGGGCAAAAATCACAAGATATAAAAAGTCCAAGAACGTCCATGTCGCTGAAATAAACCATTTATAGCCTTTGGCGGTTTAAACCTATAGGTCGGTTCCCGATCGTCGCATGAATTTTAGATTTTCATATTACTTTCTGAATAAATTCTCTGTTTTTCATAAACAAAGTAGTCAGGGATACAAATCATGAAGTTATCCTTCACAAATTATACTCAACCCACTCGCTAAAAAAAGCAATAGATTTTTAAGCATCATAAGTTTAGAAATTAGTATGAGGCTGAAATATTACGGTTTCTTATTTATGTGTTTGACGTTCGGAGTGATTTTCATAAGTGGCGTTACAGGAGAATCGCAGATATCGTGAAGAGCACAAATGCTGCAGAAGCAAAAGAAGCGTGCAGTGCAATGTCTTCAGCAAATTCCCCTGGGTGCCTGCAGGAAATCAGGGGATAATGTGCCTTCCTGAACCCATATCTTTATAAACAAAATATTTTCTTAACTCTATGAGCTGAGCCCGTAGCTTAGCCTGGTGGAGCGTCGGTCTTATATGGCAACGTTTCATTGAAACGGTGATTAGGAACACCGGTGGTCGAGAGTTCAAATCTCTCCGGGCTCACTTTTATTGATTTGAACCCCTAACTGAGAAAATTGAGTTATGGGGTCTCCTGATAAAGAATAATTAGATTTAGGCAAAAATGATATTTTCATCGTTTCTACATTTATTTTAGTTTTTTGCATGTTTTTGAGGAGACAAGGTTTTTAGTGATTATCTCCTTGACCGACCCTTCGTTATAGACTTTGTAATGCCCATTCTTCATAAATCTTTTCCTATTTTTATGGATTTGAACCCTTGACCTAATTTTATTAATAAATACTGCCAAGAAATAATTATCCGAAACGGATATTTTCTGGATTTAGTTTAATTAACTTTTTTTGACAATTAGTCTTCTATGAAATGTTTACATTGTAAAAAAGAACTTGAAGAACATGAATACAAATTTTGTATTACTTGTCTGAGAGCTTTGAAGCATAAGTATGCGAAAGAAGCATTGTCAATGACTGAACTTGAATTTGAGGACTGGCTAAATGAAAAATATGAGATTCAGTATAAGGCAGACCGCCACTTTAGAAGATTTCAAAACTGAAATCGGTTGGCTGATGATTTTCACAGCCTTGTATTTGCCGTTTTCAATAATTATTTCGCTGAAAGGAAATTACCTGCATCTTTTTTTATCATCTGTAATGTCAGGAGCTCTGCTTACGATTGAGTTCAGAGATATGTTCACTAAAGAAAACAAGCCAACCCCCATACAGATGAGGCCTCAGAGGAAGCAGGAGATACGCCATCCTGAAATTGAGCGTATCCCTGTTTCTTCTCCATTTCCTTTCATGAATACAAACACGGAGGTAAAAAATGAAACCCAAGCAAATAATGATGTATCTGTTGTTGGGAATGATGCTGTTAACACCGATAGCGTTTGCTGACAGCACATTTGACGACATTTTGAAACCCGTTGTCAAAATATATGATTTCGCAAAATATGCGGCATCAATTATTGCGATGATATTTCTGTTATTTGCAGGAATAACATACATGACATCAGGCGGAGATACACAAAAGCGTGAACAAGCAAAGAACATGGTTGCGTATGTTGTGATTGGCCTAATTGTAATTTGGGCAGCACCATACTTAGTGGACTTGCTGACAAAATGAAAGCAATACTGCTTATGCTGTTGTTAATTCCGACAGCATTTGCTTTGGATTGTGCAAATGTTCAGGATTCCACTAATTGCAATTATATTCTGAACAGCGACATTCCACAATCTGAGAAAAATGATTTAATTTCTAATTTAATTTATGTTGGAAATCAATTTCCTGATTTTGATTCCGTTTTGAATTGGAATAAAGGACTTGATGTTTCAGAAAATCTTGGCTTCAAAACATATTCTTCGACTTACATAAAGAACGCTTGGATTAAATCATTAGCTGTTGTTCCTTCTGTTGTTGATGAAACTTTGTTAGTTGCTCCAAACGGAACGATGCAATGCACGTATGATTATGATGTTGTTATTGACAAAAAGCTAATTGGAAACGACTGCAAGACAAATTACAAACTTCTTTCTCAAAAAGCAGAAGTCAAGAATTATGTCAATAATGTTTATCAGAACTCAGGAACTCTTGTCAAATATCAAAGCGATGCTGATGTTTTGAATTTTAAATCTGAATTGAATGTTGAAGCTAATGTTCAAATCGAACACTACAAAATCAGAAGATATTGCTGTTCAAGAGATGCTTTCGGTAGCTGTAAACATTACTGTACAGTTTGTGAATATAAAAGCACAGAAACAAAAACAGACAAATTGGTTGTTTCTGATTCCATTAATGCTAAAAAAGAAAATGCTTTTCCCAAATTAAATCTTGAAGTTCTAAATCAATACAACGGAAACACAAAAATAAGATTTAATTATTCTGATGTTGAAGCATTTAGAATTGATTTTGCTGATTCTTACATTTCTGAAACAAGAACTTCTTACGTTCCTAATTTCACAATTTACAACATCATGCAGTTGTTTTCAAAAGAATTGATTGACAGAAATTCTCAAAATGTTGTTTTCTTAAATAACAATACATTTCTTGTGAAAAATACAAATGGCTGTTCAATTACTCTGTGGACACATTTTACTCAAATAAAACAATCTTGCAATTTAACTTATGTTCCTGTTTCTATTTCGATAAAAACTGATAAGTTTACTTACAAAGAAAACGAAACTATCAAAGTTTCAATTATTCCGAATGATATTTTTGTTAATTTAAATTATGGAGATATTAGCAAGTTAGCAAAAGGAAATTCTGAATTTATTGTCAAACAGCCGTTCAACAGAATTGTTGGAACTTACAAAGATGCTTCTGCTGACGCTTTAATCGCTGTGAAAACTGAGAATTGGACTACTTTATTTCAACTAGGAACATTTGCAGGAGCAAATCTTGCATTATTTGCGATGGTGAGAAAATTCAAAACTGCGGATTAACTAATTTAGCAACTTGTTTGCCTGAAAAGTTCTTTGATTTCATTCTTACAATAATCAATGCTCCATTAACTCCATTAATCAAAATGGCACAATCACTTCTTACCGAGCAAGTCAACGTAGAATTATTTCATGGATTGTGGGGAACAATGGTTTACGTTATCTCGATGTTTTACGGATTATATTTTATAATTGCAGGATTTAATTTAATGATTTCAGGATATGACGCAGAAAAAAGAGAAAAAGCAAAGTCTTGGCTGAAAAATACTGTGCTTATGGTTTTCTTTGTTCAAGCTTCATATTTATTGTATTCATTAGTTCTTGAATTAGCATCAGGATTAAGTTCAGGAGCGATGAGCTTGATTGATGCAAACTTCTTTTTATTGACAACTGATAATTTAGCGAGTATTGGATTAGAAATAATGCTATTTCTTGCTTATGCACTTGTTCTTCTTTTAACTTCATTATTGCTTGTTCTTAGATACATTTGTGTTGGTGTTGGAGTTATGTTTGTTCCAATCGGAATTTTCTTTTACTTTACACCTATGCTTGAAGAATACGGAAAACTGATACTAAATGCACTTTCTGTGATTATTTTCCTTCCTTTTGTTCAGGTTTTGATTTTACTTGCTTCATCAAAGCTAATTTCAATGCCTATTTTTGCAAATATGAAAATCTTAGTGATGATTTCCTCATTTTTATTTATTGACTGCGTTATGATTTTGCTTTTCCTGTTTGTGATAGCAAAAGCAGCAATGTCGGCATTGCGTTCAGATGTTGGAAAGACAGCTTCAATGGTTTATGGTAAACTAACATGACTTACGAAATACCGCAACAGCTTCAATATGAAGAAAAGATTATATTCGGATTAAATTTCAAGCAGTTGCTATATGCAATTATATTTTTCCCTATTGGAATTATTATTTTTCTCAAGTCGGGATTAAATTTAGAGATTAAATTAACACTCTCTTTAATCCCTATTTTAATCGGTGTTGCATTCATGTTCTTTGACTTGAAAGATTGGTTGAGTTCTGTTTGGCAGTGGCTGAAATTCAGAGAAGTGTTTCTTAATGGATTTGAAAATGAAAACGTTCTTGGGATTAAAGAATGTTGAGAAAGGAGTTATTCAGGCACATGGAAAGAAAATTGCTTTGATTAAGGTTGAGCCTACAAACTTTGCAATTAGAAATAATGATGAGAAAGAAGTTATTATCAAAGGATTTCAGAAGTTCTTGAACTCCCTTGATTTTCCGATACAGATTTGCGTTGGAACAGAAGTTTTGAACATTGACAACTATCTGAACGTCTTGCAGTCAAGAGTAGATGAAACAATAAAGAAAACAAAGAATGATTTGTATAAAAAGCAGTTTGATTCATACAAAGAGCATTTATTGGAATTAATTAAAAATAATCAAGTTCTGAATAGGTCTTTCTATGTTGTAATTCCTGAAAAGAAAAGCATTAGTTTGGAAGTTCAGACAAATGTATGCCTTGAAAAATTAAAAGCACTTGATTTGAAAGTCAGAGAAATTAAGGATAATGAAGAAGCAACACAAATTATTGCGGGATTTTTCAATAACTTGCAGGAAGATGAAGATAAGTCAGAGCTTCTTGAGAACGATAAAATAAGCGATAAG
This sequence comes from uncultured Candidatus Woesearchaeota archaeon, assembly GCA_963835585.1. GTDB lineage: Archaea > Nanobdellota > Nanobdellia > Woesearchaeales > UBA10107 > UBA10107. The sequence continues at coordinate 574,813 of CAWIGF010000003.1, forward strand.
AATTTATTGCATTACTTAGTTGCTCCTAAATTCATTCTAAACCATCAAAAATCAATTCAGGTCAACAATAAGTTAGTAAGGACAATTACTGCCTCAGGCTATCCTCGAATTGTTGACCCAGGATTCATGGACAGAATAATAACAGCGAATGGCGATTTTGATTTAAGTCTTGCATATTGAGCCTTATGCTATCGAAAGCATGATGTTAATGTTAAATAAAGAATTGCAGAAGCAAAGAGCGGACTTGTATTCTGCTCAGATAAAAAATGCCGTCAATCCTTCTTTAGAAATAAAATACCAAGATACTAAGAATGTTCTTGAGAATTTGCAGAAAGGAAATGAGAAATTGTTTAATGTTTCGCTTTATGTTAATTGCAAAGCAAGAGATGAAAAAGAATTAAACATAACTATCAAAGAAAGTCGAGTCTGAATTAAATTCCATTATGATGATTCCGAAAGTTCCTTCTTTCAGAATGGCACAGGGAATTAAATCAGTTGCTCCATTTGGAATTGATGATTTAAACATAAAAAGAAATATTCCTACTTCTGCCTTATCTGCTTTCTTTCCTTTTACTTCTCAATTCTTGCAAGTTGATGAAAAAGGAGTTTGGCTTGGATTGAATAAAAATAATATTCCAATTATCAAAGACATATTTTCATTTTCAAATCCAAACGGAGTAATTATGGCTTCATCAGGAGCAGGAAAATCATACATGGCAAAATTATTTATTGCAAGACAATTACTGAACGGAACAAAAGTAATGGTTATTGACCCTCAATCAGAATATGTTAAATTATCTGAAACATATGGTGGTCAAACAATAACAATTTCAAAAACATCTGATACAATAATTAATCCTCTTGATTTAATGGGACATGATTATTCTGAAAAAAGATTAGCGTTAATGGATTTGCTTCCAGTTATGCTTGGCTCAGAAGAAACTTCTGAAATTCAAAAATCAGTTTTAGATAGAGCATTAACAGAAGCTTACTCAAAGAAAAGAATTACAAATGACCCTGAAACTTGGGTTAATGAACCGCCAATACTTTCTGATTTAGTCTCGGTAATTGGAAATAATGTCGAAGAAAGCAACAATCATAGAAAGACCCACGTATAATTCATTAATCAATCGTTTGAATATGTATACAACAGGAGCATTTTCATTTTTGAATAGACAGACAAATATTAATTTTGATAATCGCTTTGTTGTTTTCAACATTGGAGAAATGCCGAAACAAGTAAAGCCTGTTGTTATGTTCTTGATTCTTGATTATGTTTATATGAAAATGAAGAAAGACAGAGAAAGAAAACTTCTTGTTATTGATGAAGCGTGGTCTTTATTGTCAAGAGCAGAAGATTCTTCTTACATTTTTGAAATTGTTAAGACGTGTCGTAAGTTTAATTTAGGATTATTGTTAATCACTCAAGATGTTGCAGACTTATTAAATAGTCAGGCAGGAAATGCTGTTTTATCTAATTCTGCTTATACAATTATGTTAAGACAAAAACCCGCAGTTATTGACAGAGTTGGAGCTACATTTCATTTGAGTTCTTCTGAAAGAAACAGATTACTTACAGCAAATGTCGGTGAAGGATTAATCATAATGGAAAACGACCATTCGGAAATTAAAATCGTTGCTTCTGAAAAAGAGCATGAATTAATCACAACAAATGCAGATGAATTATTGAAACAAGAAAATAAAGAAGAAGTCGTAAAGAAGAAACAAAACATAAACGTAAAAGTAGATGCTGATAATGGATTATTCAGAAAGAAAGAATTGACAAACCATGATATTGATTATCTTCTTGAGAAAGATTACAAGATTTTATCTGCGATTGGTTTGCATGGCGGAAGAAGAGAAGATTATCTTGTCATGCCACGTTCAAATGAAAGTCCCATTCATTTCTTTTTATGCAAGACCATTTCCGATTTTGTAAAACAATATACTGAGAAAGTGTGGCTGTATCAAACAAAAAAGCCAGATATTGTTTTCCAAGCTGACGGAAAAATATTTGCGATTGAAATTGAAACAGGAAGCAGACTTACTTATCATGCAGAAATGTTTGACAAAAAAGTGGAACAGCTCAAAAAAGAGTATGGGGAGAATTGGTTGATTGTTGTGTCGGACAGAAAAGAGAGAGCAGTATGCGAGGCATGGCAGAACGATTGTTCGGGGCGAAGTGGGGGAGTTTGTGCGGGGGTTAGTTCGGGCGGGTTGAGGAGGGTTAGAGAGGGGTCTGTGGGGGCAAAATTCGGGCAGATTACGGGTTAAATCGCATTGCGATAAGAGCAACTCATCAGAACTCATAATTAAGGTGTCTCACGCCTTAGGAGAGCAAAACAATGGAAAACAACACAACAATTTGAGCCAAAGAAACCTGACTTACAGGTGCATTACAACAAGTCAAAGGACGGCAGATATTTGATTGTCAAAACGACAATAACTGACATCAAGCCAATAGCTTACTTTGAGAAAGTTTTGGAAAACAACCCTCAGGAATGAGGGCTTTCTTTCTTTTAAAGCACAACCTCAGAAAACCTTTATAAAGAAGCCATTCAATAGGTGTGGTAGATTGGTGCAAGAATGTTAGAACTAAAAGACAACATAATCAAACCCATGATTCCCACAAAACATAAAAAAGATAATGTTAAATGTGAAGAAGCACCCGTCAACATAACAAAAGAGCTTTCTAAAATTCGTCAACAAATATCTGAAACACGAAAAGAAATACAAGTTGCCGTTGTTCCGAAGTTTCTCGAAGTTTCTACTGAAGCAAAAGATTTGATTGAACACGCCGTAGAAATATGGAGACTTGAACAAAAAATAAATAAGATTTTGCCAATATTGCCTGAAAATCAGAAGGAAACTTTTGTCAATATACTGAAGAAACTAAAAAGGTATTTGGAAAAGAACGATATCGAAATTTTGGACTACACCAATCAAAAATTCAACGATGGTCGAAACTTGGAAATTCTTTCGGTTGAAAAAAATCCTAAAATTTCAGAATCAACAATAAAAGAGACAAAAGAACCAACAATAATGTGCAAGGGACAAGTTGTTAGAAGAGGCAAAGTCATAATATCAGCAAAAGACGACAAACTATCTGCTGGTGAAAAATGACGAACGAAACAATTTTAATAGGAATTGATTTGGGTACTACTAACTCTTCTATTGCAGTCAATATCAATGGAAAAATAGAAATTATAAAAAAACCAGGTGGTTTAGAATATACTCCTTCTGTTTTCGGATTTGATAAATCTAAGAACAAAATTGTTGGAGATGTTGCTTACAAACAATTATACAAATTTGGTGACGATAAAAACTTTAAAGCAGAAATAAAGAGAGAAATGGGTACCCCGGGATCTTTTTTCTTTGAAAGGGCAAAAGTTAAAATGACTCCTGAAGAAATATCCGCAGAAATACTCAAAAGTTTGAAGGAGGATTTACTCAAAAGACATCCTGATTTTAATACATCTGCGGCAGTAATCACGGTTCCTGCTGCATTCTCTGTTTTACAAGCAGAAGCCACAAAAAGAGCAGGAAAATTAGCGGGATTTGATTATGTTGTCTTACTGCAAGAACCTATTGCTGCTTCGATTGCTTACAATTTTATGAATGCGAAAAATGAGAATTGTTTGATTTATGATTTGGGAGGAGGAACTTTCGATATAGCTCTTGTTTCTTGTAAAGATGGGATGTTATCAGTTATAGGTCATAACGGAGATAACTTCCTTGGTGGAAAAAATATTGATTGGGAGATTGTGGAAAAAATAATCATTCCAAAAATTCTGGCGAAATATAAATTAACTAATTTCAAAAGAAGAAATAAAAAATATTCTAGCACTTTTTCAACATTAAAGTATCTTGCAGAGCAGGCAAAAATTGAATTATCTGACTACAAAAAAACAACAATAGATATAGACGACATAGGAAAAGACGATGATGGGAAAAATATTCGCATTTCTATTGATTTAACTAGAACTGAGTTTGAAAAATTAGCCAAGCCAGTTATAGACAAAACAATCGAACTGACGAAAAAAACGCTAAGCGAAGCTGGAGTTAAAAATACATCTGTTAAAAAGATAATTCTCGTCGGAGGACCAACACAAATTCCATATTTGAGAGAAAGACTGGAAGCAGATTTAAAAATAAAAGTTGATTCATCCGTTGACCCGTTGACTGTCGTTGCTCACGGAGCTTGTATTTTTGCGATGAGCCAGAAAATCCCAAAGAAATTCTTGAAATCTGATAATAAAAAAATAGAGAAAGGTACACACGAAATCACTTTGAATTATGTAACTCTAACATCCGAAACTGAAGAATCAATCACAGGAATTGTTGACGGACTAAATAATAAAGAACAATACTATGTACAAGTTCAATCAGATAGTGGAACTTTTACTGGACCTAAGACAAAGATAAATAATGGGAAGATATACTATACTGTTGATGTTGAAAAAAATAAACAAAATCTTTATTGGATATATATTTTTGACAGCAAAGGAAATCCGATAAAAATATCTCCTGATTCATTCATAATTACTCACGGAATTTCTGTATCTGGAGCTCCCCTTCCGAAATCAATAGGTGTTGTTGTTATGTCAAATGACTTCTCTAGAAATAGAACAATCAACATTTACGAAAAAATATTTGAGAAAGGAGACATACTCCCTCTTAAAAAAACACTGGATGTATACAAAACATCAAGAAAACTGAAAAAAGGAGAAGATGGTTCACTAGATGTAGAATTACTTGAGGGAGAATCTGAGATTCCTGACCGTAATGATTTTGTCTGTGGCGTTGGTTTTAAAGGAAAAGATATGCCTCACGACATACCTGCTGGAACTCCAATTGAATTAACATTAGAAGTAAATGAGTCGAGAGAAATTTTCTTAACTGCGTACATTCCATTAATAGATATGACCCTAAATGCTAGGTCGACTTTGAAAAATAAAGAAGTAGCTACAGAAGAACTATCTTCAGATTTAGAAACCCAAAGAAGAAGAATGGAATTCGCCTCGGAAGAATGCTCAATTGAGGAACGAAAAAAAATAGCAGACATGTTTGAATCCACATCAGACAGTGTAAAGAATTCGAGTGGAGATGAGGATGAGAAACGCAAAGCGGATAAACAATTAAAAGACTTGAAAATAGAATTGGACAAAATTGAAGAAGAAAAAGCCATGCCACAGCTTGTAAAAATATTTAACATTATGTCAAATGAAGTGCAGAAAATAATCGATGAATATGCTGACCCAAAAGAAAGGGACGAATTAAAACGTGAACTTGAAAATATAAAAAAAGAAAGTAAAAAAGCAACCGAACAAAATGATAAGGCGTTGATGATAAGAGTAAACGAACAACTCGGAGATTTAAGAAATGCTGCCATATTTTCTAATCCAAACAGCTGGGTTGCTCATTTCAAACAAATTGTTCAGAATGACACGTTCATAAACGAACAACAAGCACAATATTACATAAATAAAGGAAATCGTGCAATAGAAACAGGAGATGTTGAGGAATTAAAACGTTGTACAAGACAACTTGCTCTGCTATTATCAAATGAAGACCAAAAAAACATGAAATTATCGGGAATAACGAGGTAAAAATATGACAAACCCAATTCAAAATAATGCTTATCGTTTGCTTGGACTAGATATAACTGCGAGCCAAAAAGAAATTTTGAAGAGATACAAAGAAATCATAAATAGATTAAAAATAGACGATTATCCAGAATATGATATTGATTACTGCTTACCAAAAAAATTTCGTAATGAAAACTCGGTGAATGACGCATTTAAACAACTACAATCTCAAAAAAATAATGTGAAAGAGTATTTTTTTTGGTTCCAAATAAATGATAAACTGGATGAGACTGCTTGGAAATATGTCACAGAACAAAAAATATTCACAGCAATCAAAACTTGGAAAAGCGGATTCAAAAATACAAATTCTACATCTTATTTTTATAAAAAAAATGTCGCGATACTCTGTTGCATTTTATTGCACGATGATGATAATGAAAACAATGCTAATTATCTAAGCGATTCAATCTCTCTTTGGCGCGATATAGTAAACGATGATAAGTTCTGGGCTGCATTTTTTAAACGCTATTGTGCGCTAAATGAGAAATCAGTAAGTCAAGATACAATTTCTGATTTCAAAAAAAATATAATTAAAGAACTTTCTGACATTTATGCCGACATCGGAAATCGCCACAAGAGTAAAAAATACATTAAAGAATTTCAAGAAGCATTTGGTGTTCATGGAGAGAAAACTGAGAAAAATCTTTTGCAACCAATATTTAAGTTAATTTATGAAAATGTCGAAGAACTCGATAAAATAAAAATAACAGAAGAAGGTAAAAGAAATACAAAAATTAAAGCACATGATAGATGCGATAACTGTGGAACCCAAGAAGGAGACATCAGAGATTTTAAAGATGGAAGTACGCTATGTAATTCTTGTTACAGAAAAATAGGAGAGAAATGGGAGGAAGAAGTAGATGAATTAAGTGAAGATAACTTGGTTGTACGTGGTAATGTCAAAAAAATATTTGGTTACGTGCATTCTATAGAAAAAACAACAGAAGAACTAAAAGAAATGGGTTTGTTTAACGATGCACAATCAAAAGTAGTGAGAGACCATGCTGCCGAAGCTATAAGAGCAGAATCTATCAAAATATACAATGTTGCGGACATGGTCGATGATTCTATTAAACTTCTTAAAATTGCAATCAGTATGTGTGGAACGGATAGTCTTAAAACCAAAATGGAAGAGGATTTGGAGATAATAAAGAAAAACTCCAAAAATCAAAGTCTTGCTGTCGAAATACCTGGCTCAGGCGGAACTGCCAAATTCAGAAACAATTCTGTCGAATACGATGGGAAAAAAATATTTTACAGAGATGTCATCGGTGTATCGTATTCATCCAACAGTAGCTCACTTAATGGAATACCTACAACACAATCGCATAATTTCGAGATTAGGTCTGATAAAGAGGAAGTCTCACTTTCAACATCATCTCTATTTCGCATAGGCAGTAAAGAAAAAGAAGAGGCATGGTATAAATTAATTAATTTATCGAAGCACTTCATCGAACCATTCATAATCAAGAGACTCGTTGAAAGAATATTCGAGGAAGGAAAAACTGTTGATATAGGTGAAGTTGAATTCAGTAAGAAGGGTTACTGTCGTTCTAAATTCTTTGGTGGGCTTGACTGGGTATATTGGGATGACGCTCACATATACATACCTCGATTGTACCAAGGCAAAGTAATACTATTTAAAGACCACAATGGAGAGGGCAAGGAATTTACCTCCATTTCTATGGAAGAAGAAAATGCTGTTGTATTACCTGAGTTTTTACAAGCATGCACGGATTACTACCATTATAAAAAGAGACAAAAAAACGATGAATGAACAAAACGAAACAACAAGAAAACCTGCACTTCATAATGGATTTGAGATAAGGGAAGGAATAACTATCAAAAGAAGAATAGAAAGAATTTTTTTTACTGATGTTTATGAACTCTCTGACGGGTCATATCTTTATTTATTTCTAAATCTTAATCCAAATGAAGTTGTTGATAGAAGAAACAAATACGACATAGCACGAATAAAAAACGAAGAAGGAACTGAAACGTATATTGGAGTAATATTTAAAATTTATTCAAAATCTCAGTTATCTGCCATTAAAGAGGATTTGACCAGTGCTAGAGGGCTTGAATGTGTAGCGGGGATGAAAGATTTGAAGAATTTACTGATTGCTGACGTCATAAATCCATTAAAACATCCTGAACGATTTAAAAAATTCAAAGTGTCGATTCCGAATGGAATTATTTTATTTGGACCGCCCGGTTGTGGAAAAACATTCATTGTCAGAAAATTAGCAGAAGAGCTAGGATACAATTTCTTTGAAATTAAACATTCAGATTTAGCTACACCCTTCATTCATGGAGCAGTTAGTAATATTGGCAAGGCATTTGAAATAGCAAAACAAAATGCTCCTGCTGTTCTCTTTTTTGATGAAATAAGCGGATTGCTTCCAGACAGGAAAAACTTACATGAATCTTCATCTCATAAAGAAGAGGAAATAGATGAATTTCTTATGCAGCTCAACGATGCCGCAGACAACAAAATACTTGTAGTAGGAGCAACCAATTACATTGAAAAAATGGATCCCGCCGTATTGAGGCCCGGAAGATTCGACAAAAAAATATATGTTCCTCCTCCAGATTTAGAAGCACGTAAGTCTCTTTTTAAGATGGGTCTCGCAAACAGGCCACACTCAGCTAAGATTAGTTTTGATAAATTAGCTCGTATGACTGAGGGTCTAACTTGTGCAGATATTATTGAAGACATAGTTGAATCTTCAGCAAGAATTGCAGCAAATTCAGACAAAGAAGAAATAGACCAAAAAATAATAGAACAAGAGATTGATAGAGTTAAACCCAAAGAAAAACAAAAAGAAAACAAAAAACAACCGAGTTATTTAGGCTAAAATGAAAGGAAAAAACAACATAGTTTTCGTACTTGGTATGATTCTTGTAATTGGTTACTTCATTTATACATTGAGTCCTTTGTTTTTACAAAAAGAGGTCATGGTAACTGATGATAAGAATGTTTTAATTAAACAAAGCAAATGTCAATATCCAAATGAAGTTATAGGTGTAAGATGTTGTGTTCCAGATAAAAGACTTCCAACAATGTGCGAAGATGAGTTTTCAGATTTTGTAAATAAGCTTAACAATTCCATAAATTATGACATAATGACAAACGGTGAAAAGATAACAGACAAAGTATTCGGATTTTCTTTTACTAGTCCAACTAAATATTATCTGGTGAAAGACACAAAAATCGGAGGAAGACCAGTTCCTTATACTTTTTTTGCATACGGCACAAATGGCGAAACAATCATGATAAGAATAGCAACGATGTACGACCTAGAAAGTGAATGGAATCTTGATGCTAGTGATGTTTCTGACTTAGACAAAGGACTTGATGAAGGAATTAATCAAACATTTAAGAAAATCGGATATTCTTTGAATGAGAAATCAAGTAGATTGATTCAAACTAAAAATGGATATAAAGCATTTGTTTCTGAAATGAATAATGAATACTCTGCTGAAATGACTGGCAAAAAAACCAATATGTATAGCAAAGTTGTCTTCTTGTTTGAAAAACCACTTGTTCTTGCATATGAGTCTGATGAATCCTATTCACAATATGTTTCTGAATTCGATGACTTACTTAATTCATTTACATTTGATTCAGAAAATATAGTTCCTCCAAAAAATAGTGCAGTCCAGACCACAAGTACAAACAACAATGCTCCAATTACAATAATTGAGTATGCAGACCCATCTTGTCCTTTTTCTGCGGCATCTGCTGGTGAAAGCGATATGCTTGCATACATGCAAAGCAAAGATAGTACATACGAAGCTGCAGTTCCTGGAATAATTAAAAACTATGTTAATACTGGAAAGGCAAATTTCGAATTTAAATATTTCCCAGGACATGGAACTGGAGAATATGCTATGAAATTAATATTGTGTGCAGATGAACAAGGAAAATTCTGGGAAATGTACAACATCATGTTCAATAACCAAAAATTAATGGATAATGGAGATTATGCAGATTTATTGAAACTTGCTTATGGTATTGGTCTTGATTCGTCAACACTAAATAGTTGTCTTGCAAGTGAAAGAATAACTACAAAAATCCAAGAAGATATAAAATCTGCAAATATGAGTGGAGTTCAAGGTACTCCTTCCTTTTTGATAAACGGAGAACTAATCAGTGGTGCTCAACCATTTAGTAAAATTCAAGAAATAATCGAGTCAAAGTTGAGGTAGAATATGAATCACGAATTAATAACGGACATTAAAGGATGGGGAATTGCTCTTATTATTTGGGGAATCATAAGCTTAATTGCATCTGGATTTCTTGATAGTCAATGGGGAATTATAACGATAATTATCGGAGCGATGTGTTTATTTAATCAAGATAAAAAAATGTATTTACTCATCGGAACTTCTCTTTTAGTCGTGGGAATTATGAACATAATTTGGTTATTCTTCTCTGATGTATCGGGAAGTAATTATGCTTGGCCAATCATTGGAATAATTCAGATAGTTCTCGGAATTACTCAATTTAAGAAATATTTTAGTGTTAAATCAAATGGCACAGAAAATCAAAAGAAAAAAGAAGGTGGTTCTAGATGGGGAACCATAATCACAATATTTGTTTTTATTATGCTATTTGGCATGTATCAAGAAAGCAAACAACAAACATATGTTCCACAACAAATTCAACAGAGATATGTACCGCCTGCTTTGACACCACAACCAGTATCAACAACTGACAATATCGGAATTGAATATTCTTCCAAGTTTTATCCGTTTGTTGACCAAACTACTTCGAGAGCGATAACAATAACAATTGATGCGACACAAATTGTTCAAGTTTATGCTGTTCCTAGTGAGAGTGACTGGAACAAAATGAGCAGTCATCAAGATTACAATAAATATGACTGCTATATTGGTGCAACAAAAGGAAAAACTAGTTGTGCTGTCACTTCGGGAGGCATTGTAGTTTGGAAACCAGGAAATTATGAAGTAAATTATACTTTAACTATGGTTGAGGTAACTCCTTAAATGAAAAAAACACTAAAAAAATTCAAGAAGACTTCAAGTACTGGTTCAATTCTGGAGAAAGTTACCAAAAACAATTCAATCCACACAGACTTTGGATGAACCTTCTCTATCTTACAATAAGTGTAATTGTTTTGGCCATATTATACAACAATGTTGAATCGTTCAACCAGTTCAACATATTATTTATCAGACTTGGTTCAGTTCTTTTATTGGGTTCAGTTTATTTTGCAGGAAAATACATTTATTACATAACTAAACAATCTTCTGCGATTTATCATAATTTGAAGCACGGATACAAGACAGTTGTATTGATTTTACTTATATTGCTTTTAGTGTTAGCTTATTCTAATCAAAAAGAAGTAGTCAATTCTATAACCAAATCAATCGATAAAATAACTTTTTCAAAATTCAATCCGATTGAGTTGAGCGAAGGAAAAATAGTAACAAAATCTCAGGGATTCCTTGATAAATTAGTAAATACATTCTCTGGATTTTTACCTGCGCCTTGGGGAACTGTTGTTGTGTGGGTGGTTATTTTTGCCATCGTTTTAAGTTTACTGAGCAAATTTGTTTTCCACGGAGATTTGCCTAGTTGGATTACTTGGTTAATAATCTTCATAGGCATAATTATGTTATTTCAATACAAGATGCCATATGCAACAGTTCCTGTTACGTTCAATGCACACTGCAATGGAAATCAATTTAGTTTAGATACTAACATTCTTGGTCTTGGTCAAATGGGAGTAGCACTTCAATGTGCCGATTACAAATCGTCTCAATGTAGGACGTTATGTGTAAATGAAAAACCATATTGTCAATGCGAAGCAAATCTTTGGGACCAGTTGTTCCATCAAAAAGGAGATTGGATATACAGTATATTTGGTGGTTAAATGAAAAAAGAAGCTAAAATAATAACATTAAGTCCAGCCAGAGAAGGCACTACAATTACTACTGCTGAATCCATGCATCAGGGGATACTTGACCGATTACTTGGAGAAGTCATCAAAAAAGATGACGAAATAAGTTTGAAAGATAAAAAAGAAACTAAGAAATCATCTCGAGCGGACGATTTTTTCGAATCGTTTCACAAAAACTTCGAAGAGTTTGGTAATATTTGGACAGGAATAAGATTCAAAGTGATTTCTACTGTGCCAGAAGGAGATGTTGAAGTAACACAAAATACAAAATTAGAATTAATTTCTGAACTTCCGAATGAAGATGGATTTTCTAAATCAAGGGTGATTGAAATAAAAACTTCACCAGACCTAAAGAACCTCATAGAAACAAAAAGCATAGATGACATCAAAAAATTACTAGTTAAATTCACTTTCGTAAACAAATATGAAGATAAAAAAGAAGTAATTTATTTCTCAGATAAATATTTTTACAGGATTGATAAAAAATGAAAAAAGAAAAAACAAACGAAATAAAACTAAAAGTTACAGAAGCTATGCAAGACGATATTGATAGAGGCATCGTGAGAATTGATGATAAAATTCTAAAAGAGCTCGGATTGAGAGAAGGAGACATAGCGGAAATTGAAGGAAAAACAAAAACAGTCGGGATTGTTGACAGGGCTTGGCCTGGCGATGCTGGCCTAGAAATAATTAGAATGGAGGGAATAATCAGAAGAAACTCCAAATCAAATTTGGGAGAACTTGTTATAGTAAAGAAAGCCAACATTAATGAAGCGAAAAAAATAGTCCTCACGCCTGCAAAAGAAAATGTAAGAGTTACTGCTCCGCTGAATATATTGAAGGAAAAATTGTCTGGGAGAGCGATTGTGAAAGGAGACATACTTTCATTTGGAAAGACAGGTAAAACAAGAAATTTGAATTCAAATTCATTTTTCGATGAAGTGTTTAGTTCGGTATTTGAGGATGCATTTAAAGGAACCTTTGACTTGGGGGATTTGAAATTCCTTGTTGATGATACAATTCCAAAAGGACCTGTAATTATAACGCAAAATACAGAGATTATTTTATCCTCGCTTACTCCTCCGATGCCATTTGAGAAATCAATCCCAGAATCAAAAATTGTTGAAATCAAAGAACTTCCTGATTTGAAACAATATTATGAGATTCGTGATGAAAACTCATTCTTTAAGGTTGAGAAAAAAGTACAATTCATAAACAAATATGAAGATAAGAAAAGAACAATATACATCCTGGCAAATTATTACTATATCAAAGAAAATAAAAAAGAACAAAAGTGAAGGTTTAAAAGGGAGTTTACGTTTCCATTCTTAACTTCTCGATTATTTTTTCAACTTTCTCAATGGCAGTTATTAGAGAACGACCCGCATAGTTATTATTCGACTCATTGAGCACATAATTGTAAGTAAATATTTTTTTGTTCTTTGAAGGAATTTGTTTATGTCCTGTTACGACAATGGCAAAATCAAAATCAATTTTTTTATCTTTAATGAAAACCTCTTCAGTATTATAGTCAACAACTACTTTTGTATTGAATTGAATATTGATATCATCAGCCAAGTTTCGTTTTAAATCAGTTAATTTTACATATTGGTTTTCTTCATTGTTTAATTTGGCGTATCCCATTTTTTTAAGCAGAGCATGAGGTAATAGTCTGGTTTGGTCATTTTCGAAATTCTCTTTCTTTTCGTATATCGTACAATCACAACCTAATCTGTTCAGATTTTTCGCAGCATATAGGTTAGATACTGAACCTCCAATTAGAATTACTTTTAATGGCATATTTATGTAATATAATCTCCCTTATATAAAATTTGCCTGAGCTTTTTCAGATTATTCTTCCACTTCAAATTCATTAGTTTTATTTCAAACAAGCACACTCCATTACTATTTTTCTGTTTTAGAGGCACGCTATAAAGATTCATTGAATTTTCCCTTGTAGGTCGTTTCTCTAAAATTTCATGACTTCTCGCTTTAGACAGCCTCCAGAAAAATTAGCATGGAGGTGCTAAAATGTTTGAAAAAAACCATTATTGTGAATTTGAAATTGTAGGAGAATTAATCTTCTGCAAAGAGTGTGGAAAAAAAGCTGAGGTGATGTCAAATGAATAATATCGATGACATGCCTATCATTTACAGCTATTCTTCACAACAAGCTGAAGAGGACGGATTTTTATTTGACATAACAAAAATAAATCCCTCTTGGAATAAAGGCTTGTTTAACTTTGTAACAACGAACTTGTTAAGCAAAGGATATATGCAAGACGATAAACTCAACTTTGCAAATATTCTTGATTTGCTTAATCAGGCTTTGCACATAGTCAAAACCAAAAGCAAGAATTTCAAAGTTCATGACACTTTCTTCTCTGGAAAGATAGAATTTCCTGACGGAGAACGAAACCAGATATTCATTGAGATGAATGAAACTGGAAAATATACATTGATGCTACCTGAGGACAGGTAGCTTTTTTATATTTTTTAATCCAAATCTTCTTAAACCCTGCTCACATAAGTAATAACATGTTAGGCATTCAACACGAAGCAGTAGGGGGCATCATTGGTTTAATTTCTTCATCAATTTTATACTCGCAGAATCACACACTTTTGGCAATTGGTTGTTTTTTGGTAACGATATGGGGAGCGAATTTGCCTGATTTACTTGACCCGCCGTTAAGTCCATTTCATAGAAGTGTGGGTCACAATTTTGTTTCTTTTTTTCTGTTTTTAATTACATCAATTATAGGTTTATCACTTTCTTTAATGTTTCATTGGTGGCCATGGATAATAGCAACATCATTCTCATTCGCAGTATTAAGTCATTTAATTCTTGATATGACGACGCCGATGGGATTGCCACTTTTCGTAGGGAAGTCCGTATTTGGAGTAATAGAAATCCCCCTCTACCTCATTCCATTTGTAAATATAATTATGGTTGCCTTGACAATCGTTCTTTCAATTTATTCAATAAAATACTTAGCAAAAAAAATTGGTGGAATTTGGGCACTTATATTATTGTTTATTCCTGTCTGGGGGTCTTTACTTTTATTCGGTATCGCCTTGAAAAGTATGGCTTTGTTGAGTTGGCTTGGTTCTATTTTAATTAGTTTGTTTATCGTTTTAATTCTCATTTTGATTCTAGTAGGTAAAAAAATAGATAAATCACTTAATAAAAGAAAAAAATAAAGTCTAATAAACTTCTTCAATCAACTCTTTCTTCCCTTCCCCTCTTCTTTTCTTCATTTTCATTCTTGTTTTACTCCCAATATTAACTTTTTTTATTTCTTCATTCGCTTCAACAGGATAGAAGAAGCATTTGTGTTCTTTGATGACTTTCAATTCGGTATATTCTTTAATGATGTCTGAACTTTCAGAAGGAAATATTTTATTCAACACTTCTCTAAAATGAGAACGATTATCACAGAAGAACTCAACCTGCATTCCGTAATTTCCAACCCCTGAAACTATGAAGAACGTTTCCTTCATCATCTTCAAAGAAGAAATAAACTTTTTCTTTTCTTCCTCAGGAACATATTTTAATTTGAACAATAAAATAAACCATTCTTTACCGAGCATCTTCATATCAATTAATGGCTTGAAACCCTTTACAATTCCGCTTCTCATTAATTTGTCAATGTGTTCTGAAATTGTGTCCATTCCAACACCAAATTTACTCGCTAATTCAAGATTAGTAACTCTGCAATTCAAAGCCAGTTCATACAAAATATTCAAATCGAAGTCATTTAATTCAACATCAAGCTTGTCTTTTCCTATACTTACTTGCGTATCTGCAACATCTTCGCTCAATAAATACGGCATTTGATAAGCATCCGTTGTCATAAAAACAGAATCATCAACAACATTGTGTTCAAGAACTCTCATCAAGTCATTGTAAATTGTTTCAACATGGTGATTGTCTTTTGCTAAAATACTTACAACGAGATTGTAGTGTCCTGATGTACTAACCAACCACGCAACGCTTTTCATTTCTTTTATTTTCTGAACAAGCTCTGCTTCTTTTTCTTCCGTCATAACTTTTAATTTCAAATAAATATTATGAAAACGATAGCCGATTCTTCTGGTATCTATGAATGCGAGAAATCCTTTGATTAATCCTTCTCGCTGCATTTTCTCAACACGATAACGAACAACACTTTCAGGCAACCCAACTGATTTTCCTATTTGAGAAAAAGGCATTCTCGCATTTAGATCAAGCATCTGAAGAATCTTCAAATCTTTTGCGTCTGGTTTTGCTGTCATCGTATCTTCTCTGACTCCGAATTGTTCTCCGCCATCTTTGCTGCTGAATTTACACCAAAACATTTTCTGATAAAATCCATATACAGTCCCATCGTTGGTCCTATGAAAGGAGATACTTCAGCAAGGTAAGTTGCACCATGTTTGACTTTGTTCCAGTCAACTTGCCCTTCAGAAACTAAACTGCCAAAAGCAACAAGACTTGCATAAAGTGGAACTTGGAATGTGTTAAATGCGAGAAGGTCTGTAAGGGTTTTTCTTACTTTTCCGCTGGATTCTTTTGTTCCAGTTAATTTATATGCTTGTTCTCTCCACCAACCATATGGCCTGCCCGTTACTGCGTTTAATGGAATACTTGACGCTCTTGCGGTTACAATTCCAGCAAGATTAAGCCCAGAAGCATAATCAATTGCACTGGCAACAATAAGGGGGTAACTCACATTACCAATAGTATCCGCTAATGCTATTTTGCCTTTCGATGTTTCTTTAGTTATCATGTTGCTCCTGTTATTTCTGCCATACAGGCTCTGCAAAGCCCTTCTACGAGGGTTTAGGTCTAGAACACTTCTTTGAAGTTGCGAATCTTAGGTAATATTTAAACTTTTTGCCTTAACTTTCGCAACTTTCTCAACAGAAGTTTTAAGAAGAATTAATCACATAGTGGTAGTAGGTTGTCAGATGGGTGAGGTGTTAGACTGGCTCGCACTCATGTCAGCCTCAGTCAAGACACAAGAACTTAATGTTCAGTGTTCTAATAGGGGTAACCTTCCTTCTAAGAATTTAACAACAATCAAAATTAGGAAACAAACGCTGTACTTTGCGAAATTATATTGTGCATTCAATAATATAACCATGACTGAATTTGCAACAGATGTGATTGAAAGAGAATTAAAAACATTCAAGGAAAAATTACAGAAAGTAGGAAAATCAAGGTCTCAAATAGAGATACCAGATAATTGAAGCACAAATTAAACCGAAACCGACATATTTCATAGTTATTCTTATGAACTCCCGTCTCTCTTCTTCAGTCATAATCAATTTCATTATTACTTATTTAATAATTTTCACTTTTGCTACTATTCTACAAATAGCAAAATCGAGAGAATAAATACCTGCTTCGCCATAGACTCGCCATGATGCTAATCTTAGAGAAGTCAAACAAGCACTTTTCAAAATTCATAGAACTGCTCAAGAATCAGTCAGAACTAAAAATTAATGATGTAAAAAAGATTGTTTCGCATTCATCTTATTACGCAATCATCATTCAGAAAATCTACAACATAAATAAAATATTGAGAGAATTTAATCCAAATATTTATCTTGCAGAGCCGACATTCAGTATGACTCAATCAAAACAAGTATTCTCGTCAATAAAACGCTGTGATTTAATTGAAATAGAAACGAAACAGGATTTTTTCATAATCAAGTTCAATGATAAAAACTAAAGCAATTCAAATACGAGTAACGCCCGAACAATACGAGCGAATTCAAATTAAAGCCAACTTCAAAGGCTACAAAACAATAACTTCATTTATCTTAAGCACAATTTTGGAAAAAGACATCTTGTTTGAACAGAGATTTGACGAGATATATTCAATAATTAAAAAGTATGGCCATAACTGGACTACAAAGAATATAAATGAGTAAATCAACACACTTGCAAATGAAGAACGAAGAAACTCAAATTCGTGAAATTCTTGATTCTTATGAATTGCTATTTCAACAGGAAGAAATAAAAAAAGTAAGCGAGGAACTGAGAAAGTTAAAAGTAATATCACGAGAAACAGAAAAATCATATCGTGAAGCTGTGCGTATATTAGCTCGTCAGCCATTGGGTTCTGACCCTGAACGAATACAAGAAAGTCTTAATCGGTCAAAATACACAAGAGATTATTATCGTAAAGAGCTTAGTCAAAAACAAAAAATATTCTGTAAACTTCTAAACATAAATTAAGTTCCTGTAAAAGCTTTCGCAATTCGATTATATTCTTTAACGGTTATCTCTCCATACGCCAGTCTTTTCTGTGCTATTTCAAGCGGACTTACTTTCACCAATCCTTCTGTATTCTTCCCTTCAATTAATACTTCTGATGAACCCATATCTACTTTCTCAACCATTCTATTCATTTCTTTATCGAGAATCCATGTATATGTCATTGTCGTTTCGAGGTCATCGTGTCTCATGAACTTCTGCACTTTTTCAACTGGAACTCCATTTGACAATAAATACGTGCATCGTGAATGACGCAACGTATGAAATTTATATTGATGCTGTTGTCTGCCTGATTCAGTAACTTCTGTAAGAATTTTAAGACCTGCTTTTTCGAGATGCACTTTGTAATCTTTAAATAATGAGCTTGGCTGATAAAACTCAGTCTGATAATTATCAGTAGGAAGGAAATATTTCTCATTTGGATTCATTGCTCTCCATTTTCGCAATACAGGAATTGCTAACGGAGATAGAGGAATAAATCCATCTTTGTGATTCTTGCCGTCAACTACTTTTAATCTGCACTCTTCCAAATCAATATCTTTCCATTGAAGTTCACAAACTTCTGAAATACGAAGAGCACAGAAGAATGATAAGAATGATGCAATCATCGTCTTAGGATTATTTATTGCATCAAATAATGCGATTAATTCTTTTTTGAAAAATACATTGGGATATTTTCGTCTCCTTCTTTTCTTTTCCTGAGTCTTGCTGATTACAGACGTATGTCTTCTTGGCTTTTCCATTTCAACCTCCCAATTACTTCTCGCATGTCATTCATTATGTCATTTCCAGAACGTGTTCCCATCATCCGCTTCAATTTGTGGCTTTGCGAAGCTGCATCTGCAAAACTGATTTTATTATGAAGAAGTTTTTCTTTAATCTGAGGAGGAACATCTTCAAGACAGAGCCATTTGTATGCTGTTCGAGGATTGAGATTGTGTTTCAAAAGTAGTTCAAGTGTTTTGGATTCATCAGCAGTCAATTTCTTTATTCTCCCGATACGAAATTGACGGCATTGAAGAACAAGTCCTTTTATTCTGAAACTATTTTTATCAGGAACGATAGGCTGTAAGATATTTTTAATGAATTCAATTTTCTCAAATACATTGAATCTATATTTGTAGAGTCCCATTAGGCGTCACCTTTATATACTAAGTCTTTTAGACTTAAGAAAGAGCGTCCAGAGATTGTCCCAATTCGGACAAAGTTTTCCTGTGGTGCAAACTGCACCTGAGCCTTTGGAAAAGGGCTAAATATAGAGGAGAGCGTCTCTACTAGCTCACTATTTATTTGAGCGGTATGAGCGCTCGTCGAAGAAATCATTTTCAATTCATGCCCCTATAGTGTAGTTCGGTCAAGCACTTCGGCCTTTCGAGCCGAAAACACGGGTTCAAATCCCGTTGGGGGTATTCACTATTTGGTTAAAGTCCCGACGAAAAGTATATAAATAAGGACTTCGTAATGGGTTTATGCCTATCGTTGATTACGAAAAAAATGCGGTTAGGGATGAAGCCTGGTTCTTTTCACTGAACAGTGTTTCGGAAATCAATAAAAATGTTATTAGACGGTTTCTCAAAATTTACAACGTCAAGCCTTCAACAAAATCCAAATTTTTCAAGAACATAAAATTTCTGCTTGAGAAAATTGACCTTGAAAAAGATCTTCTGAACCGGGACAAAATAAATAACGTATTTGCTGAACTGCAAAAAGAATGTTCACCTGGATATATAAGTACAATTATTAATGTCAGTAAAAGATTGGCACGATGGCTTAATGATGGAGAATTACCAAAAGGTTTCAAAGATTTAAAAAAAGCAAATAGGAAAGATCAACGCAGAAAATTGAATCCTGAGGATATGTGGTCATGGGAAGACGGGAAAAAACTAGCGAGCTTGATGAACAGCACACAAATGAAGGCTATGATTTTTACACAGCTTGATGCTGGATTCCGCCCGTCAGAATTCGTCGATCTAAAGTATAAAGACGTAATTGTTAAAAAAGATATCATCATTTTTCAAGTCCAAGATGGGAAAACAGGTTCTCGACCAGTTCCTTGTCAGCGATGTGTTCCATATTTCTTGCGCTGGTATGAACAACATCCAACAAAAAATCCAGATGATCCGTTATGGATTACGGAGTTTAGGGAAAAATCAAATCCAGCAATAGAAGGAAGAAAAGATTACAAGATAAGACCTTACCGGTATCACGCGATTTTGAAACGAATCAAGTGGTATGCACAAAAGGCTAATATCAAAAAACCCTGTGATTTCTACGACCTGAGACACAGTTCTTGCGTTTTAGACAAGTTGGATAATGTTCCGCTTGATGTTGCGGCAGCACGCCACGGCCATAGTGTTGAGTATTTCACGGAAATCTACGGACGGCTTGACCTTGATGATCTTGCTAACAGAATGCGATTGCATTACGGGGGAAAGATTGAGAAGAGAAAAATAGAAACAACAAAGGTTTGTGAACGCTGTGATTTCCCAAATGTTGAAAATGCCGGAAGATGCGACAAATGCGGTTCTGCGTTAAGCCTGAAAGTGGCCCTGGAAATGGAGAAGCAAAAAGACGATGACTACAATAATTTGAAGGATCAAATGAATGAAATACAACAATCACTCGCAAAACTAGCATTCCGGGAAAATAAACGTAATTAATTTTTAGGTGAAACGCCGACCGCCAATAACATTTGTTTTTGGCGTAATGTTAATTTATCCCAATTCTTGATGCAGTAATCAACGTATGAATCGTAGCCTTCCCGTTTCAATTCTTCATAGAGTAAATCGTCTTCGTTCATCCGTTCTGGCGGAATACGTTCCCGACAAACGGCCTAAACATTTCCTATCTTTTTCTTGATTTCTTTTCCAGATCGTCAAATAGTTTCTTTAATCGTGGCTGTTCATCATCGATTGTTTTTCTGAAATTATCTAAGCTGTTTTGAAAGGCGTCAAATCCACTCAAGGCCTTCGTGTATTTATTGTCTATCCTTTGGAACAACTCCTCTGCTGTTTTCCCCTTGTGATATTCTTTGAGCCATTTCCAGAACAAGTTCCACACTTCAGGTGTGAATACCACGCCGAGTTTGGTAAGGAAATCCCTAAATATTTCCGAGCCTTCTTTCAGCCCTTTTTCATTTCTTTTTTTACCTTTTTGCCTCCAGTAGTAACTAATAATCCCGACCGATATCTATAAATATCAGTGGCACCTGCAAGGGAGGATGACAAAGCCACGTGGACCACCCGATTTGGAAAAAATTATTGCTCAAAGTAAAGATTTCCCTGATTTTGTACACAGAGCCAGAATGGTTTATGGCTGGTCAAAGTATGAGTTAGGAAAACGGATGTACCCGGAAGAAAATCCGCGTTCGTGGTCTGGTTATATACATGATGTGGAGTCACGTCAGTGGCCACCTTCCAAAAAGTTTGTGGCTGGAGTGTGTAAGGCATTAACTTTAGGTTATGGTCCTTTGCTTCCACTAATGACGGCAACACTTCTAAAACCGTATTATTCTGAATTTAAAAAACGCAAAATCCCTTATTAAAACTCTTGTAGTTCTAGGGAACCCTTGACAATAGAATTAATTATGATTTAATTTAATTGATAGAGTTTTTATTTAGCCCGTTTCGTCCTTGTGCCTCATCGCTCAGGGCCTGGGCCTCCAGCCGGGAATTTCCCATTAAGCTGTGAGGAACTGGGCTCTTCGTGTTTCTGGGCCTGATGAGGGGGATTAATGGATATAAATTGTTCTCCAAATAATAATGATGATGAGATTTTGCAGCCTCAGTATTCAACCCCTCAATCAGCAATCACCCACCAGATCCGCATTCCTTCAAAACGCGATTTGACAAAATTCCAGGACATTCTTGGTCGCTACGTTTATGCCCGGAAATTGAGAGATGACAAAGATATGCAAATCACTTTTGGGAAAAAATATATTGATGAGTCTCATCCGCCCACAAAAATATTTAGTATTAAGCAAGTAGATGGCCCATGGGCACCAGGGAATATTTTGAGTGTAACTAATGAAGAATTGCTGTCTCTTATAATTAAAAAAAGAAAACGACAGCCTACCAATATATTTCCTGAATTCAGATTTTCAAAAGATGATGGAGCACTTACTTTGGTCAAGGCAGGATTCAAAGAATCCTTGTTATGTCCTGATTTGTCCCACACCAAAAGCGAAGCAGAAAGTTGTATTAAAGAGCGGTTTATGATTACTTACGATGGAATGACTTCATTAAATAAGCGAGGGGCAAGGGTATCTAATTGGAATATTAACCTCTACGCATGTATCAAAACAGGGAACCTTTATGCTCTCATGCATCAGATTGATACTCGCATAATTACATCGAATGTCGGCGATATTACGTTGCTTTGCGATTTTTGCCATAATCAATTTAAATTAGACCGAAATAAAACAGAATATATTTTCTATAAACTGAGATGTGTTAAATGTCCGGAATGTGGTGGAAATGTATATTTTGTTATTGGTAACAATAATGATAATTGCGAGATAATTAGCGATTACTTTTCGATCAGTGTACACAATTTTGTAAGAGAATGAAAATGGTTCAAGAAGTGAGCATAAATAAAAAAAGGGTTTAGAAAATAGTTAATTAAATATCAGATTATTAAAAAGTCTTCTGCCTCATCGCTGAGGACGTCTGACATGCCGGGTAACCGGTCTATGTTGGCGTCCTCTTTTTAATTTCAGCACAAATATTCTCAAAGAAAGGACGGTGATAAATGTGGACGAGCTAGACGAATACAAAAGCAAGCTTCTTTTATTGGCGGAGTGCAACAAAACCGACCATTGGAAAGATGAAGTTGTTGAAGATGTTGAAAAATTGGAAGTCGAAATAAGAAACAAAATTAATCGAAAAGATTGAGGGAAATGGCGGGTGCGGCAGGTGTCAAAGGGGCATAGGGAAAAACAATAAATTTTAATCTTATTATTGAAAAAAAAGCGCAGTCATTTAATGTGTATCCGTAAATTTGGAATATTGAGGATATTATAGAAAATTTTCTCCTGCCCAATTTGTCGGGAGCTGAATTATAAACGGAAATTTTAATAGATGGTTTTCCTGATGCAGTAGGAGCATAAAAGGAATACTCGGGAATTGTATTGACAAACCTGAACAAGGAAAAATAGATTAAATCTTGCAACCACATTGGACATGAATTCAAAAATTGTTGTTCGGATGGAAAAATTTTATAACGCATGAATGAAACCTCCTTCACCTCGGGAAAAGAACGTAATGGGATCGTTGCGATATGGATGTAAAAGGTCGTTTGGACAACATTCGGGGAATGAACCGGAGAAAATTTTTTCTACGGCTGGATGGAAGCTAAAACGTTTTCTAAAGGCAAAAGACATTTTTTCACCAAATACTTTTAGGGAAAAACTTCATTCCTAAAATTATTAGGGAATTTCTTCCCTAAGGTGAAGCTTTTCCGGATCATATGCTCC
This sequence comes from uncultured Candidatus Woesearchaeota archaeon, assembly GCA_963835585.1. GTDB lineage: Archaea > Nanobdellota > Nanobdellia > Woesearchaeales > UBA10107 > UBA10107. The sequence goes on from CAWIGF010000003.1 coordinate 598,129, forward strand.
CCTTCAAGGGGCAGGTGTTACGGTTTGTTAAACTAAAAACGTTCTCAGGGGTAATTTTCCTGCTAGTTGCCTGGGATGTAAAGATTAGAACAGGTAATTTTGGCGTTTGTTTTATCGAGAAAATAAGGTAAAATTATGAACAAATTTTATTTTTGTAATTTATTTTGTTCAGTTTCACATCACTTCGTAGCGTTTTCCCATATAAACACCATCCAATAAAAAACCGGTTTCACGCGATTCAAGTAAATAATAAATCTACTCGAAAAAACATTGATATTCTAAGGGAATATAATGGAAACCGGTTACATTAAAATCCTGAAAATCAAAGTTGAAATATATTGCATATATTCTGTCCAATAGGCCGATAAATATTTTGAGAATTTTGAAAGTAAAGACAAAAAAGGGAAAGTACCCGAACAGGGAAAATTTGAATTGATGAATAAAACACACGACAAAAAAATGGCTTTCGTATGTAAAAAGTGGTAAGTTTATATATATGGACCATATATTCAAAGCGTTTAAACGTTAAAAACGCAAAAATGAGCCTGAATTTTTTAAGGAGAGGATGGGGCCGTCAAAGAAGGGCTGAACCCCAAAAAAATTGTAAACGAAAGCTATTTGTTGGTTCGATTGCTTGGGGAGGTGTAAAATGCCGCAAAATATGTTTTACGACGACGAGCGCCTGACAAAGATAGCAGACAAGTATTTTCATTTAACGAAAGATGATTTCGTGCAAGCGGCCATAACGGAGAAAATTGCACGAAGTCTGTACGACTTTAAATTTCAACACAACGAAAACCAAGGATCCCCCAATAACCCCATTGAAGCCGATATTGAGAGAATCATTGAAGAGGATATGCGGAGTAATGGTGAAGGGTACCTTGATTTAGATGTGGCATCGCGGCAACTAAAATCTCCCCCCACCAAACATTCAGATTGACTTTCTTTTAATCGAAAAGTTTTTTTCAATGTTCCTCATTGCAAGCTTTAAGTTTCCTTTAATCCGATCTCAATCTACACTACCGTTAAAAAAAGAAGCCTTTGTCTGCAATGATCTTGCAGGCAGGGGCTTTTTTGTTTTGAGACGTGAAAGGCACTTTATTTGGAAATAAAGTAAGATAACAAATAAATAGCATTTCCAAGGGATTTTAAGATGTCTACAACACAAAATAAACAGGTGAAGAACGGATTTGGTTTCTTGATCAATAATTCGGATGAGAATTGTCTCCCCCCTGCTATCTCAGCATGGATTGAAGGCTGTGATACTTTGGTTGAATGAAGAGAGTTTTCGTGCCTGAACGAACCATCATCGACTTGCCTGGCGATTTCAGATCCAACGCCTGCTATGACGGCGTTTGCAGCGTTTTCCATTTCTCCGAAAAACGCATCATGCCGATTTTGAAAGCGACCTTTGCGGTTACCGAGTCTGATAGAGATAGGGTCATCATTGGGACGTATTCCATGATCCATGAAAGCTTGGAGACCGTGACACTCATGAATCGAGTATCTGCGATTCAGGGGGTGGGTTCCGCCGCAAAAACGCTTCTTGAGTTGGCGTTGGAGCTGAAGTTTCTGTGCGACGATAAATCAAACGCCTCGGCTGAGAAGTACATCGCCTATGCGACAATCGAGCGCCACAGAATTTCGAAACGGATTTTAAAATTCTATGCCGAGAAGAACGTAGAGCCTGAATTGACTATGGATGAGGGCTTGAAATCGACGATAAAACCAGACGCGTTCATCGAAAAGCTCATTGCCACCCATTGGCCGGGATCATCGATCAAAACTCTGCACCATTGGTCTGGTATCAAAGCGGTATTTGATAGGGCGGTACGCCTCGGGCCAGAATACGAGCGTCTGTATTGGGAGATCTATACCGTGATGAACTGGCATGACCATTCCAATCCGGCTTCGTGGATTGGAAAGTCCTTCTCGCAAAAGCATGCGGGTATTCAAACGGCGTATATTTGCGTTATAAAACTCATGACTGTCATTCTGGCTACCTTGAGGGAAGAATTCCGATTCGACGTCGTGGTCCAGGACTTTACCCGCACCATGAGCGAGTTGATAGTGAAGCCAATGGAAGTCATGACCCAAGAGCTAGAGAGGATGAAAACCGAGGGCAAATTCACGACTGATGGTAGTTCTACTTCCTAAGCGATACATTCATAAGACAGCTTGATAACTTTCCGTCTTCACATCTCAAAAATCCATGCTTGTAGCGATAAATGAAAGCTTTTGTTTGCAATGATTTTACAGGCAAGGGCTTTTTCCGTTGTTTTTTCGGTGTTTAAACGTTTAGTCCTGGAAAACAGGGAGCGCAATTAATAGATTAGTTAAAGGGACAGGGTTTATTGTCATTACTTGGTAATAGCAGAAGATTTAAGACAATACCCTGGAAGGAATAATGCGATGGATGCGGTTTGGACAGTCGGTATAGTGGCAGGAGTGCCGACACTTTATGCGGCGAGTAAAGTGTTTTATGATTTCTATGTCCTTAATAAGCCCAAAACTAAAACTACGGGAGAACATATTCCTGCTCTTGAAGAACAGCCTACGGCTCGTGCCGAGGTTTTTGATACGATGGTCAAATTGATGGAAGTTAAACCTGAGACAGAAATAGATTTGCTTGGTCGAGATTTAGAAAAACTACAGGATCTTGATTACAGATGCATTGATACGCTAAGTAAGTGGTTGTTTAGTTATAAAGCGGCGCGTATTAACTATTATGTATTTAAAGATGTCTTTAATCCCGAACTCATCAAAAATAAAAAGGAAAAAAAAGACACTGTAAAGCTTGCTTGGAAAAAAGAAAGTCTTTATGAAATTCTTAAAAACGATAAGTTCCATGCCTTTCTCGTACGGCGAACACCTAAGACGAAGGACCTAATAGATGATCTTTGGGAGCACCATTTTGCGATTTTTTCTAATCCGGATCAGCTTTGGTTAGGCGGATATGACCCAGAATTCCAACCAAAGGGGGAACATTATGTTTATGACACCGTATTGGTACGTGATATAGAAAATGATTCAAGATATAAAACATGTAAGACTATACTCAACACCTTAAAAGAAGTGAGCGTGCCCCTAAATTTAAAGGAAAGAATAACTTTGCATGACCACGCAAGAAATTGAACCGTTCATTCGTCTTTATGCGGTCACGGGTGCAATTATTGTTATAGCGACATATCTTTCTATTACACCGCCGAACCATAAATCGGAATTTAAAACAAACTTGGTTAGGTCCCTCTATAAACCTCCAAACCACCTATTCTCGTTTATTATTCAGAAGTGCTATCAATTAGCGGGATGGACATGTATTGGATGCTTAATCGCATTGGTTTTTTTAACAATAGGATGGTTGATATTTGGCCCTCTTGAGAGAATTGAAACCGCAATTGTGATAGCTGGATTGATAACATTCATACCTTCTTTTGGATATATTTCTTTAAAGATTAAAGAAAATTTTAAGTGAGGGGCAGTAAATTTTAATTTTCTTGAACTGCGCGTAATGTATTTTCAAAATAGTTTGCCTCATATCTCACTAAATCCAAATACTCTTTTTTTAGTAATTAAGCCATTTTCCCTCCCCTAGTAGCTCATAAAACCGACCGAAACATTTTAATATTAGTCCCCCGTAGTGGACGACACGCTGTTCGGCGGGTTGGTAATACTGTGGCAGTTGATGAAGTATTGAAAGCAATTGAAAAAGGAAAAATCAAAGGTGGCTTTGGTGAAATTGCCCGCCGTTTGAGGGAATCAGAAGGCTTTCAATATACTCGTGGGAAAATGGCTGTTGAGCTGTATGGAAATAAACACTATTCATTTTTAATTATACAAACGGAAACAGGACAGCGTCCAACAAGTGTAAGCACATTAAAAAAATACTTATCCTATTTTTCTATCCCTCAGAAGTACTATTCTAAAATAATTGAAGACGATGCTGAATGGTATGGGAAGATGATTGTTGAACGAGCTATAGCTCGAGAGAAGCAGATAATATTAAGACGTAAGAAAAAGCTTCAAAAACTCCTCTAAAGCTTCTTGAAATTTGGGATAAACAAGATATAATTGTAAACAAGATTAATTGTTTACAAAATTCTAACCGCGAAAACCAGTACCTTAAGACAAAGTTCTAGAAAGGTCGGTTTCGTGATAAGGCTCTTCAATGACCTTGTTACGGAATTGGCCTTTTTGCGTTTTGGGGTAAATTTTTTAGGAACAGAGGCAAGACGGTGCTTAGACCCAATCCAAAAGTTATAAACAAAAATATTACCTCTGATGAGATAGAAGCAATAATAGCGGCACGCAGCCTGATGGAAAATATAAATATGGATCGTATTACTAGAAAAGTGATCTCGCGATATTATTTCGATTTATATAACATTCACGCGTCTGAATCTAAAAACATTAAACCAATTGAATCCCCACCAGAATATAACCCGAACACACGTATTTCGTATCATCAAATGGAAGTGTTAGAATCACAATTATCCTGCGGCAAGGAACCCATTTATTATTTTTTGAATTCTTCTTTTATGGGTAAGATAAATGGACTTCAATTTGTTCTTTCTACTGATCCTAATAAACCAACTAATGTTTACCCAATCAAAAATAATTTAAAGTTACAAGATACAACTCCGAATGCATTTCACATCCCTCACAATGTTACAGGACAACTACATCAACCCATAGACCCTTACTGCGAAATTTTTGATCAAGGAATCGAATTCAATCATATTAGCGGACGTTGTTTGCAAGCATTCATACCTACAAGGCTAATCAGAAGCCCCAAAAACCCAAACGACTCAAACTGCACAGAATTTAATTTTCGAATATTGATTACGCAGATAAAAATCAGTTTGAAGGAATTGATCGGTTTTAGATGCCATCCTGGGACGTCCATTTAGCCGTAAAGAACCACAGAAAGAATGTCCAATCTCCCTTACTAGCATTCAGCATAGGGAACGGTCAGTATCTTCCCGCCTTTTAGTAGTCGGAAAGAGTCCGCTTGTACTTGGGTATTGCACCCAAGACCTAAGCTTCTATTAAGACAATATTATATCTGGTGTTGTCGGTAGTCAACCGGCTTTAAAAAATTAGTAATGTGTTATGGGTTGATGTGGGAAAACGTAGGGAAAATAACAAATTTTCCATTTGAAAATAATTATTAAAAAGTGGCGATAATTGTATTGTGTCCTTGTTCGAATCCCAAACAAATGCTTCTTAAATCAGTTACTTGAGGTGATGAGCTGATGCGTCACGCTCATTTTCCTGGAACTTAAAACCAAGAGGGGCCTTTTTAGCCAAGGCGTTTTTGATATAGAAAGACTTATGCAAATTTCGACCAAGCTTAACAATATTCACAATGAATTGTGCCCAGTCCACTGTATGCGTCTGTTTGACATAGCCCATTATTCCCACCTTGTAGCTATCAATGTATGGACTTGTTTGACCGTCGGGTTGTGCGGGATGAAAACTTAGAAACCCTGCTTCAGAAACAGATAGAAAACGCAAACGAGCTGGAACGCATCATCGTGAGCGACCCCCTCAATTACGAACTACAACACCGTCTTCACAAAGAAATGACCGACATGGAAATCCAGAAGGGGAATGAAAGAACGGGTTTTTGGCGGGACATCGCATCGATAATTCCACGGGTTTTGGATCTTGAACTGGAATACAAGGACTTGGGAGATTTGGATAGGATGAAATGATATTTTACAAGTTCTTTAACACCGTTAAACTTTTTTGAACGCCGCTGACATGGAATAGCGATTTAAGAGGAATCGTGAAAATATTTATGGAGAAGATTAGATAATTTGAGGTAGTGCACGCCTTCTTGGAGAACTATAATCTGCAATATTTTATATTCTTGTGAGGACTAAATGGGTCAGGCACTAATCCAGGCATTCAAAATTATTTCCAATATTTCAACCCCGCTTGGACTAGTTGTGGGATTGCTCGCTATATTCTTGGTCGGATTAGTTGTCGTATTTTTACGCACTAAACCAGGACCAATTAAAGAAACGCCTAAAATTCTCGTAGTTATGCTCTTAGTAACCGGCGCATTACTTAGCTTTGGACTCTTTCTCTTTTTCCTTTCCATTGATTCTTCCGTTTGAGGAAAATCTTCCAATCCCGCCCCCAGGTTGGAATGGGGATCATCGGGGACCTGCACAGTTTCGTGATATAGAAATTGGAAATGGTGAACTCGAAATTGAATTTCAATAGCTTTATTCAGTGTTGTATTTGAAATCGTAATTCTTGCCCTGAAACATCATTCCTTCCATCTTCATCTGATAATAATCGTTTTGATGGACTATTTTCCCTCGCATAACAACGGGTCGATTCATTTCGGAACTTGCTTTCAAATGAACTGATGCATAAATCCGACTTAGAAAATCTCGGCCTGAAAAAGGAAAAATGTATTGTTGTTCTTCAGGATCAAGTAAAAGGCCTTCGAAAATCGTTTCTTTTAAGAACGGGAAATTAAATTGAGCCTGTTGAACCACCAAGCCCTTCACGATACCTTCCAATTCGATTTTTTGATTTTTGTAACTGGGTGGGCCTCTGACTAATACGGGTATAGGGACTTTTTCATATTCTGTCATACAACTAGAAAAGCATAACTTATATATAAACATTTTGGTTTGTTGTCTCTGAGTAGTGACAATTAATCAACCACTGCTGAGTAATATTCTGAGACGGCTAATCATAAAAAATCAATTTTGTTAATAGTTTTAAGATGTTGAAATTGAAAAGGGTGTTAAATTAATTACGAATTTTCGTGCCCACTTTCTTCGTCACCTGCCTTATAAAAAACCTGTCTTAGTTAGTCGTCGCGTCTTTCCCACTCTGCAATAGAGAAAAGGGCGCGGAGACACTATGGATGACGATGAACACGAAGAGCAGGAAGACCAGACATTCCCCAACCTTGACGCCTTGGTATGGAACCATTGGAAAAAACGAAACATCAGGGAAATCATTGAGCGTTATGAGGATTTCGTCGATGACCGTCGGGTTGTGCGGGATGAAAACTTAGAAACCCTGCTTCAGAAACAGATAGAAAACGCAAACGAGCTGGAACGCCTAATCGTTAGCGATCCCAATAATTACGAATTACAACACCGCCTTCACAAAGAAATGACCGACATGGAAATCCAGAAGGGGAATGAAAGAACGGGTTTTTGGCGGGACATCGCATCGATAATTCCACGGGTTTTGGATCTTGAACTGGAATACAAGGACTTGGGAGATTTGGATAGGATGAAATGACGTGATTTGCATAATTTTCAGATATCAATTTCCCTGAAAACTGGATTTTCAAGAGCCGGATTTCCGTTGAAATACTGAAACATTTAAATAGTCGTGAATTCCAATTAAGGCGCATGGTCCCAGTAAAAAAAATGTGTCTGGCTTTAGTATTGATGATTATTCTCCCTTCTGCTTTCGCGGTTACCATTTCTGGTAGATTTATCGATGGAGAAACTGGACAGCCGGTTGCGAATGTTGGCTTAATCGAGCGTACTTCGATGGAATCATTTCCAGAAATCAAAGACGATGTTCTCTTGGGAATCAGCAACACACAAGGGGAATTTGTGATAAGTCCGCAAGTGCCTGAAGTTGTCGCCGAAAATCTGACCATTGCAGAAGCTAAGACTCAAGTTCAGCAAGCGGAATCAAGAGGAGTGGATTTAGGGAGTAATAATGTCATCGATTCTCAGCACGCAAACCTTGTAACCATTGTTCCGGATATCTACACGGCAAATCCTAATATAACTGTAAATCAAACCGAGTTTTACTGGCTGTCCAATTCTGAAAATGCGCCAAGGGAGAATAAAACGGTTACCGAATACGGATTTATAGAAAACTATTCGTCCTATTACTGGACGTTCAATACCGTGCCTGGGGCTGAATACGCCGTATTGCTGGAATCCCACTCTGGAATAGGAAACATGCTCACGGACATAAACCCAATCTCGCAGGGAGTAAAAATCAACGATGGAAACCAGTACATTGATCTGGGTAATATCACGCTTTATTCGGAAAACGAATGGAATTTCTGCACTGCCGCAAACCTTGTTCCCGGGACTTCCAACCATTACATGGATGCCGGCAATTGCAACATAACCGTTTATCCCAACAAGGGTATGGCGTACACGCCGATTAACCTTATTGGCACAGGATACTACCCGGACGAAAAATATATCTTGAGTTTTGGCGGGCAGGCTTTTGAGGATGTTTATTCAGATGCTAACGGTACAATCAATAGAACTTTCCGGATTACGGATGAATTCCAGAACAATCCTTCATGCGGCGCGAGCACTACTTGCGGCTTCTCAATTGGAATAACGACTCCATACGGTGAAGAATTGCGAAATGTCGTTTATCAATTGACTGAAAATTTGTCGGGCACGTATTTCTATGTCGGCAGGGCGGGAAACATTACGGTAAATCTTTTTGAGTTCAACCAAACAGTGCCGGTTTGGGTTCCGCTTGAACTAACCGCAACTAATCAAGGAAAGACATGCACCTTTTTGGTCAACGGAACCGATTCCTTGACATTGAGGACGGGTTCAATTGGGGAAAAAGACAATCTCCAATTCGAAGTGTTTAATATTATGACATTGCCAACGGGAGAGAAAGTATGCAGAGCAACCGTGGTTATGAGTTCCCAGAGCATCTTCGTTAAGATACTTGTGTGGGTAAGGAATTTGCTTTCCTAATCGTTGTTTTTTGGGGAAATCAGGCTTTTAATGGTAAATCAATGTTCTTTGTAGATGTTTATTAGATGTTAAAATATATTACTTGAAGGTTTTGCGGAATACGTTTTACCTTTTTTCCCCAACTCAACTATCATTAAAAAAAGCGCAATTAAGGATTTCTTGAGTGAACTCAATCGCGTATATATTTCACACGGCAAAAAATAATAAAATTTTTTCATTTATTTTAAACAAAAGATTTCTTTATTTGATTCTGGCTTTCTGGGTTGGTGGACCTCTTTTTTGTCAATCGGAGTGGTACATAATTCCGTCTGACAATAATGGAATTGGCGACCAGTTTGGTAATGGGCAAAATGGTTGGTCAGTTACCATTAATCCGAATGGCCATTCAATATGCGGAACGAATGGCTCAACCTGGAGCCGTATTGATGAAGCGACGTCTTATCCTGATTATGCATGTGTTTTTAATGCTTCTTTGGATTCTTATCCGGTATTTTGTGCAGGATCAAGCCCTAATCTAGAGCAAGTATCTTCCTGTAATAACAGCTATGGGATAACTTACGGCAGTATGCAATATTATCCATGTGCAAATATTGGCATGGATGCTGTCATGTCACGAGTGGTTACTCTTACGAACGCGGTTCCGGGCAGTAATAATGGCGATTATGATGCCATGACAGTGAATTTTGATACGTTCGTTGATTATGCAGATAGTAATAACTATCTTTTGTTTTATATTTTGAATAATTCTGATGGCTCAACAATTTTAGCCCCAGTTAGTTTTACAGGCCAACAAACAACCCCTCCCTCTTGGCAAACTCAACAATGTTACTTGCTGGTTCAATATACTGGCATTCAGGTAAAACCTGTCTGGGAATACTATAGTAGTGACGGCATAATCTGTGGGACGGGTACGGCAAAAAAAGGGATTTATGTCCAAAACATAAAATTTTATTACTCAACCCCCGTGCCCACACCAACTCCAACATTTACCAATACAAATACTTACACTCCGACATTAACCTATACAAAGACATATACTCCAACTTTTACATATACGAAAACTTTTACACCAACGAATTCGTATACAAAAACTTATACGTTTACACCCACATGGACTCCAACTTATACATACACACCAATCACGCCTGTACTTACAAGCACACACACTAAAACACCGACTATTACACCCACGAATACTGTTATAGGGGCTAGCACTTCCACATTCACAAAAACTCCAACTCCCAATTTAACAGCAGTAATTACATTTACCCCCACCATAACTAACACATCCAATATCACTAATTGCAATAATATTCCATGGAGCTTTGTTGGAAATGCAAGCGGAAATTCTAACACTGTTACCTTAACGCAAAATCTCCAGAGTTCTGTAGGTGCCGCCTGGAATCCTAACCAGATTGATTTAAATTCAAATTTCGATATGTCATTTATAATTAGCTTTACGTACACCGGAACGTCTATCAGCCCCTCGGATGGAATGTGTTTTGTGTTACAAAATAGCAGTCCAACAACATTTGGGCCTGGTGGTGGCAGTTTGGGCTATCTCGGAATATCACCAAGTGTGGCGGTCGCACTTACTACTAGTACAACCTCTTGTCCTTCATATTCCGTTGGTATTTGCACAGATGGGACAATGTGTAATGGCCCTGTTACTAATCTTAATAATTCAATTATTCCAACAAATGGAACGCCAGTGACATTAAGGGTTTCTTGGGATGCAACGGCAAAGCAAATAACTGTTTATTGTGGTGGTGTCAGCGTCCTTGTCTATTCACAAAATTTAATTGCTAATATTTTTAATAATAATTCTAAGGTTTACTACGGATTGACCGCTGGTTGCGGCGAGGGTTTTGAACTAATATCTTTCTCGCAATTATGTCCATCAACTCCGACTCCAACAAACACAAGCACTCTGACCAACACGCCATCGCCAACGTTTACTCCAACACTAACCAACACACCAACGTCAATAAACACTGCATGCATTATTCCCTGGAGTCTGGTAGCGAGTGCAACGGTAGGTTCCAATAACGTTACTTTAACTCAAGAAGTATCTGGATCAACTGGTGCCGCCTGGAATCCGTGTACGATTGATTTGGCAGCTAATTTTGATATGTCTTTTAATATTAATATCCTGAGTACAGATCCTACACCTGGGGATGGTTTTTGTTTTGTATTGCAAAATAGTGGCACTACGGCAATTGGCACTTTAGGATCGGATAATTGTGGTTCATGTTTAGGATATGAAGGACCTAGTTCAACAGCAGGAATATCACCAAGTATTGCGATCGCACTCACAACCAACTCATCTCCTTCTACTGAATTACGTATTTTGACCACGACCAATGTGAGTAATTCAGTGAATACTGTTGACACTTTTCCAGTAATAATACCTACGAATGGGACTTCAGAAACTTTAAGGGTTGTTTGGAACGCTCCCCTTACACTCACGGTTTATTATGGAGGGGTTAGTATCTGTAGTTATTCAAATAATATTGTTGCAAGTATTTTTAATAATAATCCGTGGGTTTATTATGGATTTACCGCTGCTTGCGGCGGCAACTATCAGCAAATGTCCTTTTCACAATTAACATGTCCACCTAATTCATGTCCTTTTACTTTGACTCCGACTAATACACCTACGATTACATCAACGCCCACCTCCACTCCCACCCCGACCTGGACGAATACGCCCACGAAAACCCCAACGAACACCCCAACACCTACGCCGACATTCACACCTACAGCCACATCAACTAGCACCTATACAGCTACACCTACGTACACATTCACTCCGACAGACACTCCAACAATTACTCCAACAGTAAAGATACTGGAACATCACGCACAGGGCCGGAAGAAGCTGGAATAAGTACCCTTCAAAAAGCTTTCCTGTTGAGTGTTATTGAGCATCCGTTTACTGGAACAACAAACAGATATGCGTTATTGAAAACAAGCGCACGTGAAGGAAACGAAACAAAGGATTGGCTGGTTAATCGTGGATTTTTGACACCCGTAACAATTCCATTTACTAAAAAACCAATGCTCCTTTTTGAACTTACTGAAAAAGCAATTACATTTTTGGAGAGCAAAGGTATTCAGGTAAAACAACCAGCTAATGAAGGCGGCATTGAGCATCGCTTCGGCGTGTGGTGGGTGAAAAAGCATTACGAAAATCAGGGCTATTCCGTTTCAACTGAAGTGAAAACACAGCAGGGAAAGTTCATTGATATGGTGGCCACGAAAGAAGGAAAGAAAATTGCAGTGCTGGTAGAGACGGGAAAATCAGACATTGAATCAAATATCAAGGCCGCGCAAGAAGCCGGGTATTCTGACATTAAAATTATTGCCACAAACAAAGACGTTCTGAAAAAGAAATTCACTGTTCCTATTACCTACCTTCCTGAACTTCAAAAAGAAAACGGAGGGCTCAGTCCTTGATGTCGATGACTAATCTGTTTTTTTCTGGATGTATGAACGCATCTTCGCCGTCCTTGATTCCAAGGCGGTCTGCCATTTCTTTCGGAATGCGCACGGAAAGGGAGTTCCCAGTCTTGGTTATTTTGGTTGTTTTCCCCAATCCCCAGACGCCCTTTTTTTTAGCGGATTCCTCAATAGATTTGGTAGTTGCTTCATCCGTGAAAGATTCGCCGCACTTCGAACAGACAAGCGCCGGGAACGTTCCAAGAACTACGCCGAACATTTCTTCCGTTGTTGTTCCTTTCTTCAATTCTCCTTTTTCACATATTGGGCATTTCATGTTACCACCGTGGCTTGACCGTGATGACGAACACGTCATCGTTGATCTTTTTGAAAACGACGCTGAAGTACTGGTAATCGGAAACAATCTTATCCTTGAACTGGATGCTCTTGCTTCCTGCGCTAATCGCTTCTTGGACTTCGCGCTCGGATATTCCTCTCTCGACCATCTTTTCCCTTGCGTGTTTGCTGTAAAAAATGGCCACGGAATCACCTGTAAGTACAGTAATTACTTGTACTATTTAAAGGTTTCGTTTCCTTTTCATGGCTTTCAGAGGAATCAAAAATGATGACGCCCAAAGATAAACAATGGGCAAGGGATCAAATCGAGTACAGGAGAAAACAGGAAACTCCCGAAAACAAATTTGACCCATGGTATTTGGAATTGAAGTTTCAGGCCATTCAGATCAAAAACCTAATCAACGGAAACATGGGCCGTGATGATTACATAATTTTCATGTTCGATTATTCGTTGCGGCAAATACGTGAAAAAAGATGACGCCTGAAGAAAAACGATTCGTCCGTGAACAAATCGAATTCAGGCGGAAACAGGAATCCCCAAATAACAAAACCGGACCCTGGTACATGGAACTGCAATACCGGGCCATTCAAATCAAATATCAAAGCGACAGGCGCACGGTGCTCGGCAAAGAAACTGATTTCCTGTTCAATTACGCATTGCGACAACTTAGAGAGAATGGAGTAAAGCGCATGGTGAATCCCTTCAGCGATTTGATTTCATAAGAGGTATAGACGGAGAAACAAAACAATGGATGGCGACGAACGTGAGATAACCCTGAAAGTTTCGCAGATTGAGCCATTTCGATGCAGTGATCCAAAAGGACTCGATGAAATTATCAATAAATTCAAGGCACAGGCAGGCTACAGCGGTTTTACTAATTTCGAGACATACCGGACTTACCTGCACTTGAAAAATGTAGTGAAAATCACGAACAGGAAATTACTAGATACTTCCCCCACTGGTGAAAATATCGCGTTGCTAGCGGAGCATCTTTCCGAGAATTTCCAAAAAAAATACTCCAACTTACGGAACTATGATTTTTACACACAAATCCTGGTGGACAATGCAATCGCCAAAGTGAACTGGAAAGAAATTGCCATATGGTTGGTTGATGATGCGTGATAGACGGAGTAATGATTTGAATGGAGCTAGAAAACAGGGAATTGACATTAAACGTCAAGAATTTGGAAGAGTTTTGCAAAAAGTTTGGAACTGAACAGCAAATGTTGTTGAGTTTCTACAAAGAAAAAGCCGGTTATGAAGGATGGACGAATTATGAATCTTACGTGGCGTACCGGCATTTTTGCGACGACGAATCAATCCTTACGAAATGGGGCACTAAAGCAAGGAACCTGCTGAACGAAAGCGTGTACCGGACTTATGGCGGAAATATGACGCCGTATGAAGCGGCCCGCATGAGTTTGGCAGAGGAAATGAAGGATCACTTCATCAACAAGGTCGAAGAAAAATGGACTCTGGAACCTCTAGCAAAGACCCTTTTGACAAGCGCCTATCAAATGGTGAATTGGTACGAGCTGGTCGATGTATTAATGGAAGATTTACGTCCGTCGATAGCGGCAGAACCACAGCTTCCCCAATCCAATATCGTGAAGTTACTTCCTGCCCCATCAAACACCAAAGGAACTCGGAAATCCCGCTCTAAAATCTAGCTTCCTTACATTCCGAAATTTCGTTGTGCCTACCTGTTATTCCTCGATGGCTCTCCTAGAACCTCAACAGAAGACGGCATCCTGTTCGTAAACATTTCCCCTTACGGGTCGCTACGAGTGTCACGAATCGTTGTTCGTTCCCTCGTTTTACGTTCAATGTTTATCGGCTGAACACCTTGATAAGCCTATTAAGAGGTTCTCGAAAAGAAGAACTTCAGAGGTGAAACCATGATAACGAACATCAAAAACGGAAATGATTTGATAACGATTGACTACAGGCTGAAGCAAATCAGGTATCTAAAAAATATTGCCAAACACGGGCCGATTTTGTTTTTGGATTTATCCACCGGAGACGTTGACGGGTATCAATACCTTTTGAAAAAAGATGTTCCATTATTCAAGAAGGCTTTGAAAGACGACCTTTTAAACAATCTGAACATACGGGTTAATCCCAAAAAATTGGAGATACAAAAGGAACAACCATAGGTTGAAAGCATGACTCAAACAGAAGTAAAAAAAACCATAATCGAAAGGTTAGAAAATCTTTCAGATTCAGAATTCCTGAAATTATTTCGGCATTTTCTGGACGAAAAGCAATATGACTACCCAAACAGTCAAATTCTCAAGGATAGGTACAATGCGATTCTCGTCTTGTTAGCAGACGTTCAGCATAGGAAGCTGATGGATGCTTTGCAAAAATAAAAAGCGCCCCAACTTCTGCGTCTATCTCGGCTTGCGTTTTAGGTCGGGGTTGAGGGTGATAAGTTGGTTGCGGTTGGTACGAGGCTCCCTGAATAATTACGGGTTGCTGAACAACCGGATCATCATGCCATATTTTGCCTCTCCCTTCGCAAGCTCTACATGGAACATTTCCCTGAAAAGGGTTTCCGCTGTATTGATAACCTTTCCCGCCACATGCCCTGCAAATAGTCCATGACATTTTTGCTATTCTTGGATGAATTCCATAGATAAAGCTTTCGTTCAATTCTACGGTGGCCTGCGGCACAGGAAGGTTTAAAAACTAAGAACTCAATAATAATTAAATGTTTAAACATTTGTTTTTATTTAGGGGGCGCATAGGAAGACCTGAATACTTATACAGTAATATTATTATTGGTTTAGGAATGATAGGCTTTATGAATTTGGGAAATATTTTGCGTTTAATTGTTTTCGCAATTGGGTGTTGGATTGCATTGAGTCAAGGAGCAAAACGTTGTCATGACTTGGGACATAATGGTTGGTGGCAACTTATTCCCTTCTATGTGCTGTGGTTGCTATTTCAAGAGGGAGAGAAAGGAAAGAATAGATTTGGTAGTCTTCCTCAAAGCTTTTTCAAATATGAATAAAGAAGCCTCGCGGAATGACGGCATTCTTGAAGTATGAGAAGAAGTAGTTGGAGTGCTTGTCAGCGTATCTACAAGGGGATATTCGGGGATATAGATTATTCTGTTTTGAATATCTGGCGAATATCGGGGTCCTGGAATTGCATTTTAGGTGTTGATGAATTCATGTTTCAGGAAGGTAATGCTGTTAAAGGCATTGTGATAATGGCATTGCCATTTGGTAGGGGATTACAAGTTTGGTGTAATTTGAACTGATTATTGGTCCGGTTTGGGGCTGGCAATTGGAGCAGTTTTGGACTGTCTATTGGTGAAGTGTGCGGTCTTGAACTCATTGTTGTTGTAAGAGTTATTGGTAGTTGGTGGCAGTTGGGCACGTAGGTTTTATTTGCGTGATGGTTTTGTTTGCATGTGGGTTTTGTTTGTATGCGGGTTTTATTTTGGTTTTCATTGATGGATCAATTGAAGGTAGGTCGCTTACGGATAGGTAAGGATATGTATTGAGTAGAAGTTATGAGATGTTGAAGTGAATGGACTTCGATTTTAACGGTTTTATTTTATTGATTTTTTGAAGAGTGTTTTTATGGAATATTTTTAGATTTATTTTAGGGGGCTATATTAGTTAGGGGGCTTCGCCCAATTTAATATAAGCCGCCACTCCTGTGGCGGCACGATTGATTAAGTGTGAAAGTGTTTGAGGTGATTTAAGGTGTCTTAAGGACGTAAGGATTTATGGATTAGTGATAGGTGTCCTAGGTATAAGGCAAAACAGGCTTCGAATTTCCTTTAATTATGGACGATTTTTGATGGTTTTCATAAATCGAAAATCGTGGCAATAGAATACGGTTTCAGAAAAGCGCCCTCTCTCTGGCCCCATCTCGGCGAGGGGCACAGAGGTCGGTTGCCTGGGCAGTAGCGCCACTTAGACCAGTTCGTCCTGATCCTCATTGACCTTTTTTCTAGAGACCAAGTACGAATACGCCTGGTACAAAACAAGCGCCGCACGGGGTAGGTCATTGGTATTCAGGCTGGTTGTGGATTTCCACTCCCCGTTTTCCTGGTACCGCTTCTGAAAAGCGATACTTGGAATGTCTTTTCCAACGCCCTTTACCATCCGCTCATTCATGAATATCGAGGCCTGGATGGGGCCTGCCATAAACACTTTTTCTGGTTTTTCTTTTTCCATTGTTCTCACCTTGGGTTGTTGATCGTTTCAAAGATGATGGCGGCATAATTCCGTTTGGCGGTTTCAGCTCTTTGCATGATTCTTTGAAGAAGCACGTCAAGACGGGTAATATCTTTAAGTAATCCCAAATCTCTCTGAAACTCATGTTTCCTAATGAAGTCAAAATTTTCTGAAAGGTATTGCTCGTATTGGCGAGAGTAGGTATCCGTTAATTTCAAAAGGCGCTTAAAGTTGATAGTGCGTAATAGGTTTTTTCTCTTAATTTTTATTGCTCTGTTGACTGTTACTTTCTGATCGGGGGAAAGCTTCCAGTATTTTTTCTTAGCTGGGCCTAACTCCCTGAAATCTGACTTCATGATTTTCTCGTCGATAAATTGGAGTTGTTCGATTTGCTGTTTGATGAGCGCTTCGCGCTTTCGCACGATATTCAAGAGTAAAAGGATCTCCAACAGCGGGCGGGCGTCGATTAAATCACCTGATATCAGATTGTATAACTCGAAAAGTGTTGCTTGGGGCATATCCTTTGATAAACCGGCGAATTTATATTTTCGGTGACGACATTTTTAGTTACCCGAATAGAAACGATAAATATTTATACTCATTTACCGTACTGAAAAACATATTCTGAAAATAAAATCGTGACGGCGTTTGTAGTCACGGGAGAGTTACACCATTTCGGTCAATGCGGGCGGCCGCGTAATACTTTCTTTAAATTCAATAATTCTGTTTTAGTTTTTTGAGAACTAGATCTAATTAGTTTTTGGAATATTTTTATTTTTAGCAATCTGGTACTGCATCAGTCCTTTCATAAGTTCTGACCCACCCCAGATAGCAACACCTGCTGCTGCAAAAGGAACAATGCATTCAAGAGTAGTATATCCAACTTGGCCAACGTACTTTTCTATTGCAAGAACGTGATTTTGTATTGTGTTGAAGAAGAATTCTCCCTGAATCGCCGCTGTCTTAGCTGTCCCATATGCGGTTCCAAATAAAGCAAGAATATCAGACAGTGTTCGCTTCACCTTAATATCGGCAAATTTTACATGATTTCCCATAAGTTCTTTTGCCTGAGAATAACCTACATCCAATAGCACTTTTCCTGCAAGTAGAAGCATACCAGCAACGGCAGTAGAAGGAATGGCAGAATGAATATAATCATATACGGCTGGTGAATATTGCTGGTTTTCGATTGCTCTCTGTATCTCATTAAATGTTGAAACCACGGTTGCCTGTGTCCCAGCTGCCAATCCGCCAAGAAGCAAGTAATCCTGAAACGAACGTTTTCTAAAAATGCCTGGTTGAATCTTTTTCATAGTATATTTAATAAGGCCTGAGTTTATATATGTTTCTAATTTTTAATTACTAGTTAGTAGTAACTTTAAAAGGGCAAACTATAATAATAAAGCAACGACAAAAAATACATGAAGCGCATCTCAAAAAAAGAAAGGGAAAGACGAATAATATATGTGATCATAGTTATTATTCTGTTGGCTGGCGCGGGGCTACTTATCTCATCTTCAGTAAGCAACGTGAAGCACTTCCGATCATATCAGAAATACATAAGAAACAACACAAATCTAACCATCCAGCCATGGATGACCACACACACAGTAATACGACGATTCAACATTACTGAACCAGTCTTATTCAATGTATTGGGTCTTGAAGAAAATCAATTGAACCTGCGATTGACTCTCAACACAGTTTGCAACACTCATCACCTCAATTGCACCAGCGTGATACAACAACTTGATCGCATGGTGATGAAATAGTGTTTGACATATATAACATATGGGGACTGGCGGCATATTTTCTCTTAACTATTGCTTCATCTTTCGTCATCATTCCTGGCATTACTGTGTGGGAAATTCTCTATGCAGTCTCTGCACCTAGCATACCCATATTATCGCTTGTCATTCTGCTCATATGGGTTCCAAGCATAATTGGTGATCTTTCTACATATATTTTCGCGAAAGCTGTATCTAAACCAGTCAGGAAATTCCTCATGCGATGGAAATGGTACAGCAAGAACGAGAGAAAGACGCGGAAAACGCTTCAGAAAAGGGGATTCATGTTCGTTTTCCTGACGCGATGGCTGGCAACCGGATTGAGTCCTGTTGTTAATTATCTCGCTGGATTCGAAAAGATGAGCTTCAAGAAGTTCGCGTTAGCTGTCATTTCTGGAGAACTGCTTTATGCAATAATATATTCAGCCATGGGCTATGCATTCAAGGATACTTGGAATTATTTGCTCAGCGCTATCGAATCCTTCAGCTACTTTTTAGTGCTTCTCATCATCGCAATCTACATTATATACAGAATTGTAAAGCACATCAGACGGAAGAAGGAAGAAATAATTTGATGCTTTATTTACCATATTGCGTTCACTACTGCCTGATTTTTGGCATTAAATTTGCTTTATAAATAAACGAGTTTTTTTGCGAAACACTTATAAATAAAGAGAAATATTTATATAGTAGTTCTAAGGAGATATATTTAAGACTTGCTATTTGTGGCGATAAAAATGCAAACTTATATTAAAAAATGTCCTGAATGCGGTGGCACGAATCTTTTCTCAAACAGGGACAAAGGGGAAGTCATCTGTAAGGACTGCGGTCTAGTTCTCGAGGACAAAATGATCGACTTCAGCCAGGAATGGAGGGAATTCGATTCGGAGCAAGGTGAATCTAAGCGAAGGGCCGGCGCTCCAATGACTTACACTCAGTATGATCAGGGACTTGGAACGGAAGTAGGGCAGAAAACAGACTTATTCCAGTTGGGAAGCAAGGACAGGAACAAATTCTTCAGATTAAGAAAATGGCAGTACAGGATTTCAACAGCGATAGAAAGAAATCTCAAATTGGCATTGGCTGAATTGAAGCGAGTTTCTTCATATTTGAAACTTCCAAAGATGGTAGAGGAAGAATCAGCACGAATCTACACTCTTGCAGTCCAGCGTGGATTGGTAAGAGGAAGATCAATGGAATCAGTTGTCGCAGGCTCATTGTATGCGGCATGCAGACGCCACGATGTTCCGAGAACACTGGACGAACTTTCAGAGGCTTCCGGGATAGAGAAGAAAGAAATCGGAAGGACATACAGATTCATAACAAGAGAATTGGGAATTAAGATATTGCCTTCAAATCCTGCGGATTACATAGCAAGGTTCGCTTCCTCGTTGAAATTGAGCCCCGAAGCGCAATCGCATGCAGTCGAAATACTGGACATAGCGCAAAAGCAGGAATTGACATCAGGCAGAGGTCCGACAGGAATAGCGGCCGCTGCTTTGTACGTCGCTGCTTTGATTCACCAGGAGAAAAGAACGCAAAGAGAAGTCGCTGACGTAGCAGGAGTCACAGAAGTTACAATTAGAAATCGTTACAAGGAATTGCTTGACGAATTAGACTTGGAAAAAGAGATAAAGAAAACAAAGAAGAAAAAGAAAGAATAAATTTTTAAGAGTGTTCTAGATGAGGAATTACATGGGCGAAAAAGAATTGAGATTAGAAATAGAATTATCCAGCACACCTGACGGAACGCCACAAATAAGTGTTGAGATTATCGGAAGTACTGAGAAATATTTTGAATGGAATATCGAAAGGGCTGCAAGAACTATTGCAGCAAATCCACAAGAATACAAAATAGCATCAATGGTTTATAATATTCACAGAGACATCTTGGCCAATAGAGGCATTAGCGAGGAAAAGCTAAAAGAAGGAGACGACCAACTCGTGGCAAGAATTGAGAAATACGCAGCAATAAAAAAGGAAGCAAAAAATAACTGATTTATAAATTCAATTCAGCAATATATTTAAGCAACCTCAATATTAAAAATGAAATGAAAAAAGTGATATGGGGGGTCCTTATTCTTATGCTAAGCACATTGGCTTATGCATCCACTCTTCCAACTGCAAACGTCATATTTGTCTATGAAGGAGCAGGCTGCGGCACTGACGGCTCGGTTACCATCAACATGTCCCATAGCGGCGAGGCAGTTGATTACAGCGATATCAACATAACCGTAACAGGGGATTATCTTAATGCACAACCCGTCCAGGGATTATGGTACAGAGGATCTTATCCTGTAACTAATTATGAGGTGCCTTTTGACAAATCGACCGACCAAGATTTCGTAAGCTCACGCGACTATCAGTTCGTGTCAAATCCAGGGATATACACAACAGGAACATACAAATTCACGGTTTCATGGCCGTCATCAACAATATACTATGATCACTTCAATTTCGCCGTTTACTGCCCAGGAATCAGATGTGCAACTAATGATTCGTGCATATCGCAACAAGCATGCACCAACGGCCTATGTTCCTGGACTGACTGCAACCAGGATAGCTACGCAATGGGACATACCTGCTTCAACCGATGCACGAACAATACCATCTGCACCAAATCATATTACATCAATGACCAATGTATTTATGTCCAAAAGGACGGATGCTGCATAAACAATAACGACTGCCCAGATACGTCATATCAATGCGTAAACAACAAATGTGTCCAGCCAATCTACCAGAGCATTTTCTCGCAAATAATCAGCTGGCTAAGAGGAATCTAGAAAATCTTTTATTTTATTGTAGTTTGCTTCCGTCTGTTGCGATTTGTATCTTCTCGCCAAATCCATAAGCATCTTTGCATCAAAACGTATTCCTTTCGTAGATAAAATCCGCTCATTCGAGAGAATATACTGGCAAAATTGAGTGACATTCTTCGAAAGCACATCATAATGTGCGCGTTCGAAATCTATGAGCACCACTTTCTTTCCTATGATTATGTGCTTGTACGGATTGTGCATCTCTTCCTTCGTGATATGCAAAGCATCAAGGATGCGGCACTGCCGCAAAACTTCACCAAGGATATTCTTGACTGATTTTTTCTTTGCCTTTTCCAAGAATTCCCAGATTGGCTCGCCTAGAACGAATTGATATCCAAAAAATCCTTTTCCAGTAAAAAGAAGCTTGGGGGCAATGCCATGCTTATTGAGTCTTCTAATCATGACTGCCTCGCGATCGATAGTCTTGACAGGAATGTCAGGCCTTTGGACTTTTATCGCGATTTTTTTTCCTTTGTAAGTACCTGTAAAAACAAATCCCCTGTGTCCTTTGGCAATTTTTTGAATGTTCGTTATTTTTTTGCTGAAAAATTCATCCAGAAAATCACTTCTTTGTATTTTATACACATACAAAATCTCAAAAGGTATATTTTGTCTTGCAACTTCCTTGTATTCAAATCCGCTATCGGCAATTGCCTTGTCAATCTTGTCCTTCTTCGTCAGCGAAGAGAATACAATCAATACTATGCCATTTCTTGCAAGATGATTATTGACATCACTAACGAATCTGCACAAAATCTCATATCCATGCTTGCCGCCAGTTGTTGCAAGCTGTGAATCTTTCGGCTCTCTTGTGTCTCGCGGAAGATACGGAGGATTGAAGATAATAGTATCGAACGAACCGTGAATATTCTCAAATAAATCTGATTTGACTATTTTTATTTTCTTACCAATATTTTTTTTTAATGAGGAAACTACTTCATTTGATATATCAGAAGCTACGACGGAACTTACTCTCTTGGATGACGCCGCTGCTTTCGCCTGAATCCCAGAACCAGTTCCTACATCAATAACTTTTCCGAATGCTAATTTTTTGACCTGATCTGCTAATAAGAAACTATCTTCCGCCGGTTCGTAGATCATATAATCGTCTCAAGGATACCCACTGCTTTAGCTGTGGGAGGAGAAGCGACCCCCATTTCTTTTAATTAAAATAATACATATAATCAACATAATAATTGAAACTCCAAACATAATCCAGGAGTATGAAAGTGCATGCTGATTTTTAACAATTTTCCAAACATTTATTATGCTCATCAAACCGATTCCTAACCAAAAACTAATACCCCATTCTAAATATCTTTTTTCTTTTACCATTTTCTTTAAGATACCCCTTTAGGGGCGTGAGAGTATGTCATTTGAATCGTTCATCAACAACATGCGCATATTCCTTTATGCGCTCAAGGATTGATGACAGCAGGAACTTTTCAGTCTTCTCCTGGAACGAGATGGCCATGGAATCAAATTCAGGAATCCTGTATGTGTTTCGTATCTTCTCCACCAAAAATAAATATCGCAGTCTTTTCAGCTGTCTTCTTATGTTCGAGCTTGCAACTCCATGCAATGGCAGCCTTGCCTTCTTCCTTGCATCTATCACATTCTGAACCACGTTTTCCGAACGCAATACCTTCTTTTCCTGACGTGCATGCAACAAAACCAAGAGCACATCAACCATGACATCGCGGGAATCGCCCGGCTGCAGTATACCAAGCGACAAGCAGAACTTTTTTACCAGATCGCGGTCAGACGACTTTGTCGGTTTTTCGTACCGTCGCAAAGTTATTTCCGCCAATGGTGTGTCTTTTAGGACTCGTAGCATGATAGAATTATTTAATCAAAACACTTTTTAAATAGTTTTCTATTAAATATTACTGAAATAGATATCTTTTTAAAGAAATCCCAATTAACAAACAACATGAAAAAGAGTTTTGTGTTTTTGGCGTTATTCTTGATATTTGTGACGGCATGCGCTTCACAAACACCAATACAGACTCAAGTTCAACAGACACCAGTCACAACAACGGCTGTCGTTGCAGCGAACACAACCATGCAACCTACATCGAATCTTAAGCCGCAATTCAAGGTAATAAGAGAATATGCCGTGCGAAGTCCTGCGACTGTAACAGGAACTGTTGAGAACATAGGTATGGGAACGGGAAGTGCACAGGTATTAGTGCAAGTTTATTATGCGCAAGAAGTCTCATCTGAGCAGCTTGTTACTTTGAGTGATATAGAACCACAGGGAAGCGCAAATTTCAGCGTTTCATTCAACCAAACAGTACAATGGAATGCATATAACGTGACAGTTCAGCCAGTTACTTCTTAATAACGTCGAAGCTGATAATAATTTCCTTGTCCTTTATTTTCTCAAAGACAGAAGTCGATCCTTTTCCTGAATACAGCACTTTCTGTGCGCCGCATTTTTCCTTGATAAGAGATTCGAACGCTGAAATTGTGCCATGCAATTCCTTGTCCAGCCCAAGATAAAGAGTTATTCTGTCGTTCTTCTGAAGTCCTGCATCCTTTCGCAATGACTGGACCTTCCTCATCAATTCTCTTGCATATCCCTCCGACTCAAGTTCTTTGTTCGTTTCAGAATTAAGATACACGACACCATTCTGGAACTCCGATGAAACCCAGTTTTTAGGAAGCGAAGTTTCGACGATGAAATAAGTTCTGTCCAATTCTATCTTTTCCCCGTCAACATCGACAGTTGCCTTCCCTTCCTTTGCTATTCTCTCCGCGATGTTTGGAGACATTACTAGTTTTGCGAGTATTTGCGGCGCCTTCTTTCCGAATTTAGGCCCCAATTTTGCAAAATCAGGCTTCAATGTTTTCTGGGCGTGCTCAAATTCAGGCGAGACCGTAATGTCCTTTACATTTGTCTGCGAGGCAATCAATTCCTGAGTCTCGTCCAGAGCCAAACGCACAAACTCATCGTGACTTACAATGACAATATCCTTGACAGGCCACTTTACTCCTCTCTTTATCTTCTCGCGGCAGCTCAATATGGCTTGTATTGCTCCCTTAGCATACACAAAATTCTTCTCAAGCTCAAGATTAATTTCACCCTTCTTCACACCAGGCCAATCAGTGAAATTAACAGATTTATCATTTAGATTAAATGCAACTTTCATGTTTTGATACATCTTTTCCGAGATGAATGGGCATATGGGAGCCAATATTTTTAAAATATCAGTGACGACGCGGTACAATGTGTAAAGAACAGATTCCTTGTCGACGTCCGATCCAGTTGATGACTTCTCTCGCACCAATTGCACATATGTCCGCGAAAGTTCAAGATAAAGTTCCTCAATAAGATGAGGAATTTCATTAAGATGATATGCGTCGAATGCATCCGTGACATTTTCTATAGTCGAATTTAATTTTGAAAGCATGTACTTTTCTTCAAGAGCAACCTTTGGTTTTAACGATGCTGGGTTTTTCCCGAGAGTCTTTGCGTAATCTATCAGGAACTTGTGCAGATTCCACAAGATTCCAAGATTCCTGAATGAGACCTTCATGTCGTCAAAATTGTAATTCAGATCCAAACCAGGGCTCGTTCCTCCTATTGTGTATGAACGTAATGTGTCTGCCCCGTATTTTTCGATGACTTCCTCTGGCAGAATATAATTGCCAAGACTCTTCGACATCTTTCGTCCTTGTGCGTCATTGATGAATCCGTGCATATACACTGCCTTGTATGACGGCTTCTGGAATGCAATCATGGAAGCGACAAACAATATATTGAACCATCCTCTGACTTGGTCAATCCCTTCAAGTATGAAGTCAGCAGGGAAGAGCTTGTTGAATAATTTTGTATCTTGCGGGTAATTCAGGCAATTCCAGCTTGCCGTCGCGGCATCAATCCATACATCAAGCACATCTGGGATTCTGTGCATCTGCTTTCCGCAACTGCACTTGATCGTGAGATTTCTCAGACTTGGAGAATGCAAATCATCGGGAATCTTTCCTGTCTTCTGCTTCAATTCTGCCAGGGAACCAATTATCTCAAATTGACCGCAATCGCATTTCCAAATAGGAACAGGCGTTCCCCAGTATCGCTGTCGTGTTATGGAATTATCTCTCAGGTTTGCGAGCCATGAATCGAACTGGCGAGAACCTGCGTAGTCAGGAATCCATAATATGTTTTTGTTCAATTCCCGCATCGTTTCCTTCAAATCCTCGACCTTGAAGAACCATTGCTTTGTCGTCCTATATATGACCGGACTGCCGCAGCGCAAACAATGAGCATATTCATGATCGACAGGGGTTGTTGCTATTAGTACACCTTTTTTCTCAAGCATCTTTGTGAATTTGCTGTCATCTTCCTTCGCGACTAATCCTGAAAATATTCCCATGCTCGGCCTGAATTTTCCCTGTTCATCAAGTTCGTTGAACGCGGGCAATCCGTTTTTGTGACCGACTTCATAATCCTCAGGACCACAACCAGGAGCACAATGGACAAGCCCGGAACCTCCAGATGTATCGACATACTCTGCTGAAAGCAAAACTGAGTGGAGTTTTGGTGACTGCATATCTTTGAAAGCCTTTATTTCATCTTTGAATGGATGAATATATTTTATTCCCTCAAGCTTCTTCCCTTTGAATTCCTCAATTATCTCGAATTTCTTATTGGCAACTGCAGGAATGAAAGCCGTCAATGCTTTTGCGACAATCCAGTATTCATTATCGACTTTCACCTTGACATAATCAACATCCGGATTTACCATGATTGCCAGGTTAAAAGGAATTGTCCAAGGAGTAGTTGTCCAAACTATCAAGAATTCGTTTTTTGAGCCAAGAACTGGAAACTTAAGATAAACTGATGTATCCGTGACTGTTTTGTATTCGAGTTCATGTTTCGCCAACGCAGTTCCGTCCTTTGCGCACCATGTTATCGTTCTCAGTCCCTCGTACAATCTGTTATTTTTGTGAGCCTGTTTGATTAGCCACCATTCTCCTTCTATGAATTCTTTTGTGATTGGCTGGTACGCGTTATCGAAATCCATCCAAACACCTATTCTTCTGAATGTGTCATTCATCGAATGCATGCTTTCTATGCAAAATTTCCTGCATTCTTCAACAAACTTGTCAGCGCCGAATTTTTCAATCCCTTCTTTCCCGTTTATCCCTAATTTCCTTTCTGTCGCATGCTCAGTCGGAAGTCCGTGCATGTCATATCCTGCGCGATCCCACACGTCAAAGCCTTGCATCCGTTTGTAACGCAGCAACGAATCCTTCAATGACTTGTTCCACGCAGTCCCTACATGAACCTTGCCTGATGTATACGGTGGACCGTCTAGGAAATAGAATGCCTTTTTTCCTTTTACTTTTTTTTTCGCAGCGTCGTAGATATCGTTCTTCTTCCAAAAAGCAAGAACGTCTTCTTCGACTGATTTCGGGTCATAAACGCCAATTTCAACCATAAAAAATTGATTAGAAAGTTACTTTATAAAGGTTATGGGTTAAGAACCTCTCATTAAAATTTAATTAGATGAATTCACCCAAACTGCTCTGTTCTTTTTCCTCAATAGCTTTCCTGAAATCGATACCTATTGCCTCAAAAATCTTGTCGACTGCAGGTATTATCTGGTGCTCAATATAATAATCAGTATCATAGGATGTCACTTCATTTGGAAGGTGAGCACGTTCCGCGATTGAACCATCTCCTTTCGCAACTATGTACTTGATTATCAGTCCAGGAGTAACAGTGAAGCCATGCTGCTGCATGTGCTTCGCAACCGCAACATGAGGTGCAATTGTCTCGTAGTTCGCAATGTCTTTCTGCAATTGCGTGTAGATTATTGTTTTTCGCAAAGGAATTTTCTTGCTTTTCAATTCATCAATAACGTTCCTGACGTGAAACACAGCCTGGCCCGCGTTCTTGTCTTTGAGGATCAACGACAGGACTTTTTCCTGCGTTTCTTTCGCGATTGCGCTCATTGTTCTTCTTGAGGGCTCGAATCCTCTCATCGTTATCGTTCCCTGCTTTGATAATAATGCATACTTTTTCTTCGTTCCCTTTCCTGATTTCGCCGAAATGAACAATCCATGCGGATAAAATCCGTCATTTATCATCTCCATTTTATCAGGCAGCGAGGAACTGAGCGCCTCAAACAACTTTTCGGAAGCTTTTACTGAATTTGAATTAACCTTGAAGAAAATTGCATCAGCATCGGCGCATAGCAATTCTGCCCCGTTGTCTTGGGCTTTTTGGATGAGCGATTTTATGTAGACATCACCGTACGCAACTACCGAATGTGCGCAATCCTCGTTGTACCAGCGTGAAGATGAATATGTGAACATGCCTCTGCTTGATTGTAGAAGGTTGGTAAGTGCGTCGTAACGCGCGGAAAGAACAGATATCTGACCGGGAGTTTTGTCTATTGCATCATGAAGCAGGGAAATAATCCGCTTTCTCCTGTCCAGGAGCGCGCCGAAAATCTTCGGGAATAATCCTGTTATCTTCCTGCAGAAATGCATATCATGGCCTGGAACAACCTCGTCGCAGCACTTGCACCGCAGCGATCCCAAGGATATATTGTGCGCGACAACAAGTGATGGATACAGAAGAGCAAAATCATACGCACAGATGTTATGGTATAATCCCTGCTTCACGTCGAGAACAAAAAAACTCGGCTTGGTTATGTTCTTCCTGATTGAATACTCGGAAAAGGAAGGTTTTTCAGGAATGACCTCGCCCGAAAATCTGGATTCCTTCATCAAAAAAGACTCTAAAAATTTGGAATATGTTCCCCTGCACACTGCCGCATGGGGAAGATTTGTCAGCTTCACTATTTCATTCAGCAGGGGAAGCGTCTTCATTGCCAATTTATGTATTAACACCGCATCATGCTGGTTGTATTCGCAATACGGCTCGAGGTTTTCCGGCTCATTATCCCATACATCTGAGAGCATTTCAATCTGGACTGGCTTCTTGCCTTCCCCGAGCAGTTCAAGGGAAACATCCTTAAGACGGTATGAATCAGTCTCAAGTTTTGGGCCGAAGACATTTGCAACAAATGGATACAAATCAAGGTGGGGATTTCCTCTTATGCTGGTTTCCTCCCTGCGAATGTCTGCAACGCTCTTGTCGATGCCTATGTCGAACGCAATATTGTATTTCTCCGCGCGTTTCTTCAGGTAAGGGAATGCGAACAAGTCGGATGTATAGCCGACCAAAAAATCAGGTTCGAATTCCTCGACTACGCGCTTGAACTGGTTGATAAGTTCGAATTCCCCTGAAACGAATTCGATAGAGGGATTCGCCGTATGGAATGATTTCCATGTTATTGTTTTCTGGAAATTATCCCCTGAAAAGGATATCATGATGATTGGATCGGAATCTGGGCTTGATGGCTTCCCTTTCGGGGAATATATCTCTATGTCGAATGCTAGTATTTTCGGAGAAATCATCGTCTCTTCCTCATCCTGCTTTATCGAGTCCGCCCTAAACACGACCGGTTTTGAATGGATGTTAGTGAATTCCCCCTCAACGACGGTTGCCATGCCGGGGACTATTCCCTTGTCAATCAAATATCCGTGGGAAAGATTTACATCGTGCTCAAAAAAAGATGATATGTCAGAACGCTTCTTCAACTCACTGATTACAGGATATAAACCAAAATGATTATTGACAAAAAGCTTCAGTACCGGCGTGTCTTTTTCGTGCAATTTCATGGTCTTTCGCTCGACCTTGACGATCGCATAGGAATGCTCCTTTTTGCGGATAACGAGCGTTGACAGTTCCCGTTCAAGATTCTCTATGTCACGCTCCTTAGGCAATACGTAAAAATAGGGAAGATAGGCAGGATCGACCACCGCTATTCTCTCCCCGGTAATTGTCCTTCCATATAGGGTGACTAATGTCTTCTCTCCCGCGGTTCGCAAAGCTATATCTATTGGATAAAATGCTATCTGTGCCATTTTAACTATGATAAGGTAGCAAAACTATATAATAATTGTGGTAAATGATATATACAATAAAGCTTTTATACGCCAACACATTGGCAAAATAAGGTGTTAGACGTGAAAAAATACATCATCTTTGTTCTCATTGCGACTGCTATTGTGCTGGCATCATGCCAGACCCTTGTTCCAGCATCGCAGCAAAAAGACATGGGGCAGCAAATAACACAGCCTGTCGCGGAGTCGCCAAAATCATTTGTCAAGATTGCAGTAAATTATTCAAAGACGATAGAGCTTGGCACGGATCACGTTTATTCCGTCGCAGTCGCCGATTTCAGCAATGATGGATACCCTGACATCATAGCTGGTATATACGGGTCTCCTAGCAAAGTTTATGTCAATAATAAAAACGGATCGTTTACCGAAACGCAGCTGATTCCAGACTCGTATTATACCACGAAAGTTGCCGTAATTGATACAAATAAAAACGGACAGAAAGACATCTTGATGGGAAATGCACACGGACCGCTTCTTCTGCTCAAGAATAATGGAGACGGAACGTTCATGAAACAGGTTCTCGATGATAACGCAGTAGTGAGCGACATCGCGGTAGGTGATCTCAACAACGATGGTTATGATGATTTCATTGTCGGAACGCAATACAAGGAGAATGACATATACATGAACAATAAGGACGGCACATTCACAAAAATTAATTTTTCTGAGAATATGCCTGTCACGTCAATCAAGATAGCTGACTTCAACAATGACGGGCTCCCTGATTTTGTCGTCGGTGTTAACAGAAGACCGACTCTCGTTTATCTGAATGAAGGAAATGGGAATTTCATCCTTAACGCAAAATTGGGTGATTTACTCAACACGAACGCAATCGCGGTAGCCGACATCAACAATGACGAGTTCCAAGACATCATCCAAGGAAATGACAACCAACAAAACATGGTTTATTTCAACAATGGAACTGGATTTACCGCGCAGCCTACGTTTGGACTGGGCCACACTTATGCGTTGGCAACAGCCGACCTGAGCAACGATGGGATTGATGACGTCATCGTTGGAAATTACGACCAATCGACGCAGATCTATGAGCAGAGCAACGGAGTATATTCCTTGATCCAGGAATTGCCAACTGATCACGTCCGGGCCTTGGCAACAGGAGATTTCCTTAATGACGGCAAGCTTGGTATTGTCGTTGGGAGAGACCAGGAACCTTCACTTATATATATTCCTTAAAAATATATAATAATATATATCATATATAAATTAAGCGAATTTAGGCTCATACATGCGCAGAACCTCGTCATAAAGTCCGATTCCACCGAGAATACGTACCAGGATATTTTTATAGTGCATATCACGCGTCCGTTCTGTGTACCGCTCGCAAAGATATGCCAGTGATGCATGCAAGTCTGCGATCTTTTTTCCAGCTTCATCGCTTGTGGTGGAGTCAAACCTCAATTTGCTCAATCTCTCGCCGTTCCCTATTAAAAAATCAACTCCTTTTGTCTCTATTTTATTCGCGTATTCCTGGTTCGTTTTTTTGAAATGCGCAGAAAGAAAAATATACGGCTCGGCCTCGAGACTTCCCACATCGACTGATCGCTTGTACAAATCAACGATTTGCTCAAGAAGCTTTGGCTTTTCAGACTCTTCAGTTTCAGGAAGTGCAAGCTCTTTCCTGTAAGTCATGGCCATTGCATTAATGGGTTGAAAATATTTAGGTTCTAATTTCAGTATAATCTCTTGTCTATGCCTTATTGACAGCAATTCTTTCTGCTTCTCAGACTTATGTGATGTATTCCAAAACATTGTTTCCCCCAGCCAAATACTAAGGTGGTCAATGTTTATATAATTAGTGAACCGAGAATTCAGCTAATATCAAGATAAATCTGTTTCACAGTATCGTACAACTTTGGTGGTACAGATGGAGTGGATGTATCCTGAGCGTACACTTCCACATTAAATCCATATGTTCCGCTTGGTTTTGAACTGATTGCGTGTATGCTGACAGGAATTACAATCTTGTCATTTGGATTCAATGTAAAGGAATTGATAGGGAACGTCCAAGCTCCTTCACAGCCAACGGCACCAAGTGAGTTTTGAGCAGCATCAACAGCAACAGTACAGTTAATAGTAACACTGAAAGTTGTTGCCACAGTTCTAGTGTTAAGAACACCGAGGCCATATATCGCATTGGATCCTGCTTGAACAGTTTGGGTTGTTACAGGAAAAGCGACCTGCTGTCCCTGGTCAAGCGCATTCTCGACCTGCTGCTCCTGATTCTGATTTAGTTGAGCCACCAAAGGCTTGACCGTCGTAAACAGATTCGTCGCGAAGTAAATACCAAATCCAAAGACGACAATCGCCAGAATGAGCATTACAATAAAAGAAGTTGAAACTTCCAGCTGCCCCTTTCTGCCCATATAATTAGGGATTGATTTCATAGTGGTTGACAATCAGTACTATGAATAAAATCAGGACAACTGCTCCCGCAACGATCCAGCTTATTCCATTCGTAATCTGACCTTGGACCAATTGGTAGAATCCAAAAATAAGTATGCCGATGCCAATCCACAAAAACTTGTCCAGGACAAGTTTCAAAATCTGGAATTCCTGATCTTGTGTTAGGTGCTTTTTCATCTTAGTCAGTCGCTCCTACAACAACAAAGAACTTCGCCTGTCCGTACAAGTTACTCGAACCTGAGGTACATGGAGTAGTCACCGTACTATCTGCAGAGCATACATCAATCTCACACGCATAATTATCAAACACTGCACTGGAAGTTGCAGTTACCTGCATCTTAAGGACACCAACATCTCCCGGCTGGACTGGCCATGTGGTGAACGTCGCAAGGACTACTGAACCTGCAATATCTTTTGCTCCGTAATTAGGATGGTTCAATGCCTGACTGCAAAACGAATTGATAATGAAATTACCATTATTGCTCGAATTTCCGAGCACGTTTCTAATTCCATAGTAGACATCTTTCTCCTCGCTCGTCTTCAAATCTACTTCTTGGGTATTGAGTATGACCTTGCCATTGCTTGATGTTATCTGGCTTGTAATCTGATTTTTGACGACATCAGCGACTTGGCTGAATTGCGCCGTCGTTTTTGTGAATGTTCCGTTCAAGAATGCTAATCCAAGGCCAAGCATAGTGATGGCCAAAATTAAAATGACAATAGTATTAATTGAAAGACTTAAGTCGGCCTTTTTATTAAAGAACTTTAATTTCATTTACACACCTCTTTAAAGGGTTTTTAGCCTATTTTCTTTATAAAGGTTTCTGTGAATCAAGCAAAAGCTTTTTAAATGAACCACCGCAGTAAAAACATATGGCAAAATTACGACGATTTGTCTCGTACAGAAGGTTGGAACGACCATATACGCGACGAAGCAAGTTCAGGAAAAAAGCATACATCAAGGTCAATCCCGCTCGTGCAATCGTGCGATTTGTCATGGGAGAGACGACACAGAAACAATTCCCTTACACATTATTTTTGCGAAGCACCAAAAATCTTCAAGTAAGAAATTTCGCGATCGAAGCAGGAAGACAATCAGGAAACAGAGTTCTCGAAAAGAAAATAGGAAAGGTCGGATACAGGATGACTGTCCGTATTTTCCCGCATCACGTTCTGCGAGAAAATCCACTTGCAGCAGGCGCAGGTGCTGACCGAATGAGCACAGGTATGGCGCACTCATGGGGAAAGCCAATAGGAATCGCCGCGCAAGTACACGAAAAGGCAATTTTATGCCAGGTCGATTGCGAAAAAAAAGATCTTGAACTGGCAAAAGAGGCATTGAAAAGATTCAGCTCAAAGCTACCGTGCAAGTGCTACACTGAAGTGTACGACAACGCAAAAAAAGTCAAACTGTAAAGATATTTATAGTTGTTATTCTTTAGAATCTTTATGGAAGCTGGTTCTTTGCTTGAAAGGAAAATAGATGAACAGCAATTGGAGTTTGAAATCCAACAACTCCCGCCGCATTTACAAGAATTGACACGGGAAACTATTGCGCTAGGGGAGACGTTGCCAGAAGAAGTCCGAAAAACAATCAATAAAAAGGGAAGTTTTGTAAAAATGCTTGCGCTCGCATTTGGAGCTGGGCTGGTTGGAGGAGTGATAGGATATATAGTCGGGCCTCACGTTAAAAGCGCAACCAATGACTTAATGGGTTACATCATCATCGGAGCTGGATTAGGAGGTGCATTAGGATCATATCTTGCCCCGATGAACATTCTTGGATCACTAAAATATAAGAAATTTAAGAAAGACGAACGTTACGGACCAACATTACAGAAAATAGAAGAAAATTCAAGAATATTCCATGAATGTATAGATAATTTGTGCTGAGTTTAATTTCACAACTTTTATTAAACGTAGTTGTTTGTTTATCACAATGAAAGTAGTTACCATCGGGGGCGGATCAGGACAGCACGGAGTTCTCCTAGGTCTGGTTGAATATTCCAAAAGAAACAAGAATCTTAAACAGGAAGAAATAACTGCAATAGTTTCCACGTTCGACACAGGGGGCCATACAAAAGTACTGCTCGACGCAAGGCGTCCGAAAGATACGAAAGGGAACTTTCTCCCTCCTGGAGACATAAGGCAATGCCTTGCCGCGATGGCAAACAACCAAGATGCGAAAAAATTATTCCAGTACAGGATAAGAGATGGCGACAACAAAGGAGCCGTCATCGGGAATATATTGCTTGATGCGGGATATGAACAGCATGGTTCTGATTTCGAGAAGGCAATCGAACTCGCGAAGAAATTCTTGGATGTGAGAGGCAATGTCCTCCCATGCACACTTGTACGGGCGCAGTTTTACGGAGTTCTGGAAAATGGATATTCAGTCATGGGAGAAGAAGAACTCATCGAAAAGGCAATATGGTGCGATTCAAGAATTAAAAAAATTGCGCTGAAACCCTCAAACGTGCATGCAAATGCAAAGGCGGTAAATGCGATAAAGGAAGCGGACAAAATAATTTTTTCGCAGGGAAGCATATACACGAGCTTGCTTCCAAATATCTTGATCAAGGAAATTGCCGACTCCATAAGAAAGAGCAAGGCACAGAAAGTCTACATCATGAACATAGTCACGCAGCGCGGAGAAACGGACGGCTTTACCGCACAGGATCATCTGAATTTGGTTGAAGAATATCTTGGAAAGGACGTCATTGACAAAATCATAATTCATGACGGCAAACTGCCGCAACAACTAATAGAGAAATATGAGAAGGAAGGACAGGAACAGGTTGTTGACAATCTAGTGGACAAAAGGGTGGTCCACGCCAATCTCATCGCTAATGATTCTCCTGTTTTGAGGCATGATCCTGAAAAGCTCGCAGAAACGATAATTAAATTATAGGTTATTCTTGATTGCTTTTTTTATGTCCTCGGGATTCGTGAACGCGTCCTTGTATTGTTTTTTGAACGCGTCTACTTTTTCATTTTCAATAATATCAGTCTTCGAAAGATAAATCAGAATCGGTCTTCGCAAACTCTTGAGCTCTTCATACAGCTCTTTTTGATCCTTGAGCGAATAAGGTTCAGTCAAATCAAAGACATAAACTATTATGTCCGTCACATACTTCAAGGCAAGAGATGCAACTTTCTCTATCTGGTTCTGCTTCTCAAACCTATTCAATGTTCCCGGCGTGTCCAGGAACTGGACTTTTTGCTCGTTGATGATGGCATTGCCGATATTTATTCCTTGCGTCGTGAAAGCGTAACTTGCTATTTTCGGAGTTGATCCAGTAAGTTTTGAAAGCAATGTTGTCTTTCCTATATTTGGAAATCCGGCGATCGCAACCGTCGTTAGCCCGGTCTTGACATTCGGATATTCCACCATGATCCGTCGCGAATGCTCCAGATAAGCAAGATTCTGCTTGATTTGCTTCATAGTAGATGAAATCCTTCCAAAAAATTCCCTTCGGTAACTATTGATCCTGGGTATTTCCGTTGCCATCTTGATTGCCTGCTTGTATCTTCCAAGAAAATCGTGATTTTTCTCTATGCACCACTTTACAGCACCAAGTGATTTCTTCATCATTCCTGTATCCAATGTGATGTCAATCAACTCACGGTAGAATTCAGGAAGACTATCGACGCTCGGGAATGATTTCAGGACCTTGTACAGCATTTCCCTGAGTTCGGATTCGAGCATCTCGATCTTGATTATTTCAATCGTCTTTGAGCGCATCATCGGGCTTCCGCGCAGTTTCTGCTCCCTTGTCTCGCTGATCCTTTTCTTCATTCTCTTTATGGCCACGTCTAAGTAGAAATCAGGCGTGTCAACACTTTGCAATCCTTGGAAGTTCATGGCTCATTTTGCGAGATGGTCTTTTATAAAAGTTGGTATTGCCCTGAATTGCTACCTTAAAGGGTGCACTCCCTTTAAATTTACAGCCTAATTCTAGGTTAGGAGAACATAGTGGCAAAAATCATGATGGCAAATCCAATAATAGTAAAAAGGATTTTCGAAATGACGCTCAAATTTGGCTTGAGGTCGAAAGCACCGATACCTACGAGATACATTCCGAAAAAGAAAAGTACAAGTTTGATTGGTTTAGGAAAATTTGCCCCTGTCTTTCTTTCTTCTTCTAATTTCTTCTTTGCCCAGTTTGCTAAATTTTCTTCTAGTTCTTCTTGAACTTTAGCTTGTTTTTTTCTTAATTTTTCTGCTTCTTTTATATTGCTTTTCTTTTCGGCAATCTGCGCTTTTTCTTCAAGTCGCGCTTTTTCCCGTTCAAGGAGCTCTACTTCTCTATGAATTTTCTGTAATTTAGTTTCTTTTACATCCATTTATTGACTTAGAATAAGACGGTTTATATAAATATCTGGTGCTTCTTGAACAAATATAAGCAAATGCGTTACAATAAACCCAACAAAGCACCCGTTTAGGTAACAATGTAGTATTGCCCAGCAATTAGAATGGAGTGTCATCATCGCTGAACTCCGTATAACGATCATAAAAATATGCACCGTGTTTTTCCTTGAGTCTATCGGTGATTACTTCACATAATCCCATAACGATACGTACTTCTTTATCGGTGAGTTCGTCTGACTCAACATCATCAAAATACAATCCCCCTCCTTGAGGGACCATACATTGTTCAAAAGAGAGTATACTCCGAACAAGACCTGCAATATTCTGTGAAAAAGCAGGAGGATGTAGCTTGGATTCAAGCATATCGAAAAAACTTGCATAATAGTAACCCTCAACGGTTTTCCCAACTCTCAAATCATAGACCATTCCTGACAGCAGGCGTAAAAAACTAATAAAACTTTCGACCCGGCTCTGTCCTAAAAGTCGGTAAAGCCAAGAAAATAAGTTATGGCAGACTAGCCGCAAATATACTTCTGTGCGGATTGTCCGCACAGTTTTGGAGCTGACACTAGCTCCAAACTTGCGTTTTATACTGCTGTTGCTTGATTCAACAAGCGATCTTCGATGATACGTTCTCAATCGATACTGCCTCGCCATTTTCTTACGATAACGACCTCGCTTTGCGTTCTTTTTCGCTGGAACCATGAGCACCATGTTGTGCTCATGCGCAAACTTGAACAAATACTCGGCAGAATATCCTTTGTCTGCCACAGCAATCCTCGGATTACTGTTTTTTAAGAGAAATTTCGCATCCTTGATGTCGTGTGCTGGAAGCACACGAATCTTCGCAGCGCAGAATTTCTTTTTTCGCGTGTCGAATGCTGTGCTTAGTTTGATGGGAATACAAGGGAAATTCCCGTCGATGCGCTTCAGATAATGATAGCTCGGATTTGTCCTCGACAAACCTGTGCTGTCGATGGCAACGAGATGCGAGTTGCCACAAGTTATGCTCAATATTTTCTGCCAGAAAGCTGTATCGAGTTTTGCAGCGGTATACTGCAACGCTGATTTGCTTGGGCATCGTATGCCAAGCAAATCGCAGTGTTCCCGGACCCTGCGATAGGACAATCTGCAATATGCCTTGATGATCAGTGCGTGCAAATGCTCCAGAAATTCATACGTCTTCGGTCCGAAATGGTGCAGCCATCTCGGACAGCCCAATCTCCTCAACAAACGCTTAAGTTTTTGTATTAGTTTTGTTTCTTTTCCCATGTGGGGGTTCACTCCCCACCCCAGAACAGCCTAGCGGCTGTCTGGGTTATTAGTTTTATGAATTACAGAGATTTAGGACAGAGCCTTTCGACCCATAACCTTTATAAATAACCCCTTCCGCCGATACACTATTGCTGAGCACCTCATAGAGGCGTTCGAAAAGAACTAAGCTCGGGGAGACAAAATGGTTGAATTAAGAATAGTTATTTCTGACCCTAAAACAGGGAAAAGCGTGCAGCGAATTGTAAAGGAAGAGAATGTAAAGCCGTTCTTTGGCTTAAGATTAGGAGACAAGGTTCGTGGAGAGCTCTTGGATCTGACAGGATATGAATTCATGCTGACCGGCGGTTCCGACGAGTCAGGATTCCCAATGAGAAGAGACGTCGAAGGAATCGGCAAGCAAAGAATTCTTGCGACAAAAGGCGTCGGCATCAGAAAAAATATGAGAAGAGGAATGAGGATAAGAAAGACAGTCGCAGGAAATACCGTAAATAATCAAACAGCACAATTAAATCTCAGAATAGAGAAGGCAGGCGCTGAAAATATATTCCCTGTAAAGGAAGCTGCCGAGAAAAAGGCGGAAGATAAGCCCGAACAAAAAAAAGAGAAACAACCAGAGCAAAAGGAAAAGAAAAAATAAATGGCTAAAGCAAAAAAAGAAACAACTGAAAAATCCAAGGAAAAACCTCTGGAGAAAAAGGAAACTAAGAAGAAATCAGTTGAAAAGGCCGAGAAGAAAACAATCCAGCCTGAAGTCAACATAGGAATGGTCGGCCATGTCAATCACGGAAAAACAACTTTAACCAAGCAACTGACGGGCATCTGGACCGACACCCATTCTGAGGAAATCAAGCGAGGAATCACAATACGATTGGGATATGCAAACACGAGCATATACAAATACAAAAACACGCCAGCTCCGGAATGTTATACGACAAACCCCGAAAAAGGAAGGGATGCTGAGTTTGTGCGTGCCATCTCAATAGTCGATGCGCCGGGACACGAAAGTTTAATGGCAACCATGCTTGCAGGGGCAACCATAATGGATGGCGCTTTGCTCTTGGTCTCCGCGAACGAGCAATGCCCTCAACCGCAGACCAGGGAACACGTCGTTGCTTTGGAAATAATGGGAATCAAGAACGTCGTTGTCGTCCAAAACAAGATTGATCTGGTGACAGAAGAACAGGCTGAAAAAAACTATCAGCAAATAAAAGCATTTCTCAAAGGAACTCCTTACGAAAATTCACCCATAATTCCAGTCTCCGCGCAGAAAGGCGTCAACATAGACTATTTGTTGGAAGCAATCCAGGAACACATTCCAACTCCAGTACGAGACTCTACAAAAGACCCAATCATGCTCGTGGCCCGTTCATTTGACGTCAACAAGCCCGGCTCAAAGATCGACGACCTTCATGGAGGGGTCCTTGGCGGTGCATTGGTGCAGGGAGAATTCAGGATAGGGGAGGAAATTGAAATAAAACCAGGAAAGAAAGTTGAGAAGTATGGAAAAACGACATTGGAGCCGATGTACACAAAAATCACTGGCCTAAAGACAGGAAAGGATGATATGACCATAGCAAAACCAGGAGGTTCAATCGGAGTAATGACAACACTTGATCCATCCGTCGTGAAATCGGACCAGTTGACCGGTTCGCTGGTAGGATTGAAGGGAAAACTTCCGCCAACATGGGCCAAGCTAACATTGGAGCCTCATCTTTTGCAACGAGTTGTCGGTACGCGGGAAGAAGCAGTCGTAAATCCAATCACAAAACTAGAGCCATTGATGCTGAATGTAAACTCCGCGGCAACGGTCGGTATCGTTGACGAAATATCGAAGAAGGGAATTCACTGCACGTTGAAATTGCAAGTATGCGCCGAAATCGGATCAAAAGTCTCGATCTCCAGGAGATTTGAGAACAGGTTCAGATTGATAGGGTATGGAATAATAAAGGGTGAATGAATGAAGGATGACTTCTTTGCGGAGGCGCTTGGATGGTATGGCGCGATC
Organism: uncultured Candidatus Woesearchaeota archaeon; assembly: GCA_963835585.1. GTDB lineage: Archaea > Nanobdellota > Nanobdellia > Woesearchaeales > UBA10107 > UBA10107. The sequence goes on from CAWIGF010000003.1 coordinate 637,524, forward strand.
ACAATATTGCTGGCATATGCTCTTCTTATCTTCAAAACAGTAAACATAGATAATGGATTTTACATCTTCTTCAACATAACAGGTTCAATTGGGATTGCGTATGTTGCGTTTGCAAAAAGAGATTATCAGCCTGCAATTGTAAACTTCCTATGGGCATTGATCGCAGTCATCGGGCTCATCATAATGATTGCAAAATAAAAATAAAAAAACAAAACGAGTTCGCCAAATGCGCATCTCTGCGCAGGGTCGTGCGATTGTGCATAACCACCCCTCGGGAACCAACATTCTTGCTTATTATTTAAACATTCATTGTCCCAAACTAGAAGTACTATTTAATTCAAACAAATCCCGTTAGGACAGCCGTTGAATTCTGGCTTTGCCAACAAAACATTCTTCGGAACATCGACATATAGGACCTGCTGTTTCTTGCTTCCATAACGGTAAATGGTGATTCCCTTGCATTTCAGTTGATGAGCGAGCAGATATACCTTCCTCACGTCTTCAACGGTTGCCGTTTTTGGAAGATTGATCGTTTTTGAAACTGAATTGTCAACATATTTCTGGAATGCAGCCTGGATTTTCACGTGCTGCACCGGATTTATTTCGAGAGCTGTTACAAATAATCGCTTTATTTTGTCAGGAATGTTCTTTACGTGGCGCATCGATCCGGTTTTTGCAATCTCTTCGATGAGTTTGTCGCTGTAGAATCCTTCTTTCCTGGCAATCTCCTCGAAAATAGTATTGACTTCAAGCAATTTTGTCCCTTCCAGGATATCCCTGTAAAAAGCAATCGCAAACAATGGTTCTATCCCTGAACTGCATCCTGCGATGATAGAGATTGTTCCGGTCGGCGCGATTGTCGTCACCGTTGCATTTCTTATCTCGCTGTATTTTCCGTCATAAATACTTCCCTTGAAATTCGGAAAGGAACCTTTTCTTATAGCAAGCTCGATTGATTCCCTTCTTGCCTCTTCGTCAATGAACTTCATCACTTTTTCGGCAATTCTTACAGCTTCGTCCGAATCATAGCGAATTCCCAACTTGATCAGCATCTCCGCGAACCCCATAACTCCCAATCCTATTTTTCTGTTCGCCTTCGTTATGTCATGGATTTCTTTCAGAGGGTATTTGTTCTTGTCAATTACATTGTCAAGGAAATTAACTCCTGTTTTCACTAATTCTTGGAGTCTTTTCCAGTCAAATTTTCCGTCCCTGACCAATTTTGAAAGATTTATCGAGCCGAGATTGCAGCTTTCATACGGTAATAAAGCAATCTCACCACAAGGGTTTGTTGCAGTCATCCTTCCGAGCTGCGGCGTCGGATTATACTTGTTTATCTCATCCATGAAAATGATTCCTGGATCTCCTTTCTTCCATGCGTTCTCGACAATAACGTCAAATACTTTTTTTGCGTTGAGTTCGGAAGTTTTTTTGTGAATATGTGGATTTATCAAAGCATAATTCTTGTTTTTCCTGACTGCATCCATGAATGAGTCAGTTACACCCACGGAAACGTTGAAATTCTGCAGCATTGTTTCGTCATTCTTCGCTGTGATGAACTCCATTATATCAGGATGCGTCACATCAAGTATCCCCATGTTTGCTCCTCTTCTTTTTCCTCCCTGCTTCATTACTTCAGTTGTCTTGTCAAAGACAGTCATGAAAGATACAGGTCCGGATGCAACTCCTTTTGTGCTTCCAACCATGTCTCCCTTCGGACGCAACTTTGAGAAATTAAAACCAGTTCCTCCACCAGACTGCTGTACCTTGGCTTGATTTTTTACAGCATCATAAATTCCGTCAAGTGAATCTTCTACAGGTAAAACGAAGCACGCAGACAACTGCCCCAATCCTGTTCCTGAATTCATCAACGTGGGCGTATTGGGCAAAAACTCCAGATTCTTCATCGCTTCAAAGAATTCAGCTTCCTGCGAGCTTGAATTTGCTATTGCATTGGCAACCCTCCTGAACAATTGCCTTGGAGTCTCGATTATGTTTCCGGCATCGTCCTTCAGCAGATATCTTTTCCTCAACACAACAAGGGAATTCACAGAGAGCTTCAAGTCGTCCTTGATTCCCATTTTCTCTTTTAATTTTCTTATTTCAGCTCTTTTCTTTCTGTATTCAACATATGCTTTATGGACAATGGGATAAGATTTTAGGTTTTCTACTACGACATCCTGGATTGTCTCCATTTGTATGATGTTCCTGAATCTCCTATTCAGATCGTCAACAACACACTCAAGGACATTTTCAGCTATCGAATCATCCTTGTAACTTGTCGCATGTATCGCCTTGAGAATAGCCTGCTTTATTTTTGATTTCTGGAATGGAACTAAGCTGCCATCCCTTTTCTGTACTTTGTCTACCACTGTACATACTACTTATTGAATTGGTGTTTTTAAATCTTATTCAAAAGAAAAGACTTTTCGAATACAATTACTACACTCAGTAGTTTCTGAGAATACGTGCCTGATACAGTGTTGCTATCGTCTGTATTGAACCCATTATGATAAAAAGAACATTGAAAGAAAAATATGCGACAATAAAGCCTCCAAAAATCATCGCTATGCCACTCATCAAGAATTCTCCGCCAGCTGCAAGACCCCATGTGAAACCATCATGTCTTCTGTCTTCATATTTCGCATACAACGCGTCCCATGTAGGCCACGCCAAGGCAGAAGCAATACCTAATCCTGCCTCGACAAAGAACAAATACATAGGTGATGAGACAAGAAGATAGCTGAACGTAAAGATTGCGTTTAATGCATAACCGGTTATCATTAATTTCTCCTTGCTAATCCATTTATCTGATATCTTTCCGACAACAACAATCAGAAGACCCGTCACGATTAGATATGTAGCCCATGCCCACGATATCTCAAGAATATCGCCACCCACTCTCTAAGCGAATACCGCAAATAACGGACCAAGCAATCCTACTGCAAAATACCACATGTAAGTGCTGTAAAGAAGTATGCTCTCTTTTTTGTTGGGCATGCAATCAGAAGAAATTATGACATTATAAATCTTACGTGGTTATTTCAATCCTATATTTCCGGCAGGCAAGGACTTCACTATATCATCCAGTTCTCCGCCGATCTTCTTCCTTATTTTCTTCGCGAGGTCTGATGGTTTTTCTCCCCTGCTTTGCTCGAGCTCAATGTATTTTTCGCAGTTCTTTTTCACGGAATTCACAGGAGCGCACATTATTGAGCCGTCTTTCATTATTCCGATAGCCAGATTGAACCTGGGAACGACGATGTTCTTTTTTCCATTGACAATAAATGAACCTCTTTCGAGATATTCCCCTGATTTCGGCGTCGTCGATATCTGTTCAGGCGATACCCAGAAGCTGTTCACGCCGCCAACTCCTCCCTTGAATGATTTCGAGAAGATGTACGTGGCATCAGCGACTTCCTGTATGCTTCGTTCCGTCGGTTTTTTTCCTTCTGTTTTTAGAATGAAGAAAGGACTTCCCACCGCTTCAGTATGGAACACCAAATCATCTTTTTCCATGTGTTTTTTCACAACAGTCTCATTTGAGCCTGCATCCCTCCCTCCAACGACAAGAAATCCCTCGCTTGTCATGAACCATCGAAACTTCTCATACCAGTGAGGCGTTCTTTTCTCCTTCTTTGATTCTTCTTCGATCTTGAACTGCTCCTTGTCTAATTTGATTAATTTATCCTGATAGAGCGCTATGACCCTTTTGATAGTCTCTATCTTTCCTTTCGCCTTCTTTCCTTTCTCAAAATAATCAGAGGCGTTCTGTTCCAATGATTTTTTCAGATCAATCCTTATTTCCATGAATAAATTGAACGATTGTTTCTTTAAAAAGATATCAATCCAAGAAGTGAGTCACATCATACAATCGTTACTTACATGTAGTAACATTAGAAAAGTTTATATATAGGCTGCATTGAACAAAAATCATGACTAACATATTTATCTTTGCACCAAGCGTTTTTGGACTAGAGGAACAGCCAGGCAAGAACAATAAACCAAATTCATACACACTGAGCCAAGAAAATAAGAAATTGCTTGAGAGAATTAAAAATCAAAATGACCTTGCCGCGTTGTGGGTGCAGCACGATGATATGGATTACAGATATGACATCCAATTCTCAACCGAATTGCGTACGTACTTCTCAAAGATAATCTGCGAACAAGAAGGAAGCGAGTTGGAGATTCCTCAATTAAACACAATCAAATTTTTAGCGAATAAAGAAAAGAAGAAGAATACAACAAATCCACAAAAGATTAAGAATTTTTTTGTGTATAAATCAATAGAAGATCTCATGTTGGCGCTTGCACCATTGTCTGAACTTGAAGAAAGAGTTACGCCAGTGTACATAGCAAATGGACAAAAAGAAAATACAAAAATATACGACTCAGAAATAAATGATATCATTCAATTCAGTTCATTATCTTCTCTTGTAGACCATTATTCCCCCCAAGAAACAATATCCCCAGAGATAAGAAAGAAACAAGGACTGATTGAAAGTCTTTTGTTAAAACCAATTTTCTGATAAAGCCTCGTAACCTTTAAATAGATTCCCTCTTAGATGTTCTATATGCCGGAGCAGGAAATCAGCGAAGAAGAACTTGAAAAAATGAATCCTGAGCAGATTGCCGAGCTCCAGAAAAAAAATTGCATTTTCTGCCACATAGCCGAGGGAAAAGTTCCCGCAAAGAAAGTTTATGAGGATGAGCATTGCATCGCGATTCTAGATATAAACCCTGCATCGAAAGGACATATGCTGCTCATGCCAAGGGAACATTACATGGTCCTGCCTCAGGCTCCCCAAGAAGTAATAGGGCATCTTGGAAAAATAACAAAGAACTTGTCGAGGTCAGCATTGCGTGCACTTGGTGCTGAGGGCACGAATATCTTCATAGGCAACGGCGTCATCGCTGGACAGCGAGCGCCTCATGCGATAATCCACATCATACCGCGTTATGAAGGCGACGGCATAACATGCTTCCAGCTTCCTGAGAAAAATATTCCTGAGAATGACATGCAATCGATTCAGAAAGTTCTTGCGACTGCGCTCGGAACAAAGATAGAAGCAAAAAAAGAGGAGAAATTGGAGGAGATTGACTTGCGTCAATTGAAGAATATGCTCTGATGGACTGCAAAGAGTGCGAAATAATAAAAAAGAGAAAGAACATAATCTACGAAGATAGCACTTCGTACGCATTTCTCTTGGATGCCCCGGTTGCCGCAGGACACATAGTCCTTGTTCCGAAAGAACATAATCCAATAATTGAAAAGATTCCTGACGAAACAATGAGCCACCTGTTCTTTGTCGCGAACAAACTGTCATCGCTCTGCTTCCAGACGCTGCGGGCCCACGGGACAAATATTCTCATACAGAATGGAGTTGCCGCTGGCCAGAAAACAACGCATGCGCAAATCCACATAATACCAAGATATGAAAATGACGGCTTGAACCTGCAATGGCAGCCAATAAAGATGACGGAAGACGACCTGTCGACGGCACAACTCATGCTTAGCGATGAAGTGGAAAAGGCACAGGATCAGCCGAAAGAGGAAAAAGAAATCAAAGAAGAGAAAAAGGAAGAGAAAGAAATAATTCCCGATAATGAAAATTACATGCTTCTGCAGCTGGAAAGACAGCCTTAGCCGAATATCGAAGCGAATATCGAATTAAAGAAATCACTGATTGTCTGCGTAAACGAATTCTGTTTCATTTGGACAAACTGTAAATTTTCTCCCTGGGATGTCGTATATGTTGGCTGTGAATAAACGACGACGATTTTTGCTTGCTGAGGTTGCACGTTTGAAATTTGAGCAGCCGTTGCAACGGTCCTTTGTGGCACGACTTGATTGACTGTTCTTACTGCGACTTGCGCCCTATGGGAAGTATGAATTACATTTGCGATTACATTACCGCTGCTGCTTCCGACTGTGTTCTGCGTTACGCCAACAAAAGTATTGTTTGTGATAGTGTTTCCCACATTATTGCTCATGATATTTATCCCGACTGTTGCGTTCTGTATCGTATTATTAGCAATTGTATTGTTAATCGCCCCAATCATCCCTATGCCTGTGGTTGCATTGGTTATGTTGTTCTCCAAAAATGAGCTGTCGTTGACGTTCATCAAGGCCAATCCCTGATCGACAATATTGACTACGCCGTTGTTTGATACTGTAACGCCTATCGTTCCGGAATCAGTCACTATTCCCTGTCTGCTTCCATTGACTACATTTCCGCTGATTATTGAATTCGAACTCTGTTCGATCTGGATTGCTCTGTCTATTATTCCATACAAAATATTTCCAGATACTATGTTGTTTGTTGAATTACCAGACAACATTATTCCCAATGTGCTTCCTGTTACTGTGTTGTTGATTACAGAATCGCCGTATGAATTTTCCTGGACATGGATTCCATATGTCGAACCGTTGACAAAATTATTCAATATTGTCGAATTGTATGTTACTCCCGAAAAGATTATACCATTGTTGCTGTCTCTATTTGTAACTGGATTCTGAAGAATGTTATTCTCGATCGTTATTGCCGAACCACCATTGAATGTTGCAATTCCGTCTGAATAGTTTAACAACTTGCAATTTTTTATCACAACATTGCTTGCTCCGTTGACTGTTATTCCCCTGTGGCTCCACACTGAGATTCCATTCAACATTGCGCCATTGCAATCCAAAACTAGATTAGATGAGCGTATGAATATTCCGTCAGGGAGGTTGTAATATCCACTGCACAATGTCATGTTCTGTGTTATGTTCATTGCGTCTATCGGAGTTGTGCATGCTGCGAGAGAATTCACATAATTGGCAGTAGCGTAGCTTGTGAAATGATTTACATCAAATGTGATTGTGCTTGGCGTGCATATTATATTTGTGCATGCTGGATTTGATGCGGCATTGCAGATACTTCCTATGTTTGTTGAGCTGAACTTTGTTGGCGTGGAATAAAGAGTAGGTACTGGTGAGCAGCTGCCTGTTGGATTTGCGATAGTTGCTGTTGCGCTAGTGTTCATCGCAGGTTCCGCTGCGCTATCCATGTAAACAAGGGAGTCATTGATGAAAATGTCAGACATATTCGTGATGTTCAAATATTTATTGTAAAAGGCGACTTGATTCGTTCCACTAGATAATATAAGAGTATTAACTCCACCGCCATATGTCCAGATATCCTTTCCGTTGTTTGAGAAAATGTTACTTGAAAACGTATTGTTATGTGCACCAGTGTCGATATAAATACCGTATGTTGCATTCATTATCGTGTTTCCTGAAAAGAGATTGTTAAGTGATGATGAGTTGTTGTAGAAACTTACATCTAATGCAGCAAAGCCACCGATTACTGTATTGTTGATAAAATTGCTGTTCTCCGAATAATCCAGATAATTATTCCCGTTATATAACAAAAGATTATTTGAAACTATATTATTGAAAAAAGATGTCAAATCGAGTCCTCCAACGATGTTATTTTCTATAGTGTTATTCGAGAAAAGACTATTTGAAACCGAACCAGCGATGAGCCCGTCCCCTGGGTTGTTCATTATATTGTTGTTCAAAATCAAGTCACCAATCGAATTATTTATGTAAAGTGGATCATAAAATCCAGTAATCGAACAACCTTCTACGGTCACGTTGTTGACGCTCAAAACATCTATGCCAAATCCGTTCAAGTTATTCCCAACCAAAACTGTTTGGTTACATTGCAGCACTATGTTTGAAGCATTGACAAATATGCCAACGCTAGTAAACGATCCGTTTGCCACATTATATGAACCTGAACAGAACATCACGCTTTGATTGACAACCATTCCGTTGAAGGGAACGACACAAGCAGGGTCACTTTCAAAGGAACCATCAAGGGAAAGAGCGTATACATTGTTGAACTCCGAGCCTACATATACAATCCCGTTGGATACTGCAGGAGAAGATATGTAATAGCCAGCAGAGAATTTAGCAATCTGATTGAGATTGGTTGCGTTGAGAGCGAAGACATTACCATTAAGAGAACTTCTGATTCCTGCTCCCACATAAACTATTCCATTAGATACTGCGGGGGAGGCATAGACTACACTATTACTTCCTGTCGAGAAGTTAGCTATTTGATTGAGTGTTGTTGCATTGAGGGCGTATACTTCGCCATTTGTGGATTCCGATCCTACATATACAATCCCGTTGGATACTGCAGGAGAAGAAAAAGCTAAAGCAGTTATTGATGCGTTCGTGATTTGCTTCATTGTTGTTGCGTTTAGAGCGTAGAAATAATTATTTTCTCCGGCTATATACACCACGCCATTGGATACTGCTGGAGAAGAGTCAAAAAACGTGCTCACGGAGAAGTTCGCTACCTGGTTTAGGTTTGTCGCGTTTAGGGCGTAGACATCACCATTATCTGATCCTATGTAGACTATCCCATTTGATGCTGCAGGAGAAGACCATCCTAAACTATATCCTATTGAAAAGTTAGCTATCTGATTTAAGTTTGTTGCGTTGAGGGCATATATATTGTCATCCGTTGATAATATGTACACAATTCCGTTAGAGACTGTTGGGGAAGATAGAAATATGCCACCGCTTGTGAAGCTCGCTATCTGGTTGAGATTGACTGCGTTGAGAGCGTAGACATCATGATTGCTTGAACCTCCTGATCCTACATACACTATTCCATTGGAGACTGCTGGAGAAGATTCGATAAACCCGTCGCCTGTCGTGAAGTTAGCTATTTGATTGAGTGTTGTTGCGTTGAGGGCATATGTATAATTGTCCAATCCTACATATACTATCCCCTTGTATACTGCAGGGGAAGATGCTAATGTATTGCCTACTGCTGCATTGCCTGTCGAGAAGTTAGCTATTTGCGTGAATGTTAAACTACCAATAATGTAGTGTTCGCCGTTTGATGATGTATGATTTGAATCATGCATGAACATGGGCCAGTCTTCCGCGAAGACGCCCATGATTAGTAAGGAGAAGATGAGTGCAAAAGACATCAATAACAACTTCATGTTTTTCATTTATTCAGTCGCCCCAATAGTAGATTTGCTATATATTAATGTCTATATAAATCTATCTGTTTAATTGTTATCACACAGTAGTAAAAAAATAACGCTAAAACAAGGCTTTAAACCCTTAGGAACGGACTTTTCACCCAAGCAGACCTATAAACTAGAAATTCTAATGAAAAATCAACTATTGTTTTGTGCCAGAAGTATTGACTTTATCTGGTCATATTGCTGCTGGGTAATTTCTTTCTGCTCAAGCCTTGCGTTAAGATCGGAAAAAATAGATGACGATGAGGCCTGTTGCGTGGTCACGACATCGGAAACTGATGTTGCCTGCTGGACGTACGACTTGCCCCATGACATGACTAATACACCGATTATTACCGAGATAACAAGCAAAATGAATGTCGTCATCAACGGAGATAATCCTTTGTTATTCATTTTAGTCCTTCCTTCCTGTTTTGATGTATTGTTTCTGCAACAAAAGCATGTAAATGAAGCATAATATCATTATCATCTCGAACGCAGGGAATAACCATAATGGAAACGTCAACACGCCAAGACCAGCAAGCACAGTTATGACTTCCTCAACAATGTATACAAGCACAGCCGTAAGGAGAAGTTTCCACGGCTTAGAATAAGCAAATTTCTTGTCGCCATGCGAAAACAATTTTACGAAAAGCACCAACAATATCGAAACAAAGAGCAGATTATAATATGGGGCCACCAGTCCGAATGAGTCTCCCAGTGTCATGCTGCCACCTTTTCCTTCACTATATTTATCTGTAATACCAAGGCATAAATCAAAAGCAACAACATTATTGAAACATTGACGTGCGTTATCCAAGAACTTGAGTAAATGTCAAAAGAACGCAATGCTCCCAGCACTTCCTGAAGCGCAAAAAGAATCAAAACGACTGCCAATGGTCTCCATGGTCTTAAGTCTTTCTTCTTTGAGACTGCAAACAGAGTCGCTGCAATAAGACCTGCCACAATAGACAAGAAAATATTTGCGATTTTCAGGACACCTGTCGTGAAGTCTATCATATCCACACCTACCAATTATGACTATTTAAATGTTTTGAACAAAATCATTTTACCTGAGACTCTATGAACTCATATATTTGCTCGCTGCTATAATTACTGTCAGCACCTTGTATCATGACATGACCAGTGCCGTTGACCCAGACTAATTTTTTCACGCTTGAATTGACTCCATTGTAGACAATTTTCGAACTTATCGTATTTACCCTATAATCATCCGTGTACTGCATCAATAAAATAGGTTCATGAATCTCAGAGATGTTTTTCTGGACAACATCGGACAATTTATTCATCTCATCCACGCTTGCAACCGGAAAGACATCATAATTATAAGGCAGGTCGGCAGCTGAAATATTACGCGCACTATATTTTACAAAATATCTGAAGAACCATGCGTATTGCGCAAGATTATCTGTAAGTTTCAAGGCAGGAGCCAACGCGATTATGCCTGTGACATTCTCGTCCTCTGCCAGCTTCAATGCGAGAGAACCTCCCAACGACATGCCACCGACAAACACATCTTGCTTCGATGATTTCAAAGAAATATACGCATCGCGATATGAGTTATACCATTCCTGCCATGTCGTTGTTGCCAAATCAGCAGGGCTTGTCCCATGACCAGGAAGAAGCACAACAACAACAGTCATATTTCTTGCTGCGAGATAATCTGCAAGATATTGTTCTTCATGAGGAGAAGAACTAAGTCCATGAGTCAGCAAAACACCAATGCTTCCATTACCGACAACATATCCCTCGTTGCCAGGTTTGACTGTCCTATCGATTGTTGATGAGCATGCTATGAGGAATAAAACGAAAACTAGCAAAAGTCTTTTCATTTTATCACCTCGTTGTGCATCAGCCGAACAACATCCTTGAACTTCTCTCTAAGCAACGCTGGACTCTGTTCGTATGCTGCTATAAACTTGCTGTAAACAACAGGAACCTTGTCCCTTTGATTGAGACGCACTGCCACTCTTGTCTGGACTATAAGATCGTTCAATAATTTCTCATGCTGTTCTATGTTCATTTTGAAAGCAACTCCTGTTTCAATTTCTTCAGCTCGGATTCGAATTTCTTTCGTTTCTTTGGAAGCAACACCTTGTAAGCCCTAACTGCATCGTTATACAAATATGTTGCAATTTTCCTGTTTCTAGAAACCATCATTTTCGCCCTATTTACTATATTCCGAGTTTCCATGACGTCATATGGCTCTTTTCTTCTCAAAAGAAGAGCAAGAATAGCAATTACTGCAATCGCTCCGATAAGTGCCTCGCGGAATGGCTTGAAGTTCCATAGGAACAACAAAAGATTGCTGCTTGGTTTTTGTATGACCGCGCAATCGCTTGGACAGTTCTCAGGAGTTTTGCCAACACCACATACGCCATTTCCGCAATTGCACAACCCTGGACTTGGCTGCGCCGCTGGTTGCAGAGGAGTTCCTATTATCATATATTCCGTGTCAGGGGTGCATGTGCTTGAACTCAGTTGATAGTAATAGGAATGTCCTAACAATGGTTGATTCGTGCCTGCAGTGTTCGATACTTCCTTCGAAATTATGCTCTCTATGATCTGTCTTGACTCGAAATTATTCAAGAGATCAGTGTGAGTCGCATTGATAGCCCAGAAATCAGTGCAATAATCATTGACAGGAATTCCACCTATATCTTGTGCGCTAGTTTCCAAGACAAGACCATCGTTGGGCTGGGTAATTGAATTAAATAAAGGATATGGTTGCGTTCCTGCAATAACAAGGTAATCAATTCCAGAAACACGAGGAATTTGCTTTCCAGCCAGAAGGTCGTTCATTACCACGCTATTCAGGCTGAACAACTGCGCGACAGCATTGCTGTTGAGCAGGTAATTGAATGCCCCGCTTATCTGTGTTAGCGTCGTCCCGTTATTTGGAGCCGCTATGGATATCACCTTCTGCACTTTATTTAGGAAAGAATATTTTTGCGACTGCGTTTCCTGATCTTGTGTGTAAGCATAGTTCAATGCGTCCTGCACGATGACGCCGCCAAGGCTATGGCCGACAAAATAAATGTAATCATATTTGTCGTTATTTTCCTGCAAGAAATCTGCAAGCATCTTTGCGTCATTATCAATCGTCTTGTCTGACGGATACCCGTACGTCCAGACCTGCCATGGCTGGTTGGTCAATTCGAAATCATTGATCATGTCCTGGAATCTTGCAGGCGTAGTCTCGAATCCGTGCACTAGAATTACTGCATCCCGCGAGCTTCCATTGTACACTTCATTCAAGCTTGATTTCTCGCAGTCCTGACAAATCAAACCCATCAACGCGACAGACATTGTATTATTTGTTGTATATTGTGAAGGATTTTGCACAGTTAACGTCACTGTCTTTGAGCTCGTGTCAGGGTTGCCTCCAAGATATATCCATTGGTTATTCGTGAATGCATATTCGGCGATGCTTAATTCATCGATGTTATTTTGCGAAACGTATGGTAGAGTTACGTTAATTGGTGCATTCACGCTTTTTGCATCAAAGGTTATCAAAGTGGGAGTTCCGACGATTTGTATCGAAGGGTTCTTCGCCTCAGGAATCGCGGTTGATGGCTTGCCAATCGACAATGTGCCCTGCGCTTTTCCTGCAAATACAACCTTGGTATGGCCGGAGCTTACTGCATTCTGCCCGGGGGAAGAAATTACTTCAGTTAATGGAACTGGGAACAACTCTGGCGGAAGCACGGAAATATTTCTTGTTATTGTCTGATACTGATTTCCGTTGCAATCAAGAGTAGTAACTGTATTAATGGTGACTTGCGAGCAGCCAGTTCCTGAGCACCGTAACGCAGTTACGTTGGTGTATGAATCAGGAATAGAAAGCTGAAGTGAAAATGACGACTGGTCGCAATTGACCTTGAATGGAGGGACTATGACTGAGTATCCTTTCTTTATCTGCGATGCAAATATGGATGTTGATGGTTGAACTGCAGACTGATGCGTAACTTGTGTTGATCCGAAATGAGTACATGCAAATTCATTAACGTTCAGATTGGCCCCACTTATTGAAGTGCCAATATTGGGAGAAGGCGCTTCACTCACCGGCTGAGATGGAGGTTGCTGCGGCGGTGGTGTAACTGGCGGCGGAGTCGGAATTGGTGTTGAGAAGACTGGATTGGACCCTCCTCCACCTGTCCGTGGTATTACGTATGAATAAACAGCATTAACCGTTCCTCCTCCATTTCCAAAAACACTTATATTCGTATTTGGCGATGTTGGGTCTGTGACGCTTACATTGCCTGTCGTGTTCCATGAGAAGAATACATAACTTGAGTTCAAGAGGGTGTAATTCAGCGTGTAGTTTCCAGGAGGTTGGCCTGTGATATTGAATGGAAGAGGAGTTTCATTTCCGATTTGAGTATCTACGCCATTTACTACTGCATAAAGTCCGCTGAATGTTATGTTTCCAAGATTGGCAGGATTGCTTGGATTAGTGTCTACTCCGTTGAATAAAAGCAAAGGCTGTGGAGGAGGTATAGGAATAATGGTTATTACTTTCGCTGATGAGGTGTTGCTAGCTCCGTTTGAATCAACTACTGTGAGAGTGACGTTGTATTGCCCAGTATTTTGATATCCATACATTAAGTTTTGTAGATTAGATGTGTTTCCATCGCCGAAATCCCATGTCCAGTTCGTGATAGGATAGTATGATGAATAGGAACTATCTGTGAAATTTATGGTCTGATTGACAAACGCTTCATCGAGGGGGTAGAAAAGTGGTGCTCCTGGGCTTGTAGGAGTGAAATTAGCAACCACTTCATCATAAGCGTAAACGACAGTTACCGTCCCGTTTCCAGTAACACTTACGTCTGTAGTCAGTGATGTAGAATTTGTGATGTTCACATTTCCTGCTACATTCCATGATTCAAACACGTAACTGGAATTCAATGGAGTGTATGTCATAGTGTAGTTTCCAGGAGTTATGTTTGTCACTGTATTTGGAAGACCCATTGTCACAGACTCATTAGTGAATAAATCAGCTATGAAAAAAGTAGTATTGAATGTGATGTTTCCAAGATTGGCTGGATTGGCTGGATTAGTGTCTGTTGAATTGAAATAAACTGAAGATATAACAGGAGGAGAAACAATTACAAAATTTGTGATAACGCTGCTATTGACATTATTTGAAGTGTCATTTACAAAAAATGTCACATTGTACGCAGCTTTAATTTTATTGCTGGTATTAAATGTGCCGTTATACATTTCGCTTGCGCCGTTTTCAGACAGGTTGATATGAGCATAAACAAATGGAACCCCTGCTTGACTTATGTTTGCATAAGCAGTGTTGACTGCCACATTATCCGTTGCGTTAATCGCCAGCGTGATTATGTCGCCTGAATAAAAGATGGACGGCAAGGGAGGACTGATTAGAGTGACGGATGGAGAAGTTGTATCTGAACTTGCAAAATATGTCGAAAATGAATTCACTGTAAAATTCATCAGATTACCTGCACAGGTTATATTCGTACATGTCGGCGCGGTACATACAGTTGCAGAAGGATATGCTGAAGCAATGTCTTCAAAAAAACCAGGATTTCTAAATAGAGTCAAAGAACAAGAACTAACAACAAGCGAAACATTTGCAGAGACGTTTAAAGCAGGTTCCACATCCGAATTAACTGCAACAATCGCATCGTTTATGAAGATATCCGACATGTTTGTAACGTCCAACTTGTTATAAAAGGTAACTTGATTCGTTCCATTAGACACTATAAGAGTATTAAGTCCACTACCAGATGTCCAGATGTCGTGGTTGTTGTTATTGGAGAAAATGTTGCTTGAAAAGGTATTGTTAAATGCACTAGGATCGATATAAACACCGTACGTTGCATTCATTATTGTGTTTCCTGAAAACAAATTATTAAATGATGCCAAGCTTGAGTTAGTGTAGAAACTTACATCTAATGCTGCAAAGCCACCAATTACTGTATTGTTGATAAAATTGCTGTTTTCCGAATAATGCAGGTAAATCTCCCCATTATTTGACAAAAGATTATTTGAAACTGTATTATTGAAAAAAGATGTCAAATCTAATCCTATGGCATTGTTTTCTATGATATTATTTGAAAAGAGGCTATTTGAAACTAAAACAGCGATGAGCCCATCTTGTGGGTTGTTCATTATGTTGTTGTCCAAAATCAAGTCACCAATTGAATTATTTATGTAAAGTGGATCATAAAATCCAGTAATTGAACAGTTCTCTACAGTTATGTTATCGACATTCAATATATTCACACCAAATCCATTTACGCCATTTCCAGTTAAGACTGTCTGGTTACATACCAATACGACGTTCGAAGTATTAACAGTAATTCCCATGTCACTATACGTTCCATTTGCCAGACTATATGTTCCATTGCATAAGTTTGTACTTTGGCTGACAAACATACCATCGAATGGAGGTATACAAGCAGAGATACCATTAAGGGAAAGAGCATACACATCGTTGAAATCAGAGCCTACATATACAATCCCATTGGATACTGCAGGAGAAGATATGTAATAGCCCGCAGAGAAGTTTGCTATCTGGTTGAGATTGGTTGCGTTGAGGGCGTAGACGTTACCATTGTTGGAACTTCTTATTCCTGCACCTATGTAGACTATTCCGTTCGAAACTGCAGGGGAGGCATAGAATATTAAATTGCCTGTCGTGAAGTTAGCAATTTGATTGAGTGTTGTTGCGTTGAGAGCATATACTTCTCCATTCGGAAATTGTTCAGTGCCTACATATACAATCCCATTGGATATTGAAGGAGAAGAAGTAAATAAAGCTGTTATTGATGCGTTTGCGATTTGATTCATGGTTGTGGCGTTGAGGGCATATAAATTGTCTCCAGCAATATACACTATGCCATTCGAGACTGAAGGAGATGAGTCAAAAGATGCACTCGCAGAGAAGTTAGCAATCTTGGTTAGATCGGTTGCGTTGAGAGCGTAGACGTTACCATTATCTGATCCTATGTATACTATGCCGTTTGATACTGCAGGAGAAGACCATGCCGATCCTGTCGAGAAGTTAGCAATCTGATTTAGGTTGGTTGCGTTGAGGGCATATATATTTCCGTCCGTTGATAATATATATACAATTCCATCAGAGATTGTCGGGGAGGAATGATAATAACCACCGCTTGTGAAGTTCGCCATCTGGGTTAGGTCTGTTGCGTTGAGGGCGTAGACATCATAATTGCTTGAACCTCCTGATCCTATGTATACTATTCCATTGGATACTGCAGGAGAAGATTCAATAAAACCATCACCCGTCGTGAAATTAGCTGTTTGACTGAGTGTTGTTGCGTTGAGGACATATGTATAATTGTCCAATCCTACATATATCATACCATCGTATACTGCCGGAGAAGATACTAATGTGTCGCCTACTGCTATGTTGCCTGTCGAGAAGTTAGCCATTTGTGTGAATGTTAAACTACTAATAGCATAGTTTTCACCGTTTGATGATGTATGATTTGAATCATGCATGAACATGGGCCAGTCTTCCGCGAAGACGCCCATGATTAGCAAGGAGAAGATGAGTGCAGACAAAACCAGCAAAGAAACATTCTTATTCATGCGGTTCCTCCACGTATTTCGTCAATGTTCCTGCTTCACGCTTTTTCTTGAAATCAAGAATTGCCTGCTCGACCAGATGAGAACGGTTCCTGAACCCGCCTTTCTCAACTTCCTGCTTGATCCACTCTACCAAATCCTCATCGATGGATACAGGAAATGGCACTTTTCTTATCATTTTGAGATCAACTCCTCTTTCAATTTTTTAAGGGCCTTCTCAAACTTCTTTTTGTTTTTAGGAGATAACAATCTATAAGCTCGGACTGCGTCGTTGTATAGGAATGTCGCAACTCCTGAATTCTTCGCGAGCTCATTTTTCGCCTTGAGTATTATCCTTCGCGTCTCGATCACATCGTAAGGCTCCTGCTTTATTTTATCGAGCAGTAATATCAAGAACAAAAGACCCAATACACCAAGAAGTATGTAACGAAGAAGCAGAAGGTTCCATAAGGAACTGCTTTTTGGTTTCTGCACGACAGATTCATTCTTATATGTCTGTGTGATTCCTGAATTAGTCGCTGGCTTCTGTATGATCCCTCCTCCTGTTGTTTGTTTTGCAGGAGTTGAAAACACAACATTCGCTCCACCAGAAGAAATTGGCTGGTTGAATACGACATTCGATCCTCCTCCTGTTGTTCCAGAATTTACTGTAGGTTGATTCGATATGAATCCTGCAAAGATTGTCGAGAAATGAGTAGTGTTGAATGACATCATGTTGTTCGTACATTGCATATCTCCGCATGATGTGCAGGAATATGCTCCATGTTCCGCATCTGAAACATTCTTAAAGAAATTGCTGTTTGTGAGAAGCGATTCATTGCATAAAGGAACTACGAAGGAAACAAATGCTGTTTCGTTCATGCTCGGTTCTGCGGATGAGTCCACGGCAGCAATTGAATCGTTGACGTATAGATCAGCCATGTTGATGACATTGATAAAATCACACAGGAATGAGAGTGAATCGTTCTGTTCAGTGAGGAAAAGATTATTTTGTCCAGTTCCGTAATTGCCCGAAGAAATACAATCGCTGTCCGGAGAGAACATCGCGTTGGAATAAATATCAGCAGTATTGTCAGCATAATCGTTCATCGAGATATTATTTCCGATACCTTTCTGATCGATTAATATGCCATATGTGCTCGAAATGAGCGTATTGTTCGCAACGGTGTTCTCGCCGCTATTCAATCTTATGCCAGCCGACGCATTGGAAATTATGTTACTGTATATTGCAGTATTGTTGCCCGAGGTATAGACTCCATTACCTTTGGCAGAGTTGATGATATTTCCTGAAACGATGACTCCTCCGGGTCCGGAAAGATATATCCCTGAATACGAGAAATTCGTCAAGGTATTATTTGCGATAAGTGAATTATTGAATCCTCCTCTAAATCCATAGCAGGTATTGATGATAGTGTTGTTGAAGAACAACATATTTGGAGAATTATCGCTCACAGATATGCCATATGACGGGCCGCCCGTTATGAAATTGTTGAACACCCTGTCATTTGGTCCTGAAACAGATATGGAGTTTGCTGCAGAATAACAATTTGGATTTGGACCGTTGAACACATTGTTATCGACAATTACGTTGCCATCGGATCCTCCGACATTATTTATAACTGAATAACTAATCGAGTCGAAATAGAAGGTGTTGTTTTCGATAACGGCTGTGCCAGAAATGCCATCTATTTCTGCTTCCGAGGCGGATGGGTCGTACACTATGGTATTATTGATAATCGTGGTTTGATTTCCGAGACCTCCGAAAGAGATGTTAGTGAAGAAATTATTCTCCAATACATTTCCATTTCCTGGCATCGAAATTGAGTCGATACCTGTGCTATTAGTGACTGTATTGCCAATCAACATATTATTGCCAGAACCTGGGAAAGAGAAAGGATTGGATGACACAAATTTATTGTTTTCAATAAGATCATTGTAACTTTCCACTATATCAAGTCCATGGCTCACATTTATGAAAGTATTATTGATGATGAAACTGTCATTTGTCTTATAGAAGTCTATACCCATTTCTAGATTCTGGAAAATACAATTCTCGATCGTAATATTGTCATTGTTTGTGCTGTTGAAGAAATTTTGAAGGGCAGTTGAATTACCCTCAATGATGGTGTCGTCACATTTTACAACAACATTGTTGCTATTCACCAGAATTGGTTCGGAAACGGAATATGTTCCTGGACAAAATGTAACGCCGCTCGCATTGATGAACATCCCATTCGATGCAACAGGATATATAGTTGAGTCATTATCGTTGCAGTCGACAGGGCCGCAATTCCCTCCTGATTCATTGAAACCGTCGCCATCTCTGTCGACGCATGTTGTGTTCACGAAGAACGTGAAGTTCTGGCCAGGACCCCCTGCACCAGCGACTGCAGTAACATTGAATATGCTGCTATTAGTGAATAGGAAATTGAAGCTGCTCGTGAATCCACTCAAAACAGAATCAATAAATTGTGTGACGCCGTTCACGAACCATTGTAAAGTGAACGGCCCTGGCATTGGTGCGACAATCGTGGCATTGAAGGTTATGTTCACGCCAGCTTGTCCGATAAGTTCCCGTTGGAGTGTGACGTTCTGCAACGGGGAAAGGAGTGCAAAAGAGAGCGCATAAGTATTGTTGTCGTTAGAACCTATGTAAACAATGCCGTCGGAGACCGCAGGAGCTGATTCTACCCAACTTCCCGTAGTGAAGTTTGCAATTTGCATGCTGATGTTTGAGGCGTTGAGCGCATAAGTATTGTTGTCGTTAGAACCTATGTAAACAATGCCGTCGGAGACCGCTGGGGAAGAATAAATTTTATCTCCAGTGCCGAACTTTGCGATTTGTTTCAGAGTTGTTGCGTTGAGTTCATAGATGTACTTGTCCGTGGAGCCTATGTAGACTATGCTGTTGGAGACGGCAGGGGATGAAAAAATCCCTCCCGTGAAGTTTGCGATTTGCATGCTGATGTTTGAGGCGTTGAGCGCGTAGAGATAATTATCATCAGAAGCGACGTAAACTATTCCGTCGGAGATTGCCGCAGATGACGTAATTTTACCCCCCGTCTTGAAGTTTGCGATTTGCATGCTGATGTTTGAGGCGTTGAGCGCATAGAAGGTTTCATTCCATGAGCCAATATACACCACGCCATTGTAGACGGCAGGAGACACTATTGTTATCTCGTTTCCTGCATTGAAGGTTGCAATCTGCATGCTGATGTTTGAGGCGTTCAGCGCATAGAGATAATTGTTAGTGGAACCGACATAGACTATGCCGTTGGAGACGGCAGGGGATGAAAAAATCGCGCTACCTGTGGTGAAATTCGCGATTTGATTCAGATTTGTTGCGTTGAGTTCATAGAGTCTGCCATCAAATGAACCAACGTAGACTATGTCATCGAATACTGCGGGCGAAGAATAAATTGTATTTCTTGCGGTGAAGCTCGCTATCTGATTCAGATTTGTTGCGTTGAGTGCATAGAGATCATGATCGTCAGAACCGATATACACCACTCCATCATAGACGGCAGGGGATGAAAAAATCGCGCTACCTGTGGTGAAATTCGCGATTTGGGCAAAATTGGACAAGTCAAGGGAATAAGATTGATTGTCGAATCCGGTGTGTTGCAAATCATGCATGAACATAGGCCAGTCGTTCGCTGTCGGGAATGCTGTCGGCAAGTGTTGCACATTTCCTGTCGCGTTCGGAGAGATTGCCGCGATAAGAAGAGGATTATCCACGAAAATTGTCGAGAAATGGGATGTGGTGAAAGACATTAAATTATTTGAGCATTGCTCATTTCCGCATGAAGTACAAGAATTAGCTCCTGGTTCTGCCTGCAATACATTCGTGAAGAAGTTGCTGTTTGTGAACAGCTGCTCGTCACATGAGGATACTACCAACGATACATTGGCAGCGGGGGCGAGATTCCTGAGATTGGTTTCGACAGATGTATTGATGGAAACAATACCGTCATTTAGGAAAAGATCGTTTGAGTTATTAATCTCGTAAATGCGCCGCAACAGAAGTGAATTCCGTCCGACTGTCATGAAAAAATCAAAAGGGGAAGAACTAAGTATATCAAAAGAGTTATTTCCGAATGTATTGTTCGCTACGACTAAAACACCACTACTATGGCCGATTTGAATGCCATTTGTTGAAGTTGTGATGACATTATTGATCATCGAAACACTTCCTGCACCATCGGAAATAAAAATACCAGCGGAAGGCGGACTAGAAATACCAGGTATGCCATTGATCGTGTCGTTGAGAACTAAGGTAGCATCCGTGCCGCCGCTGATATAAATTCCGTCATTTGTGACATTGACGAGATTATTATTGACAATAGTATTCAGAATCGTGCCGCCATCTACATCAATATCGTATGGTGAATCACTGATTGTATTCGATTTTATGCTGTTTCCGTTTGAACCACCATTTATGTCAATACCATCAACATTATGTCCATCGACGTTGAGCGCTATATCGAGACCACATGGACCAAGCGTGTTATTTTCCACTGTGCTATTGATATAACTGATTATAATTATGCAATCTCCATTCATCCATCCAACATTGTTATTGACTATCTGCCCGCCAGTATCCGGACCAGGAACTTCTATGCCCACTGTCCCATTTATGATAAGATTGGATGAGATGATAATTCCATATCCCGCGGTGTTGGAAAGGATGGCGTCATTTCCGCTGTTGTATATTGTATTGTTCGTGATGACGAAATTGTTGAATAGAGGGCTGTTAGCAGGGCTATCAATAGAATAATTATTATTATCAAAGAGATTATTATCGATAGTGACATTGTTGTTCAAAATAGTGTTTGACATAGTCATCAGAATGGCTGCATCAGCAGAGCCGATGAATGTGCTGCTTGTTATTTGTGTATTGCTCTCATTACCCCATAAATGAATGCCTTCATAGTTTTGAATAAATGTGTCGTTGCTTGTAAAAACAGGCATATTGAAATTTATTCCATTACTAAACCCAGATATGATACAATCATCAACATTCGCATGATCCCATACCTGACTAGTGTCGATTCCGTCGCCAGACCCTGAAGTTGAGTTGATCGTGTTACCATTACATTCAACAGCAATGCTGTCATTTCCAATCGTGATGCAATTTCCACTTGTTCCCAAATATCCAGTAACATTAAGAGTAGTGCCTGATGTCGTTGCATCTGCAGTACAACTGCCACAACTGCCGCAATTCACAATATTCAGCGGCGTCACTTCATTACTTTCACTTAATTGCTCATAACCAGGCGCCGAACATAATATGTTGTAACTATTAGGTCCTGGTGTATCGAGCTCACTCGTGGACATATAGACTCCCCACGAATCATTGTATACCATCGTTATGCCGCCTTCGCCGAAATCGATTGTGCATATAGCATCGTCAATAGAGGCATTTGATTCCGCATCAGTATAATTCGCGTAGAAGGTTGCATTCCTGAACAATAATACAGGAATACCAATATCAGCGTCACTGAATATATTCAGTGTCGCCTCGTTAATTATTTGACTTTGAATCGTGACGTTATTTGAACAGACAGTATCTCCATCTTGTATTCCATCATTTGGAGTTATGCACGCAGTCCAGTTATCTCCAGCGTTCAGCTCTTGGAAAGCCATGATATTTGATTGATTGCTGTAGATGTTCTCTATCTCCTGCGGACTTAATGCCCTGTTGAAAACAAGAACATTGTCGATCATACCATTGAAGCTATCTCCTCCTGTCATACTACCAATTTGGGGAATGTGATTTGCGTCCATGAGCAAAGGAGTTCCTGATGTGCTGCCGTTGCCAACAGGAACTGCATCAACATAAATTGTATAATTTACTGGGTTGACAACATATGCAACATGATACCATGTATTGGCATCATATGAGAAAGGAGTATTCACACCTGGGTCAAGCCAAGTAGGAGTACCATCTCCGATGTCGCTATGTATATTGTCTCCACCCTGGAACTCCATATCGAAGCCATTATCACTTGGCTGTCTTGTGGAAAACATCTCGTCACTCCCCATATCTTCCACAAATGCCCACAACATAACAGTATAAGAACCATTTACGGTTGGTATTGAAGTATTTGCGACGATGTTAGTGCCACCGTTGAAATAATATGCTCCGTTTCCGTCGTATCCACTAGTTGAATTCCAAATTGCACCATCGACAAATCCATTATTTCCATACGTAGAATAATCACGGGTCCATGTAGAATTTGATCCTCCCTCGAAAGGCATATTTAACACCGCAATACTTGTCCCGTTAATTTGCCAATCAGTGATGTTCACGACAGGAAGCTCACTAGGGCTTGAAGAATTCCAGAAAACAGTAAGATTTTCAGTAGTATAATTGTTTCCAGAGGTAGAGTTGAGAGTTACGTTGGTTACAACAGGTGGGATTGGCAGAGGGGGAGGATTTATTGTTACTTGATTTGAACAAGCCGTATTTCCGTCTTGCACTCCGTCATTTGGTGTGATGCATGCCGTCCAATTATCTCCTACACTCAATTCTTGAGAATCCATAATATTATTATTGGAATAAATATCCCCTATTTCCTGCGGACTCAATGCTCTGTTGTAGATTTGGACATCATCCATCATGCCAGTGAATGTATAGCCTATTGAATAGTAGCCGCCGATAATTACAGGATAGTCATTCATCGGTTGAGGAGCACAACCAATACTAGAATTGAGAACACCATTTACCCATATCTGCGCAGTTTGAGTCGCATTATTGACCACCGCAGTTATGTATGTCCAAGTTCCAGGCACTATTTGAGGTCCATTATCTAATGCACAGTCACTTGCATCAAATTGAAGAGTATAATCACCATGATGAAACCCTAACAGGAAGTCTCTGCTCCCGCTCCCGTCAAACGGTCCTTTTTCAAAAATGCCCGTATTTGTATTTGGATCTCCAGGAAGATTAGATGTATTAGCCATATTAATCCAGGCAGACAGTGTATATGACGACATGTTGTATTGGTCACCATATGAGAAATTAATGTAAGTGTGGTCAGGATTACTGAAAGAGTAGGCCCCTTGCCCATCATGTCCACCTGTCACATTCCAAATTGCTCCGATAACAGTCCCGTTGTTTCCGTACGTGGAATAATCTCGTGTCCACGTGGAAGCGGAACCCCCTTTGAAAGGCGCATTCAGGACTGCTATTGAATTTCCATCGAGTTGCCAATCAGTAATGTTCACGACAGGAAGCTCACTAGGGCTTGAAGAATTCCAGAAAACAGTAAGATTTTCAGTAGTATAATTGTTTCCAGAAGTGGAGTTGAGAAGGATATATGTTACAACTGGTGATGGAGGTAGATTTACTGTTATTTGATTTGAACAAGTCGTGTTTCCGTCTTGTATTCCATCATTTGGAGTTATGCACGCAGTCCAGTTATCTCCAGCGTTCAGCTCTTGGAAAGCCATGATATTTGATTGATTGCTGTAGATGTTCTCTATCTCCTGCGGACTTAATGCCCTGTTGAAAACAAGAACATTGTCGATCATACCATTGAATGCTCCATTAAAGTTGCCAGCTGCCCCTATTTGAATGTCATGATTTGCGTCTATGAGCAAAGGAATTCCAGAAAGATAGCCATCACCTACTTGCGCACCATTGACATAAATATAATAATTTGTTGGAGTGACGACATATGCCACATGATACCATGTGTTTGGACTATATGAGTAAGAAGCATCTGCGCCATTTGTGAGCCATCCATTTCCATCACCAATATCGCTATGGATTGTAGTTCCACTTTCTAGCATCATGTCGAAACCAAGATCCGTTGGTTGCCTTGTAGAAACAATTTCATAGGTACCAGTGTCAACTGCATTTACCCATGCCATCACGGTAAATGAACCATTCACAACCAGAGATGGATTGCTCATATTAATTAGTGAATTTCCATTAAACATATATGCTCCATTGCCATCGTATCCGCCAGTTGAATTCCAAGTTGCGCCGTTAACAGTTCCATTGTTTCCATATGTGGAATAATCACGGGTCCAAGTGGAATTGGATCCTCCCTCAAAAGGCATGTTCAAGACAGCTATACTTATCCCGTTAATTTGCCAATCAGTGATGTTCACGACAGGAAGCTCACTAGGGCTTGAAGAATTCCAAGAGGCAATAATATCCTCATCTGTGTAATTATTTCCAGAGGCTGAGTTGATAGCAACATCAGTTGCAATAGGTGGGATTGGCAGAGGCGGAGTAATTATCGTGATTTGATTAGAACAAACTGTATCTCCATCCTGTACTCCATCATTAGGAGTTATGCACGCAGTCCAGTTATCTCCTGCAACGAGTTCTTGGCTTGCAAGAACATAATCTTGGTTGTTGTACAAATTCTGTATTTCTTGCTGAGAAAGCGCTCGATTGTATATTTTAACACCATTAATCATTCCTGTAAAGTAATATGGAATTCCATAGTAACCGCCAACAACAATAGGAGAATCAGTAATTGTAGGCGGTGATGAACATTGCCCTCCAGCATCGGGAACGCCGTTTATCCATAACCGAGCGTATCCTGTTGAATTGAAAGTGACAGCGACATGCGTCCAAGTGTAGGGAGTGATTGAAGATCCAATTATATTACAATTATCTGGAATAGAAAATTGGAGCGGATAACCTGAATTGAAAAATCCAAATGAAAAGTCGCCATAATCGTTGTTAAGGTCTCCTTTATAGATGAATGCTGTATTTTGATTGGAAGGAGTATCATTTATGTTTATCCATGCGGCGAGAGTAAATGTGGATAAATTATATTGCGGTCCGTACGAGAAATTAATTATGTCGTTGTCAGCGTTGCTGAAGACATATGCGCCGTTTCCATCAGACCCTGCTGATGGATCATAAATCGCACCAACTACTGTCCCGTTGTTTTCATATGTCGAATAATCTTCCGTAAAGCTTGAGTCGGAGTCGCCTTGAAGAGGTGCATTCAAGACTGCTATTGAATTTCCATTGAGTTGCCAATCAGTGATGTTTACTACACTAAGACCAACGGGGCTTATAGAATCCCAGAAAACAGTGAGACTCTCATTGGTATAATTATTTCCAGAAGTGGAGCTGAGAGTGACGTTGGTTACAACAGGAGATGAATAATTTGGAGTAATGCTGTCTGTCACATTCAATTGATCATAGCTTGGTTCTGAACAAGATATGTTGTAGCTATATGTTCCTGGTATATCGAACTGCCGAGAGAAAGTATAGACAGTTAATGAACCATCATACGTCATATTGCCGCCAATGTCGGTAAAATTAATTATGCAATTAGCATCAGAAATCGAAACACCATCAGGATCTGTGTAATTTGCATAGAAGGTGACATTCTGGAACAGCGATACGTTGCCAAGATCGCCATCACTATAAGTAGTCATATTAGATAAGCTTCCGCTGGCAAAAGTAGTGAATCCAGTTATGCTATTTGACGAATGCCGCATCTCAATGGAAACTATTCCTGCGACAATAGCGACAAAAGCAAGAACAATTACGAGTGCCTGGAGTTGCCCTGTCTTATTCATGGCTCTCCTCCGTTGACTTTTCCTGCTTTTCGGATTCTATCTTTTTCTTGAAATCGAGAATTGCCTGCTCAACCAGATGAGAACGGTTCCTGAACCCGCCTTTCTCCACCTCTTGTTTAATCCATTCTATCAAATCCTCGTCAATGGACGCAGGAAAAGGAACCTTGTGCATTAAGTCTAACCCTCTTATTAAGAATTATAATTTATTATAATATTTATAAGATTTTCTTTTTTACCATTCTTTTCTATACAGAAAATAATTAAATTATACTCCTTTTAAACTGAATAATCACCCAGAAAAGACCTTATTTCAAAACGAAGTGCAAGTGCTGCACAACCAATAATGCGATAAAAGAAAGCAAAAACACCGGAACAAAAGGTATGCCGCTCTTGATCGTGATTAATTTTTTGTAATTTTCTAATTTTCTTATCTGCCCTTTTGTTATTCCTTGGTTCTTTTCAGAAATAACAACTCTGCCGTTGATGCGTATCGTTTCTGTGACCCAGTCCCCTTCCGTCAATTGCGATGCGCGCACTTTCTTGACAAAGCAAACGAGCTCGACCGCACGGACAAACATGAACATGATGAGGCCAGCTGCAAAAATCACGCTTAACCCCAAGAAAAGAAATGAAATGACTGAGTATATTCCAAGGATGAAAGCCAAGAGCGACGCGACGAGAAGTGCAATCGCCCATATGAACGGGATGCGCCATTCCGAGAATAGAACTACAAATGCTTTCGCAAATTTCTTCTTGTTCCTAAACGCAAGAACGACTGCCCAAATGACGCCATAAATCGCTCCAATGAACAGAATGAGAAATAAAAAAAGCAATGCATCGGACGAGAGCCCTATTACAACACCGAATCCCATCGCGAGCTTGGCATCCGCCCCGCCCCATTGGGCATAATGATACATTGCATACGACACAAGGGAGAACACGACAAATCCGAGGAATCCGCTCAATAAGGGAGCGTAGTTATTGGTAAAAATCGAGTTCAGCAATAGTATCGCTGATGCGGAGAACAAAAAGCCGTAGCTTATCCAGTCAGGAACCTCATTCTTCCTTACGTCGCAGATTGCCGCAGCGATTAAAGCACAAAGCGACAGAACGACCAACGCGATGTCCATCATGGTCACTGAACCGTCAAAAAACTTTATAAACCTTCTTGTATAGGAGAAATCATGAAGGCAAACCACCTCGCATTCGCGTGCAACGACAATTCGGTATGGACATTGAAAAACAAGAAGCCTCTTTCTGAATCATACAGGAAATCATTCAAGAAAATCCTTTCGTTCATAGAGTTCCAGATAGAGAAGAACATCCCGATAACCACATACTACATCATGAGACCTACCGATGAAGTGTCAAGGGATCACGACGTGCTGGTGGAAAGCCTGACTGGTTTTCTCACGATGCTCGCATCCCATAAAATCATGAACAAAAAGAGGATAAAATTCTCGGTAATCGGGAAATGGTACACCTTGCCTCCAAAATTGATTGATGCGATAAAGAACCTCATCGACATCACGAAGGACAACGACGAGTATTTCGTGAATTTCTGCATCAACTACGACGGGCAGGACGAGTTCGTGGATGCGACAAAAATGATCGCGCGCCGGGTAAAATTCGGAAAACTGGATGTCGAGAACATAACTAAAGAAACTGTGAAGGAAGACCTGTACAGCTCGTATTTCCTGCCTCCTGATTACATGTTCGTGACAGGAAAGCAAAGAAGCACAGGAGGATTCCTCTTGTGGGATTCGATAAACACAGACATCATATTCTCAAAAAATTATTTCATAGACCTAAGCACGCGCTTCGTCGCAAAAACTATCTCAGGACGTAAAAATTAAACCTTCCGACATCGCACATCACGCCCTCTATGACCGTATAATTGTATTTTAGGTAATTTTCGTAGGAGAATGCAGGGACATCATACAAGGGACAGGCTCTATAAGGATAAGAATGGACATCTATCATTGTTGATTCATTGCAGTTCTCCAAGCGCAGGGAAAGCTGGCTGCCAAGAGTCATTTTCGGTTCGTAGAAAGAACTAATGTAGTATCCGGTCGTGTTGCCATTCAGTTTAGTGAATCCGGTAAGGCAGACCTTGAATCCTGAAACCGTATGATTGCCGTAAAATCCGTTCAGCGCGTTTAATGCATTCGGATCAAAATAAATCTTTTCCCCTCCAGGAATATTCGGGAGGTACCATGGAGCTTGTTGATTATGAGCAAGATCGAATATTATCCTGATTCCCACAAGAACAGCAATACAAATAAGAACAATAAGAAAAATATTCTTTTTTTGAGCCTGCTTCATAATAGTTCCAACACGTCATCGATTTATAAAAATTACGGCACGTAAACATTAAAGTCATGAGTATTGCACATGACCATGCCGATTATCCTTCCATTCTTCATGGCGTTGTACGTGTCTATGTCCTGGCTTGAAAAAACACAGTCGTTCAATGGATGCGTATGAAGATCTATTATGGTATCATTATTACAAATTTGGGATTCAACGCTTATTGGAGTCTTGTACAATATGCTTGGGAGATAATACGAATTCACGAGATAAGTATTGTTGGAAATCTCTCCCAAAAGGCAGAACTTGAGCTCGGTCATTTGGTTGCTGAAATAATGTGAGGTCAGATTTTTATAGACTTCGGGGGAGAATTCGATGGTCAAATTCCCATAATTAAGCTCATATCCGCTAAGTTTCTTCTCTGAAACCAGGCTGTTCAACACATCAGACGGAACGAGAAAGCTCAGCATCAAGAGGACAAGTCCAATCGCAAGCACGATTGTTATTATCCTTTTTATCTTCTTCTGAAACTCTGATTCTTCCTCAAGAGCAATGTCTTCCACGACAATACTGAGAACATTATTATTTATAAATTGAGGTTTCCGGGATCTTTGCCAGCTGCGCGTCAAAGAAATTATGCCAGTTGATTATGTTTGTTATCGATACATTGTCATCAGCAGCCCTATAAGAGGATTCACCTTCAAAAGAGAATCCGTCCTTGCCATCAAGATTTGTAAATAACTTCATAAAATCATCCCTATCAGAATCATTTTGTATGTTCTGTTTGTTTAGAACAGCATCAAGAGAATCTGCCAGAAATTTCTTTTTTGCGGATAGAATACTCGGTCGAACAACCGACTTCAAAAAATTTTCCACACGCTTCTCATTCTCGTCGCTATGCAAGTCATCTATTACTACTTTTGCTATCTTTTCTTTATTATTACAATCTCTTGGATCATACTTTTTTCCATTGTATTTCCGGAATAAATCATTATATGTTTCCAGAACTTTTTCTCTTATCGCATTCTTGATTCCGCCATTACCCTTGTATGAAAAATTGTCTGCATGTATATTAAGAAAATAGGAAAGACGGCTCGAGACTGCATCATCTGTATTGAAGAGAAACAGATAATCTGTGTTGAATGGGTGAAAAAGAGTCCTGAAATGGGGCAAATATATGGGGCTATTAGCCTGCATGACTACCCTGTTCACTGCTGCATTAGCCTGCGAGAACACCATTTCTTTGACAATATCGGCATATGTCACACCCTGATTGTTATTTTTGAAGACATCAGCAATATAAGGATAAAAATTCTTTTTGGATATTTTATCTTTCTTGGGTACAGCGATAGGTTTGTTGTTCATGCCGGAAGACCTAGAAATACGTATTATTTAAGCCTTTTTATAGCCTTTCTATCTGATTTTTAACCGAATCCCATTTCTGGACCTGGACCAAATCCTGTATCTCCTTCAAACGACCCTGCATCTCAGCAATCTCCTTCAATTCATGATCATCAGCTGCGTTTTTAGTCTTTTCTTCAAGCAACTCATCGTACATATCCTTTATTTCGTCCACAAGAAGCTTTATTTTCCCAAAATTATTCTCATTCTTCAACCGCACGACAAGAGGATGCAGTTCTTTCTGCTCTTTCCTGCTGAACAACTCAATCCCGAATATTTTTACCATGCTATTGCAAAAGACAAAGAATATTAAAATTTATGGAAAAGGTATTTAAAGGAAACTAATCATATTCATTTTATGAAGCTTATGAAATTATTTCCAAAATCAAGGCCGTATCAAAAAGGATATTTCAGGGTCTCCAAGATCCATCAATTATATTACGCGTTGTACGGAAATCCAAAGGGAATTCCCGTTCTCTTTGTTCACGGCGGTCCCGGCGCTGGCTGCGGAAATGATGCATATCAGCATTTTAACCCGAAAAAATTCAATATCCTGACAATAGACCAAAGAGGAGCTGAAAAAAGCAAGCCATACGCTGAAATAAAAGAAAATAATACCAAATATCTAGTAGATGACTTCGTAAAATTCCTTGATTTTCTAAAAATAAAGAAAACATACCTGTTCGGCGGTTCATGGGGCTCATTTTTATCATTATGTTTTGCGATAAAACATCCAGAAAGGGTTTCAGGGATGGTGCTGAGAGGAATCCACCTAGGAAGCAATCTCAAGAATGACTACATGTTCGCTGGAGGACCAAAGACGCATTTCCCGGAAGTATGGGAATCATTCGTCAAACACGCACCGAACAAAAAAAATGTTGCTTCGTCATATCTTCCAAAGATGTTCTCGAAAAACAAGAAGATTGTGGAAAAATACTGCAAATTATGGTCGACTTACGAATTGAGTTTGTTGCATCTTAATTACGATCCAAAAAAAATATTCAAGGAATTTGGAAAAACAATTGGCTCGCTTGCACGCCTTGAAGGTTATTACATCAGCCATAACTGCTTCATGCCAAATAATTACATCATTAAAAATACGGATAAAATCAAGAACATTCCTCTTTCCTTGATCCAAGGAAGGTATGATTTCATCTGCCCTCCAACCAACGCATATAAATTGCACAAGGCAATCCCAAAATCAAGACTGTTCTTCGTCACTTCGGGACATTCAAGCGAAGACCTTGCAATGCAGGACAGGATGATGAGAGAGATAGACCGTATGGCAAAAAGATAGTAACCTTTATAAATGACGTCCTTTCTGGAATGAGTATACCTATGATTTATGACGCACAAACGTGCTGAATGAGGGGCGATTCTAAGTCCTATAGGTTGGAGCAAAAATGAGCGACAAAAAAGACCTAGCATTACAGGCGATAGAATTAGCGAAGAATTCTGGAAAGATAAAGAAAGGGACGAATGAAGTCACGAAGACCTTGGAAAAGGGAACCGCAAAGCTTGTCGTCTACGCGAAAGACACGCAGCCACCGGAAATAATAATGCACCTGCCTCTTCTCGCAAAGGAAAAGAATGTTCCATGCGTTGAAGTCGATTCAAGAGAGGAACTTGGAGCGGCAGCAGGACTTGAAATTTCCACATCAAGCGTATCCATCGTACAAGAAGGGGAAGCAAAGAAAATCATTGCACAGATAATCAAAGAGTAAACATGGGAAGCGACAAGCCACAAAAAAAAGAAATGGTAATGAGCGAGTTCAAGGGGCAGAAAGCCCCTGAGCAAAAGCAGGCAGGATCCGTGAATTTCTCTTCAGCGGTACCAGCGAGGGTCGAGGAAATAGTCGGAAGGACCGGAACAAGAGGGGAAGTAACCCAGGTAAGATGCAAGGTTCTTGAGGGACGCGACGCCCAGAAAACATTGAGGCGAAATGTGAGAGGCCCTATACAAATAGGGGACATACTGATGCTTAGAGAGACAGAATACGAAGCCCAGAAACTGACACAGGGCGGAAGGAAATAATGGCGAAATGCTCATTTTGCGGATCCGATATCGAACGCGGGACAGGAAAGATCAAGATATTGAAGGAAGGAAAAGTAATCAATCTCTGCGGCACGAAATGCGAGAAAAACATGTTCAAGCTGCACAGAGTTGCAAGAGAGATGCCCTGGACTGCCGAATACAAGGTGGCGAAATTAGTCCGCCTCGGAAATATCAACGCCGCGAAGAAAGCAAAGGAAGAGAAGAAGCCAACAGCAAAAGAAGAGAAGAAACCGGCAAAGAAAGCTGCAAAAAAGAAAGAAGCAGCTAAATAATTTTATTTACCCAAAAACAAAAGAGACAAAATGAAAGAAAGGACGTTAGTCATTTTCAAACCAGACGTGATGGCACGGGGCTTGACTGGTGAGATTCTTTCAAGGTTCGAGAGGCTCGGGTTAAAAGTTGTAGCGATGAAAATGCTCAAGGCCGATCCAAAAATAGCCAGCGAGCATTACAAGAAGGACGATGAATGGCTGATCAGGAAGGGAAAGCAGATAATGCAGACCCTGAATATCAAAGAAGGCGATCCAAAAAAATACGGGCAGACGATCGTCAACAACCTGGCGACAGATCTTTGCTTGTATCCGATCGTCGCGATGATTTTGGAGGGACACAAGGCAGTCGCCTTGGTAAAAAAACATGTCGGTCCGACAAATCCTGAAGAGGCAATGCCCGGCACTATCCGTGGAGATTATTCACAGGATTCATATTTGCTTGCAAATCAGTTGAACAGGCCAGTGATTTCAATAATCCACTGCACTGATGATCCAAAGGAAGCAGAAAGGGAGATAAGCTTATGGTTCAGGAAAAATGAGATATTCGACTGGATAAAACCGGACGAGAACCTGTTATACAGGAAAGGAAAATAATGGCAGACGAAAATATGAATATTGCCCAGTTGGAGAATCAACAATATTTGGAAAGTGAAATCTTGAATGGAATAGAAAGTTCAAATTATCAGTGGGTTGCTTTATCCGCCTTAGAAAGAGAATGTCAAATCAATCGAAATAGAATATCACAGATACTTCCAAAAATAAAAGGAATAATCAGCGCCACATCAGAAAAAGGAGATGTTGTTTATTCAACAATTAAGCATTGGTATGAAAAGGCAAATTGGCATGAAAGACTGATGATGAGATTAGCATATACTATGAGATGGGTTTAAAGAAAAATGGTTGACGAAAAACTAGCAAAAATGATGAGGATCGCGGGCGATCCGTCACACATCAGGAACATCGCCACTTCAGCTCACATACACCACGGAAAAACCGCATTCACGGATAATCTTCTCGCCGCAGCAGGACTGATGAAGGAAGCAGCCGCAGGAGATTTGGAAGCGGGCATGGCGACATGGCAGCATGCGGATGAGCAGGAACGATTGATAACTGTCGATGCGGCAAACGTTTCCATGGCGCACACATTCGACGGGGAAGATTACCTGATTAATCTTATAGATACGCCTGGTCACGTTGACTTTGGAGGCAATGTTACGCGAGCTATGCGAGCAGTCGATGGAACTGTTGTTCTTGTATGCGCGTCCGAAGGAATAATGCCGCAGACGGAAACTGTCCTGAAGCAGGCATTGAGAGAAAGAGTCAAACCAGTCCTGTTCATCAACAAATGCGACCGACTCATCAAGGAAATGATGTTCACGCCGCAGCAGATGCAGGACCGATTCACGGAAATCATATTGAAGTTCAACAGGTTAATCGAGCAGATCGCAGAACCTGAATTCAGGGAAAAATGGAAAGTTGACATAAGCGACGGATCTGTCGCGTTCGGTTCGGCAAGAGATAACTGGGCGATGAGCGTTCCGTTCATGAAGAAGAAGGGAGTCTCATTCAAGGACATTCTTAACATATATAATCTTGACGAAGACGCGCAGAAAAAATGGGTCTGGGAAAAGGCGCCGTTGTACGAAGTCGTCTTGGACATGGTAATCAAGCACCTGCCTGATCCAAAAGAATCCCAGAAATACAGAATCCCGAAGATTTGGAGAGGAGATGTGGATTCAGAGCTTGGAAAAGATTTGCTGAGCTGCAATCCAAAGGGAAAACTTACTTTTGTCGTAACAAGAATTTTAATAGAGCCGAAATCAGGACGGGAAATCGCCGCTGGAAGATTGTATTCGGGAACAATAGCGGCCGGCCAGGAAGTTTACCTGAGCTCGGAACCGAACAAAACGCAGAAGATCCAGAACCTGTACATCTACAGAGGCATCAAGACAGAAATGATAGAGGCCATGCCATGCGGCAATATTGTCGCTATCATGGGCGTAAGAACCAGGGCAGGAGATACTATTTCGTTGGAGCCTGATGTTGCGTTCGAGGAAATGAGACATATTTTCGAGCCTGTTGTCACAAAAGCGATTCGCGCGAAGAATCCGCAGGATCTGCCAAAACTAGTTGAAGTTTTGAGACAGGTTGTCAAGGAAGACCCATCCATCAAGGTCGAAATTGACGAAGAGACAGGAGAGCATCTTCTCCATGGAATGGGCGAACTGCATTTGGAAATAGTCGAGAATAGAATCAAGACCGAAAAGAACGTCGATATCATAGGAAGTTCTCCGATTGTAGTTTACAGGGAATCCATCGCAAGCGCATCCGGAGAAGTCGAAGGCAAGTCTCCGAACAAGCACAATAAATTCTACATGAAAGTGGAGCCGATGAGCCCAGAAATGTCAAAAGCTGTTGAAGCCGGATTCATTCCGGACGGCAGAGTAAAGAAACGTGACCTGGAATTATGGAAAGCGCTTGAAGAGGCCGGGTTCGACTCAAAGGAATCGCGATCCGTCAAGGACATTTTCGAAGGGAACATACTTCTTGATCAGACAAGAGGTATTGTAGGAATCGACGAAGTGATGGAAATGATAATAGACGGGTTCGAGGATGTCATGACATACGGTCCGCTGGGAAGGGAACCTTGCATCAACATGGTAGTGCGATTGATGGATGTCACTCTCCACGAAGACGCCATCCACAGGGGGCCCGCACAAGTATTGCCGGCAATACGAGAATCGATAAGAGGCGCAATGATGCAGGCAAAACCTGTATTGTTCGAGCCAGTCCAGACATTATTGTTGGAAGCGCCGGTCGAATACATGGGCGAACTCACGAAACTCGTGACGCAGAAGCGAGGAATCTTGATCGATGTAATCAATGAAGAAGAACATTTCGTGACCGTCAAAGGAGATATTCCGGTCGCGGAAACTTTCGGATTGAGCAATGATTTGCGTTCAGCAACGAACGGGCGAGGCGTCCAAAGCATGGCAGACCAGACATTCAAGAAAATGAATCCTGAGCTGCAGGCAAAAGTTGTCGCCCAAATCAGGGAAAGAAAGAAACTTTCCGTTGACGAGATGGGCGTCGCGAAGACGCATTCCGGCGTATAATTATTTTCTTTTAAGGATTTTTTCCTCTAATTTACTCACTCTTTCCGTCAGCATTTTTTTCGAGCCATATAGCACGTCGCCTTTACGAAACTCAGTTTCGCAATACGTAATTGGTCCGGCTACATCGACAAGCACATCGGCGCATCCATGTATGTCCGGAAATCTTTCTACGGCTTCGCCAAGCCTCATATTGAGAAGCCTTACCTCATTTGGGTTCTTTATTATCTCTATTCTTCCCAGCAGTTCCTCAATTTGTTTATTCAAGAATGGTTTTTTATCAAAACGCGGAAGGGCATATCCAAGAAGTTCCCTCAATGCGGAATAATCAACAGGGTCAATTATTATCGGTTTGCGTTTTACCTTTAATTTTGCGACCAGCAAAGGAGCTAATTCTCCAAGACCTGCTCCAACATCCACATACTGGTATTCAGGATTTATCGAGAATGGATTTTTTGAATGACTAATATAATAACGGAAGTATTCGTCTAATCCTCTTCCTGTTATTTTCATCTCGTTGCCGCCAGAAATCGGTTCCTTGTTAAAATTTGCAGTCGTAAAGAAAATATTTCCCAAGTCAGTTTCAGGAGAGTCCATCACGTGAAGAGTATATCCCTTCAAGGAGAATAGACTTCCTTTCTCAAGAGATTCAACAACTGGATTCGGCATGATTGCTTGATTCAAGGGTTTTATTTAAATGTTGCCAGAAAAATTTATTTCAAAAAAGAATTAACCCTGAATCACAATCATTCGCTGGTTCAGGCATGCGTTCGTGTCCTGCACTGGAAGGATTATGAAAGATGTTGGAACTACTCCCAACTGCGTAGCGACATCATTCAAATTTACCGAATACGTTGTCGTACTTCCTGGAGCGAGGACGTCCGTATTGGACTGGAACACCGTGTTGTTCCCTGACATGAACTCGAAGTACGCTCCGTTCATCGCGACGTGGCCGTTATTTTTTATCTCGGCTGAAACGAGCGGCCCCGTTTTCGCTATTGAATTCGGAACGATTCCTATTACGACTGTGCAATTCGAATCCATCTGAGGAGCGCTAGCTGCAGATACTTGTTCAACTGGCTGCGATTGATTTTGTGATGCACTAGTTATCGGTGCTGGCGTTTGCGCAGGCTGCTGTGTTGCCGTCTGCGAAGGATTATTCGCATTCGAAGTTTGAGGAGCTGAATTATTCGACTGCGTCAGGAAAACTATTATCAAAGCAATGACAACAATGAGAACAATCACGCCAACAATCCACCCGATATTTGAATGGGATTTCTCGCGCAATGAAGGGGGCTGCCAGTTTTCTATGAATGACTTATCCATGACGAAGAAACAGCAAATTGCTAATTATAAATCTTGTGGTCTATAAGAATTGCTTGTTCTTATGGACAGCAATAAATTAATATATATCATATCCTTCGGCGCAGTATGAAAAAAGTTAACAGGGCTTTGACGGGCATCGCGGCGCTTCTTTTGCTTGCCTCATCGCCAGGTTGCACGACAGTGCCATCTAGCACCACTTCTGCCCAAGAGGAGATAAGTTCTCTCGAACAGCAGTACAAGTTCGTCATGAGTGTCGACGAGTTCAACAAGCGCTACAAGACCATGTCCGAAATCAGAAAGATAGAAGGCCTTCATGGCGATGATATCGCAGTCTCCGTCCCTAATGTCAGGTGCTATTGCGCGGACGTGTTCAGGATTGTCGATGGCAAGGTCATGGTCATCAAGTCACAATCCCACAATTTCAGCGAAAATAGCATTTCGCTTCCTGACCTTGAGGCGTATGTGAAAAGCATCGCGAAAGATTTCCGAGAATAACCTATGCCCGCTTCTTGACCATCCTTTTTTTCTCTTTGGAATATTCAAATGAATAAGGGCCGTTGTCCGGCATGAACAAGGACACTATGCATGTGCCGATTCCGAAAACAATCAGCAATGGAATCGCGACAATCGCAAGGAACCACGCGAGAAAAAGGGCAACGCCGATTCCCAACGATCCCAATCCCAACAACCACATCGAACGTCTCATAGAACAGCATCATCATTCCTTATTTTTATAATCTTCCTTTACTTGAACATTGTCCTGATATTCATTTCTTTCTTATCTTTGGCAGCGAAAAACAAGAACATGAACAAGAACACGAACAGGTTCTGGTTCACGAAAAATCCGAACAGGCCAAGAATCCCTATGTATCCGAGTTTCCAAACATCTGCCGGTTCTTTTTCCTTGAA
This sequence comes from uncultured Candidatus Woesearchaeota archaeon, assembly GCA_963835585.1. GTDB lineage: Archaea > Nanobdellota > Nanobdellia > Woesearchaeales > UBA10107 > UBA10107. Next base: position 675,113 of record CAWIGF010000003.1, read on the forward strand.
GTATATTATTATTACATAGACAAGGTACAGCAAAAATGCAAGGAACGCCAGCGAACCCAACATCAAAAACACGACATCTTTTACCTTGAAAGCGCCGAGCAAAACATTGTGCACTATCGCAAGCAGCACTGTTGCGGCGATCAGATAATATGTTATGGTTGTTTCAAGCTTCATGACGCACCATCGATTGAAGACGACATAATACTCGTCTGAGAATTTGATGTTTTTAAAGTTTATGTAACATTATCCGTGGAAACATGCAATCTTTGTCGTTGAATTCAAAGAAATTACGACAATATTTTCGCGTTCATTGCCGTAAATCAAAACAATCTGTCTGTTTTTCTTCACCCAAAATCACAATAATGTCAAAATTTTGGCAAATATCTTGTTTCGGCCAGAAATCCTTATAAATGGCCATAAGTGGTGAAAACCTGTATTGTATTTAAAAAACCCAAGCGAAAGCTTTAAATACAAACATCAAAGACAAAAATTATCCCGTTTATATCGGAGGAGTAATCAAAATGGCTAAAGGAAAACCACACATAAACCTAGTATTCGTCGGTCACGTAGACCATGGAAAATCCACGACAGTCGGTAGGCTATTGTTCGACTCAGGGGTTGTCTCTGAGCAAGACATGAAGAAATTGACGGAAAGGGCAAAAGAGCTCGGTAAAGTCGGCTTCGAATTCGCTTACGTAATGGACAATCTCAAAGAAGAGCAGGAAAGGGGAGTTACAATCGACTTATCCCATAAGAAATTCGAGACTCCAAAATATTACTTCACGATAATTGACGCGCCCGGGCACAAGGACTTCGTCAAGAACATGATCACAGGAGCATCCCAGGCAGACGCGGCAGTTCTTGTCTGCGGAGCTAACGAAATAAAGGGAACGGAAGGAGTAACGGAACTTCCTCCACAAACAATCGAGCACGCGCGACTTACAAAGATCCTCGGTGTCGGGCAGCTAATCGTTGCTGTCAACAAGATGGACATGCAGGGATATTCACAGGACAGATTCGAGGCGATAAAGAAATCCATCACCGCTTTGCTTAAAGCTTCAGGATGGAAAGTCGATGACGTTAATTTCATACCAATCGCCGCATTGAAGGGCGATAATGTAGTAAAGAAATCGACAAACATGCCATGGTACAAGGGCCCAACATTGCTTGAGTCGATGGATTTGTTGAAAGAACCATTGAAACCAACTAACCTGCCATTGCGACTTCCTCTGCAGGACGTCTACAAGATCGCAGGAATAGGAACGGTTCCAGTAGGAAAGGTCGAGACAGGAATCATGAAAGTAAACGACAAGGTCATTATAGTTCCTGGACGAGAAGGAAAGGGAATATCAGGAGAAGTCAAATCAATCGAGATGCACCATGAACCGCTTCAATCAGCTGAACCAGGCGACAACGTAGGTTTCGTCGTAAGGGGAGTTGACAAGAAAGATGTTGCAAGAGGAGATGTACTAGGACATGTAACAAATCCTCCAACAGTAGCGACTGAATTCACGGCGCAGATTGTCGTGTTGAATCACCCAAGCGTAATCACAGTAGGTTACACACCGGTATTCCACATACACACGGCCCAGGTTGCATGCCAGATCACACAGCTTGTAAAGAAACTTAATCCCGCAACGGGAGAAGTTGTAGCGGAGAACCCAGACTTCATCAAGAACGGGGACGCTGCAGTAATAAAATGCAAGCCAGTCCAGCCATTGTGCATCGAGACCCAAAAAACAATACCACAAATGGCAAGATTCGCGATCAGGGATTCCGGCGCAACAGTCGCGGCAGGAATATGCATTGATCTTGTGAAAAAGACAACAGAATAAATTTATTTTTTATTTTTAAAAATCTCATGGGAACGAAGAAAGTCCCCATGGCCCACAGACCCGAGAAAGAATATGGCACAGACAGCGAGAATAAAGATAGCGAGCACAGATATCGGAAAAATCAACCAGGTTTGTGAATATATTAAAGATATTTCTAACAAGACAGGGGTCTTAATGAGGGGGCCAATACCTTTACCGACAAAGAAGCTAAAGATAACCACGCGTAAGGCTCCATGCGGAAACGGGAAGTCCACATGGGAAAGGTATGAGATGAGGATACACAAAAGATTGATTGACTTGGGTGTTGATGAGCGTTCTTTGAGATTAGTAATGAGAGTCCCAATACCGGAAGGGCTTAACATAGAAATAGAAATGGTTTGATTCGCAATCATTAAATATACATCATAAATCTAGCGTGCATGGCTGAGCAATACAAGACGACAATCAAAAATACTTCTGAAAGAGAAGTCGCCAAAACTCTCATTCTCGAGGCAAAGTTTCCTGAAGGAACGTCTATTTTATATGGAGATTGTGGGATATGCCCAAATGCAGGCACACATGCTGCGATTTTCCACAAAGATGCTGTTGCAGTAAACCCAGAGATCGTGATGGTATCCCAACCGGCTGACGTGTACTTGAGCAACATCGATAACACCGACGAATATGTATTCAAATTCAGGGAAAGAATACCTGAATCAGACAGGCAATCGCTTGTCGATAGAGTCAAAGAAGCAATCAACAAAAAGAATGGTTTGACAGTGTGTGTTAACAAATAAAAAATCGAAATGGTTTAAGTTCTGTAGAAATTGGGTTCTTCCACCACTGCATTGGCATATATTGCAAGTCCCAAGTCATACAAGAAACGGTTGACTCTTTGCATTTCATCTAATTGAATCGACTCGGAAACGAGATACAGCCCACCACACAAATCATCATAGTTTATTTTTTTGGTGTCTCTTGAATGGAATAATGCCGCTCTTATTGCGTCATCAACATCAGGATCAGCGATATAAACATGATCTGGTGAGACTTGAGAAAAAATACCGGCAAGTTTTTCAAGATTCGGTCTTGCTTCGCTAACATTGGTCTCTTCCAAGGACATGTCAACCAGCTCTGCAAATGCGTCAAAATTAGAAAGAATTGCTCCAATATCCGTAATGGAAATATCGACATTTGTCATGAAACTCCCGAAAAACACATTATTTATATAACTATCCAAACGATTTATAAACAAGACATTGCCAAAGAGACACTTGCCGTGATTAGAAGCAAAAAATAAAATTATTTAATAAGGTCTCCTTGAAGATTTTATTTCTGCCAATGTTTTCTTTAATTCTTCTTTTTTAACGTACTTTTTTTCTGTGACATTAAAATCATCTCTGCCAAGATAACGAGAACCATCTCCAACTTCAATTCTGTAATCAACCAATTCTTCCAGCTTTTCCAAAATAGGCAATGTTTCGGGCCTGATAAAAGAAATACTATTTTCGCCCCAAATTGATCCGTATTTTTCTAAAAAATCAATGACAGGTCCATAGTCAACTGTAACTTTTACATTATCTGCTTCTGCCTGCATTTGATCGATAATCTCCCAATTTAAATCAACCAAAGAAGCCAAGTTTATCTGCGTCAAATACTTGCTGTCTTTTGTATTTAATTCTGCCATTCTGCACCTAAATCTGAGTTTATATTAATAGGTTTAGAAAAGCTTTAAAAGCAATCGAAAATGCGTTTATTTAATGCCGTGGTGGCACAACCTGGTACTGCGCAAACGGGTCATCAGAAATGATGCTTGGCGTTAGCCTGGAATAACTTTCCAAGGAAAGTACCATAGAGCTTGTTTCCGCAAGGATATCCCGGTCCAAATCCGGGCCACGGCGTCCTTTTCTTGTTCATAACTTATCGTGGTTTATAGGCTAGCTCGTCTTATGGAGCAAAACCATGGAAGAGATACATAACTACAAAAAAAGACTTGAAAGGGTATTAGACCGTGTTCTAAGAGAAGACATGTGCGAAGACAACAAAGAAATAATCCTAAAATTCAAGGATTATTGTGTCCTTAACGGAATAGGCTACCCAAAGACAGAAAGGTATTTACAGGACTGCATAAAGCTTGGAAGAATTTTGAAAAAGCCTTTTTCTCAGGCAACGAAAGATGATTTGATGAAAGTCATAGTCCATATAGAAGAAACCAATTTAAGTTTCCAAACGAAAATGGGTTTTAAGATTTTGGTGAAGAAATTATTCAAGTGCATCAGAGGAACACAAGGAAAGAAAGAGTATCCAGAAGAGGTTAAATGGATTGTGCTTGGCTGTGGGGCAAATAAACATAAATTGCCCGAGGAACTTTTGACAGAGAAGGAAATTGAATCAATAATAAGGCATGCTGATACTATGAGAGATAAGGCATTAATTTCATGCCTCGCTGAATCGGGTTGCAGAATATCAGAAATCGGAAATATGAAAATAAAACATGTTTCTTTTGAAGAACATGGCGCAAGATTAACTGTTGCAGGAAAAACAGGGGCTAGAAAGATATTGATAATTTCTAGTGCTCCATATCTTCAGCAATGGATTAATCAGCATCCATTCAATACTAATTCTGAGAATTTCTTGTGGGTTACTTCTGAAAACTCATTAGTGTGTTATGAAAGAATTCTGGCGATAATAAAATTAGCAGCGAAGAGGGCAGAAATACAAAAGCGTATTTATCCGCATTTGTTCAGGCATTCAAGGGCAACGGCATTAGCTACATTAATGAGCGATGCATCCATGAAGCAGTATTTTGGATGGACACAGCAGAGCAAGATGGCTTCGATTTACATCCACATGTCTGGCAAAGATACTGACGAAGTTATCTTGCGAGCGAATGGAATTGAGATTAAGAAAGAGCAGAGGCAACGATTATTAGAGCCGAAGAAATGCATGCGCTGTTTTGTTGTGAATGAAGCTACAAATAAATACTGCAAAGTGTGCGGGTTTTCATTGGATAAGGAAGAAGCTGAAATAATACTGAAAGCAGATGTTGAAAGAAAACAGGCAGATGATATTATGAACAGACTGATGAAAGATAATGAGATATTGGAATTGATTAAAGAGAAACTTAAACCGATGGTTTGAAAGTCACTAGGTTATATCATTATACTTTCTTTGGATTTTTATTTCATGACAGTAATCATTTAATAATTTGCTTCAGAATAAGAAATTTGATTGAAGAATATTCTATTTAAAATGAGTTTATTTATTTTCAAAATAATTCATTTTCATAACATAAAAAAATAAAAAAGGTACAAGTACCAATAACATTGGAAGAATTATTCCGACAAACCAAAGGAATGCTTCATATGCTATTGTTGTTAATCCAATGCCAAATAAAATAATCATTAACTTTGCATACACCAAAATAAACAGTGTACCACCAATAAATACAAGATTTGTTATCAAGATTGTTTTAATTATCAAATAAAAAATTTTATTTTTGTCTACATAGTCGTTAGTAAGTATAAAAACAAGATAACCAAGAATATATAAAATTATTAAACCACACCACTTTAACAAAGTTTGATAATCGACCGTTGTTTGAGTGGCTTCAAAATATATTTGTAATGCAACAATAAAGAATATCCCTATTGTAAATGTCAAATGGAATGTGTCTTTAATGTCTTCTATATATTCATTCATGTTGGCACAGGTAATTAGGAAAGATTTAAATATTTACCGATTATATGTATGAACCATGCGTAGAAAAATAACAATTAAATCAGTATCGCTTGCTTTAATCCTGTTATTTTGTGTTTTTTTACTCACAAGCTGTAATAACATTCAAGCTATACAAAGCAACACCCAAAATAATATATGTACTTTAACTACAGGTCAAGAAGCATGTAATTCTCAATTAATCGGTTGTCAATGGATTATTAATAATGAAACGGTAGCAGGAAAGTGTGTTCCCAAATAAAATCTGTGTGTCTAAATAGCTTGTAATTCATTACGAGTGATTCAATCATTTTAGGCGACGACATTTCTTGCCTCATTTTGATAATAAATCGTATTGTCCCTAATCTCATACTTCAACCTAATCCCATGTCCGCATGACAATTCAATAAAGCCCATTTCTTTAAGGAAGAACAATGTCTCGAAAAACATCTGCTTTGTTATGCTGAAATTCCTGCAAATCTTCTCAGAAGCTGTGCTGTAAGGGATGTATTGCTTCTGTATGGCTTGCTGCAATTCATACAGCCTCTTAAGCTCCAATGTCCATAATCCAAGCTTCTCTTCAAGAGGTATTTGTATCATTAGTTGCCTCTTGATGCAGTTTCAGCAGGATTTTTATCCATTCTGGTTCGTTTTGTTCTTCGTTCATTGTTTTGTTCTCTGTTGTTTTAAAACTTTAAATAAGTAAAGTCAGAAAACTGAGCAATTACTCAGGAAACCTGACCTTCGCTTATAGTATGTTGGTTTGAATGTTTAAATGAGTGAGTCCAAAAATTATCTGATTTGGATATTTTTGTTGCATAAGTTAGTATTTATGCCTTGTAGCATTCCT